>JBKBRY010000019.1:0-52313 GCA_046291925.1 Leptonema sp. (in: bacteria) | reverse complement strand
ATAGAAAAATTTAATATTTTTAGATGATCATAATAATATATATAGAATTTTCTGAATCCTAACCAAGTTAAGAAATTATTTTTAATCGTTTATTTTATCTAAAAGTTCTACTTTTTTGTCTTGTTCATATTGTAGAAATCTTATATATTGAACTATTGAAATCGTTATTTCTTAAAAAAAATATTTTATAAAAAAATTAATGCATATAAAAAAGTTCTATCTTAAAATTTAATTTTTCTTGCAATGATTCAGTTTATAAAATTATTGGATATTAAATCTATTTTGAGGTAAAGCCATGTTTGCAATCATAGAATTAAAAGGAAAACAACATAAAATTCAAAAAGATATTGTTTTTGTTAGTGAGTTAACAGGTAAAGAACCAGGTTCAGAATTAGAAATTGAAACAGTTTTATTCATAAACAATGGGAATAATTCCAAAGTGGGAACTCCTTATGTACAAGGAGCGAAAGTAAAATTATTAGTTTTAGAAAGCTTTAGAGGACCAAAAATCCGAGGTTTTAAATACAAAAGAAAGACTGGTTACTCCAAAAGGTGGGGGCATAGACAAAATTTACAAAAGATAAAAGTTTTGGATATAATTCTTTGATTTTTATCTATATTGAAACAAATAAAAATAATTTTATAAAATCAATTAGAATTAAGGGTCATGCCCCTTTAAAAGAAGAATATAGTATTGAATGTTCAATAGTATCTGCATTGGTAGATCTGTTGAATTTAACTTTTAAGGAAATTTATAATCATTTTAGAGTATCCATAATAGTAAAATCTGGTTATTTTTTTATGGAAATAAATGAAGACAAAAAAGAAAATATTGATTTTATAGAAAAATTTTTAGCACCAATTATCAAAATGTTTTATCAGATTAGTATACAATATAAAAATGTGATAAACTTTGAAATTATAAAATCGAATTAGGAGAAATTTATGGCACACAAAAAAGGTGGTGGTTCAACAAAAAATGGTAGAGACAGTATATCCAAAAGATTGGGAGTTAAAAAATTTGGTGGAGAATATGTCAAAGCTGGAAACATTATTATAAGGCAGAGAGGAACCAAAGTTCATCCAGGAAAAAACGTTGGAATGGGTAAAGATCATACTCTATTTGCTTTAATCGATGGAAAGGTAAAATTTGAACATATCAGTCGATTAAAACAAAAAGTTTCTGTATACCCTCTATAATATTTGTGATGTGAGTTTTGTTGACGAAATAGAAATAACAATAGAAGCTGGAAAAGGTGGTTCAGGTTGTGTAAGCTTTCATAGAGAAAAATTTATCCCTAAAGGTGGACCTGATGGTGGAGATGGTGGCAAGGGGGGGGATGTATATTTTTTAGCAGATCCTTCTTTGAATAGTTTGAATCAATTTTTAGCGAATTCTTATTTCAAGGCAGAAGACGGAAAGCCCGGAAGAAGCAATAAGCAAAAAGGAAAAGATGGTAAAGATTTAATCATTTCTATACCTGTAGGAACACACATAATAGATATTGAATCAAACTCCTTAATCGATGAATTGGATTATCCAGAAAAAAAAGTTTTAATTGCAAAAGGAGGTAAGGGGGGGTTAGGGAATTATCATTTTGCTAGTGCTTCCCATCAAACTCCCTTATACGCTCAGCCTGGACAGCTTGGAGAAAAGAAAAAAATCCTTCTAAATCTAAAAATTATTGCAGATATAGGTTTTATTGGTTTACCGAATGCAGGAAAATCCACCTTACTTATGTCCCTTACCAATTCGCATCCTAAAATCGCTGATTACCCTTTTACCACATTAAGTCCTAATTTAGGAATTCTAATACACTCTGATTTTATAACAGTAAGAAGATTGCTTTTAGCAGACATTCCAGGAATCATCGAAGGGGCAAGTAGAGGTTCTGGATTAGGAATTTCTTTTCTTAAACATATTGAAAAGGTCCAAACAATTGTTTATATACTTGATATCAATTCTTTAGAACCAAGTGAAGATTATAAAGTATTACAAATGGAGTTGAATCAATATTCTAGTGAACTTACGAAAAGAAAAAGTATTATAGTTTTCAATAAAATTGATTTGATAAAATTTGATAAAGAATTGCAAAAATTTGTCTATTCAAATTTTATCGAAAAAGTAAAGGATTTTCAATCAAACATTTTAGAAATTCCTATTTTATTTATATCCGCCAAAGAAAAGTTTGGGTTAGATATTTTAGTAAATATGTTATTAAAATTAATTTCTTTTCCCAGCTGTGCAGAAAAATTAAACCTGAAAAAAGTATAAATCATAATGAGTAGAGAAATTCTAAAGACTAAATGGAACGAAATCAAAAGAATCGTAATTAAAATAGGTTCAAATCTTATAGTAGATCCTACAACAAATCAAATTTGTACAGAAAATATCCAAAATTTAGTTCGCGGTATTTTATTTCTAAAAAATAATCATAAAGATGTAATTCTTGTTAGTAGTGGAGCTGTAGCTTTTGGAAAGAAAAGATTGAATAACGCTATTCCAAAAGATCAGATTCCATTGGATCCTTCACTTGTACACAAGCAAGCCTTTGCTTCTATTGGTCAAATTGAATTAATGAATTTTTATAGGAAAATTTTCAGAATGAACCAATTGGAGATTGCACAAATTTTAATCACAGCGAAAGATTTTAGAGATCGAGAGACTTACTTAAATGTTGGTCATACGATTCAAGAGTTGATAAAATTAAACATCATTCCTATCATCAACGAAAATGACACAGTCTCTACAGATGAACTCAAATTCGGAGATAACGATTTTTTAAGTGCAGCAGTTTCCGCATTATTAAATTGTCAATTGCTGATTCTTCTTACTTCTGTTGATGGTTTTTTAATCAATGGCGAAAGAATTTCTACCCTAAATAAAATAGATAAACAAATCTTTAGTTACGCAAAGGGTCCTGAGGGGTATGGTAGTGGTGGTATGTATTCTAAAATTAGAGTAGGAAGTTTGTGCCTTAAAGCAGGAGTAGATGTGGCAATTTTGCCTGGTAAAGAAGAAAATATAATAGAAAAATTTTTCAATCAAGAAGATGTAGGAACCTTTATTTACTCTAAAGAAAAAAAATTTTTAAAAGCTCGAAAACGATGGCTTTTATTTTCTAGAACGAAAGGAGCAGTGTATATAGATGAAGGTGCTGAAATTGCACTTTTAAAAAAAGGATCTTCTCTATTAATCAATGGAATAAAAGAAATAGAAGGAAAATTTACAATTGGAGATGTGGTAGAAATAAAAAATTTAAAAAATGAGATTTTAGGAAGAGGAATTATAAACTTATCTCATAAAAACTTAAAAAAATATTTAGAAAATAAAATGCAAAACAATAAGATTTATAATTTATCAGAAGTGATCAATAGAGATGATTTAATTTTAGAAGTTACTGACTAATTTTAATATTTCAGAAAACTTTTAAAATTAAAATCTTGCCATAGCAAACAATAAAAAAAAAATATCCTTATAATACGCACAATGCTTCAATTTTAGGAATGTTAAATGGAATATAATGTTGTAAAAAAAAATTCTGTAACAGCAGAAGTCCACTTTAAAGTCGGCAAAGAGGAATTAGAAAAATATATAGACGAAGCATATATAAATTATGCTAAAAAAATCAAAATACCAGGATTTAGAGTGGGAAAAGCACCTGTAGAAATTATCAAAAAAAATTTTAGTAAAAGTAATGTATTAGAAGATGCGATTAGGATTTTGATCACAAATACTTATAATTCAGTATTAAAAGATTTGAACCCTCCACCCATTAGTCTTCCTCATTTTGATATAGAAAAATTCGACGAAGAAGGGGATATAAAATTTAAAGCAAGCTATGAATACTATCCAGAAGTTAAGCTACCAAAATATACTAAAATGAAAATTTATGTGAATGAATTAATTGAAGATGAGTCCATAATAGAAGAAATTTTGAAAAAAGTAGCAGAAAAAAATTATGAACTTGTTCCAAAAGAAAATAAGGATGAATCAAAAAATATAATAGAAGATAAAGATGTTGTTATATTAAATTTAAAAATTTTTTATAATAAAAAGGAATTATACAATTTGGAAGAAATTCAATACGATTTAGAAAAGGATTTTTTATTCAACAATTTAAAAGAAAACCTACTAAATAAAAAACTAAATGATGAATTTGAGTTTAAAACAAAATTAGAAAAAAACATTAAAGAATTAAAAAAAGCATACAATAAAGAAATTGATGTAAAAGTCAATATTTTAGGGATCAAACAAAAAGTAATTCCAGAAATTAATGATGAGTTTGCACAAATGCTTAATTACGAAAATTTAGAATCTTTAAAAAATTATATTAAAAATACTTTAAAACAAGAATCGCAAAAATATTTAGAGAACAAAGCATTTGATGAATCTTTTAAAAATTATATTAACGAAACCAATTTAGAAGTTCCCGAAGTATTTGTAAAAGATGTAATTAAAAATATTATGCAAGACATTATAAGAAGATTTTCTTTACCCTTGAATTCCTCGATTGAAGATATTGCATTTCTTTTAGGCCAACAAAAAGAAGAAGTGGAGAAAACAGTAAGAGATATGGCAATTTTTCAGGTTAAAGAATTTATGATTATTAAAGAAATTGCTAAAAATGAGAATATACAAGTTTCTAACGAAGAAATCGAGAAAGCAATTCGAGAAAGATATCCAAATATCCAAAAAGAAGAGTTTGATTATTTATTGGCTCAAAAAAATGTTAAAGATGATCTTGAATTTGTTCTCTTAAGAGAAAAACTGAAGGATTTTTTATTCAAAAATGCCGAAATAGAAAAGAAAGATAAGGTTTCCACAAGAGAATTATACCAGAAGGGGCTAATTTCTTTATAGCATTGACACTTTTTAAGTTTTTATTAATTTATACTTATATTAGCAAAAAAAGGAGATTTATATGTCTATACCTTATGTAATAGAGCAAACTCCTCGGGGAGAAAGACAATATGATATTTATTCAAGGTTGCTGAAAGATAGAATCATATTTTTAGGTTATCCCATTGACGACTATTATAGTAATATTATAATAGCTCAATTGTTATTTTTAGATGCTGAAGATTCTGATTCAGATATCTATATTTACATAAATTCACCTGGTGGATATATTACATCTGGATTGGCAATTTACGATACGATGCAATACATCAAATCTGATATAAGAACCATTTGTGTTGGTCAGGCTTCGAACATAAGCTCCCTATTACTTTCAGCAGGTACTAAAGGAAAACGATCTGCCCTACCTAATGCACGAATTGTTATGCACCAACCTTTGGGAGGAGTAAGTGGCCAATCAAAAGATATAGAACTCCAAGCTAGAGAAATATTGGAAATTAAAGATAAGTTGAATCAGATATATTCACTACATACGGGAAATCCAATTGAACGAATCGAAAAAGATACTGATAGATTATTCTATATGACAGCACAACAAGCTAAAGAGTATGGGATAATTGATAATGTAATAGAAGTGAATAAAGTCAAATTAGAAAAAATTAAATCTGCATAAAATGTAAAAGGAGTTAGAATGGATTCCAAAAAGAAAAGAAAAGAATCTCTTCATTGTTCGTTTTGTGGTAAGGAACAAGAACAAGTAAAAAAATTGGTAGCAGGTCCCGGTGTTTATATTTGCGATGAATGCATAGAATTATGTAACGAAATATTGAGTGAAGATATAGGAAGCAATGATTCAACTTCAAATCCTACTAAAGACTTACCAACACCACCGGAAATAAAAAAAGTTTTGGACGAATATGTAATAGGCCAAGAAGAAGCAAAAAAAATACTTTCTGTTGCTGTATACAATCATTATAAGAGAATTTATCATCCAAAAAATAAAAATGATGTTGAATTGGATAAATCCAACATATTATTAATAGGTCCCACTGGTTCTGGGAAAACATTACTTGCACAGACCTTAGCAAGATTTTTAAAAGTTCCTTTTGCAATTGCAGATGCAACTTCTTTAACAGAAGCAGGCTATGTAGGGGAAGATGTAGAAAATATTTTATTAAGGTTAATTCAAAATGCAAACAACGATATAAAGCTTGCAGAAAAAGGAATTGTATATATTGACGAAGTAGACAAAATATCTCGCAAATCAGAAAATCCATCCATAACAAGAGATGTTTCTGGAGAAGGAGTACAACAAGCATTATTAAAAATCATAGAAGGAACCATAGCAAATGTGCCACCACAAGGAGGAAGAAAACATCCTCATCAAGATTTTATTCAAATCGATACAAAAAATATTTTATTTATTTGTGGTGGAGCATTTGTTGGTTTAGAGGATATAATTGCAAAAAGATTAGGATCCAAATCCATTGGCTTTGGTAGAGAATACCAGTCATTGGATACAAAAAAAATGTCAAAGTCTGAATTGCTAAAATATGTAGAACCAGATGATTTAATCAAATTTGGACTTATACCAGAATTTATTGGAAGACTTCCTGTAGTTGCTACCTTAGATGAGCTTGATATTGCTACATTAAAACGAATTTTTACAGAACCAAAAAATTCCATATATAAACAATACAAGAAAATCTTCGAAATGGAAGATGTAGAATTAATTTTCGAAGAAGAAGCTATCGAAGAAATTGCACAAAAAGCTATCAAACGAAAAACTGGAGCGCGAGGTTTAAGAAGTATTGTAGAAAAAGCAATGTTAGATTTGATGTTCCATGTGCCTTCACAAAAAAACATAGAAAAAATCATCATACATTCAGGGGTAATTAAAAACGAGGAAAAACCTAAATTCTTCTATAGGAGCAATAGTTTAAAAGATAAAGAAACTGCTTAGTACCTAAATGGATCAGGCGGAGTATAGATTAGGGGAGTACTTTTGGAGTTTGAATTTTCTTTTAAAGAAATAACTCTGGGCTTGAGTTGGGTGTCTTTATCTATTTCTTCTACTCTGATGATAGAATGAATAGGTATATACAATCTTTTTGTATGTTCAAACTCTTTTTTTATTGAATCTTCATTTGGATCAACAAGAAGATTGGATTTTTCTCCAAAAATTAAATCTTCTATTTCTAAAAAACCAAACAAATTGCTCTGCATTACATTTTTCGCAAATATTTCGTATATTTTTCCTTGATTATAAAATAATACTTTATAAAATTTTTTTTGTTTTTTGTTTTCTTCCATAAAGAGAAGCCTAAAGTCAATTTTAGCTAATACTTATTTAAGTCAAATACTATATACTCTATATCCAAATGATTCTTGTTTATTTAAAAATCTAAGAAAATTATCTTCTTTTTCTTGTGGGATCGCCTGCATCAATTTCTAACGGTCCTTCAGTTTTTCCATGGATAAATTGCTGGACATAGGGGTTTGGAGAATTTTGTATTTCGGTTGGTGTTCCTACAAATTCAACCTTTCCTTTATAGAAAAAAGCAATTCTGTCCGCAATATAGTAAGCCGAATTCATATCATGAGTAACCACAATCTGAGTTACATTTAATTCTTTTTGGAGTTTTCTTATCAATTCATTGATTACTTGACTCATAACAGGATCTAAACCAGAAGTTGGTTCATCATAAAGCAATATCTCTGGATTTGTAGTTAACGCTCTAGCTATGCCAACTCTTTTTTTCATCCCACCAGAAATGCTATCAGGAAATAAGTTTTTCGCAGGAAGCAATCCTAACCATTCCAATTTTTCTGTTACTATTTTATCAATCTCATGCTGTGGTTTCATTCTATGTTCTTTTAAAGGTAAGCTTACATTATCATAAACTGTCATCCAATTAATAAGAGCACCACTCTGAAAAAGCACTCCCATTCTCAATCTTATTTCCTCTAGTTTTTTTTTGCTACAATAAACTACAGACTCACCAAAAACTTTTACATCTCCTTTGTCTGGTTTTAATAATCCAATAATATGCCGAATGGTTACAGATTTACCTGTGCCAGAACCGCCTAAAATTACAAGTATTTCTCCTCGATAAATTTCCAAATTGATTCCACGTAGAATCGGTCGAGAACCAAAAGATTTATGCAGATCATTTAATTCAATGATAATTTCTTTCATAACTCTTTTTTTATTTTATAATATTTAAAAGACCACTTCCAGTCTTTAAAAGTATATTATTTTCTCGCACTGATTCTAAACCATCTCTAAGCTCTCGTACAAGTAAAATTGATTCTAATAAAGTTTTATCCAATTCTAATAAAATCTGATTATTATTTAATAATAAACTCACTGTTCCTGTACCGTTATTTATTTTTCCTGTAGTCTCTGATAAATTTTTAAAAATTTTATAGAAAGGTTTTCGATTTTCAAATATAACTTCTGCTATTATAGTTAGAGGATCTGCATAATTTGACGAAATCAATATTTCTTTTAAATTTAGAGAAAAAGGACTACCCGATAAAATCAATAGGACATCTCGAGAATCCAAATACAAGTTCTTTAGCTCTTTGTGTATAGATTTTTTTTGATCTTTTATCGTAACTTTACTACCTGGATTGATTTCTATGATTTTTTCTCCAATCAACCTTTCGTAACGAGTATAAATTTGATAATTTTCATAAAAATTTATTTGCTTTCTTATATTCAAAACTGCCAAAATGATTTGTTTATCAATCTTTTCTTTACAGAGATCTTCACAATCACTTATAAAAATTATATTTCTTTCTTTATCGATTGGATAATAGTCTAAATATTTTACAAAGCCTTGATCAACTCCTAATATGTGTACTCTTGTTCCTCGATAAATTCCTTGGGCATCTTTTAAAATTACTGGTAGATAATAAGGTAATTGAATATCTTTCTGAGCAGGTACCATTATCGTAAAAAGTGCCACTAATAAAAGGATAATCCAAAAAATAATACCCATCAAACTGTATTGAATTAGAACTAATTTTTTCATATTTATCTATAAAAAATTGCACTTATAAAATATCCAAACATAATAATAAATAAATACGATATTACTACTGATTGACGAACTGCCCTACCTACTCCTATAGCACCTTCAGTTGCATTTAGTCCTTGCTGACAAGAAATAGAAGAGATTATAATTCCAAAGATAAAAGCTTTTAAATTTCCTATCCATATATCTTTTAAACCTGTTTTACTTCTCAAAATTTCCAAAGCCATTTGATAAAATGTTTCGTATTCTACTCCTAATTGAGTTTTTGCTACAATGCTACCTCCAATGGTTCCCAGTAAAGAAGCATAATTCGATAGTACGGGAATCATGATTGTAAAACCTACAACTCTTGGCAAAACCAAAAACCGAATAGGATCAATAGACATAACTTCTAAAGCATCTATTTCTTCAGAAACTTTCATAGTTCCGATTTCAGCAGCAATAGAAGAGCCAACAGAAGCAGAGAGGATTAAAGCAGTCATAAAAGGTGCCATTTCTCTAGTTAAAGTAACAACAAGAAGCTGTCCTATTAATTCTTCCTGTCCAAAATCTTTTAAAGCCAATCCACTCTGCAAGCTAACGATCATCCCCGTAAAAATGGCAACAATACTTACAACAAATAAAGATTTATATCCAGAAATATACATTATGTTCAAAGTTTGTTGAATTTTAAAAACAAGATGAGGCAAACTAAGGGTAACACGCAAAAGTAAATAAAGAACTTCTCCCGCACCTATAAAGGGATTTAAAAATATGTTTTTAATAATTCTTTGAAAGAAAACCATTTTTTCTTCTAAATATAAGAAATAAAGTATTTGATCAACCAATTATTTTTATAATAAATAAAAAAGTTGTTGGATTGGAAATGCAAAAATATTGATTTTCGCAAAAAGCATTTGTTTTACAAGTCATAGGTTCGATACAAATGAAATTTTGATCCTTTGGAGAATAGATCTGACTTACCGAGAATTGAGAGTCAAAATACAGGCTAACGATATATTTTTTTTGAAAGATTTCAAACTTAGTACCTCCATCCACAATATAAAAATCTAAAAAACTATCATCCCAAGAATAGTTCTTATCTAAATTAATTTTATAACCTTCTTGTAATTCTTCAAATAAAATATTATTTTTTTTAAAAAAATCGATTATTGGTTCTTCTTTTATAGGAAACATTTGATCATTTTTTAGAAGCCATTTTTTAGCAGGTAGAAATATAGCTGTATTTTCTTTTGGTTGATTTATTAAAAAGTAGGGATGGAATCCAAATGAAATTGGTAGAGGCTCTTTTAAATCTTTTATTTCGATTTTTAATTCAATTTGATTTTCTTTTAACTCTATTGAATATTCAAGAGTATGCTCAAATGGAAAATAATTTAGCCAATTTTCAGAAAAGAGAAATTGCGCTTTTACATAGTCTTTTTTTCTTTGTATAATTTTCCAATGATTTGATTTTAATAACAAACCGTGTATGGGGAATTGCTTTTCGTCTCTAAAAATATTGGGAAAATTCAGATTGACTTTTTTGCCTTCTAATAAAAAGCTATTGTAATATAGCCGATTGGCAAAAGGATATAACAAAGGAATGCCTGCTAATTCTTTATTTTTTTTATAAATTTCATTATTAAAAGGAAAATATAAAATATCTATATCTTTGTAAAGGATTTTACTTATAGTAAAACCACAATCCTCAAGAACTTGGATAGAAATCAAATTATTTTTTAAAGATATCATAGAAAATCAATTTATAGATTGTAGTTTGTAATAAGTTACAAAGGGATTCTCGTTTCCATTGTATTTAGCCTTTAAAGCATTTAATTTCTTTTCTTCTTCATTTGGTGGATCTTTGGTGTTCCATTCTTCTATCCATTTTTTTTCTTCTTCGGTTAATGGAATTTTGTAAAACCAAGACATATATAAATAAATCCTAGCTATGTCTCCCCTTATATTTTCTTTTGGTTCCGTAATTTTTAGAGAAGATTCCACTTCAAAATCACAATTTCCGTATTCTCTTTTTTCGCCTTCTAATATGCCGTATGAATAATCTCTTCTATCGTGGTTTAATTCATATATAGTAGGAACTAAGTTATGGGCATCACCTTCCATTATATTAAAACATGGATCTATTTCATTACAACATTTTCTACCTTTATAACTTTTATTATTTTTTTTGCATAATTTTTCGGTCCAACAAGAAAGCATTTTACCAAATCTTGATGCTGGCACAACATGCTCCCAATTTACCATCCAGACCGTTGATTTTGATTTTGGTTGGTATCCACATTCTTTTGTGTTGGGAACAATCTTATTAGTGGTAAAATCTAAAATTATTTTACAATTGCAATAAAAAGTATAAGGAAAATGAGAAAGGTAGAGGGTTTTTAAAAATTGTTTTGCTTCGTGAAAATTTTGAGTTTGTTTCGTTTTAAATTGGCAACCTTTTCCGTAATTTTCTTTTAAACTATACTTTGCTGTATCTATAAATTTTTCAAAAAAGATTAAATAATTTACATCTTGGGGGTATAATGAATTTAAAATTACGATAAAAATAAAAAATTTTAACTTCATACCTTTTTTAGTTTTAGTATTTGATATTTTTTTTCAAGTATATCTATATTGCTTAAATAATTTTCTCTATCTTTTTCTTTTTTAAATTCAACAATTTTTGCTCCAATATCTAGTTTGCCATCTTTATGTCGAAATGCAGATTTAAATTCCGCAAAGATCGGGATAGGTTTTTCTTCTCGAAAAACAATGTCGCAATAAAAACCAGATTGCTTCACTAAGTAATTAATTAAATTGACATTTTTAATTCTTGCACGAAAACCATTTTTAGAAATATTTAAAATCTGTTCTTTTTCTTGTATATAAGTTGTATTGAGTTGTTGCATTCTATCGATCAGTTCTTGGTTCCACTTTCGAATTTTATCAATCTCTTCTAAATCTAAAGATTTATTTTTATTATAGATTCGAATATAGCCTATAGGAAATAAATTTCTATCATGGGATAAATATAACAAAGGAGCTATAATTTCGCTTTTAATTTGATTTTTTCTGTATTCGTGGATTTTTTGGTTGATATTTTCTTTCAATATTTCTTTTAAATTTAAACAATCTTCGTTAAAAAAATCAAATGAAGAAGAATCATATGTATCTTTAATAAAAATAAATTTACCTGTTTTTTGGATTTTATCTAAAATAAGATCAAAATTTTCGAATGTATCTATCTTTACATAATCGTATAAAGGTTTGATTTTATTTTCTAATTCTGAAAATCCAATTTTTATTGTTGTTGGAATGATTCGGGTTTTGGGATCGATTAAATGTTTACTAACTAAAAAATTCGTCAAATAAACTTCGTTATTTAGAATAGGAATCCTTAAAGAATCTCTTTCAATTAAAGAAACCCCTATTTTTTCAATTTTTACATTGTAGGTACCTTTTTTTTCTCCATAGGTTAAAATTTTTATATAGAGTTCTAAATACCTTCCAAGTACCTTATAACATAGAATTTCTTGGTCCAATTCCAAAAGGATTTCAGATTCTATTTTGAAAGTTTGGTTGGGATTTTTTTCTATAATTTTTATTTTTGGTGGATTTTCTAAGGATTTTATGTAAAGGTATTGATTGAGCAAATGTTTTTCTACTATAGAAGAAGTTTTATTAAAATCTAAAAACCATTCTAATTTTCTTTGAGTATTAATAATTTCCATAGGTATTTTTTAACTCTTTTCTAAATTTAGAACAAACCGTTGGTTTTTTGTCAAACAATTTATTAGATAATTTTTATTGAATTTTACTTTAGTATTTAGAAATTAGCTATAGTGAAGATTTAAAACTTCATCTATATGCTGTTCTAAATTCAAAATGCCCATTGGAAGAAGTACTCTTTTACACTTACAAGGTAGATAAGGAGTATTAAAGAAATTGTAATTTCCATTTTCTAAAAAAATTACATTGGGTAGTATACCTTTTATTTTTCTAAGTCTTTCCACAACCAAATGGGTATCTATGTCACTTCCCACAATAATTAAACAATATTCGTTATTAAGTTCTTCCACATTCGAAGAAGAATAAGTAACAATATTTCTTGTAGATAAAAGGTACGATACTATTTTAATAATTTCAAAATCTTTAGTTAAAACCAACGCTTTTAGCTTACAAGATGAAAACTCCATTTTATAACCCCCAAAACAAGAACTATTCTAATAATATATTATAATTAAGCTTTATTTTTCTTCTACTATTTTTTAATTTTTAATGGATTTAAATTTAAAATTTTTTAAAAAGAGTTTTACCAAATTTATATAAAAATCAATTACTTTTTTATCATTTCAAAAATTTTATCCAAAAGTAAAGGAATGGAACTATCAAATAATAAAAAATCATAATCTTCCTTGTTTAAAAAACCTGATTTTACCATTTCTAACAAAAGTTTTTTTAGATGTTGATAATAATCAGCTATATTCAACACACCAACAGGTTTTGAATGTAAACCCAATTGTTTGTAAGAAAAAACTTCAAAGAATTCATCCATAGTTCCTATACCACCCGGAAAAACCAAAAAGGCATCGGAAATTTCAATCATTTTTTCTTTTCTTTCTGCCAAAGATTGGACAATAATCGTTTTATCTAAGTTTTTATAAAGAAGTTCTTTTTCTACCATAAAAGAAGGAATAACTCCAATCACAGGAATTTTATAAAAATTGGCAGTTTTTGCCAACAATTCCATCAAACCTAAACTACCCCCACCATAAACAATTCTTCCTTTTCTTTTAGAAATTTCCTCACAGAATTCCCCTATTTTTCTACCAAAAATGGGATTGGTGCCCATCCGAGAGCCTAGAAAAATACATAAATTCATTTTTTAAAGAATCTCATTTGCTTCTTTGGGATTCGCCATACATAAAATAGGAATGGAAAAACTAAGGCTTTGTAAAGTCTCTTCGGATAATCTTTGGCTAGTTTTACCAGGTCCAAAATCAATAATATAACTAACATCCAGTTGAGTTAACGATCTTAATGCTAAATCCCAGTGAAGGGTGTTCACAAGTAAATCTTTGGTCATTGTAGGCAACAAATCCTCACTTGTTCTATAGTCTTGTCCATTAGAAAAAGTATAAATAGGAAATTTAAAATCTTTTGTATTATAAGGAAAATTTTCTTTTTTTATATCTTCTAAGACTTTTGGTACAGAAGGATCCATATAAGGGCTATGGAAGGGGCAAGTTGTTTTTAAAAATATGTATTTGATTTTATTCTCTTCTATAAAGTGCATATTTTCTTTATAGAAAAGCAACAAAGATTTGCGGTAAGAAGACAAAACTCTATTATTCGGTGTATTATAAAGACCAATGTAAATGGGTTTTTCTTCTTGGTATTTTTGATTAAATTGATTAACCAATTCGGAAATTGTCTTATGATCACTTCCTAAAACGACCACCATGGGAGAAGGATCTTTTAAGTTTAATTCTTCGGAAAGTTGGAGTTCTTCTTTATTTGGTTCGATATAGGGAAAGACTTCTTGAGCTCTTAAAGCCAAATAAATGATGTACTTCATATAAAATCTTAAAGCGTTATAATATTCTTGATTCTCTAAACCAAAGCCCAATAAAGTTGTGGAAATCAATCCTTGGCTATGGCCAGTTGCTCCTGCCACTATATTTTGAATTTCTGAGTATGGATATTTATTGCGAAATAGTTCATAGTAAGCCAATTGAGTCATTTGGATCATCACTAAAGAAACACCTGCTGTAGATAAATATTCATTAGAAGGAATAGAATTTTCGTTTTTTAACCATTCTTCGGGATTTAGTCCTTTAGGAGTTGCTATTGCACCTTCGGTTAAGGGTCGCATTTCATTGAATACATCAAAGCAAGTTTTAAAGAAAGTTTTGATTTCATTGGAATCATAAATTTTTTTTAATTCTCGGTACCAAGGAGAACCTTGTCCTCCCATTTGAAAAAAAATTTTTTTATTCTTAGCTTTTGCTTCTTGAATAATACTCATGATTGTCTCCTATTTATTTACTCTTTCTACAAAAGATAAATCCCTAAGGTCAATTCTGATAATATCTCCTTGTCGTATATGAATCGGTACTGAAATTTCTCCACCAGTCTCTACTTGAACTTTTTTCCAAGCTGTTCCTACAGTATCTCCTTTAATTCCTTCCTCTGCATAAGTTACTTCTAACTCTACAAAGTTAGGGGGAGAAACACTTACAGGTTGGTTTTCGTAAAAATAAACATCAAATAGCATTTGTTCTTTGATAAAGTTAATGATATCATCAACCAGCGCAATTGGTATAGAAAATTGTTCAAAATCATTTTGATCCATCATAACCAAATGATTCCCTTCTTTATAAAGGTAGCTCATTGTCCTTTTTTCTAACTCTATATCTTCTATTTTTTCTGAAGATTTAAAAGTTCTTTCGATTACATTTCCCTTTTTTATATTTTTTAATTTAGTCCTAACAAAAGCACTACCCTTCCCAGGATTTACAAACTGAGAAAAAGTTACAGTATAGAGATCTCCATCAACTTTTATAATGGTTCCCTTTCTTAAATCAATAGGATTTATCATAATAAAAAGATATTTTTTTTAATGATTTTATAAAGTCCAGAAATTTTATTTACTTAAATCAGTTTTAAAAAAAACTATATTTATGAAGTTAAATTTTCCTATTTCTTCTTTGGATTTAAAAGAAAAATTATCTAAACAAATTGATTTTGAAATTATAGGCAAAGAAGAAAATTTTATTATAACCGAAATTGCTCCTATAGAATTCTATACGAAAGAATCTTTAGTTTTTATAAACAGCAAAAAAGGAATCTCTTATCTAAACAAAGAATTTTTTCCTTTAGTGATCGTAACCAATGAGGAAATATACAAAACTTTAATAGAAAAAAATATAAACACCAATTTTTTTATAACAAAAAACGTAGATGTTTTTAGAGCGCTATTTTTACAACAATATTTGGATAGAAATTTACGAAGACCTTATTGGCAAAAGATCCATCCTTCTGCCGTAATTTACAAAGGAGTTCAAATTCCTGATACTGTAATCATCGGACCCAATGTGGTTATAGAATCTGATGTTAAAATTGATGACAATGTTGTTATTATGGCAAATTGTATAATAGAAGAAGGTGCTCAAATAGGAGAAAATACAATTCTATATCCAAATGTTTATTTGGGTTGGGGATGCAAAATTGGAAAAAACTGCATCATTCACCCCGGAACTATTATTGGTTCAGAAGGTTTTGGTTTTGCACAAGATGAAAAATTTCAACATTATAGAATTCCTCAGTTGGGCATAGTAGAAATCGAAGACAATGTGGTTATTGGAGCCAATTGCTGTATTGATCGTGCCTCTTACGAAAAAACTGTTATTAAACAAGGTGTGATTACCGACAACTTCGTTCATATTGCTCATAATTGCGAAATAGGAGAAAATTCTATTTTAGTGGCTCAAGTAGGTATTGCTGGGTCCAGCAAATTAGGAAAAAAAGTTATCTGTAGTGGACAAGTGGGAATTTCGGATCATGTAACAATTACGGATAATACAATTTTACTTGCAAGAACGGCAGTATTAGATGATATTTTGGAATCTGGAACTTATATGGGATATCCTTCCATCCCAGCAACAAAATTTCAAAGATTGCAAATTCATTTAAATAAATTGGATGAATATGCTAAAAAAATCAAAGAATTACAAAAAAAAATCACAGAATTAGAAAAAAAAATATCTTGAATTTCCAACTCTAATCAACAACTATTATTCTAAGCGAACTCTAGGATCAGCAAATGCATACGAAATATCTGTTAAAATGTTTCCTATCATGTATAAAATAGCCCCTAAATAAACCATGGTTCGAATTACAGGAAAATCCTGAGAAATGACTGCCATATACATCATATCACCCATACCTGGGATTCCAAAAAATTGCTCTAATAACAAAGAACCTGTAATCAAAAAAGGAAGGCTCATTACAATTGTAGTTAAAATCGGTATAGATGCATTTTTTAAAATATGAAAAACCAAAATATACCATTCCGATGCTCCCCTTAACCTCGCTGCTTTTACATGCATGGAATATTTTTGTTCAATTAGAACTGTTTTATAAAATCGAATTTGACCACCTATACTTGCCACCACAGCAACTATTATAGCTGGTAAGGGATTTCCATATATGGGGACAATTCGAATATATTCACCAAAAATCCAACCTGCAAACAACAAATAAACGGGAAGAGAAATGCTCATAGAAAGAACAGAAAAAAAAGTAATGGCTTTATCGAACCATACTTTTGTAATAAGTGTAAATAAAGAAATAAAAATGCTAATAAAAATAGAAATAAAAAAAGCTGGTAGCATTATACTTAAAGAAGGACCAATTCGTTCTTTTATTTGTTTTAGAATATCTCGTTGATTTTTGTCTTTTCCCAAATTTAAAGTCAATAAATCATAAATTCCTAAAAAAAACCTCGAGTAAAAAATACTTTTTTCTGCAAATTCAGGATGGATTCTTCCATCGGCACGAATTTCTTTTGCATGATGAGGTAAATTTAAAAAATAGGGAAGATGGTATCCATTCGCTCTAACCCAGTCTTGTAATACAGGAAGTGGTGCCTGAGGTAAATTGACTTTTGCAATAGCAATGGGATCTCGCAGATGAAATAAAACAAAAGTAATCAGGTAAACTCCTAATGCAATAGGTATAGTATACAAAATCCTACGAAAAATATATTTTAACATAAAGTTAAAATATATTTTTTAATTTTTAAAGAAAAGTATTTTTAAATTAGATAGAATACCTTTTTGGTGGTTTTATCTATTTTTCCATAGTGGAATCATTTTTTATTTTTAGTATAAATTTTTGATAAATTCAAATCGGAAATACAAACCAATTCAATTTCTTATAATAGATTTTATAGCATTATTTAAAAAACCCTAATACAAATAAATTTTTTAATTTTTCTTTAATTCACAATTTTATAAAAAAAATTGGCATATCTATGTACAAACTTCTTGTTCTTGCTTCTGGTCGTGGTTCAAATTTTTTAGCAATTCTTAAAGCAATCCAATCAGGTGAAATTTCTAAGGCACAAGTTGTAGGTTTAATTACAGATAGAGAAAATACAGGCGCGGAAAAACATGCAAAAGATTACCAAATCCCAGTAAAAATAATTTCTTATAAAAATTTTTCTGATAAAAACTTATTCAATCAAATTCTTTTAAAAGAAGCAAAAAGTTTTGAACCAGATTTAATCTTATGTGCAGGTTTTATGAGAATTCTACCGAAAGAATTTATTCAAAGTTTTCCAGATAGAATTATGAACATTCATCCTTCTTTGCTTCCTGCTTTTCCGGGATTGCATGCGCAAAGACAGGCTTTAGAATATGGAGTAAAAATAAGTGGATGTACAGTTCATTTTATTGACGAAGGGATAGATACTGGTCCTATTATTCTACAAAAAGCAGTGGAAATTCCCGAAAATATCACAGAAGAAGAACTGTCGGACTTAATTTTAGAAGAAGAGCATAAATTATATAAAAAAGCAATTGAATTATTTTGCGAAGGAAAGTTAGAAATTCTATTTTCTTCTAACTCTAAAAGAAAAATCGTTAAAATCAAATATTAATAGTAAGGAGAAAAAGTATGATTCGAATAGAAAGAGCTTTAATTTCAGTTTCCGATAAAACAGGCATTGTAGAATTAGCAAAAGTATTAAAAAAATACAACGTAGAAATTATTTCTACAGGAGGAACTTATAAATATTTATTAGAAAATTATATTTCTTCAATTATGATAGAAGAAATTACACAGTTTCCAGAAATTTTAGATGGAAGAGTAAAAACTTTACATCCTAAAATTCATGGTGGACTACTCGCCCGAATGGATTTTCCCGAACATGTAAATACTTTAAAAAATTTTAATATACCTAAAATTGATATGGTAGTAGTTAATCTATATCCTTTTGTGCAAACAAAATTAAAATACGAAAATTCGGATCTTTCTAAAGAGGAAATTAGTGAAAGCATAATAGAAAATATAGACATTGGTGGTCCTGCAATGATTCGCTCTGCTGCAAAAAATCACTTTCATACTGTAGTAGTTTGTGATCCCAATGACTATTCAGATATAATATTAGAAATAGAAAACTTAAGAGGATACATTAGCAAGCACACATCCAAAAAATTAGCTGCAAAAGCATTTTCTTTAACCGCTTCGTACGATGCTTCCATATCAATGTATTTCAACGAAGAACTACAAATTGAATTTCCGGAAACTTTAACCATACCTCTTAGAAAAGTTATGGATTTAAGATATGGAGAAAACCCTCACCAACAAGCAAGTTTTTATAGATCCATTATGGATTATGAAAAAGATCCCAAAAATCCTTATGGATTTAAACAATACCAAGGAAAAGATTTATCTTTTAATAATATTTTAGATTTAACTGCAGCTATGCAATGTGCTTTATCTATACCTAACTATGGTGTAGTAATTGTCAAACATTTGAATCCATGCGGTGCTTCGTTTGTTAGAGAAGAAAAAGATTTAGTAAAAGCATTTATTGAAGCAAGAGAGTGTGATCCCATCAGCGCTTTTGGAGGAATCATTGCAATTAATGGAAATGTAGACAAAGAATTGGCTAAAACTATTGTGGAACACTTTTATGAATGTGTTATTGCAAGATCTTATACAAAAGAATCTTTAGAAGTTTTTTCTGCAAAATCTAATTTAAGAGTTATACAATTAGAAAATCCTAAAACCTTACTAAAAAATAGTAAAGAATTGAGAATGGGGTTAGATGGGTATTTATACCAAGATTTAGATGTTGATCAAATTGATAAAAAATATTGGGAAGTTGTCACAGAAAAAAAACCTACAGAAGAGGATTTGAATGCTTTAGAATTTGCTTGGAATGTAGTCAAATATATTAAATCGAATGCAATCATTTTTACTGATAGCAATAAAACTTTAGCAATTGGTGCAGGACAAATGAGTCGAGTAGACTCTGTAGAGTTGGCAATCTATAAAGCAGTAAGAAAAGGGATTTCATTACAAAACTCGTATGTTGCTTCAGATGCATTTTTTCCATTCCCAGATGGTGTAGAGGTTGCTGCTAAAGCAGGAGCAAAAGCTATCATCCAGCCAGGTGGTTCTTTGAGAGATAAAGATGTAATCCAAACTGCCAATAAATATGGTTTAATTATGATCTTTACTGGACAAAGACACTTTAGACATTAGATTTTAGTTATTTTTTAATATACATGTTAAATTTTTATTTAAATTTAAACTACAATTGCTATGCCTAAAGGAATCGTAGACGTTTTAACTTTTGCTTTCCAACCCATTATTGATCTTAGATCCAGAAGAATTTTTGGTTTTGAAGCTTTATTGCGAAATTACCAAGAGGCAGGGTATACAAGCATTTTTGATTTTTTTGATAGTGCATTTTTAGAAAAGAATTTATACAAAGTTGATATTTTGCTTCGAGAAAAATTGTTGAATTTATTCATTCAAATACCAGAATACCAAAAGCGAAGGATTTTTTATAATATTGATAACAGAATTTTAGAAATGCCGGATTTTGAATCAGGAAATACTCTTAAAATATTAAAAAAATACAATTTACCAAACTCATGCTTAATTTTTGAAATTTCAGAAAGAATGCCTTTTAAATCCTACGAATCTCTATCTCAGATTATATTAAATTATAAAAAGCAAGGTTATAAAATAGCCATTGATGATTTTGGGGTAGGTTATTCCAGTTTACAATTGATATATATTTCTGAACCAGACATTTTAAAATTAGATAAATTTTTTATTTATAATATTCATTCTGATCAGAAGAAAAAGCTTTTTGTAGAACAAATCGTAAAAACTGTACATTTACTGGGAGGACAAATCGTTGCAGAAGGAATAGAAACGTACGAAGAACTCTTAACATGTTTAGAATTAGGAATTGATTTAGCTCAAGGTTATTATATTTGTGAACCTTTTTATATTGATGAATACAATCATCATCTTAAAAAAATTAGAGAATTGTTTGATAGTCTGGAATTGATAGATTTGTATAGTATTAAAAAAAAAGAAACCATTTTAGATTATTTAAAAATTGAATTTGTACCTCCTTTAGAAATTACTATGAAAATTCAAGACGTTTTGGAACATATTAGAAAATATCACAATTTTATATCTTTTCCAGTAGTAAACGAGTACAAAGAACCCGTCGGCCTTTTAAAAGAAAAAAAAATAAAGATGCATTTTTTAAATCAATATTCTTTAGAGCTTTGGAAGTATAAAAGTTTTTCTGAATTTTTAGAAACCAATTTGCATAAAACTTTTATTTTAGAATCTGCAACAGAAATAAATAGTTTAATTGAAATTTTATCTAAAAACGAAGATATTGGAATCAAAAATTTAAGTGAAGTCATTATAACAGAAAAGGGAAAATATAAAGGAATGATTTCACCAGAGGAAATTTTAAGATATTTGTTTCAAAAAAAATTAATTACTGCAAGAGATCAAAATCCTCTATCCAATTTACCAGGAAATCAATCTATTTCGAAATACTTACGAGAAATTTCAGGATACTTAGGAATGATTTCTCTTGTTTATTTAGATATTAAGGACTTTAAACCTTTTAATGATACTTTTGGATTCGAAGCAGGAGATAAATTAATTTTATGGATTGCCCAATATTTAAGAAAATTTACTTTTTATAAAGATAATTATTTTGTTGGACATATTGGCGGAGATGATTTTATTTTGATAATTAGAAATAAAAATCTTTTTCATATTATAAAAATCGTTTTAGATTTACAAAAAGAGTTTGCTAAGAATCTAAAAGATTTAAAATTAAGCGATTCTTGCAAAGATTCTCATTATATTGCAAAAAATAGATATGGTATAGAACAAAAATTTGAAATTCCTGCAATAACTGCTGGAATTTTATTTTTCAAAAATGGAGAAATTCCATTAGAAAAGTTATCTATTTTGTTAGCTGATGTTAAAAGTAAATCCAAAAATAGTAAAAAGTTTTTATCTTACAAAGTCCTATAAAAACCCAATTGAAATTTTTGTAATTTTAGATTTCGTAATTTACATTTTTATTGAACAAACAAAAAGGGTTTTATGGAATTCAAAAGAGATATAGAAAAAAATAAATCGGAAATTATCAGAGTAAGCATTGATGAATATAAAGGCGAAAAATTAGTAAATATTCGAATCTTTTATAAGGATAAGGAAGGGAACTGGTCTCCCACAAAAAAAGGAATTGCTATAAGATTAGATACTTTTCCAAAATTAAAAGAAGTTTTAGATGAAATCGAAGATTTAATAAACGATCAAAAAAAACAATAATTTATCAAATCCAATTTCTTTTGGTTTTCTCGAAAAAAAAGAATTATACTAAATAGGAGGTTCTGGATCTCCTAATTTTTTAGACAAAGTTTCTAAAAAGTATAATAAAAAGGCTCCCAAAAAAGCAACCAAAATTCCAGCGATAACTTGATTGATGCTAAAATCTGTAGTATATTTTAGGGGAAAGATTTTATTTAAACTGCCTACTAAAAAACCTGTTAAAGATGCCATCGTCAAAGAATGGTATTTATTTAATAAAAATTTGAGTAACCTGACAAAAGATAAAAGACCCACAACAACCCCTATCATAAAAATTCCTATTATAAAAATATCTCTATTATGCAATGCTTTTAATATGTTTTGGTATTCCCCAAACAAAACCAAAATGTAAGCACCAGAAATACCTGGTAGAACCATTGCACATATAGCAACGGAAGCGACAAAAAAAATCCAAATGTACCTTATTGTTTCTTTTTCTATAAAATTCTTCTTTGATACAATTCCTTTAATTTCTAAACTATTCAAAGGATGATTCTGAAGCTGTAAAGAGAGAGTTTCCCCTTCGGTATTTAGAATTAAATTTTGATTTGTCTCTATCTCTTTTATAGGAATTTTAAAAACAGAAACTTTATCTTTGAAAATCTCTATAAAGGCTGTATCCAATTCTTGTTTTTTTAATTTTGTATAAAATTTGCCCGAATCATCAATTGATAAATTATGGATTCGGTTCTGAAAATTCAAAAAGATGGAATAATTTTTAAATGGACTTATTCCCATAATGGAAAAGGTAATCACAGTAAAAATCGTTAATAGAGCATATTCTTTTATACCATGCTCCATTTTTTTATAGGGAATAGAAATAGAAAAAACTACCAATCCGAAAAAAAAAGAATATGTATAAAAAGGATATTCTTCCATTAGGAAAGGAATGATTCTTGACATGGATAAAATACCAGTAGCAATTCCTGCCACTAATATGAATAAAAATACAAAAGGGATTTCCAAAAATTCTTTTTTGTAAGCCTCTTTTCTATTAAATAAGAATAAAAGAAAAGCAATGACTCTTTTACTATTTACAGAAGAAATGGAATAAATCAAATGTTCATAAATTCCAGAAATTAAAGCAATGGTTCCACCTGAAACTCCAGGAATTACATCTGCAAATCCCATAGCAAAACCTTTAAAGAAAAGAATTAATTTTGATTTTGCTGATTCATACTTTATATCCAATTCTTCTTTCATAATAATAATTCTCCTACGTGTCTATGTACGAAACTTTTTAAATTATTAAATTTTTAATGTTTTAACTTAGAATCATTTAAATTGAGAAAGTTTTTTAAAAAGAGGAATAGAGGTTTTCCTCTATTCTTTGTTACATTGGTATATCGTATCGAAATGCAAAGTAAAGTAAACCTTTCTTTTGATCTTGCTCTTGTCGCCAAAAAATATAGTCTGTTATAATTTCAAAAACAGTATCTAAAGCTAAATTTGCACCTCCTGTGCTAGTGATGATTATAGGTACATTAAAATATCCAGGATAAGAATGTTTCTGAGTTTCTGTACGGATTCCAAATTCAATATGTTTCGTTTTATCTACATCATAAAGTAAACCAAGCTTTAATCTTTCAATTTTTACATCATAGGAGGAAGATTGATTTGTAATTGCTAAAGCAAAAAAATTTCCAGCTAACGCAATCGTAGATGTTTTAAATTCCATACTACCACTAAAACCAGGAAAAAAAGCTGTGTTTAAATATTCACCAACTAATGAAAGATTATTTTGTAACTTTATTGCTAAATCTACACCCATGTAAGTTCCCAAAGCGTGAGCATCGAAAAGATTATCTCCAAAACTAAATCCAATTATTTCTCCAATAGTTAGCTCATTATATTCAAAGGTTTGTTTATGAAATCGAGAACCAATTTTCGGTGTTAAAACTACTTGATTTGCTTGTATTTGGTATCCAATTTCTCCTTCTATATCGTTAATCCCAAATTTTTTTAATTCAACGATACTAACAGCAAGAGGGGATAAATAAATGCCGTTAAATTTATAGTCAGGGAAAAATCCTATAAAATTAGCTGCAAAAACCAATTTGTTGTTTTTCACTGGAACTAAATATTGAATTCCTAAAGGATAGATAGTATAAGTGGTCTTATTTGCCCAGTCCAAATTGATTCTTCCTACTCCTCCTCCTTCTACTAGATCATCCAAAAAAAATCGAGGTTGCAATTCTGGATCCAATTCTCCTGGCCAAAAGCCAATATTCAGCCTTAATTCATTAGAATGTAAGCCAATCGCTATTAAAGAAAGGTAAATCAGAAGTAATTTTTTTATCAATTTCATCCTTTTCTCCTTTAAAAGTTTTTTTCCAGTTAAAAAAGATATCCAATAATGACAATTAAAAAATTCGGTGTTCAATTTACAAATTTGTTTTGGGTTTGTATTCATTGGATTCGATTATTTGACATATACGAATTCAAAATATATAAAATACAATTAAAGAAATTTATAAAAAGATCCAAAAACAGAAGTTAAACTTTATTTTTGATTTATAAGAATATGATATTTAAAAGCAAAATACACCAATCCTTTTTTTTGTTCTTGTTCTTGCTGATAAATGATTATGTCTGTAATTAACTCATCATAGATAGAATTGAAATCGAATCTAATCCCATTGATAGAAATGGAAAAAGGTGTATTAAAGTACGAAGGATAAGAATGTTTTTGGTTTTCGATTCGAATTCCAAATTCAAAATGCTGAAATCCTCCCATATCAAAAAGTAAACCTAATTTATATCTTTCACTTTTTACGTTATAAGAAGAAGTACTATTAGTCGATTGTATTTCTGTAAAATTTCCAGAAAAAACAATTGTATTAGTTATAAATTCCATTTTTCCAGACTTAATTGGAAAAGCTTCTGTATTAGAATATTCTCCTACGAAAGAAAGATTGTTATTTAACTTCAATTCCAAATCAAATCCTAAATAATATGCACTACTATATGCATTAAAAAAATTTTTACCAAGACTTATACTTGAAATTTGCCCAATTGTTAATTCATTATAATTGAATGTTTGTCTAAAAAATTGGCTACCGAACTTGGGTGAGAAAAGAATTCCATTTTTTTTAATTTGAAATCCAATTCCAGAATCATCTGACAAACCTACCAATCGAAAATTTTGGAATTCAGTTTTGCTAATATTTTGCGAATTTAAGAAAATGCTATTGTATTGAATATTTGGAAAAGTAAAACTCAAATGAGAAAATAAAACAATATTATAATTTCCTTTTGAAATTAAATACTCTAGTCCCAAAGGATAAATTGTAAATGGTTTTTTTCCAGACCAATTGAGATCAATTTTTCCTAATTGATTTCCTTCGATTAGATGATCTAAAAAAAATCGCTGTTGTAATTCAAGTTCTAATTTTCCTCCCCATAACCCAAAAACAACTCTTAATTCATCTGGATACGAAACAGTAGGTAAAGAAATTATAAAAAAAATGATTATTTTTTTAATCATACATCTCATAATTTCCTCCTTTTTGGTTGCTAATTAAACGAAAATTTAAAAAGTAAAAATATAGAAAAATATGTCAATTAAAAAAAATAATATTAAATCGGTATTTTTATTTTTTTTTTTTTTGTTTTTTTGAACAATATGCTCCTCAAGAAATATCAGCACAAAAATATCTCGAATTAATCCAGAACCAAAATCAGTTCATAGATGGATACTACGAAGGAAATTTAGAGATACTTCAACCTTACCAAAAAAAGTTAATTTACGATTTTGTTTTTATTAAAAAAAGCCATAATGTTTTTTGGGAATTTCGACAATATGAAAAAGTTCATTTTAGGGTTCTATGCAATCAAAAAAGTCAAGTAGTGTATTTTTATGATAAAAAAAGAGATATGATGTATAAAAAAATAGAAGAACAGATCCTAAAAGAATGGTATTTTATTCCTTATTTTTTGTTTTGTGGAATCCTTTTGGAACCAATTTTGGATCCTCAAACAATAGAAAAGCAAGAGGAAATTTTTATATTTTCTAATTTTTTCTATCCAAATTCATCAAATTTCATTTTAGTGCATATTGATCCAAACCTACGAATAAAAAAATATATTTTGTATTTTAAAAAAAATCAGACGAAAATTATAACCCATAGAATTTTTTTCTTTTATGATCATCCTGTTAAAAATGTAAAAAATAATTTCCCTACCAGAATAGAAATCATACAAGCTTTAAAAAATTCTGTTTCAATTTTTTATTGGAATTTGTATTTTGATAAATATAAAGTTGATGACATCAGGTTTATGCCAGAATTTCTTTCTCGCTAATGTTATATAAAAAAACAGTTCAGTTGATATTAGAAAGTATTGGTAGACCAGAAGAAGTTGAATATTATTTAAAACGATTTAAAACAACGGCATATTATTTTGCGGTAATTGTACCCGATTACCAAACATTAGAGGAAAATTTCGAACATTTTTTTATTTCTTTGGATATCTTGGCAAGATTAGAATTATTTGCAATCATACTAATTACAGGACCCAATGCAGAAAACTATCAGAAAAAATTCTCCGAAAAAGAAATTTTCGAAACAATAATAGTTTCTGATTTAGAAGAAAGTACAAAAACTATAGAAGGATTTCTAAATAAAAATAATAAAAAAATATTAACAATTTTTTCGAATAGTTTTTTGATTGATTTTATAAATAAATTTAATAAATTTTTACCTACAAGAATCCATTTTGTAAGAAATAAAGGGTTTATCCGAGATAAAAACCATCATCATTTCTATATGCTAAATGCTTTAGGATTTAAAGACAAGTTTTCCAAAAAAATTGAATTATCGAATCCCGAAGCTTTGGACATTGTATTAGAAGAAGATGTAGGAATTTACATACTTTCAAGCTATCTCTATCAATTTTATGAATCTTTTCATATTTCTATAACATCTCCATTTATGCTTTTAAAAGAATTGTTTACGATCAAAGGTTCGGGTACATTAATTCGCAAACCTTCCAAAATTTTACATTATACAAAAGAAGAAGTTTCTGATGAACTTTTTTTTAAAATTAGAACCATTATTGAAGAGTGTTTTCAGAAAAAAGTAAAAGATCAAGCTTTAGAAAATTTTACGGAAGTATTTTTGGATTCAGAGCAAAAAAGCTTAATCTTATTAGAAAAAAAAGAATTTGGATATTATCTTTCAAAATTTGCTGTGTCTATAGAAACAAGGGGTAAAGGAATTGCACAAGATCTTTGGGATGAATTACAAAAGTATAACTATCCATTATTCTGGAAGACTAACCAAAAAAATTCAATAAAAAAATGGTACGAGAAAATTTCTGATGGATTTTTTAAACTCAATCCTTATTTCGTATATTGGAAAAATATTTCCTATAGGGATATTCCTAAAATCATAGACTATATACAAGAAAGAGGTTCTGATTTTTATGAATAGTATCAAAATTTTTATTCTTTTAATAATTTTTGGAGGAGCTTTAAATTCTAAAGAAATTTTCGAAGTTGTTGTTCCTTTAGTCGAATCTATAATGAAAGATAAAAATATCCCTACTTTACAAATTGCAATTTTTCGACCAGAAAAAACATTGTTTCGTCAATTTGAATATTCCGTTAAAGAAACAAAAGTTAAAATAACTAAAGACTTGTATAATTACTTTATTGGAGAATTGTCTTATCCCATCATTTCTTACTGGTATATAAAAGAGCTTTACAATTCGAAAGGCATGATTCAAAAAAACGATGTATTCGAGATGCTTGAAAAAAATTTATCCAAAAGTAATTTTAACATAAAAATATACAACACAAAAAGGAAAGATTTAACTATAATACCATCTAATAATGCCACGATTCTGATTATAGAATCTTTATTCAATATGGCAAGTGGAATTGATGTATCTAAAGAGGGAGTTGTCTTAAGCAACCACAATATTGTAGAAAATTTTTCAATTCGTTCTTATCCGTTTGAACAATTTTATTTAACAACAAACAATTTTCTTGTTTTGTATAATGTAATAAATCATCCACATAAAGAAGAAAGACTCAATGAATTTTTAAAAAAGCATAAGTTAACATCTTTTTTCTATAAAGGAAAGCTTTCTTCAGAATTTTTTAAAAATCATAAGATCCCTATGGGTTCTTTTTCTGGGAAAAAAATTAAATCCATTCCCGAATTATTGATTGTCAATCCTTTTTCTTATGGTATGATATCAAATCTAAAGGATTATGTTGAGATTATCAATATCCTTTATAAAGAAAATTTGATCTTTGATAGCTTTTATGTAAAGCAATTTCCTACATCGGGTTATAAAAATGGTTTTTTCTATAGAAAAACTTGTGATAATCAATATTATGTGGCAGAAAATTTTGGTTTTTTTCCAGGCTATAATAGCTATTTTTTTATTTTAGAAAATGGATATGGTTTTGGAATTTTTCAATCCAGTGATGACGAATTTTCTATCCATTATATTAGAGACAAAATCGAAGAAATTCTTTACGAGATTATAGGTATAAATTGTCCAAATCCTAATCCAAATCCTATGGATATGGATTATCTTACAGGCTATTACAGAGGAGAAAACATTTTAGAAGATTCAAAAATAAAAAAGATATTTACAGATATCTGGATACGCTTTGATTATCAAAATCAACTAGAAGTATCCAATTTCTTTAATAAAGATCCTTTGGGTTCTATTCAACTTTTTCATGATAAAATTTTTTTTAAAGGTTATACAAAAATCAACAGATATCCCCTTAATTATTTACAAGAGAATCATCAAAAAAAAATTGTAATGGGAATCTATGAATATAAAAAAATTGATTGGTTTTATTCAATTCGAGGATTCATTATCATTTTAGTTATTGCAATGTTGTTTGCAATGATTTTATTTTTAAGTAGTATTTTATGGAAACAAGTAAAAAAGTAATTATAGTTGGAGCTGGATTTGCCGGTTTAACATCTGCAAAAACTTTAAGAAATCAAAATAATATAGAAGTAATTTTAATTGATAGAAGAAACCACCACTTATTCCAGCCATTATTATACCAAGTAGCAACAGGAGCATTAAATCCAGCAGATATTGCAGTTCCTATCCGTTCAATTTTGTCTAATTCTAATAATACCAAAGTTTATTTAGGCAATGTTTTGGATGTGTATTTAAAAAATAAAAAATTAATTACAGATTTTGGTATTTTTGATTATGATTATTTAATTTTGGCTTGTGGAGCATCACATAGTTATTTTAATCATGACAACTGGGAAGAATATGCTCCGGGTTTAAAATCCTTAGAAGAAGCAACAGAAATAAGAAGAAGAATTTTTTTAGCATACGAATTGGCAGAAAGAGAGAAGGATCCCCAAAAACAAAAAGAATTGTTAACTTTTGTAATTGTTGGAGGAGGACCTACAGGTGTAGAATTGGCTGGTGCTATTGGAGAAATAAGTAGATATACATTAAGTAAAGATTTTAGAAATATAAATCCAGGTAGAACAAGGATACTATTAATCGAAGCTGGAAAGAGAATCTTGCCTTCTTTTGAACCTGAACTTTCAGAATATGCTTCGAGAGAGTTAGAAAAATTAGGTGTAACCATTTGGACAAACACTTATGTAACAAAAGTTGGGAATGGATATTTAAAAGCAGGTGAGGAAATCCTTAAAGCAAAAACAATTATTTGGGCAGCTGGAGTGCAACCTTCCACTCTAACTTATAAATTGGATGTACCAAAAGATAAAACGGGTAGAATTTTAGTGGAACCAGATTTAAGTATTAAAGGATATCCTAATGTATTTGTAGTAGGCGATATGGCAAACTTTTCTTATACCATAACAGGAAACCCTCTACCCGGAATTGCTCCAGTTGCAATTCAACAAGGAAGGCATGCAGCAAAAAACATCTTAAGAGAAATTCAAAATTTAGAAAGAAAACCATTTCAATATTTAGATAAAGGATTTATGGCAACTATTGGAAGAATGAATGCAATTCTACAATTCAAAAAACTACATTTAAAAGGTTTTTTTGCCTGGTTCCTATGGGTATTTATCCATATCTTATATTTAATAGGGTTTAGAAATAAAATCATTGTTTTTCTACAGTGGAGTTGGAGTTTTCTTACTTTTCGAAGAGGAGCAAGAATTATAAGAAGCAAAATTTGGAAGACAAGAGAACACGAAGCACTGATTTTACATAAAAAGAAAAAAATTAAAAGCAATTAGAAACTATGAGAATAGCACAATCCGAAAGAAAGACATCAGAAACTTATATAAAATTAAAAATTAATTTGGATGGCAAAGGAATTTATAAATTCGATACAGAAATTCCTTTTTTTGAACATATGCTAAGTCATGTTTCCAAACATAGTGGTATTGATTTAGACTTATTCCTTAGAGGTGACATAGGTATTGATTGTCACCATTCTGTAGAAGATACTGCTATTCTTTTTGGAAGATTGTTTAAGGAAGCTTTGGGAGACAAAAAAGATATTTTTCGTTATGGTAGTTTTACTCTTCCTATGGATGAAACCTTAACCACAGTAGCTCTTGATTTAAGTGGGCGATTTTATTTTAAATATAAAGGTCCCAATTTAGCAAAATTAGGAAAATTTGGAATTTATGATTCTGAACTAACTCTTGAATTTTTAGAAAAATTTGCAATGAATTCTAATATGAATTTACATGTTATGATTCACTATGGAAAAAATAGACATCATATACACGAATCTATTTTTAAAGCTTTGGGAAAATCACTAAGAATGGCAATACAAAAGGATCAACTAGGGATTCCTTCGACGAAAGGAATTTTAGAGTAATGAATATACACTTATTCTAACTAAAATCTATACAATCTTTAAATTGCTATATAACTCAAGGAAAAATTTTAAATTTATAAAAAGTATGATTTTCTTAGTTCATTGATCTCTTTGGAAAATGCATTCCATATATAATTCTTTTTAGGATAAAAAGAATGTTCTACACCCATTCGTATTAAATCTATAATTTCTGTAATACTAAAATTTAAATATTTGTATAAATTATAATATTCTTGAGTCAAATCGATATTGAATATTTCGGGATCATCTGTGTTAATTATACAAGGAATACCAAAATCATAATACCTTCGAACAGGATGGTCTTGTGCTCTTCTAACATATTTACCTGTTATTAAATTTGATGTAAGACAAATTTCAATGGGAATTTGCTTATCTCGTAGATATTCTAACAAATTCGGATCTTGTATTGCAGAAGTACCATGGCCGATCCGCTCTGCTTTTAAAATTTTTACAGTATCCCAAATAGACCAGGGACCGTCATCCTCTCCACTATGAGCAACACAATGCAAACCATTCGCCCTTGCTTGTGCAAAAATATCTTTAAAGTCTCTTGCAGGTCCCATTAATTCGGCTCCTCCAAGACCAATTCCGATATGACTATCCGATTTTGCTTTTAATAATCTTTGCAAGTTTTTACTTGCATTTTCGGGACCAAAAGTTCTCGAAACATCAACCAAAAATTTGACTTCTGGACCTCCTTCTAAGAAACATTCTTTTGCAAGAGTATCCAAAACTTGTGCAATTTCTTTAAATTCCAATCCATTTTGAATTAATCGTGATGGAGCATAAAATACTTCTGCATATTTTATATTATTCGCTTCTAAGTATTTTCGAAGATTTTTAAAAATAAAAGTAAAATCCTCTGGTTTTTTGATAGAGTCTAAAATAAATAAAAAAAGTTTTATAAATTCATTTAAATTTTTAAATTTATAAAGCTTTTCTATTTCTTCTTCATTAAAGTTTTCTTTATGTTCTTTTAAAATCTGAATTATAGTTTCTTTAGAAATACAGGCTTCGATATGTAAATGCAATTCTACTTTTGGAAGTTTTCTTAAAAATTCTAATACTTCTTGATCTTTTTCTTCTACAATTAAGGTGGTAGGGAGAATTTGAATCGTTGATGCTGTTGCAATATCTACAGAAAAAATATTTTGTAAAATTTCTTTAGAGGGATTCTCTATTTCTAATTGTTCTAATTCTATTTTCTGATTTAATAAATCGTTAATCGCTTTATCGAAAGCCAAATGCAATTCTATGCTGTATTCTTTGTTTTCTGGAATCTTATTTTTTAAACTTTGGAGTTCAGAAATTTCCGCTTCTAATAGTTTGATCTTTTTATAAATTTTTTCAAAAGTTAGTTTCATCAATATTTTTAGTTGTATTTTATTAAATTATCTTTTCTTTTTTTTCTTCTATTTTTCTTTTTAGTCTTTTTGCTTGTTCATTTAAAGGATCCAACTCAAGTACTTTATCAAGAAAAATACTTGCCCTACCAATGTGGTTTAACTTAAAATGTACATCAGCCAATTGTAACAAAATAGGAACTCTTTGAGAATTTAGTTCATATGCTTTTTCTACTGTTTCTAAGGCTTTTTCTAAGTTTCCTACTCTTTTATGAGCTATGGATAAGTATAGCCAAAAATCTTCAATATATGGATCCTCATGTAAGTATTTTTCTAAAACTTCTACTGCTTTTTCGTAATCTTCCATTTTAAATGTAAGTACTGCTAATTTTTTATTTAAATCCTTGTTATTTTTATTCAATTCATAAGCTTTTTGGTAATAGTTCAATGCTTCGGTATAGTTTTGGTTATATAAAAATTCGTCCCCTTTTTTAAGATACTCACTAAAATTCCCTTCAATAGATTCCTCTAAAATAGATTCTACATTTTCTTCGTCCAACACTATAATTGCCTTTTTCTCTAAATTTAATGAATCCCTCTCTTGATTTCTAATAACAAAAGAATCTTCTTCAAATTTTTTATCTTCTTCTTCTTTAGCTTCTCTTTTTGTTGGCACATATGATATACTTAAAAGAGAAATATCATCGGTTAATTTTCCTCTTTTTTTGATTCCTTCTAAGATTTTGTTAATATCTCCTTGGGATTCTTCTACGATTTCTAAAATTAAAAATTCATTTTCGTTGATGATTCGAATACCTGATTCGCCCGTTTCTATTTGTATATCATCTCGCCCATCTGAACCCGCAATCACAATATCGCCTTCTTTTAGTTGTATACTATTTACCTTAAATGGATATTCAGATTCCAAACCTAATTTTCTCAATGTTAATTCTTCTTCTATAAAAGAAGCTTTCCCATTTCTATATAAAATTTGGAATGGGTGTTCTGCATTAAAGTAATACATCATTCCTGTTTCTTCGTCTATCAAATCTATAACGCAAGAAATACACATTGTTCCATTAAAAGCAGAAAAAACTCCATGGATTTCTTCGTATATATCGGTTAACCATTGTTCAGGCGACATATCAAGGACTCTGTCATGACGAGCAGAACGTGCAATTATGGAATTCATCACAACACCCATTACTAAAGCACCACCAGCACCTTGGGTAGATTTCCCCATTGCATCACCATTCATTGCTACTATATATCTTTTTGCGGTTTCTAAAGACTTTCCTAATCTTAAAGTTCCTGTAACACAGATATCTCCTCCAATTTCTGAGGTTTTGCCTCGGAATTCAAATTCCTTGTACTGTTTAACAAAAAAATTTGTAGGTACTCGCTTAGATTTATTAAAGTTAACAGTTAAAGGCTTCAGTAAAAGTGAAGTTAAATAGTAATCTCCATCTTGTTGTTGTTTTAACCTTCTAACTTCTTCTAAAGAAGCATTCAATTCTGCTGTTCTTTCTTTGACTTTTTCTTCTAGATTATTTGCATAGTCTTGCAATTGATCTTTTGCTTCTTTGATAGAAACCACCATTTTATTAAAGGAAGTAGATAAATATCCTATCTCATCTTGTACGTATACAGGCACTTTTACTGTTAGATCTCCTTGATTTACATTTTTAACGCCTTTTAACAATTCATCCAATGGGCGGATTAAACTTCCCCTAAAAAATAAGGGATAAAAACCAGTAATTACGAGAAAAATAATTAAAAAAATGAAAGTTTGTTGCCCTGCAGGTTTGTGCATAAATATTCTATAATCCAGATACCTATAACCACCCTCATAAATAATATTTTTTTTATTATCAAACTTAGTAAAAGCTATATAATGTGTAAAATGATCTATACTCGAACGGTACATCCTTACTTTATGAGGTTTTAAGGGAGCTAAAATTGCATATACATTTTTCTTTAAAACTTTTCCATCATTTTCTTGAGTATTTTTTAACATTTCTTTGATCATCTCACCAAATGGAGCAAACTCAGGTTTCGCTTTATTTAAATATTGTATGATTTCTTTTCTAAAATCTTGATTATGCAAAAAAGAGATTCTGTTATAATTAACAAAAGTTAATTGATTTAATTTATCTAAATAAAGTAAAATTTCGTCTTTTAATTGTAATTCACTTCCTGAATATTGATTAATAAAATTTTCTATATTTTTTTTATAGCCCCCGAAAGATTTCGGGGTTTTCTCTAAGAGAGTTAGAAGGCTTTTTTTGAAATTTGTTGCAGGTAAATTTTTGATTTTTTCGTATATTGCTACATTTTCCAAGTCATGAATGTACTTATCAAAATCTACTTTGTTTTTCTCTTCTGTTTTAAAGTAGTCTTCCCTTGTGTAAATGTAATCAGCTTCTTTTGTATCTAAATCATATTTGTATAAATATACTAAATTAGGATGAAATTCTTTTGCAACAATAGATTTCTCCACATATTCTACCTGTAATAAATCATATTCTTTTTCTTTGTCTCCTAAGGTTATATATGCCAAACCTTGCATCAAAAGTAAAAAAGTAACTAAAGTAATTCCTATAATTTTTGCCATAAAAGTTGTTCTATCTTCGGTAATGTTTATATACAAAACACTTAAAATAAAAAGCATAGTAACAACAGAAATTACAAGAACATTTAAAAAGATCCCTCTTTCTACTACACCATCTCTACTTAATGTATTTAAGATACCTGGAGCTACAGTTCCTATTAACATAGTAATCATGTATAAAATTAAAGCATTTCTGTACTTTTTAACTTTTCGATAATGTATGATTTTAATTATACTTACAATTGGTGTTAAAAAAATATATAACATTATAAAATAAGCAACGATTTTGCTTATAAATTCGGCATCGTAATCCCAATAGTGGCCTGTAAAATGGAATTTAAAATCAGCATTTCGTGTAATATAAAAGAAAATCCCTAACAAAAGCAAACCTACAATCCACTGGGCATATAAAAACGCTTTTTGAACTTTAGGCCAAGTATTTTCAGGTAATAAAAAAACAAACTGTAAAAAGTAAATTAGAGCAGGATAAATAAAACCAACGGTTAGAAGCCTATGTTCAGCAGCAAGGGGGTGATAAAACATTGCAGAGATAAAATATCCTATATAAAAAAAACCTTGATAAAAACTTGTCTTTGCTAAAGCAACTGTATAGGGGGATTTATCTTTAATTGTAATTAAAAAAGTAAAGAAAAAAAAAGCAAAGGACGCAGCTAACATACTTCCAAAACTTAAAAAATTTAAATACACGTGAAATTGATTTAATAGTTCTAACATACCCCCTCCATAAATATTATCGGTTTTAAAATCATATCAAATCATAAAATATTAATTTACCCCACTTTTTATTATAATAAAAAATTTAAATTTATTTGTCAATAAGATTTAAATAGTTTTTAATATATTTAATATTTTTTGGTACAATTCCTCATTTTCTTTTTCTACTTTTAAAGATAAAATTTTATCTTTTACTTTGATACCTCGTATTTCTTGAATTTTATCAGTATATTTTTTGATTAAATTTTCCTTATTCTTAGCAATAAATTCTTTGTTTAAAAAATAATTATGTTGTTTTACTTTTAATGTTATGATTTGTTGATAAGATTTTAATCCTAAAGAAATTTTTTTAAATAAATTTTCTAACTCCTTTCGTTTGTGGGAAAAATCAAAAATTAACATTTCTTCCGTAGGAATTTTATCTCTTTCTAAATACCAAGATATTTTTTCTAACAATGCTGTGTACAATTCCTTATCTTCTACAAAGTCTTGTTCATAATTTTCTTTGCTTTCTCCTTTGTTTATTTTTTCGATTGAGTCTTTTGTAAAATCGCTTTTATTGATTTCTACTTTAAGTTTATGTTTATTGTAGTATTGTTTCCATAAATTTCGCAATGTTTTAGAATCAACAGTTTTTCCTATAATTTTAACAAGGATTCTTTTAAAAAATGATAGTTCATTTAAATAAGATTTAGAGATAAGTTCTTTTATATTTTCTCTTATAATGGCAGGAAACAACTTATTTTTTTCATCTTCTGAAATATTGTGATAATCAAACATTTGTTCCCATATTCTTATTAAATAGATATCTTGAATTTTTCGAAATAAGTCTTCGATTTGCTTAAATGTAGCAGTGATTAAATTTTTATCATTCAAAAGTAAGTAAATTTCATTGTAATAGTTTTCGTAAGGATAGTTTTTATCAAACAATGGATAGGTAGCAAAAAGCAAATTCGGTACTTTTTTTTGCAAGATATAATTTAATAACCTTTCAGAAACATAATTTTTACCTTTAAATTTTGCTCTATAAAACCCGTTTTGTTTAGATAATTTTTTCAATAGTTCTTTAAATTCTTGTTTATCTTGTTCTATTTGTTCCTTTTTTTTACTAATTTCTAAAAACTCCTTTAAACTTAATATTTCTGTAACAAGTAAAACAATTCCTCTATTCAATTTGTCTTTATTTTTTATTGCGACATTACAAAGTTCAATTATCTGTTCTTCTCGCGAATGAGAGTTTAAAATAATTTGTTCTTGGTTAGACAAAAACTTAATAATTATATCTTTTATGCTGTTATGAAAAAGCAAATCAAATAGCATCGTATACCTTAACTCAATAGAGTATAAATCATTGATTAAGAGAACATCAGGTAGAGAGAAATCATATTGACTTCTTTTAATAGAAACAATTAATTTTTCTTGGACTAATTGATACAATATGGGTTTTAATAAGATTTCCTGTATCCTTTGGTTGTTAAGATTGATTCTCATTAAATCGTTAGGAGTTAAATTAATAAAATCCTGTTTATAAAAATATATTCTTTTAAAAATACTATAAATTTGACCATATTCTAAAAGGGATTCCAATTCTTCGATTTGATTGAAATTTTGGATTTTTTGTTTTAACTGATTTGTAGTATTGATTTCGGTATAATGACTTCGAAATACAGCTTGAGTGTTATGGATTACTTGTGATGTTCCATTTTGAATAATGTTTATGTTATTGTTAAAGGGTATAGCAACCTTCGAAATAAAATAAAATTTATTGACTTCGTTGAAATTCAATTCTCGCAATAAAAGCAGGAATGCTGGTTTATGAGTTGCTAAAACAAGCATTAATTTTAATACTTCTTCTTTGGAAGGGAGTGGTATTTTATCTCCTATATTTTTTTTCCTAAATTCTAAATTTTCATAGATTTCGCTTTCAGTAGGTAGATAATTTTCTATTTGTTTTTTAGCTTCATATAAATTATAAATAGCATCATAAACCTGAGAAAGGATTCTATGATTTTTAATAATATCTTCGTCTTTTACAAACGAAGAAGGATTAAAAAAAATTTCATAAGCTTTAGAAGGAAGAATATAATTTAATGAAGGTTTTTGATCTTCTCGTTCCATAATTTTGCAATATGATAAGAAATAAAATTTTCTGAATTTTTTAAAGATACTATCCATGTACTATGAAGAATCAAAATTATAAAGTATAAATAAAACACATAAGAAATTTCATAATTTCCTTGAACTAATATGTGTATTTTAATATTGAAAAAACCATATAAAAAAAGTAACAAAGTCATTATATTGATTGCCAATTGAATAAAATAATAAAAAGATCGGTAAGGTAAAAAAGGAATAATAAAAGAAGTTATAGCAGGTAATATAAATAAATACCATTTTTTAGAACGAATCGATTCTATTTCTATTTGATCTAAATGTATTTGGTATTGAAACCAAGGAATGATAACGAAAATAATCAAAACTAGAGAAACCATATATAACGTCCATAAAAATATGGGAAATGAGATCAATAATTTTTTTAAAAATTTATAAATTTCATATATTATTTTCCACCATCCTAAGAGTAGAATTCTAAACCACTTTTTATAAAAGACTAAAAAACTCATATTGTAAAAATTACTTCTAATTCTACAGAAGCATTTAAGGGTAAAGATGTTACTCCAATTGCTGATCTTGTATGTTTACCCGTTTCTCCAAATAATTTATAAGCTAAGTCAGATGCTCCATTTGCAACTAAATGCTGGTATGTAAAAGATTCTTCGGATGCTACAAAAGCTGTTAATTTTAAAACTCCTTTTATTTTATCTATATCGATAAGAGAAGAAGCAGCCGATAAAGAATTCAAAAAGCATTGTTCCATTGCAATCCTTCCTCTTTCTATATCTTTTTCGTTTTGTAGGGGTCCGATAGACAAAAGTTTTCCATCTTTTAAAGGTAGTTGACCACTTATAAATAATAAATTCCCTTCAATTTTTGATGGAATGTAACTTGCTAAAGGTTTAGGAGCTTCTGGAAGTTGAATTTTTAATTCCTTTAACGCGTTTGTTAACATATTTCTAATTCTTTTGTAAAAATTCTGGTTGCAATTATTTTTTTATAAAATTTCTGTTTTATTACCAAATTAGATAATAGCAATCCTTTTTATAATTGGTAAATTTGGTAGGATAAATTGCAATTTTATTTCGACAAATATAATAAAATATTCCAGAAACTGATTGATTCCAAATTTTACAATAATTGTGCTCTGTACAGACCACCATAAACACCTCTTAAATTTACTTAGAATAAATACATCCAATAAAAATATTCGATGATTTTAATAAAAGAAATTTATCTTGGTGGCTTCTTTTTTATCTTGTATAATGAAAACAGTTATATAATCCTGTTTTGCTTTATTTTTACAATTACAATTAAGATTTTACATTTTCCAAGCCACTTCTTCTTTAAGCTCTTTTAGAAAATTTTTGTCTTTATCTGACTCAACCTTACTTTGAATTAAGTCTTACCATTCACTTTATGAATTGTTTAACTTAACAGATTTCATTATTAAAGATTTTATTAAAAATAAAATTAATTTCTTATAGGAACATAGCCTGTTTCTTCGACTGTATTATAAAAGTCTTCTAAAGTTAAATTAGGATTCCTATATTCTATTTCGACTTTTTTTTCTTTATGATTTGCACTGACTTTTTCGACTCCTTTTAAATTCATGATTGCTTTTTCTACTGACATTTCGCAATGCCTACAAGTCATACCGTCTACACCTATAACTACTTTCATAAAAACCTCCTAGTATTGAACTATTTTGGGAAAAACAAGCAGTATAATTAATCCTAATAATTGAATTATTATAAAAGGAACTGCTCCCCGATAAATATGTTGTGTAGTTAATTCTGGAGGTGCAATACCTCTCAAATAAAACAAAGAAAAACCAAAAGGGGGAGTTAAAAAAGAAGTTTGTAAATTCATCCCAATCATAACACCTAACCAAATCATATCAATACCTAATTTTAAAGCAGATGATACAATCATAGGAATGACAATAAAAACAATTTCGAAAAAATCTATAAAAAAACCTAAGATAAAAATGATTAAATTAATGAGAATTAAAAACCCCCATTTACCTCCAGGTAAATTTAATAAAAGATTATCGATCCATAAATCTCCATTAAGCCCACGAAAAACTAAAGAAAACATAGTTGAACCAATCAATAAAAATACTACCATTACAGTTAGTTTTGCAGTATCATCCATTGCTTCTTTTAGATTTTTTAGATTTAAATTTCGATTCAATGAAGCAAGTACCATTGCTCCTACGGCTCCTAAGGCGCCAGCTTCTGTTGGTGTAGCAACTCCAGCAAATATGCTTCCTAACACCACTAAAATTAAAACCAAAGGGGGAAGCATAACAAAAACCACTTTTTTTAATAATTCCGAAAGGGGTATATTTCGTACTTCCTTAGGTAAAGGAGGAACCAAGTTGGGTTTTGTAATTGATAAAAAAACAACAAATAAGATGTACATTCCAGAAAGCAATAAGCCAGGGTACAAAGAACCAATAAACAAATCACCAACAGAGACTCCTAATTGATCCCCTAAAACAATTAAAACAACGCTTGGCGGGATAATTTGCCCTAAAGTACCAGAAGCGCAAATTACTCCTGCAGAAATTTCTTTGGAGTATCCATACTTTAGCATAACAGGTAAAGAAATCAATCCCATTGCAACAACTGTTGCTCCCACTACTCCCGTTGCAGCAGCAAGTAAGGTTCCTACCAATACCACTGCAATCGCAACACCACCTCTAATAGGACCAAAGAGCATTCCGATTGTAGTTAATAGATTTTCAGCTAATTTAGACTTTTCTAATATTGTTCCCATGAAAATAAAAAAAGGAACAGCAAGTAGAATATAATTGGACATTACACCAAAAATTCTTTCTGAAAGAGTTTTAAAAAAATTAAAATCAAAATACCCAAATAGCAAACCAAAAGTGGAAAACAGCAATCCAGTGCCTGCTAAAGAAAAAGCAACTGGATATCCGCTAAATACAAAAATCAATAATCCTAAAAACATTAGGAAAGGAAGTATAGAATCCATTTACAGCACCTTTTCTGTGATGGGCTTTTCTTCAGTTATTTGGTAATTTGTTTTTAAATGAATCACATTCTTTATAAGATAAGAAATACCCTGAAGCATTAAAATAAAAAAAGAAATAGGGATTAAAGTTTTTAACGGAAATCTTGGCAATCCTCCGGGATCTGGGGATATTTCTAAAATTTTCCAAGAATTGATCACAGGAGGCAAAGATACATATATAACCAAACTGCAAAAAGGAATTAAAAAAAGTACAGTTCCTCCTATGTTGATATAGGTTTTCCCTTTATCTGATAGTTTATTGTATAGTATATCAATTTTAACATGGGCATTGTGCTTAAAGGCATAAGAACCACCTAAAAGAAAAATTACACTAAAAATATACCACTGTAATTCTATCAAAGCATTGGAATTTAGATCAACCCCTAAGTACTTCCCTAAATACCGAGTAATGGCATTATAGGCAGAAATAAGGGTCATAAACAACACCAACCAATAGTTGAATGTTCCCACTTTTTCTGTGAATATATCAATTTTTTCCGAAAATGCTTTAAACTTCTCTAATGTATTCATAAAAAACTCGAAACCTTTAAAGCAAGAAATCAAAACATTATTGGATTGTAAATCCAAAATTAGAATAACTCAATTCTGCTGTTCGAAACCATTCATTTTCTTCACCACGAAATTTTTTCCAAGAATCATAGACTTTTTTGTAGGTTTTATCTTTAGATGCCAATTCTTCCATTAGTTCTTTTGCTTTTTGGTAAGCTTCTTTTAAAATATCATCGGAGAATTTTTTGATTTGGACACCTTGCTTGATCATTCTTTGTAAGGCTTCAGGATTTTTTGTATCGTATTTCGCTGTCATATCAATATTTGCATAGGCGCATGCAGTTTCCAATATAGATTTATAATTTTCGGGAAGGCTTTCCCAAGCTTTTTTATTTACATAAAAAGTTAAAGTTGTTCCGGGTTCCCACCAACCAGGATAATAATAATACTTTGCCACTTTATAAAAACCTAATTTTTCGTCATCGTATGGACCTACCCATTCGGTAGCATCTATTGTTCCTCTTTCCAAAGCGGGATAGATATCTCCACCTGCAAGAACTTGAACATTGACTCCTAATGCGCTCATTACTTTCCCGCCTAAACCTGGAATTCGCATTTTTAGTCCTCTTAAATCATTTAATTGTTTCACTTCTTTTCGAAACCAACCCCCCATTTGGCAACCTGTATTGCCTCCAGGAAAATTGATTATATTGAAATCACTAAAAATTTCTCGCATTAATTTTAAACCATCTCCGTGATAAAGCCAAGCATTTTGTTGTCTCGCGGTCAATCCAAAAGGAACCCCAGTATCGAAAGCTAAAGCTTCGTTTTTTCCTGTAAAATAATAAGAGGCAGTGTGCGCCATTTCTACAGAACCATTTTGTACGGCATCCAATGCTTGTAAACCGGGGACAAGTTCACCAGCAGGATAGACTCGAATATTAAATTTTCCATTCGTAGCTTTTTTTACAGCCTCTGCCATTACTTCTGCAGCACCATAAATTGTATCCAAACTTCTAGGAAAACTGGAAGTTAGCTTCCAATTTATTTCAGGAAGATCGCCACCATCACTTTTACTTTGATTGTTTGGTTTACATTCGCTTCCTAAGATTATTGAACCCAACGAAATTGGTAAAATTTTTAAAAAATCTTTTCTTGTTAAACTCATACACTCTCTCCTTTCTTGGTATATTTCCCATAAATAAATTTAACGATCAACAGATGTCAATCATTAAATCAAACTGTAACAATAGAATCCTTACCAAGAATAAATTTTACATCTCTATATTGAATTTTATTGATAAAATTAAAATTGATAATAATTTAACAAAATTAAAAAGGCAAATTTTTTTGATAAGAATATGAAAAATCAAAAATCAATAATTCACTATGGTTATATACAATCTTTAAATCCTTTTTTTCTTCCTTCGAATGTTGCTATTCTTTATGCTAAGGAAGAAAAAATTTCTAAATCTATTTTATTAAATTTACTTAGTAATCCATTTGGAGGAACCATTTATCCTGTAAATCCAAATCAAAAAAGTATTTTAGGAATCAAAACTTATTCCGGTTTAAAGGATATCGATGAAGATATTGATCTGGTTATTATAACTGAAAAATACTCAAAGGTATTCAATTGTTTAATTGAATGTTTAGAAAAAAAAGTAAAAGCTATTTTGCTAATGTCTACGGGATTTCGAGAAGATAGCAGTGTTTACCAAGCCATTAAAAAAGAAATTTTAAATGTTCTAAAAGAAAACCAAATTCGACTTATCGGGCCAAATTCTTTTGGTATTATTTCTCCTTATACAAATTTTAATGCAAGTTTAATCCAAACAAAAATAAAAAGCGGAAATATTGCTTTTATTTCTCAAAGTGGTTCCTTAGGAGCTGCAATTTTGGATTGGTTTCATAAAAAGAATATAGGTTTTAGTAGTTTTGTTTCTGTTGGATCTTCCCTTGATGTAAATTTGGGAGAATTAATTGATTATTTTGCAAACAACTCTCATACCAAAACTATTTTAATATATTTAGAATCTTTAGTGAATCCCTCGTCTTTTTTTTCAGCTGCACGAGAAGCTTCTTTAAGCAAACCTATAATTGTACTTCGAGCAGGAAAAAACAAAAACATTCAAAATTTAATTATACAAAGGATGGGACATTACAACGAAGATGACTTATTGAATACACTTTTTCGTAGAACTGGAATTGTTCGAGTAGATACTATCGAAGAGTTATTTTACATTGCAGAAGCTTTATCCGAACAACCTTTACCACAATCCAATAGGATTTCTATTATAACTAATGCAGCAGGACCCGCTCTTTTAAGCATAGACGAACATGTAAAAATGAAAGGTCAGATTTTAGATTTTACAGAAGATTCAAAAAGAGAATTACGCAAAACTTTGAATTTAAATATGATCCAAAATCCTCTAATACTTCCTGCAGATGTGGATGAAGAATATTACAAAAGTTCATTAGAAATTGTCTTAAAAGATCCTAATAATGATGGAGTACTAGTTATGTTAACTCCTCATGCCACTGTGGATCCAGAAAAAATTGCAAAAGCCATTTCTCTTGTTCCTAAAAATAAACCCGTATTAGCTTGTTGGATGGGGGGACAAAGAGTAGAAGAAGGAATCAAAATTCTAAGAAGTAGTGGTATACCTACTTTTGAATTTCCCGATACAGCTATAAAAATTTTTAATTTAATGTGGAGCTATAGATATTCATTAAAAGGCTTATACGAAACTCCTTATTTAATAGAAGATTATGATATAAATTATTTAGAGATTCATAAATTATTGAACTATTACGAAGAAAATTTTAAAGAAAATTTAGAGATTTCAGTTTCTAAAGAAGACACTCTAAAACTTCTTATGTTTTTTGGTTTTTCTTATGAAAAAAAAGAATTCTTGGTAAATCCCTTGGATAATTTTATTATACTAAAACTTTATTTAGAAAGAGATTTTTTATTTGGACCAATTATTATTTTAGAATCAACAAATAAAGAATGCTTACAAAGGGAAGTAGAACTTCCTCCTTTAAATACTACATTAGCAAAAAGAATGTTACTTTCGACCAATCTTTCGCATATTTTTTTGGAAAGGCAAGAACTCTTAAAAGAGTTTGAAAATTTACTTGTTAAGTTTAGTAATATTGTTATTGAATTTCCAAAATTTAAGTATTTTGAAATTTTATTTTTTGTAAATTTAGAAAAGCAAAACTTGATTTCAATTTTAGATTCAAAGCTAATTTTCTATTCCCCGAATGTCACTCAGGATATCAAATTACCTATAATTCGCCCATATCCTAAACAATACATGGAATGGATTACTTTAAAAGACCAAATAGAAGTTTTAATTCGACCTATAAGACCAGAAGATGAACCTTTAATTATAAAATTTCATCATAAGCTTTCCGAAAAAACCGTATATCTAAGATATATCCAGAGTTTAGACCTAAATCAAAGAATAGTACACGAAAGATTAATTCGAGTTTGTTTTATCAATTACGAAAGAGAAATTGCAATAGTAGTAGTAAATAAAGAAAATACAGACATATTAGGTGTAGCTAGATTAGTACATTATCCTTATAATAAGGATTCTGAATTTTCTATCCTAATTTCTGATCAATACCAAAATTTAGGATTAGGAACAAAACTACTAAGTAAACTTATACAAATTGGAAAAAAAGAAAATAGAAAAAAAATTATTGGAATTATTTTAAAAGAAAATATAAGTATGATTCGAGTTTGTCAGAAGTTAAATTTTTGGATCACTCCAATAGACGAAGAACTTGTTAAAGCAGAATACACAATAGAATAAAATTCTTACAATAAAATTCAACAAAAAAACCAAAAAAAGATTTTAAAATGAAAAGCGCTTGTTAATCAATTTCAATGCAATACAACATATTAGGATTGATCGAAAAGAGCGATTTTAACATTTGCAAATGTTTGGTAATAAACAGACAAAATTTTCGAAAAACAAAAAGTATACTGAGTGCTAAAACGCAAAAGGATAGAAAAACTATAAAAACGGATTTATTGGATCCTCAATCGAAAACTTAGCGATAAGATTTTCAAACCTATAGCAGAAGGGATCACAATTACGAAAATCTAAAACTTTGGACAAATTTTCTTTTCTGTTTTCGAGTTAAATGAGTTGTATTTTTTTAAAATGTATATTTAAATTTGTATTTGTATTTACAAATTTATATTCTAAAAAAAATTAAATTACAAAGATATTAAAGAGAGAAAGGAAAGATATGAAATCCAAAATAGAACAAGACATTTTAAAATCCGATTATAGTGTATTGAGCTATGTCTATATAAGATATTTTTTTATTATTTTTTATGGATTGATTTTTATCTTAGAATCATTTGAAATGAAATTCAAAGAGATTTTACCTTTTGGTTTTGGATTGTTTATTTATTTAATTTCTGGTTTTTATTTTCATTATCTCGTTAAAAAGAAAAAAAAATATAAGTGGCGAGATATAATTATGATTTTATTTGATGTAACTATCATTTTTTTTATTTATTCTTATTTTGCTTCGCAATCTATTTTTCTTGCTAGTTTTTTATGGAAAAATATAATTTTTTTTATGATCCCTCTTTTTATTTTGGTTGGTATGAGTTTTTTCGATTTTAGTAGAAAATTTATAACTTTCACAAATTTATATATAAATTTATGGATTTTGGTTTTGTTATATATATCTTATCAAGTAGGATTGAATTTTTCTCTACAAAGAGAAGACGCTATAAGACCCGAAAGTGCTTATTTAATAATTCCCTTTTTTTTGATTGGATTCTATACTTTTTTTAGTTTTCTTGTATATAGACTAAAAACCCTTTTTAAAACATACTTTTTTGGCTTACAAAATCGAGAAAAAAAAGAAAGAGAATATCTTGCAAAGCTAAAGTGGTTTTTCCATGATATAAAAATAACTTCAGAAACTTTAAACGAAAATGTAAATTCTTTAAAGATATTTATAGAAAAATTTAATAAAGAAATGCAAGAAGAAGCTAGTTCAATCGAAGAAATTTCAGCAGCAACCGAAGAACTATCCAGTACCACCCAACAAGCAAGCAATATTTTAGAAAAACAATTTTTAGAGATACAAGAAATTCAAAATAACAACAAAAAACTTACAGAAAGTATTCAGAATTTTAAAAATTCCTTTCAAAGCTTAAGCGAAGAAATCCAAAGAACAGAAAAAGATTCTATCGAAGTACAAAATGCTTTTACAAAATTGAATCGCATTATGGAAGAAATTCAAAATTCTTTTAACGAGATCTTAGAAATTACAGAAATGATTAACGAAATTTCTGATCGAACCAACTTGCTTTCTTTAAATGCATCTATAGAAGCGGCAAGAGCAGGAGAGTATGGAAGAGGATTTGCAATTGTTGCACAAGAAATCAATCGTTTAGCAGAAAGTAGTCAGGAAAGTGCAAATAATATCAATACTATAATCAAAGGAAATGCAAACTCTATCCAAAAAGCAATGGAAAGTATGAACATAACAAAAGTTCAACTCAACAGTCAGTTAAAGCAAATTCTTAAAATTGTAAATTTTTTTAATCAATTTCAAAAGATTTACTCAGAACAAATAGAATTAAATCAAATTTTGGTAAATTCATTAAACAATATTTTTTATTTAAGTAAAGAGGTAGACCAGATTTCAAAAGAGCAATTGCAAAATACCGATTCTGTAAGTAAAACTATAATTTCTATGGAGAAAAATATTTTAGAATTATCGAATATGTCTCGCCAATCTTTAGAATCTATAAAACAAATCAGCAATCTATCCAGCCAGTTGAAAGAATTAGAAAAAAAATATCAATAAATATAATGTTGATGAATTTTTTCTAAACAAAAAAGTCAACTTTATGAAAAAGAAACCCCTAATGATTTTTTTGTTTTTTACTTTGAGTGTTTTCGCACAAGAAAACTTAAACATGATGGAAAAAGTTATTATTAAAGTAGACGAATTGGAAGAAGAGGTACCTGGCTATAAAACCTTTTCTATTTATGTAGAAAATCCTTTTGAAGAAAACAAAACAATTTTAGGTTATATTGAGTTCGAAAACGGAGAACAATGCCTTTTCTTTATAGAAGTGCAAGCTAAAAGCAACCAAACCATAACAAGGCATTGCAATGTTAAGAAAAAACGTTTAAAATACGAAGTAAAAATAGAAAAAATCTATCCTTTTATTATAAAAGAATAATTACCTTGCTACCTCGTTAATGAGTTTTCCTAATAAACTATCATGCGTGGTTATAGATTTTTGGTTTGCTTCGTATTCTCTTTGCACTTCTATCATTTTCGTTATTTCTCTAACGATGTTTACGTTGGAAGCTTCTAAATAACCTTGCAAAACAAGAGGCTGCTTATCTTCTTTGAATTCTAACATTGGCCCTGACTCGGGAGTAATCGAATAAAAACTATTACCTTCTTTTTTTAACTCTCGAGGAAATTCTACAGTTCTGATTTTTATTTTATCTAACAAAGCAGGCTGATCCCATTGGTTTTGGGTTTCGTTTGTACCGTTTAAAGGATCATTTCCAAATTTTTGATTGATCCAAATTTCCCCATTCTCTTTTACTATCCAATTCCATCGAGAAACTCGAATGGGACCTTTTTCCCCTAATAAAGGAAAACCTTCTGGTGTTACCAAATAACCATCTTTATCCAATATAAAAGAACCACTTTTTGTAAGCTTTTCTCCTCTATCAGTAAGGACAACAAAAAATGCTGGGCTATCGTTGTTTTTATCATCAATCATCAAATCAAAAGGATTATCGGTTTTTTTTACAGGACCTTTCTCAAATCTAATAAAAATCTCATTAAGTTCAACTCCAGTCCCTAATTTACCAACTATAGGCGCTAAATCAAAACTGCCAATAGGCACCCATCCCAAACCATCCTCTCTTGTTCTCTGGATCAACATCTCTGGAAAAGACTTAAAAATAGCCTCTTCGCTTTTGAATGCTGTTTTATCTACGTTTGCAATATTGTTGGCAATCACATCTAATTTGTATTGATTCATTATCATCCCTGTAGAAGATGTATAAATTCCTCTTAACATATTGTCATTATCGGTTCAAATTAAATTTTGGTATTATAAAAAAAATGTTTGTAAGTTTTGGAACAGGATTCCATCAACTACCTTTATTGAATGCCTTAAAAAATTTAGGCATTCCTATAATTGGGATTGATCAAAATCCAGAATCTGTTGGGAAAAATTTATGTGATGTATTTTTTTCTTGTTCTTTATTAGATACAACAAGAATCATTGAATTCCTAAAACCATACAAAAAAGAACTAAAAGGGATCTATTCTCGCTCTTATGGTAAGGTTTTAGAAGTAGCAAACGAAGTAGCGAATTATTTTGATTTGCCCGCAAATCCTAAAGAATCCTTCGAAAGATTTCGTAGTAAAAAAGAAATTTTGGAAATTGCACTCAGCCATTCTTTTTTGAAATCACAAAAAGAATGGATCCAAAATTTAGACAAAGCAGAAAAATGGGTAGTAAAACCTATTTCTTCTTTTGGTAAAAGAGATATTCAACTAATTACAAATAAAGAATATTTAAAAACCCAGACTTCGAATCTAATCGAACCCTATTACAAAGGAAAAGAATATATTTTTTTTGGTTTGATTATCCATAAACAGTTATATCCATTAATAATAACACAAAAAGAAATTATAGATTTAGAAACTATAACCAATCATAAGGAGCTTGCAGAATTGTTATTTTGTGATAAAAAACATTTTTTCCCTTCAGATTTAACGGAAATTCAAAAATATAAAATTTTTCAAATCTCAAATTTTATTGTAAAAAAAACAAATCTTATTATAGGCCCTTTTCTTGCTGAGTTTATTGTTGATGGAGAGAATGTATTTTTTTTAGAAGCAGTTCCAGAAGTAGGTGGAGAATTTATTGCTGATTATTTGATTCCCGAAATCTTACAATTACCTTACTTTGAACTATTGGTTCAAATTTATAGGAATCAAAATTTAAAAGAAATTAAGGAATTACTAAATTTTAAACTAGAACAAAAAAAGGAAAAAAGTTTTTTAATCAATTACATTTTACAAAAAAATGGAGTATTCATAAATTTAGAATTTCCCGAAAGTTTATGGAAATCTAAATATTACTATTTTCATCATCTATTAAAGGAAAAAGGTTCTTATACAGATTATAAAAGAAAAAATTTAGATAGGTTATCTGTTTTTGGTTTGGCTGGAAATTCTTTAAAGAACTTAATTGATTTATCCAATGCTGTAGAAAAAGAAACAAAGATTTTATATCAATAATGTATGAATGAATAAGATTTATATTTTAATAGACAAAATGTATTGCAAAAAAAATTCTACCTATAGACCAGTATATATAATTAAGGAGTTCCCATGATACATCAAAGCGATATTTATGCCAATTTGATTCATGTTTTCATGTTTGTGGTTGCCCATATTGCTTTTCTCTATGCTGTTTGGTATAGAATTAAAATTATGAAAAAATCCCAACCAGTAAAAAATTTTGTAAATTGGGAAGCAAGAATTCGCTCATTTTTATTCAACGTTTTATTCCAACAAAAGTTATTTAAAAATCCAATTCGCGGTATAATGCATGCCTTTATATTTTATGGTTTTATTGCTTATATGTTTCATACTCTAAGTCAGATGATAGCTGGCAACTTCTGGGTATTATTGAAATATCTTGGTATAGAACCGTATGATTTTCTTATACCTTCTTATACTTATGTTGGTTTAAATATAACTGAACCAATTGCAATCTTTTCTATTTTGGCAATCCTTTTGCTCATGATCATTACTTATGGAATCTATAATAAATTGGGTGGAAAAGAAAATTTTGAAGTTAATAAAAATGTTAAATTGCAATGGATAACTTTGGCTTTTTTGTTGGTTGAGTTTATAGCAATATTTTTTATAGCTTTAGGTTCAGGAAAAGAAATTTATGAATCCATTGTGCTTAACTTTTCTTTGTTAGTTTTGATTGGATTAATTTATTTTTCTTACAGGAGATGGATTCGAAGAGCAAAAGGCTTAGATATTCCTTCTCCTCAGTCAGCAATTGTAATTTTGTTAATCGCTACTTTGATGATTTCTACCTTGGTAGGTTCAACAGCAAAAGCATTTTTAGAGAATCATTCTATTAGTTGGGTGAATTCCCTTATTTTAAATTTAATGAAGTATTTTGGATTAAGTCAAGATTACGAAGCAAAAGCTTTGTATGAATTTACTTGGTGGCTCCATATTGCTACTGTGTATGTCTTTTTAGTTTTTATACCCAATTCTAAACATTCTCACTTGTTATATGCACCTTTTAATTTTCTTTTAATTAAAGATCAATCAAGGGGTGAAATCAACTACATAGACATAGAAAATGCTACTGTTTGGGGAGCAGGTAATGTAACCGAATTACCATGGACTTCACTTTTAGATAGCATGTCTTGTATTGAATGTGGTAGATGTACTGTTCAATGTCCAGCAAACCGAACAGGGAAACCATTAGATCCCAAAAAGATTATGGTAGATATCAAGCATGCGATGATGGACTATTCAAAAGAAATTCTAAACTATGCAGAAGAAGGAAATCCTCCTTCTCGTATTATAGGAGAGCCTTATATTACAGAAGAAGAATTATGGTCATGCACTTCTTGCTACGCATGTGTAGAGGCTTGCCCAGTGGGAAATAATCAACTCGAAGCAATTTTAGAAATGAGACGATATCTAGTTCTTGCAGAAAGTAAATTTCCCACTCAACTGCAAACTGCTTTTGTCAATATGGAAAATAATTCTAATCCATGGGGAATGGGTGCTCATACACGAATGGACTGGGCAGAAGGTTTAAATGTAAAAACTTTAGCAGAAGATCCTGATGTAGAATATTTATATTGGGTTGGCTGTGCAGCTTCTTTTGATGAAAGAAACAAAAAGGTTGCAAGAACATTAGTTCAAATTATGCAGAAAGCTGGAATAAAATTTGGAGTTTTAGGAACTGAAGAAAATTGTTCGGGCGATAGTGCAAGAAGAGGAGGGAATGAATATTTATACCAATCCCTTGCACAAGCAAATGTAGATACTCTTAATCGTTATCAAGTAAAAAAAATTGTTACTGCCTGCCCACATTGTTTCAATACAATAAAAAATGAATACCCCCAATTTGGCGGAAATTACGAAGTATACCATCATTCTGAATTAATTGAAAAATTATTAAGTGAAGGGAAGATTCAATTAGATGAAGAATCTATAAAAAAAATGCAAAAATTAAGAGCTACATATCACGATTCTTGCTATTTAGGAAGGTATAATAATATTTACGAAGCTCCTAGAAACCTTATAGAAAAATCTTTAGGAAACGCAATAGCAGAACCAATTGATCATAAAAAAACTGGTTTATGTTGTGGTGCTGGTGGAGCTCAAATGTGGATGGAAGAAAAGTACGAAAGAGTAAACATTAAAAGAACAGAACAGCTTTTAAATACAGGGGCAGATACAATAGGAGTTGGATGCCCATTTTGTATGATAATGATTACAGATGGTATTAAAGCTAAAGGAAAAGAAGAAAATGTTAAAGTTTTAGACATCTCAGAAATCGTATTTTCTGCATTAAAAGATGGAAAAACAAAAAAAGTAGATTCATAACAATAAATTATGATTCTAAATAATAAGATATAAATTTGTGGGTCGAAACTTAGGATCATAGGGTTCATAGTTGATCTACTTATTACAATACAACTAAAAAAATAAGTTGGAATTTTTGAATAAATTTTATTATTTA
>JBKBRY010000018.1:0-57235 GCA_046291925.1 Leptonema sp. (in: bacteria) | reverse complement strand
ATAGAGAAGACGAGGAGTTCTTTACTTAAGTGGTCATTTTTATTTTGGTTGACTCAGATGGCAACTCTTTTTGGTATCTTTTTTACTATATTGAGGAGTTTGAATCGATAGGTATAGCTATATAGAAGTTTATGTCGCATTTGTGGGTTTTGATTCTCAAGTAATTTTTTCAGTGTGATAACTATCACAAATAGAAGGGGATGATAGGGAAAAAAAGAAGAGGCTTGCGTTTGGGTGGCAAGCCCTTCGATACTTTGAAACATGTATACCTTTGCTTGATTGGAGTGGTTGGATGGGGTAAGGGTTCCCATCCATAGAACTCTACCAAATAGAGAAACCTACAAACCTTAATTTTTATTGAAAATACCTTATAACAAAAATGTCAGTATTCGAGTTATCCACCGGTCCAGTAAATCCCGTAACAAGGATTTTTCCATTGGGCTGTATTGCTATGGCATAAGCTCCCTCATAAGAACCACTAATAATGTTTGTTGTTACTATGCCATCCGTATCAAAAGAAGTATCCAAACTTCCGTCAGAGTTATATCGTACAAGGGCAAAGTCATCAGTACCATAGGCATTAGAAAATCCTGCAACAAGGATTTTTTCATCATTGGGCTGTATTGCTATGGCACGAGCTTCATCATAAGAACCACCAATATTTGTTGTTACTATGCCGCCACTACCAAAAGTAGGATCCAATTCTCCTACTGCGGGTACAAATCCAGAGCCATTATTTTCTGAACTTAGATATTCCAATAAAGAAGTCATCCAAAATTGATCCAATTCTCCCAACCTACACTCTAAAATAAAAATAAATACCAATACTAAAAAAAATATTCTGCTTTCATAAGAAATTTTCTCCTTATTATTGCATAATAAATCGTATAATAATTTTTTTTACTTTTGGCAACTCTTTTTTGGAAAAAAATACTTTAATTTTTAATTTTTTTTTGTTATAGATTTTTTGAAATTTTTTTATAATTTTTTTTAGAAATTAGCTCTTTTGTTTTGGTTTTGGGAATTTTTAATGAAATTCTCTTTGGACATCTTGGAGGGGTTTAGGTGTGTAATGTCTTAAATAAAAGTTTAGGTTTTCTGCAAGAATTTTTCTACTTTCTCCCGGCATAATCAATTGGGATATAGAACCTAAGGATAAAGCTTCTTTCGGGTTCATCAATTCTTCTTCGTAGAGATCAGAAAATTTTTTCATTTCTTTTTCTAAGAGTTTTTGGGCTTCTTCTTTTTTGCCTTGTGCTTCTAATTTTTTTACTTCGAATCTTAGAGCTTTTAACTCTTCTTTATAGACAAATTCTTTGCCTGCAGGTCCCATTACAGCCACTCTTGCTGTAGGAAAAGCAAATACCATGTCTGCCCCCACATGATAGGAATTAAAAGTAGCATAAGCTCCACCAAAAGCATTTCTTACAATCACCAAAAACCTGGGTGTCCTTAGATCAATAATGGCATCAAGTAGAGCCCTTCCTGCTTGGACAATCCCTCCTGTTTCTTGTTCTTTTCCGGGTAAAAATCCTGTAGTATCTTCGAAAAAAATCATAGGGATATTATACAAATTGCAAAAGCGAACAAATCTTGCTCCTTTGTATGCTGCATGGATATCAATCTGCCCACTTGCAACAGCAGAATTGTTTGCCATAATCCCCACTACATGTCCACCGATCCTTCCGAAGGCACAAATTAAGTTTCTTGCTCTTGTTTTTTGGATTTCGAAATATTCACCATGATCCACAATATTTTGAATCATCAAAGTGATATCAAATGCAGTATTGAATCCCGTAGGAGAATTGAATGTTTTTCTTAATAGAATTTCTTCCTCGTAGATGAATCTATCTATGGGATCGGTTGTGGGATAATAAGGTGCGAAGCTATGGTGATTATCTGGCAGATATTGTAACAATCGCAAAGCTTTTCTTAAGGCACTCAATTCATCAGATGCAACCACATCCACAACACCACTTTGGCTATGGACTTTCGGTCCTCCTAAGTCCTCTGGGGTAACTTCTTCTCCCAATACATCTTTGATTACTTGAGGACCAGTTAAACCAAAAAAAGTATCTTGTGGTTGAATCATAAAAGAACCTTGTCTTGGCAAATAAGAACCACCCCCTGCATTGTATCCAAACATCAACATAATACTGGGAACAACTCCAGAAATTTTTCGTAATGCATAGAAAGCCTCAGAATATCCATCCAAACCACCAACACCTGCTGGAACATAAGCACCAGCAGAATCATTCATCCCGATTAAAGGGATTCCTTTTTCTCCAGCAAGATAGATCAGTCTTGCTAATTTTTCTCCATTGGTTGCATCCATTGAACCAGCTCTATTTGTGAAATCATGTCCATATACAGCAACATCTCTACCATTGATATTGATAATAGCTGTTACAATACTGGCTCCGTCTAAATGCTTCCCCCAATTTTGGTATAAGTATGTAGGATTTTCTTTTGTAAGGACTTGAATCCTTTCAAAAACTGTCATTCGATTTTTATGATGTTGTACGATGATTCGAGAAACTCCACCCCCTTGTAAAGGTTTTTGGATCAACTCCTTACCCATTTGCAAAGCCTTATCGTAGGGATAATTGGGTGTTTCTTTTTTTTCTTTTGTGTCAAATGGATTTTCTAAAGATGGGTATATACTCTTTGGTAGTTCTTTTTCTATGGATTGTTGGATTGAAAGATTCATAAAAACATAAAAAATTTAGATATTTTTTATTGTCGAGTTTTTTTGGTTGATCAATTTTCCTAACAATTTTTTTTAAAACCAATGGAAACTTTTATACCCCCAAGATTTAGTTTACCCTTATTGTGGACTATTGATTTATTTTTCCCAGTTTTAGCAAAGCTAGTACAAAATTTAGAAACTATTGAAATTTCTGATCAAGATAAGAAATACATACGAACATTAAGAGATTCAAGAATGATTTATTGTAGCAATCATCCCACAAATTCTGAGCCAGTGGTTGCTTATTATGTAGCCAATACCATGGGAACCCGATTCAATTATATGGCTTCTCGTCAAGTCTTCGATTGGGCAAATGGTTTTGTGGGAAAAGTTATACAAAATGTAGGTGCCTTTTCTGTTCTTGCAGGGACATCCGATCGGGAATCATTAAGAACAGCAAGAAAAATTTTAACAGAACCCAAAGGGAAATTAGCCTTATTTCCAGAGGGAGAACCTGTAAGTGGAGAAAATGATCATCTAATGCCGTTCCAAAATGGAATTGCACAGTTATCCTTTTGGGCTTACGAAGATCTAAAAAAAGAAAATATAGAAGACGACATCATACTTTTGCCTGTGTTTGTTAAATATATTTACAAAGGAACAGAAGCGCAAATCAAAGGAGAACTACACCAATCCTTACAAAGAATAGAAAAAGCTCTACAAATCGATCCGAAAAATAAAAATTTACTACGAAGATTTTTAACCATTGGAAGAGTCCTTTTAGAAAATGCCGAGAAGGAATACCAAATCACTCCTGAAGTCGATAAAGGATGGGATTATCGAATTGGTCGGATTCGGCACCAAATTCTTGATAACATAGCAGAAAAGTTAAATATACAGGGATACAAAAAAGAAAGCCATGCTATCGATAAATTGCGTTATGTTTTAGCCATCTTAGAAATGAAAGAAGTAAACTTTCCAGATCCTAGACTTCCCGAGATTACACAAAAAGAACTAGAATGGGCAAAAAAAGAAGCAACCAAAGCCTATAGTTTTATTACCACAAATACAGAATATTTGATTTCTTATCCTACAGCAGAAAGGATGTATGAATGGCTAAAACATTTCGAAGAATATATGTTTAAAGAATCGAAACCTAGACCAAGAAAAGCAATCGTTCGATTCGAAAAAGCTATTTCCATAAAGAACTATTACGAAGAATATAAAACTTCAAAAAAATCTGCTATAAAAAAAGTAACAGAAGAACTAAGAAGAAAAATCCAAATTCTCTTAGAAGAATCCTTAAAACTAACCACACCCCTAATACGCCCCTACGATGTCGGCGATGATTATATATAAAGAAATAAAACCAAATGCAAAAACTTATAAAAAATTTTTTTAATAGGTCTACAAAACCCAAGGGTAGGCTTTTGGAATTTTATTCTTGACATATAAAAAAGAAAAAAATTCTTAAAAATATGTTGTTAGAAAAATTAAAAAAAGAATCTCTACAATCAAGAAAAGAAAAAAACGAAATCAAATCCAATTTGCTCTCTACGATCCTTTCCCAGGTTAAGTTGATTGCAATTGATGATGGTCATAGAGAACCGAAAGATCAAGATGTAATTCAAGTAGTAAAAAAGTTTCTAAAAAATATAGAAGAAAATATTCAGCTGGGGCAGCAGGGAAAACTTACAAAAGAAGCCTTAGAACAAGCCTTAAAAGAAAAAGAAATCTTGTTAGAATACCTACCTAAGCAACTTTCCGAGGAAGAGCTAAAAGAAATCATACGAAATAGCGGTGCTAAAAATATTGGCGAAGCAATGAAGTTTTTAAAAGAAAACTATTCGGAACAATACGATGGAAAATTAGCTTCCAAAATAGCAAAGGAAATTTTAGGTTGACTGCCCGCCTAAACATTTTTATCAACAAAATAGAAGGGATTTTAAATCCAAAAAATATAATCAAAGATCCAGAAGAAATACGCTCATATAGTTTGGATAGGACAAAGGATTTTACTCCCAGTGGATCCTTACTACTTTTTCCTAAAACTACAGAGCAAGTTCAAAAAATTATCCTTTATGCAAACGAATACCACATTCCATTAGTCCCTAGTGGTGGTAGGACTGGCTATTCAGGTGGTGCTGTTGCTTCGCAAGGAGAAGTGATTGTATCTCTAAAAAAAATGAACCAAATTTTGGATTTTGATTTTGCTTTACCAGCCGTTACAGCAGAAGCAGGTGTGATAACAAAAACCCTACAAGAAGAAGTAGAAAACAAAGGCTACTACTTTCCAGTAGATTTTGCTTCTTCGGGATCTTCAATGATAGGTGGCAATATTGCAACAAATGCTGGTGGAATTCGGGTAATACGATACGGTCCATTGCGAAATTGGGTTTTGGGATTGGAAGTAGTAACAGGTAGAGGAGATGTTTTAAGTTTTCAAAGCAATCTGATCAAAAATAATACAGGTTACGATTTAAAACAACTCTTTATTGGCTCCGAAGGCACATTGGGAATCATAACTAAGGCTACCATTTTGGTAACCCAAAAGCCTAGGGATACTTTCGTATATTTACTTGCTTTTTCGAAGTTTTCTCAGGTAATTCAATCCTTAGAACTATGTAGAAAATTTTTAAAAGAAATGTTATGTTTCGAAGTTTTTGATTCTTCTTGCCTAAATTTGGTTTGTAAAAAACACAATTTATCGTATCCTTCCGAAAGCTTAAAAGATAAGAATGTATGGTACGTTTTGATCGAGATAGAAAAACCAGAAAACACTTTTACAATTCCCTACGAAGATCTACTTAACGAATTTTATCTTATTGGTTTAGAGGATGCTATTTTCTCTGATGTAGAGAGTATCAAAAAAAATTTATTTCGTTATAGAGAAGATATAAGTGAGGCTGTTGCAATGAGTGGAAAATTTCATAAAAATGACATATCCATACCAATTCAGAACATGGATTCCTTTGTCCATCGTATAAAAGATGTCCAAAAAAACAACTTCCAAGATTTTGAATTGTTTCTATTTGGACATTTAGGAGATGGGAATATCCATATCAATCTACTTGCTCCTATTGAGTTTGATGGAGAACTTTTTAGAAAAAAAATCAATGAATTTGACAAAATTCTTTACCAAATGGTATTCGACTTGAAAGGTTCCATTAGTGCAGAACATGGAATTGGATTGTTAAAAAAAAACTTTTTAAATTTTACTAAATCCGAAAAAGAAATTTTCTATATGAAAGAACTAAAAAAGATGTTTGATCCCAATGGCATTTTAAATCCGGGTAAAATTTTTGATCTTTAAAAAAAATTAAAATCTATCCAATTCTCTTTAGAGTCCATGCCCTCCTTTTTTTTATGTTTCTATTAATAAAATAGATTGAATCGAAGGCTTACACCTACAAGTGCGAAACCAATCGATAGCAAAGTAACTGCAAAGATATGGAGTCCTAAAAGAATCATATTTTTTTCTTTTAAATTGGGTAGAATCCTAAATCTTGCATGAATCGCTAAGGCAATCGTCAACAAAAGTAGAAAAAGCTTTAAAATCAAATGCCTACCATAGAAGTTTGTCCAATCGAAAAGCTCAGAAATCGATTCTACTCTTAATGTAAATAAAAGAATACCACTTATGATTTGTAAAATCAAAGAAGGTATTCCTATTGTTTCGTAAGAAGCTTCAAATTCTAAGATGATTTTAGGATTTTTTTCTTTAAGAGCCTTGGGAAGAACTCTTAATAAAAGTAATATGTGACCACCAATCCAAATTGAGGCAAAAATGATATGGAAAACTACCAAAGTTGCATACATAAATCAATCCTTTAAAAAAATTATAAAAACAATATAAGCAATCCCTAAAACAATTTGGCTCCAACCAATCCCTTGGGGTTTTTTGATTATATTTTTTGTGGCTAAAAAATACAAAAATACTATACTTAAAAGATGAAGAAGCAAAATCATAAAAATTTTAAAGGAAATAAAATAATAAAAATACAAAACCAAAGCAATCAACACATGAAAAAAAGCAATAAACCAGAAACTATTTTTGTTATCCGATCTATTTTTTAATATAGAAACGATTTCTTTTGTCAAAAAAATAGAAGAGAAATTTCTATATAAGAGTACCAAAAACATAAAATAGATTACATCTTCTTGGTATTCTAAAATTGAGTTCATACTTATGGCAAAAAAGCTGGGGATCATTGAGCCTACAAATTCTAAAAAAGTATTTTGGTAGTATCCTATGATTTCTAAAAGTACAAGAATCAATCCCAAAACCATACCAATCCCAATTCCGATCCAAAAGCTATATAAAGAATTTTTATAAATAGAATAAAGAATTATAAAATAGATGAAAACAAAAATTGCACATACAAATAAAGCAATATACCTTCTTAAAAAAGTTCGCTTATGGTATACATCCTGAAAATAAATTTTTATAGCTTGCTTAAAAAAAGGGTTAAGAAACATTAAAAATACAATTCCTAAACTAAAGATGACATTTTGATCATAAGAGAAAGAAAAACCTAATAAAGCAGCTTCTATTGTAAAGCCCCAAATTCCATGTTCGGGAGGCACTAAAATAGGCTTCCAACGAATGACTTTAAATTCTTCCCAAAAATTCTGAAATTTCATGTTTTTAGCTAAATCAAAATTCAAATTTTGACAATTCTTATTTAGGATATCTTTATATTAAATCCTATCCCATAGAAACAATCATCAAGTTTGGATTTGGTTTACCTTATTTTATTTTCTTTAAGGGGTTTTCTATCAAACTAAAAAATCTTTAATCAAAATCTAAAGTAGCAAAAAAAACAATTTGGTGTTTCTTATCACACTGCAAATCCAGTAGTTTAAGAAAAAAACTACTTTTTTGGAATTTCTTTTTTCCTAATAGTCTAAATATGCTTTTATGATTCAAAATTAAGTTTTCTTGAGTTTTATGGATTTGGCTTCTCATAAAACATTTTCGTTAGGTTTTTGATTCCCGAAATAGAATTATAAAAAAGAAAATATTTTAGAGGCATAGGATTTTATTGACAAAAAGATAATTTTTTGTAAAATACAAAAAAATTATTTTAAGAAGTCTTTTATGACAGATAAAAATCAAGTGTACAAAATGATCGATAAGCTAATGGAAGAATTTGGTCTGGGAAAAAAAGATGTATATGACGAAGAATATAAAACCTATCGATGGAGGAGAGGGTCTGCTTCTATAGAAGTGTTTGTTCAGGATGTTCCTGTTTCTTCAGGAACGAGAACCTTTTTAAGAGTTTTTTCTTATTTAGGGAAAGTACCTCGATTTAAAGATTTAGAACTATATAAAAAACTTTTAGAGATGAACGATTCTTATTTAGGAGTAAAACTAACCCTTATGCCAGATTCAAATCAGATTTATGCAACTTATGAAAGAGATATTAATGGTATAGAATATGAGGAATTAAAAACTTGTATTAATGATTTAGAATACTGGGCAGATTTATTGGATGATGAATTAAATAAACAATTTGGTGTAGAAAAATAATCTCTCTATAATGTTCAGGAAAAGTGTTTTTTTCCTGAACATTAAAAAATTGATTTTAACTTTTTCTAAAAAAAAATGACATTTCATGAAAAAGGCTTTATCTATCCCTTCTGGTTTTGAATATTTTAGTTTAGAAAAAATTAAAAAATTTGTAGAACATAAAAAAAAAATCGAAAATATTTTAACGAATCATGGCTTTATAGAATTGATTCCTCCATTGATGGATCATAAAGAATTGTTTTTCATTTCTACCTCGAAAAGAGGTTTGGACTTTGATACTTTTTTAAAAGAAAAAAATTTCGAAACCAAAGATTCTAACGGCGATTACCTAGTCGTAAGACCAGATATCACAGTGATTGCCATGAAGTCCTTTATTTATCAGAAAGAAGAACTTTCTTCGATTCAGTATTATTATATACAGCCTGTATATAGAGATTATCCTAAGGGCTCAGGTTTTTATAGAGAGATTTATCAGATCGGTGTAGAATGGATCGGGAATTTTTCGAATCGAATTAATCTTTTGTTTAATTTGCTAAAAGAATTGATGAATGTTTTTTCTTGCGAATATAGCGTAGTTTTTGGAAATTCTATTTTCCTAAATAGATTGTTGGGTTATCTTCCGAAAGAGATTCATAAAGAGATCTTAACTTCTTTTTATTTTAAAGACTTAGAAAAAATTTATAAAATTTGTAAATCTTTTTTGATTTCTGGGGATTTAAAAGAAATTTTGATGGAGATTCCTCTTCTTATAGGAACAAGTGAAATTGTAAAAGAGTACGAAATTTTATTAAGAAACTATCCTGATCTTTTGGAAATTGTTAAAGAAACTGTAGATTCTATCAAAAGCGAGGTGATGTTTGATTTTTCTATGGTAAAAGAATTTGCCTATTATACAGGTCCAATTTTTGAAGGTTATTTAAATCAAAATGGTAAGCAAATTTTTAGTGGTGGTATATATGATAGTTTTTCTAGAGAATTTTCGAATTATGATATACCCTCTTGTGGATTTGCCATTAATTTTACGGAACTTTTAAACATATAATCATTTACAGGAGTTTTTATGAGTGTAACTGTTGTAATTGGTGCCCAATGGGGAGATGAAGGCAAAGCAAAAATCATCGACTATTTAAGTGAAAAAATTGATATCATTGCAAGATACCAAGGTGGTGCGAATGCTGGTCATACAGTTGTAGTAAACCAGAAGAAGTTTGTTTTTCATTTGATTCCTAGTGGAATTTTATATCCTAACACCATATGTGTTATAGGCAATGGCGTTGTAGTAGATCCCGAAGCCTTATTGCAAGAACTGGAAAAATTAAATAAAGAAAACATTGAATATAAAAATCGAATCTTTATATCAGATGCAAGCCATATAGTTTTACCCTTTCATAAATTGATTGATGAACAAAGAGAAACTTTAGCAAAAACAAATAAAATAGGAACCACAAAACGAGGGATTGGAATTTGTTATGGAGATAAGATGCTCAGGATAGGGATTCGTATGGGGGATCTTTTTTATAATTTGGAAGAAAAATTGTCTAATTTTGTAAAAATAAAAAACAAAGAATTAGAGTTATTGTACAATATACCAGGTTTGGATTACGATAAAATCTATAAAGATTTGGTTGAATTTGCGAAAAAAATAGAACCTATGGTAATTCATACCCCTACTTTTTTTGAGCAAGCTTTACAACAAAGAAAAACTGTTCTTTTAGAAGGTGCACAAGGTACCGCTTTAGATATTGATCATGGAACCTATCCCTATGTAACTTCCAGTAATACTACGATAGGAGGAGCCTTGACTGGAACAGGTATTTCTTATCGATATATAGAGAATGTATATGGCATCAGCAAAGCATATGCAACTAGAGTAGGCGAAGGACCTTTCCCTACAGAAGTAAAAGATAAAGAAGCAGAAAAACTACGAAATTTGGGAAATGAATATGGAGCAACTACCGGTAGACCCAGAAGATGTGGTTGGTTTGATGTAGAATTGATTAAACATTCTGCTCGCATCAATGGACTTACGGGATTGGTACTAACCAAATTGGATGTGTTATCTCATTATGATGTTATCCCTGTTTGTGTTGGATATCAACTAAATGGAAAAAAGATTGGTTATTTTCCGAGTTATGCTTTAGAAGATTGTGAACCTATATACGAATATCTCCCCGGTTGGAAAGAAGATATTTCGAAAATAAACCAATGGAAAGATTTACCAAAAAATTGTAAAGATTTTGTGGAAAAAATCCAAGAATGGACAAATATTGCAGTAAAATTTTTATCTGTAGGTCCGCAAAGAGATCAAACCATGGTATTATAGTTTTAAAAAAATTCTTAAAATTTTTCTAAAATTTACCGTAAATATTGCTATGAAAGAAAGGACGAAACTATCTAGTAAAAAATTCGAAAAAAAGTTAATTCAATATTTAGAGTTGCGAGGTATTGATATTTCCATCAGCTTAGAAGATGGAAAAGTTATCCATTTAAATAAAAACAGATGTTTTAGAGAGGGGCATATTATCAATTATCCAAAAAAAGGTATCGAAGAGAAAATTCCTATACATAAAATCAAAAAAGCTGAATTTTATATTGCATAGTACAACAGCGATTGGGTAGTAATTTAATTGCTTTTTTTTAGAAATAATTGTAATAATTCGGATTCTTGCGGAAGTAGGTATCCTTTATTGAGTAGATCAATCAGTAATAGTTCTTGAATTTCTTTTGTCTCTGGAAGTAGAATTTCGAAGATTTGGTTTAAGATCTTTTCTCTTTTTATGGTTTCTGGTAAATTGGTTTCTTTTAATTCTAAGATGATTTTATCAAGACCATCTTCTAGTCTTTTTACAATTTCTAAATATTCTAATTTGGATACTACTTCTTCTGGTAAATGATTCATTATTTTTTCTATATCCTCTCTTAAAAAAGTATAAAACTTCAGTTCAAACAAATCAGGGGGGAGTACTTCTAAAAGATAAGGAAAGTTCTTAACAACAATTTCTAATAAGATTTGTTTTACCATACCGGAGGTAAGAATCATTAAAATGAGCAAAACAATTGGTTTTTTACTCATAATCAGTTCACTTAAACTATAGAGTTGGACTTTATCAAAATTGTATAAATAATTGAATTTAATAAAATACTCTTTATTTTTTTTTCTATTCCATAAGGTTAGCAAAGAATCTTTAATTTCTTTTGTAGGGATTTCCTTTGCAAAATCTGTATTTTTAATGTAATCTAGTTTATCTAAAAGAAAACTGATCTTTACAAGTTCGTCAAATTTCTCTCCTTCTGATTTAAATTCAGCAAGTAATAACAATCGAATTTCTTCTTCGATTAAATACAATATGGAATTTAACGTTAATTTACTTACCAATTTTGTTGAAGTCTGATGATCCAGAATATTTAGAAGATAGATCAATACATTACTGTACTTTTCAGAAAATTTTTCTAAAACAGAATCAGGTAGCTCCAGAAACATTAGAGAAGTCTGCTTTAATTTTAAAAAATTTAGATTTTCAAAAATTGTATCTATATCCTGTTGGTTTTCGTCTTTCATGTTCAATATTTCATTTCTGTTGAGGTTTTTAATTTTTTTTCTAAATCTATAAACTTTAGGATAGTTTCTAACTTTTTTATGTCTTTTTTCCAAAAGGGATTCTCTTTTGCATATTTTATAAATTCACTAAGATGGTATTTAGCATAAGAATAATGACCGTGTAAAAACAAAACCCAACCAATGTATCTTAGAAAAATTTTGTTGTTAGTTTTTCTATATAGAATTTTGTATTGATGTAAGCATCTATAACCAATATATTGATAAAAAATCGATTCTCCTAAATAGAAATAAAATTTTGTAAGTTCTTCTTTTGTAAGGGATTCCAATAGTTTTTTGTTTTGTAGTAAAGCATAACCAAATTGGATTACCTTTTTGTAGTTTTTATTATAAAAAGAACTACGAATCCAATGGGGTAAATTTTTTAATTCGATAAGGATTCCTTTGGATTTTTTTGGTAGATTGAAGTCAAAATAATATTGATTGTGTATAGGATCCAAAAGCTTGTTTTTTTCTAAAACCAAAATTTTATGATTTAGAATTTGATTGTTATATTCTAAAAGAGCTAAATTCTGATGATATCGGGAAAAAATTTTTAAAAAATTTTTTGGATTTTCCCCTTTTTCTAAAAGCTTTGCTATAATATAAATCCCTCGAAAATCCTCAAAGAGTTTTTTGTATCTTTTTGTATGGATCACCATGTCTATAATATCTTTTTGAATATTTCTTTTTTTTAAAAATTCAATTAATAATTGGTTTTTTTTTGGCATTTCCCCTCTCAATTGATTATCGTTTTTTTTTAAATTATAAGTACAAAAAATTTATAAAGAAATCTTTTGTCAAAAGAATTCTATTGGATTAATTTGAAAAAACTTGTGTTTTACGAAAGAAAAGTACTTGATTTTTGTATAGTAAAAGAATTCGTTAGAATTCAATGGAAGATATAAAAAAGTTTACTCATTTGCATTTGCATACATCCTTTAGTTTATTAGATGGAGCTATACGCATTTCTGATCTAATGAAGTATTGTAAAGATGTGGGAATGGATGCAGTTGCTATAACGGATCATGGAAATATGTATGGAGTCATACAATTTTATCAAGAGGCTATAAAATACAACATAAAACCTATTATAGGAAATGAATTTTATGTATCTCCTGGCAAAAGAACAGAAAAAAAAATTATGGAAAATTTGGCAGATGGAAACAATTACCATTTGATTTTATTAGCAAAAAACATTATAGGTTATAAAAATCTCATAAAACTAACTTCTAAGTCATTTACAGAAGGTTTCTATCGAAAACCAAGGATTGATTATGACTTATTAGAAGAACATAGCGAAGGTTTAATTTGTTTAACTGCTTGTTTGGGGGGCGAGGTTCAAAGAAAAATCTTATTGGGAAATTTTGATGAAGCCGAAAAATTAGCAAAAAAACTCAAAAACATTTTTGGACAAGATTTTTATTTAGAGATTCAAAATCATAACCTAAAAGAAGAAGAACTTGTAGCCAAAGGAAATTTAGAAATTTCAAAGAAATGGGATATTCCTCTTGTCTTAACAAATGATGCCCACTTCTTATTAAGAGAAGATCACCAAATCCAAGACATGCTATTAAGAATTAACCAAAAAAAAACAATAGATGAACCTTTGGATTTTGGTTTTAATCAAGAATTTTATGTTAAAACACCCGAAGAAATGTTTAAACTCTTTCCAGAAATTCCAGAAGCCTTTTATAACACTATAAAAATAAGGGATTCTATAGAATTGAATTTTGAATTTGGAAATCCCTTATTACCGCGTTTTGAGGTACCAGAGGGATATACAATCAATAGCTATTTAAGAAAATTGGCGGAAGATGGACTAAAAAGAAGGTATAACCAGATCACGCCTTTGTTAAAAGAAAGATTTGAATTTGAATATAAAGTAATTACAGAAATGGATTTTGCAGGTTATTTTTTGATTGTCCAAGATTTTATTAATTGGGCTAAAAATAGGAATATTCCTGTTGGACCAGGACGAGGTTCTGCTGCTGGCTCTTTGATAGCTTATTCTTTAGGAATTACAGAAATTGATCCGATTCGCTATAACTTGCTCTTTGAGAGATTTTTAAATCCAGAAAGGAAAGAGATGCCCGATATTGATGTGGATTTTTGTGTCGAAAAAAGAGATGAAGTCATAAATTATGTAAAAGATAAATACGGTAAAGAAAATGTGGCTCAAATCATAACTTACAACAATATGGCAGCAAAGGCTTGTTTAAAAGATGTGGCAAGAGTTCTAAAAATGCCTTTTTCTGAATCAAATCAGTATTCTCAGGCAATACCAAATGTTTTAAAAATCAATTTGGAATCGGCTTATCAAGAATCTTCTGAATTTCGCAGATATGTAGAAAAAAGTGAACTTCATAGAAAAGTCTACGAAATAGCAAAAAAATTAGAAGGCAATTCCCGACAAACAGGTGTCCATGCAGCTGGAGTTGTGATAGCTCCAGAGCCTTTGGAAAACCTCATTCCTTTAGCAACAGTAGCCAATCCAAAAGACAAAAAGGAAAGGATCCTCGTAACTCAGTATGATATGAACACCTTATCTACTATTGGTTTGGTAAAAATGGATTTTTTAGGTCTACGAAATTTAACTGTTATACAGAATACAATCCGAAAGATTCAAGAAAGAAAAGGGATTTCCATTGATATTTACAAAATTCCTTTGGACGATAGAAAAACCTATGAGCTTTTGAAAAGTGGTAAAGTAAAAGGGATCTTTCAGTTAGAATCCTCTCCTGGGATGAAGGATTTTGTAGTTCGAATGCAGCCAGAAGTCTTCGAAGATTTGATTGCTCTGATTGCCATGTATAGACCGGGTCCATTACAAACAGGTATGGCAGATGCTTATATAAACCGAAAAAAAGGTCTTGAAAAGATAGAATATCCACATCCAGACTTAAAAGAAATTTTGCAAGAAACCTATGGTGTAATTTTATACCAAGAACAAGTAATGCAGATTGCCCAGAAAATAGGCGGTTTTACAAAAGGACAGTCGGATACTTTAAGAAAGGCTATGGGTAAAAAGATCGAATCTAAAATGCAAGAAATGAAAATTTTATTTCTACAAGGTGCTAAACAAAAAGGTTACGAAGAAAAATTTGCTGAAGATCTTTATAACCAAATGTCAGAATTTGCAAAATATGGATTCAATAAATCCCATTCTGCAGCTTATGCAATGATTGTTTACCAAACTGCCTATTTAAAGGCAAATTATACAATCGAATTTTTAACAGAAGTGCTTAATAGCGAAATTAATAAAACAGAAAAATTGATTCCCTATATTTTAGAATGCAAGGAACTAAACATAGAAATCAAAAAACCTGATATAAACAAATCCGAACATTTTTTTAATATAGAAAATGATCATACCATACGATATGGTTTAGGTGCAATAAAAAATGTAGGAGATACGATCATCGAAAATATTTTAGAAAATCGTAAAAAAAATGGATATTTTAAAAACTTTATAAATTTCTTAGAAAATATAGATTTTAACTTGATTAACAAAAGAGCATTGGAATCATTAATCCATGCAGGGTGTTTTGATAGTTTATCCTATAAAAGAAAAGGCTTGATTGAATCCTTAGAAGATCTGATTGATTTTGTAAAAAGAAAAAAAGAAGAAATCTCAATTGGACAAAATGAACTTTTTTCTGAGATAAAACCCTATTTTTCTGAACCAAGAATTTTTGATGAAGAATACGAAGAAGAAGATTTTTTAAGAAATGAAAAAGAAGTTCTAGGAATTTATTTTAGTGGGCATCCTTTGGATAAATATAAAAATATTATAAAAAATCTAAACATTAGTGCAATAGAGAAATTAAACCAGTTTCCGTCAGAACAAAGAGTAGAAATTTGTGGAATTCTTCAGGATCTTGAATTGAAAAGAAACAAGAATAAAAAAGAATTTGCTAAATTTTCTTTGCAAGATTGGACAGGAATTGCCAGTTGCATTGCATTTTCTAGTGTTTTAGATAAATTTAGAGAGCATTTAAGAGAAGATAAAGCCATTCTCGTGGAAGGTATTTTGGATAAAAATGAAGAAACTGAACAAATGACCGTTCTTGTCGAGAAAATCTCAGAATTAAGCGAGAAAGTTTTAGTAAATAAATTAGAAAAAACTTTGCATCTAAAAATTTATAAGGAAAACTTTCATCCTGATCAAGTTCAGAATTTAGCCAATATAATCAAACAAAATAAAGGAAATGTAAAAATTTATTTTCATATTGTATCGAGAGAAAACCAAGAGAGAACAACTATAATTAAAGCTCATGAATCTTTTTCTATATCTTGGAACGAAGCCTTAATAGAAGAAATCAAAAAATTTCCCGGTGTAGAAGGTGCTTTTTTAACCATTGGGAGTGAAGTAAAAATTTTATAATCATCAATTGGGTTTTGGCCAACCTTCTGGTAAAGAGTCATCGAAAGGTTTGGAATCGGATTCGTAGGCTTTTAGTTTTAAAAATATTTCTTCGAAAACTTTACCATCCCAAGCATTTTCGAAAAATATTTTAATTGTTGTGGTTTTGTTATTTTCGTTTATAAATTGTAAATCTACCAATCTTCTACCTGGTAGAATGTACATTCTAAAACCTAACCTTCCTTCTGTGGCTTCGTTATAATTCTTGATAATTTGAAATTTAACTTTGCTTTCTGCAAGTTCATCAATAAACTTGGGGATAAAGGTTTGAATGGGTCCATTGTATTTAAAAATTCTATTTTCTGAAAAAAGAGTAAAGGGGAATAAAATGATTAGCAAAATAGGGTAGTGCTTCATACTTCTAATTTCGGTTTCTTTTAGAAAAACTTAATACCTTAAATCTTTTGGATTGCTTTAATACAAGAAATAAATACAAAAACAAAACTAACCATAACCAAGAATTTCCAATTTTCGCATATATTGTAAAGATATCCCTGGAAATAGGGATATCCAAAATTTGGATGTCTTCTACTTCTTGTTTTGTTAAAGTTTCTCCATAAAATGGTTTAAGATATTCTCCGTTTAAGTCGACTGCTGCACTTACTCCACTATTGGTAGAACGAATCATTCCCCTTCTTAGTTCAATAGAACGAATTTTGGCTAAGGCTAAATGTTGATAGCTTTCCACTGTTTTTCCATACCATTTATCTTGTGTAACATTTACAATAAAATCAATTTTATGCTTACTTTGGTTAAAAAACTCTCTTATATATTCTGGTTGGATAACTTCGTAACAAATTAAGGGCATAAAATATCCATCAATTCTAAAAATCCTATTCTTAAAAAAATTTTTTATTTCTTCTTGTTTTTCCAAAACATCTAAAGGAAAAAAAGTAAATTCCCTTTCTACTTTTTCGTAAGATAAAGAATATGGAATGGCTATAAATTCATTTCCCGATTGAAATCTACTATATCGAATTGATTCTGGAACTAAAAAAATCAAACCAGTAGAATCAAGAAATTCGGAAAAAGGAATTTGTTCTCCAAAAGCAATCAATCTTCTTTTGTGGTAGTTGTTTACGCGAACACCTTCTCTTGAAAATAAAGCCGATGAATTATAAGTAAGGATCTTTTTACTCGAAGGAATGAATTCATAATAAAACTCATTGAAAAAAACTTCTGCATTGAATTCAGCATTTGCTTTTAAAATCAAATATTCAAAATAAGGATGGTATAAACGGAATTGTATCGTTAAAGGATTTTTTTGGGTTGTATAATAAGGAATTGCCGATTCTGGTAAAACAAATAAATTTATTTTTTGTTCTCCTTTTTCGTAAGCTAACTTCATAAGATTGGGTACTGTATCCAGCATAAGTTTTTCTAATACTTCTTGGGTTACTTTGTTTTCGTTATATTTTTCCAAAGGAGCATCGGGTTGTATGGATGCAATTCGTATTTTTTTAGAGGTTTCGGATATGTTTTTGTAACGATAATATTGAGTGGTTCCATAAATAAAAATTAACGCAAACATCATACCAAAAAAAGAGTAAATTCTTATGAATTTTGTATTTTTTAATAGATAAAACTTTTTATTTTGAATCATTTTAAATATTCTATACAATACATACGAAAACAAAATATAAAAAAAGGTGATTCCATGAATCCCTACAATATCTGCAATTTGAGAAAAATATAAATTTTGAGTAAGCAGATTTCCCCAATACCAATAAAAAACTTGAGGAGTAAAAATATCAATTATAGTTACCACAAGAGGAATAAGGATAAAATTATGATATCGTAAAATTTTGAATTTTCTTTTTATTATAGTAAAAAAAATCAAAACGAAAGGAATTTTTAAGTTCAGTAAAAAAGAATAGGGAATAAACAAAAAAATAGACATAAACAAGGGAATGCCACCATATTCTTTAAAAAGATGTAGAATCCAATAAAAGGTAAAAGTGCATAAGCTTAGAACTAAAAGAAAAGAAGCCATGATTATGGATTTTATAGATTTTTTATAAAATTCATCTATAAAATAAAATAAAAACCATGGAACAACCCATCGAATTAAAGGAATCGAAAAGGGTTCCATCGAAAGAAGAGAAAAAAGTCCAAAAAGAATAGACAGGATGATGTAATAAATAAATTTTTTCATAATGTATCCTATTGCTAAACAACTTTTTGATCAAGTCCACTCTTTGGTATATCTATATAAAGAAAAGCCTTTTCGTCTATCTTCTGGAAAATTATCGAATCATTATTTTAATTGTAAGAAAATTGTATTCCATCCTCAGTTTTTGATGATGGCTTTGCAGTCTATATGCGAAGAATTGCTACCGTCTTACAACATCCCCACACCAGAAGCCGTAGGGGGATTAACATTAGGTGCAGATCCGATTTCTTATGGGATTTCTTTTTATTATTGGCAGAAAGGTTTTCTATGTTATCCTTTTGTGGTTAGAAAAGAACCCAAAAGTCATGGAACAGAAAGATGGATTGAAGGAGAAATAGAATCCGTAAGAGAAGTTCTTGTTGTAGATGATGTAGTTACTACTGGTTCTTCTACTTTAAAAGCTATTGAAGCTTTTCGCAAATCTGGGAAAATAGTTCGCTATGCAGTTTGCCTAATAGATCGAGAAGAAGAAGGAAGAGAAAATTTAAAAAAGGAGGGTGTGGAACTTCTAAGTTTATGGAAAAAAAGTGATTTTATATCATAAAAAGCTAATTGAATAATTGAATCAAAGCTTCTTCGTAATAAGTTACAGAAGTTTTTGGATCTGCTTTAAAAACACCAAAACCAAAACTACTTCCTTCTATGATTCCCAATTCGTAAAAAGGCAAATTAAAAAAGCGAAGTTCTTTTAGAACATCTTCTTTTTTCGATTCTTTAGTAGTAATCAATATAGATGCGCTGGTTTCTCCAAAAAAGAGAAGATCCCATCTTTGTAATTTATTATAAAGTTTTTGCAATGCTTCTTTGTTTAATTGAAATCCTATATAATTTTTTTGCCAACTATTGTATGCCATACGGAATAAACCAATAGCAAGACCGCCTAAAGAGAGATCAGCTGCTGAGGTTAAGAGTTCTTTCCGGTAACATGAATTCAAAAATTTTATAATGGCTACTTCTGTTTTGGGATGTATAGAAGGAATTTTCCCTGTAATTTTTTTCTGTTTGATGTAGAGATATTCGGAGCCACCAAAAGTAGGTTCAAAATTTCCAATAAGATAAATGTTTTGGGATTCGTTACTATTTATAAAAAACGGAGAAATTGCTTTCGATACATCTTCTAAGATTCCAACCATTCCTACAACAGGTGTTGGTAAAATAGGACCTTCTTCGCTTTCATTATAGAAAGAAACATTCCCTCCTGTTACAGGAATCTTTAATGCATTACAAGCTTTTGCCATTCCTTTTATGGATTCTTTGAACATATAATAGTTTTCTGGTTTATATGGATTTCCAAAGTTTAAGTTATTTGTGATACCAATAGGTTCTGCACCACATACACTTAGATTTCTCGCACTTTCGAATACAGCAAGTTGAGATCCCGAGTAAGGATCTAAATACACATAACGTGGATTACAATCTGTACTTACTGCAATTCCTTTTTTTTGGATTTCTTCTTTTTGTTCTTTGCTAAGTTTGATTGTTTTATTGGATAAAAAATTTGAAAGTTCAAGATCTTCTAATAGATTTACAGAAATTTTTATTAATCCCCCTTGTCCTCCCGGACTTTGCACGCGAACCAATCCGACCTCTTGATCGTATTGCTCATACACAAATCTTTTTGATGCGATGTTGGGAGATTGTAGAAGTTCATAAAAGGTGTTTTCTAATTCTTCTATAGGGGTATTTTTTAGAGAATGGGGGTTCCACTTTTTAGCTAAATCTATATGTTTTGGTCGTTTTGTCTTTTGTTGGTATTTGGGACTATTTACCAATAAATCTACTGGTAAGTCTGCATAAAGTTGGTTTTTAAAAAATATCCGTAATCTTTTTGTATTGGTAACCAATCCAATTTCTTCTGAATGCAAGGACCATTTGGAAAAAATTTTTTTAATTTGATCTACTTTATCTTTTTCTACAATAACAAGCATTCTTTCTTGAGATTCGGAAAGCATAATTTCGTAAGGAATCATACCTTCTTCTCGCAAAGGAACTTTGTCTAAGAATAGATCTATACCTACCTTTCCTTTATAAGCCATTTCGGAAGAACTAGAAGTAAGACCTGCTGCTCCCATATCTTGGATTCCTACAATTCCACCGATTCGAATCGCTTCTAAAGTAGCTTCCATAAGAAGTTTTTCTTTAAAAGGATCTCCTACCTGTACGGCAGTTTTTTTGGTTTCTGTTTCTTTTGTTAATTCCTTAGAAGCAAAGCTTGCTCCATGAATCCCATCTCTTCCTGTATCTGAACCCACATAGAGTACAATATTTCCTATACCTTCTGCTTTTGCTCTTGCAATGTGTTTTTTAAAAGCAACCCCTACTGCCATCGCATTTACTAAACAATTTTTTGTATAAGAAGGATCAAAAAAGACTTCTCCTCCTGCAACAGCAACGCCTAAACAATTTCCATAAAAAGCAATTCCTTCTACTGCTTTTCTAAACAAATATTGATTTCTTTTTATATTAAGAGGTCCGAACCTTAATGAGTTCAAGGAACATAAAGGTCTTGCTCCCATAGTAAAGATATCTCGCATTATACCACCTACACCAGTTGCAGCACCTTGGAAGGGTTCCACAGCTGTAGGATGATTATGAGATTCAATTTTAAATACTACGGCAAGTTCATTTCCAATCTCTAAGGCACCAGCATTTTCTTCTCCTGCTTTAGCAATGGCTCTTGAAGAATCTTTTGGGAGTTTTTTAAGTAACAAATAGGAATTTTTATAACTGCAATGTTCTGACCACATTCCAGAAAACATCCCCAATTCGGTAAGTGTAGGAGTTCTTCCTAAATTTTTGCATATGGTTTTAAACTCTTGTTTTGTTAGGTTGTGTTCCAGAGCATCTTGTAGTTCTATTTTTTTTTCTGAGAACAATTTTTGTTGGAGTTGGGTATTCATTTTTATGCTTTTACGAGTTTTTGAAAATTTAGAGATAAATTTTGTAGATCTTGAATTTTTTGGTTTAAAGTTGCGTATTTTTCTATAATACCTTGTATGGATTTTTCAAAGAATACAATGGTTTTTGAGATTTCTTCTATTCCTCGCGTTTGTTCTTTTGCAAAGTTTTCGACTTCTTTTGCTATTGTATTTATGTCTTTTAAATAATAATTTAGTTTTTGGTTAAAATCGATTTGCTGATTTAGTTTAGATGTGAGTTCTTCGAAAAACTTTAAAGTATATTCTAAGTTTTTGCTTTGTAGCTTGATCGTTTCTGCTGAGCTTGCAATGCTATTTTCTCCTTTAAAAATATAAGCATTATTTTCTTTGATGATTCTTATGATATTTTTGGTATTTTGTATACTATTTTCTGCCAATTTGTTGACTTCTTGGGCAACTACGGCAAAACCTCTTCCATGTTCTCCTGCGCGGGCAGCTTCGATGGAGGCATTTAAAGATAGTAGATTGGTTCTATCAGCAATTTCTGTCATAATGTTTGTGACTTCAGAGACTTTACTAAAGGAAGTTTTTATTTGTTCCATAACAGATTTTAGATTTTCTGATATGGTATTAGACTCTAAGGTTAGTTTTTTTATTTTGGTATTTTCTTCAGTAAGTTTTTTGATTCCCCCATCGATTTCTTCTAAAAGCTTTTGTAGGTTTTGGGTTTCTTTTTGTAAATCTTCGATCATTTTATATTCTTTGGAAACCATTTCTGTTGTTTGTAGAGAAAGTTGGGTAATTTCTTCTATTGTAGCTGATATTTGCTGGATCGATGCAGATTGATCCTGTAATTCTTTTATAAATTGATTTGAGAAATCAGAAATAAATTGGATGTAGGATTCCATTTCTTTAGAGTTGTTTACTATAGTATCGTTTACTTTTTGGATTTGAGTATTCAATTCTGTAAGTTTTTCTCGTTCTTTTTCCACTGTGTTGATTATATCTTTCGTATATTCTATGAAAGTTGCAGAAATTAATCCGAAAATAAGATAAAAAGTAGATAGTAGTATGGGTACAACTATATTTACATTTTCTGCATTAAAAGAAAGTTCAGAAGTAAAAACAACTCCTGTTTGGTACGAAAAATAAATCCATAAAAGAAAACCAAAGAAAATATAGAAAGTCAGATAAAGAGTTTCTTGAATTTTTGTTCCCAAAATAGTGGAAAACATTACGTAAAATAATGGAATCATTAAAAGTACAGGATTTTTCCAAAAATTCCCTGCATATGCTTTTGTTTCTATGAGGTTTGGTAGGTAAACGAATATAATCAAAGATACATCTACATATAAAGTATTTAGCCCCATTCGTCTAAGTTTTTTTGGCTCTTTTACTTTTTTTGAGTAGAAATAAAAATAGAAAGACCACAGGAGCATAAGGGTACTTCCTAAGTAGTATGCAGTAGTTTGCATAGGGCTACTCGATTTTATTGCTAAAGTTGCTCCTAAATAGTAGGTGAAAATTAGAAATAAACGGAAACGGAACAATATGGTTAAGCTTTTCTGAACGATTTCTAAATTCATGGATTACCTCCGGATCAAGCAAAAGTTGTTTCTATTGACAAGAAAAAATTATGGTTTAATTTTGCAATATGAAAAAAGTTTTGCTCTTAGCATTATTCTTGTTCATTTTGTTTGTAGTGGGAGCTTATTTTTTGGTACAATCTGTTACTCCCAGTTACGAAAAAGATATCGATTCTGAAAAGATTAAGAATCCAATAAAAATTTTTCGAGATGAATACCAAATGCCTATTGTGTTGGCAGAATCAGAAGAAGAAGCCTCTTTTGGTTTAGGGTATACCATGGCACAAGATAGACTCTTTCAAATGGATTTGATTCGAAGAGCCATTCAAGGGAAACTTTCAGAGATTTTAGGAGAAAGCCTAATTCATATGGATAAATTCTTTCTTACAATTACAGCAGGTAGAACTTTAGAAGAAATGTATAAGGACTATCCAGAAGAATATAAGAAACAGCTCCAATATTTTAGCGATGGAGTCAATACTTTTATTGAACAAAATCCCTTACCGATTGAATTTAGACTTTTAGGATACAAACCCGATTTATGGACACCTATAGATAGTATTTCTATTTTTTATTATATGTGTTTTGATTTAAATACTTCTTACGATACAGAAATCTTGTTCTATTTGTTAGTGGATCAATTGGGTTTTGAAAAAGCTAAAGAATTGTATCCCGATTATGTTCCTAAAAAAGGAGAAATTTTAGAACTTAGTAAATTATCCGAGTCCAATAAAGAAATCTTATTTTCTTTTTTAGAGATCTTAGAGCAATCAAAAGAGTTTTTGATAAGCGAAAGGGTAGGAGCATCCAACAATTGGGTAATTGCACCTTTTAAATCGGAAACAGAAACTCCTATTGTTGCTAGTGATATGCATTTGAGTTATGGCTTACCCCCAATTTGGTATGAGGCTCAAGTGATCACTCCTAATTTCAATGTATCGGGGTTGCTATTACCCGGTATTCCTACTGTGGTTGTAGGAGCAAATGAAAATGTTGCTTGGGCATTTACAAATGTTATGGCAGATGATGCTGATTTTTATATAGAAAAATTAAATCCCAAAAACCCCAATCAATATTTATATAAAAATCAGTATTTCAATATGGAAATCCAAAAGAAGATTTTTAAATTAAAAAACAAAGAAGAGGTTTTTGAAATAAAAAAAACCATTCATGGTCCTATTCTAAATTCCATCTATCCTTTGCAGACCGACGAAGTTTTTAGTATGCGTTGGACAGCCTATGATCAATACCAAGCTGCTATAGCATTGTACTTAGCAAACCGTGCAAAGAATATTCAAGATATAGAGAAAGCAACGGAATATTTTAAAACTCCTGGACAAAATTGGGTCTATGCTGATAAAGACGGAAATATTGGTTTTACGGCTGCAGTGGCTATACCAATTCGCCCAGGCTTTAATGGACTTTTACCCATGCCGGGTTGGACGGGTACTTATGAATGGTTAGGTTATGTGCCTACAAATTTACAACCCAGAATTCGTAATCCAAAAAAAGGTTGGATTGCAACAGCAAATAATAAATTTAGTTCTTCTTATCCTTATGTGATTTCGAATTATTATCATTATCCTGATCGATACGAAAGAATTAAAGAAATCTTAAATTCAAAACAAAAGATATCTATCGAAGATGTACAAAGACTTCAGACAGATATTTACTCGAAACTTGCAGAAGATATCCTCCCCATATTGTTACAAGATCTATCTGATTTTGATTTTTCCAAAAATCTTTTATCTAAAAAAAGTTACGAAGTTTTACAGAAATGGAATTATAGTACTGATGCAGATTCCATTGCTTCTTCTGTTTTTCATGTATTGTTAAAATATATTTTAAAAAATACTTACGAAAAGCATATAGGAACTAAGTATTACAATCAATATTTAAAAAAACAGTTTATACCAGTAAATGCATTAAGGATACAATTGCAAAATCCTAATAGCTTTTGGTTTGATGATCCCGAAACAACCTCAAAAGAAACAAGAAAAGATATAATCCATAAAAGCTTTTTAGATGCTTTGGAAGAATTGAATCAATTTTCAAAAGATTTCAATCAATGGCAATGGGGTCATTTACATTTGTTAGAATTCAATCACCCTTTCGGAAAGAATAAATTTCTTAGGTATTTTTTTAACAAAGGACCTTTTCCAGTATCAGGCTCTCTTTCTACTGTAAACCCAATGGATTTTAGTTTAAACCAAAATCTTCCTTTTAAAGTTCGCTCAGGTGCTTCGGAAAGATATATAATGCTTCCGGGCAAAATGGAAGATTCTTTAAGAATCCTACCAGGTAGTGTTTCTGAAAATCCCCTTAGTTTCCATTATGGCAACCAAATTCCTCTTTTTTTAAAAAATCAATATAGAAAATTTACTTTAAAAAAACCAAATAAAAAATTTACTTATAAAACGCAAATGAATATTCTACCCAAAAAATGAAAGTTGTATTCTTTACCAGTCAAGGGGATCGTTCCAAAAACGAAGATTCTTTATTGATTAATGAACAATTGATTACTCAGATGAATATGTTAGAACCACAAGAAATGAATTTCGAAGGGAATACAATCAACATTTTTGCTATAGCAGACGGAATTGGAGGAAGGCCCGGGGGAGAAGTTGCAAGTAAAGAAGTACTGAATACGATATTACAATATAAGGATGTAATCATAAAATTGGAATATAAATTTATTTTAGAAAAAATGATTATCAATCTACAAAAATATTTAAAAGAGAATCCAAACTTAGAAGGGATGGGTTCTACTTTATCTGTTTTAATACTTAATAAAAATAAATATTCGATTCTTCATATTGGAGATACAAGGATCTACTATTGGGATCAGAAAGGTGTATACTCTTTAACCATTGATCATACCCATGCTATGGATTTATTCGAAAAAGGCTTTATTAAATTAGAAGAAATTCCTCAACACCCTTTACGAGGTTATTTAAAATCTGCTTTAACTACAAATATGGATATAGAAAAAATTGAATACCAAAATGGGAGTTTTCTTTACAAAGATCAAAATTTTTTTTTATGTAGTGATGGAGTTTGGGAGAATTTATCAGACAAAAAATTAAAGCAAATCCTTCTTACGAAAGAAACTTTAATGGAAAAGGCAAAAAAAATCATTCATGTTTGTTCAAAAAAAAGTATAAAAGACAATTTTTCGTTTATCTTAGTGGAGCTTACAAAGAAGTTAAAATAATTTTCTAAGAGGATTGAAAAAATCTAAATAAAATACTTCTTCAAGAACATAAAAAACATTTTCATCTGTGCCGAACACAATTTTACCGTTAGAAATTAAGGGAGAATTCAATACGGCTCCTTCGGTTTCGTATTCCCAAATAGTTTTACCGTTTTCTGCAGAAATGCATAATAATATTGGTTTTTTCACAAAAAAACCAGAATCCGTTTCTGAATGGATTCCATTCACACCTAAATAGATTCTATTTCCAGCTATTGTAGGTGCACTTGCTGTGGGATAGCTTAATTCCTTAGTCCAGGCGATTTCTCCTGTATCTTTATGAAAGGCTCGAATTAATGTATCGCCACTTGTAAAAATAACATAATCTTTCCATAAAGAAGGAGCCATATAATCCAATAGTTCTACATGATCCAAAAATACTGTTCTTTCGTTTATAGGAAACCTTAAGCTAAATCGATATGTATCGCTTTTTTGCCAGATAAGTTCTCCCGTTATTCTATCTACTGCATAGTAATTGAATTCTATTTCGCTTCCTTTAAAAAAGCTAGAAGCATAATAAATTTTTTTTTCATCTATGGCAGGGAAGGAATACCATAATGGATAAGGTGCTGTTACATCTACAAACCATAAGAATTCTTTTTTTGGAATATGGAAAGCACCGAACCTTCTACCGCTTGGTGCCCAATATACAATATCATCGTAAACTTGAAAGGTATGGTGGGACCAAACAGGATTGGGTAAGATATATTCTGGTTTTCCTTCGGAGTTTAAAAAATAAGTTGCTCCCGTATCGCTAGTAAAGATGACATAGTCTTTATATTTTAACACCAAAGATTGGACTGTTTTGCCTGTGTAAAAAGACCATTTTTCTTGGCCAGTCTCTTTATCTACAGCATACACATTCCCATCGTTAGAACCAAAATAAATATTGTTTTCATCTGCGTATGGCACAGAGTTTACAGCACCCTTTGTTTTGAAGATCCACTTCATATACCCTGTATTCAGATCAAAGGCATAAAAGTTTCCATCCGGAGAACCAAAATAAATTATATCTTTAATTATGATAGGAGGATTGAAGGCTCTTTTTTTTGTCATTTTGGTTTCTTGTATCTTGATTTTCCATTTTAAACCTAAAGGTGGGAAGATGTTTTCAGGAGTATATCCGGTCCCTCGATCCCCTCTGTAGTTTATCCAGTTAAATTGATGATTACAAAAAATCAAAAATAAAAGAAAAAGAAAGAACCAATACTGAAACTTCATATTTTAAAAAATATACCTTTTAAATTAAAAATAAAGAAAATCTTTTTTATGATTTTTTTGGGTTTCAGTTTTTTTAAAGTTTTTTTATAAATTTCTTTTAATTCCTGAAATTTAGATTTTTTATATTCTTCTGGTATTTGAGTTCTAAATTTCAATTCTGTATAAGTTTGGGCAAACAAATGGGTTTCTGGAACTTTTTCTACATAATCAAAGGGAGTTTCGTAAAATTTTCTTTTAGGATAGCCATATTCAAAAAGCCTCATATAAAATAATCTATTCAATAAGTTCAAAGAATTCTTAGAATACCTTCTTGTAAAAAGAAACAAATATAAATTCAAAAAGATTTTATATAGATAAAGCCCTAATAGGGTAATTCCTAAAAGAATTCCCAAAAATCCAAAAAATAGCTTGTAAGGAAATACAAATTCTTTTGCTTTTTCTAAATAAGGTTCTTCTTCGATCAGAGGGATTACTACATCTTGGGCATTGGGATCAAATTCAGGCTTGGGGGGGATTGCATAGGATGTAGTTTCTATATCGATCCATCCGTATTTAGGAATGTATACTTGAACCCATGCATGTCTATGTGCATTGGTGACTAAATATAGGTTTTTCAGGTCAAATTTTTGTAGATAAGGGATTTTTTTTCGTAAGTGCTTTAACCCTCCGAGATGAGCTGGAGTTTGTAGTTCTCGAGAAGCAATCCATCCATATACCAATCTAGATGGGATTCCAGCCATTCGTAGGAGGAGTACTGTTACAGCAGAAAATTCTGTACAATCTCCTTCTTTTGTTTTGTATAAAAAATTTATTAAAGTATCTATGTTGGTTGCTTCGTTAAAACCTAGTTTATATTGAAAGATTTTATATGAGCTTAAAATACCATCAAGCACTTGAAAGTAATTGTTTCTGTTTTTATTCTGTAAGATTTTGTTTAAATAGTTGTTCAATTGAATTCTATGGGATTCTTCTAAAGGAACCTGTAAGTACTTTTTAAATAGGGTAGTTTCGTTTTTGATATAAATTTCTTTCCAATCTTCGGGTATAGACATACTGATGGCACTGACTGCCGTATAGGATAAATCAAAGGGATGGTACTTTTTATCCATTATAGTTGGTTCTACAAAGAATGGTCTATATGCCAAAACTCTGTCTTTAATTGTAGTTAAATAAAAAATAGAATAGGGACTTCGCTTTTCGTCTTCTGGTGGGTTGGGATCTTTCCAAGAAGAAATCAAATGCTTAGATTTTAATTCATTCAGGAGTTCATTTGCATCGATCTCGAAACCTTTTTGGGGATTGTATTCTGTTAAATAACTTTCTGCCGCATAAATAGGTTGTATTTCGGATGCAATGATCATTACTGCCAATTGCTTCCCTTGTTTGCCTGATTGTGAATTTTTGAAATCTTCCCATTGTTCAGAGGGAACCCCTTCCAATCGATTTCTTTTTTGGCTTTGTGGACCATCAGGCATCTCTTCTAAGTCTTTAGGACTGGAAGATTCACCTTCCTTATTGTGGTTGTTTTTTTCATTTTGTAATTCAGAAGGATATTTTTCTTTTCTTTTCCCTAAGGGTTTACCATTTTTTGTATTGGGTTCTTGTTGGCCTCCTCTATTGGGCTCTTTAAAAAAACCATCTCCTTCTGGTAAATCCTTGGGGGGTTCAGGTTCTAATGGATTCAGTTCAATTTTGTGTGTAATAAAATCAGGGGGAAGAATAAAAGAAAAGATAAAAAAAATAGGAATTGCAACCATAGAGAATACAACCAATTCTTTTTTGAATTCTTCTAATTTTTTTGAAGAGAAGCTAATTATATAGAGTACAATAGAATGCACTAAAAAAGTCAATAATGTCAAAATAATATACAAATTGGTAATGGTTTTACTAAGTTTTGCAATTTCTTCGGAAGAACGACTATATTCTAAGATTTTGTAATAAATAAAGGCAAGAAGAAATACTTCTAAGGTCGCCAATAGAGAAAATCTTCCTTGTCCTCGAAAAATAAAAACTGTACTCAAAAAGCCCCATAAACCTATAGAGATTGGAAAAAGTACACCTAGACCAAAAGGAAAAATGGCTAGGCTTAAAATAAGGTTACTACTTAAAAAGACAAAGAGTCCTTTTTTAAAAGATTTCTGGGGTAAAGTATAATAATACCCCGTAATGATTCCAAAAGGCAGTAAAAAAAATAAAGAAACTTTTGTATATAAATCGTAACCAACAGCAATTGCAGGATGTAACGCGGGAAGAATTATAGCTAAAAAATATAAAACCAGTCTTGTAACAAATAATATTTTTGTATCCATAATAATTATAAATAATTCAATTTTAATTTTTCTTCTATAAGTTTTCCTTGCTTTGGTTTTGGTGTAGAAAAATCTGGTTTTTCCTTTCTCATAATCCAAAATTTGGGAATTAAAGAAAAAGAAATACCATCTATTAAGTTGACAATCTTATTTGAACCATATACGACTCGAAATAGAAAGATTTTACTTCTTGTATAGTTCAGATAATGGGATATTTGGGTATCAAACCCTGTACTAAAAACAAATCTTTCTAATGTATTAGGAGCTTCGTGAATTTTGGATTCCTTTAAGTAGGGAAGTTCCGCTAAATTTTTAGCAAATGCTTCTATATCCAACTCATCCTCTAAAAAGATGGTTTCTTTTCCAGTAAAGATTTGGAATTTGTAGTTTGGATGATTTTTTTTCATAATCCTTAGAAAAGAAAGTACCCAGCTTTTTAGATAGTTTAGTTGCAAAATGGCTTGGGGGCCATCTTTTGAATTGGGATGGTAGGGTCTTATCTCTATGTAGATTAGATGAGATTCTTCAGGAGAAGAAGGAGAAATTCTTGTAATCAATTCTTGAATTTTCATAGAGCTTTTCCAGTTTATATCTTTTAGTCTATCTCCAGGTACATATTCCCTCATAAAGTATTTTTCTTCGTCACTACTTCGAACGTTTCTTAAATGATCTTGGGTAGAAGCAGGCAATATATGCAACTGTGATTTTTCGGGGAAAAATGGTGGCAAAATTAGCAAATTTATATTTTTTTCTATTCGAAAGGGGATTTTGATCAAACCAAATATATCCCGAATGGAGATCCATCCCATAAAATTGGTTTTTCCACAAAAAGGAAAATAAATAGGAATTTCTAAAGTTTTTTGTTTATCTGTAGGTCTAAAGGAGCTATGAAAGTAACACGAAAATTCCGCATTCCTACCTACAAGAAAACTTCCAGTCAATAAATAATGCACTCTAAAAAAAATCGGTAGAGTAAAATTAAAAACCACACTTAAAGATTGATCATGAAATCTCGAATATAAGCTTTTAGAAGTATCTAAAAAAAAAATTTCGCTTTGGTTCTTGAATTTAAGAAGAAAGCCGATTGCTAAAATTAAAAATAATAAAAAAAAACTTAGCATAGAAAATAAAAAAGCATATAAATTTCCTGTTCCCCAGCTGTGTCCTAATAAATAAAGTGATGTTAGAAATAATAAAAATCCCAAACTAGTAAAGGGGAAATAATGCTTAAATTTTAATAAAAGATGTTTCATTATACCTTTGTAGGTACTTCTTTTAGAATGGAATTCATAATTTCTTTAGGATCCATAGCGGGATCTTCCAATTCCAATCTATGGGAAAGTACTGGGATTGCCAATTCTTTTACTAAATCAATAGTAACAAAATCTAAGCCACGGAGCAACGCCAATGCTCTTGCGGAACGCGATAATTTAATGCCAGATCTCGGACTGCATCCAGTAATGATTCCTGGATAGTTTCTTGTTTTTCTTATTAGCCTTGTAATGTAATCAATAACATCTGAAGAAATTGTAATATAATCTACAAGTTTTTGCCAAGCGATGAGTTCTTTTGCTTCTATAACAGGACCAAACCCAGCCCAAGAATTTTCTTTTCCGTGTTTTGCTATAATTTTTGCTTCTTCGTCTTCTTCTGGATATCCCATAGAAATTTGTATCATAAATCTGTCTAATTGAGGAGCAGGTAGAGGAAATAGATGTGCACCTTTAAGATTCATTGTAGCAATTATAAAAAAAGGCTCCGGTATTTCGTAAGTAGTACCTTCTATAGTTACCGTTTGCTCTTCCATAACCTGAAAGAAGGATCCTTGCGTTTTGGGTGTAAGTAAATTGATTTCGTCTGTTAAGATAAAATGCGCAAAGATTGGACCTTTATTAAACTTGTATTGTCCCGATTTTAAATCAAACTGATTAAAACCCAAGATGTCTTGAGGTAATAGATCAACTGTACATTGGATTCTAGAAAAACTTTCAATAGGTATTCCTTGACTGTTTGTTGTAGCATCATTCCATTCAATGGATCCAGCCAAAGCTTTTGCTAAAGAAGTTTTTCCTACCCCATGAGAGTCTGCTAAGATCACATGACCACCAGCAATTTTTGATGCTAAAATATATTCTAATTTTTTGGTTTGTATTGTAATTACACTTTTGATGTTTGCCATTAACTTCAAAATACCTTCTTTTGCTATTTTAAAATATTCCGAAGGTATAGTTTCTTGGATAGGTGAATCCGATGGCATATTTTTATTTTAATTTGTATTTCTTTTTAAATTTATCTACCCTTCCAGCAGAATCTACAATTTTTTGGGTTCCTGCATAGAAAGGATGACAGTTGGCACAGATTTCTACATGTAGATCCCCTTTTGTAGTTTTGGTTTTATATTCTGCGCCACAAACACATCGTATAACAGCTTCTTTGTATTCGGGATGGATTCCAGCTTTCATTTTTTTCCTCAATTTCTTTTTAGTTCAAATTTTTTACCATTAAATTTATAGATTTTTTACTGCCAAATTTTTTTTGATATTTGTACTGAATATAAAATTTAATGATTTTTTGAATGCCTAAAAGAAATTGTAAAAACTTATCAAAAGATACTTGGCTTAATGAAGTGTGAACTAAGTCAAAAATTTTATAAAACTTTTTCTATGGAGGATACAATTTCCAAATGTTTCTATATACATCCTATGCTTTTTTGTACCATAGCCTTTATGGATGTGGAATTCATAAATGGGGAATCGGTTAGATAGATTTTTCATGTATTGATCTCTTAGGACTTTGGATACAATTGAAGCACATGCAATAGAAAAGACTTTTTCATCTCCTTTGGGTACATTTTCTATTTGAATTTTATAAATTTTTGTGTTTTGAATGAAAACAATATCACAAATTGAATTGTTTCTTAGAATATGGAATTTTTGGATTTTTGGAATTTCTTGAACAAGGTTTTGGTAGCTAAAGTTATAATTTCCATCTAGATATATTTTTATTTTTGTAAAAGAATTGTACAGAATCAAATGTTTTAGAAAAATGATTATCGCTTTTTCTATGGCTCCATTAATGCCTAACTTATCAACTATTAGAGAAGAAACCAATAGATTTTTGTAAACTAAACAAAAATTTTGAATTTGTAATAGCAAAAATTCTCTTTCTTTTTCTTTTAATTGCTTAGAATCTCTGATTTTAGTTTCGAAATTAAAATTTTTTTTGTTTACAATATTTTGTAAGTATTTATTAGAAAAGCCAACATAAGAAATAGAAACAGGTCCTGCTATAGAACCTCTTCCGGCTTCGTCCACTCCAAGAACAAGTTCAAAATTTTTATATGAAGAGAGCTCGAATTTTGAAAGATTTTGTACAGGAAGAGGGAATTCTTGATTTCTAAGCAATTTAATTTTGATTGTTATTTGGGTTGGATTCTTCCTGTTTTTGAAATACTTCTTTGATTCGACCTGCTTTACCTAATTTTTTTCGTAAATAATACAATCGTGCTCGCCTTACTTTTCCTTTTTTGACCAATTCTATATTTGCAATCCAAGGGCTATGGTAGGGGAAAGTTCTTTCTACTCCTATGCCGTTGGATATTTTTCTTACCGTAAAGGTTTTATTCAGATCTTCGCCTCGAATTCTAATTACCGTGCCTTCAAAAATTTGGATTCTCTCTTTATCGCCTTCCTTAATAATGTAATGTATTTTTACTGTGTCTCCGGGTCGAAAAGATACCCATGACTTTTTTTCTAAAATACCTAAAGAGGTACTTTTGATTCTTTTGCCTTTTATAAAAAACTCTGTTTCTTTTTTTTCTTCTGTATTCTTATTTTCTACGCTTTGGTTTTCTATGGTATCACTGGTTTCGCCAATTTCTTGTTGAAGCTGATTTTCTGGATTCATAAAAGATCCTTGTATTGAATTTTTTTTGTTTTTTCCATACTTTTTTCATAGCGCCATTTTTCAATCATTTTATGGTGTCCACTTAGTAAAACTTCCGGTACTTTCCATCCTTTAAATTCTTTTGGCTTTGTATATTGGGGGTATTCAATGAGATTGTTTTTAAAACTCTCTATCCAATTGCTTTCTGCTTTTCCTAAAAAATTGGGTAGCAATCTGCTAAAAGCATCAATAAACGCTATGATTGCAGGATCACCAGAGTTCAAAATAAAATTTCCTAAAGAAATTTCTAAATCTACTAAATGATCTAAAATTCTTTGATCAAAACCTTCGTAATATCCACTTAGAAAAGTAAGCCCATAAACATCTTGGGTTTTAGAAAATAAAATTTTTGCCAATTCTTCCAATAAATTTTGATTTAAAGGAATTCCCGAAGGGTTCATAGCAATAACAGGAAATCGATAAGGCAGAGAATTTAAAGCATTCCATACGGGTTCGATTCGTAAAACCATCCCAGGACCTCCTCCATAGGGTTTATCATCTATTTTCTTTTTTTTATTTTTTTTTATAGCAAAGTCTAATAAATTGATGGTGGAATACTGTATGATTTTTTTTTCTATAGCTTTTTTAAGCAATCCCGTATTAAAATATGAATGGTATCTTTCGGGGAAGATGGTTATAATTTGGTAAAGGAACATTAAGTCTCTAAAAAATATTTCCAATCATAGACAATGATTTTGTCAATTTTTTTTGGTTTGGTTTCTTTAAATTCAATCTTGCAATACGTGTCTATAAAAGGCACAAAAATTTCTTTTTGGTTGTATTCTTCTAATTGGATGATCAAAATTCCATGGGCAGAAGTTTCTAAATAATCTTTTACTTTTCCTAAATATATATTTTGGTTATCAAATGCTTTTTGATCTTTTAAATGATAAAAATAGAGTTCGGAGGAATTTGCTATGTATTTTTCTTCTACGTATAACAAAGAGGGACTCAAACTCATTAGGGGTTCCATTGTTTCGTAAAATAAAATTTTATATTTATTTTTAGAATATACTTCGAGAATTTTTAATTTCGGAATTGAATTCAAATCTTTTTTAGAAATTTCAATTGCATCTCGAAATTTTTTTTTAGGATTCTCAGATTCGATTTTATAAGCATCAAAAGGTAAAAGAATCTCTTCCAATAAATTACCAAAAGGAACCAAAAGAATTTGATTTTTTTTAAATTGAATTTGTCTAATTGCTCCAAGGGGGAGTAATACTTGCTTATTTTCCTCCAAGGAATTAATCGATGATTTCTATAATATAGTTTTTCTTTTCTTTTATGTTGACTGCAGATACGATATTTCTTAAGGAACGGACTACACTACCATTTTTGCCAATGATTTTACCAATATCTTCCGGATGGGCATAAATTTCTAAAATCGTATCTTTTTTCCCCTCGACTTTTTTGATTTTTGTCTCTTCTGGATGAGCTACCAAGTTTTTGATTATATATTCTAGAAAATATTCAGGATTTAGTTCTTCGCTCATTATTTTTGGGTTTTTTCTTTTTATTTTCTATTTTTTTCATTAAAAAACTGGGCAACTTAACTTCTGCTTTTGTGAGTAAATTCAATACTGTATCTGAAGGCTGTGCACCTTTTTGCAACCAATTTTCTGCTTTTTCTTTGTTTATTCGGAATTTCTCTTGATTTCCCATTGCAACGGGATTATAAAAACCGATCCAATCTATATAGCTTCCATCCCTTCTTTTTCTTGAGTCTGCTACAACAATTCTATAAAAGGGTTGTTTCTTTTTTCCAAACCTAAATAACCTGATTTTTACCATTAGAAACCATTTTTTTTAAGATATAAATTTTATCAACTAAAAATTGATTCATCTAAAAAAATGAGTTAGGCTTTTTTATCAAAAAAGTTATTTTAAGGGTTCTGCATTCCTTATGGCTTCTTCGATTTCATTAAGCTGTGTAGAAATTCTAGCATCTATAGCCCCTACATCTGTTTCTATAATACAACCACCTCGATCCACACGAGAATCTTCGTAAATATTTACTTTTCTTAAAGATTCCATCATTTTGATCAGTTCATCTTTATGGGCGGTTGTCAATTCCAGATCTGCAAAATTTACTCGTATATTGACTCTGTCTCTATCTTTGATTCTTCTAAGAGCCTCTCTTATGTTGTTTAAGACGACTTCTTTTCTTTCCGCAACTTCGTCTTTAATCACTTTTCGAGCTATCATTAAGATCATTTCTACCATTTGTTTTTCAGATGCAGCAATGATCTCTTCTCGAATGTCGATTGCTTGACCAATAATTACTCCAAGCCTATCAATCAATCTTCTTACTTCTGCTTGACCTTTTTTAAAGCCAACTTCTCTTCCTGCTTCGTATCCTTTTTGGTATGCTTCATGTTCAATTTCTGCTACGCGCATTTCTGCTTCTTTCACGATTCTTTCTACTTCTACTTTTGCCCGTTGGATGAGTTGTTCTGATTCCAATCTTGCTTTTTCGATTTCTTTTCTTGCCTTTTCGCTAGCTTCTTGCGTTAATTGAAAAGCAAAATTTCTCCCTTGTTCTTCGATCTCTTTTGCTTTTTTTTGGGCTTCTTCTAATTGTCTTTGAATTTGTTCTTCGGTTTCTCTTTTGTATTTTTCTAGTTCTTCTTCGATTTCTTCTATGGTTGGACCATGGTATTGTTCTATAATTTGGCCTTCTGCACTTACTGCATAATCACCAATTTCTTCAATGCCTTGAAATTTTTTGTATTTATCAGGGATTTGTAGATTTACTTTTTCTGTTGTTTTAGCAACTTGTTTGGGCTTAATTACTAAGCGATTTCCAGCCATGGCAACATAATTATCGGCAAAAGTTTTTTATCAATTATTTTTTAATTGTCATTTTCAATTAAAAAATAAATTTTGAGTTATGATTTTATCTGGTTTAGAAATAAAAAAAAGATTGGGTTCTGATATAATCATACAACCTTTTGAAGAAAAGTACCTAAATCCTAATTCCTACAATTTAAGGTTAAGCAATGAACTTTTGATCTATAAAAACCCAATTTTGGATATGAAAATCTTAAACGAAACAGAAAAAATTATAATTCCAGAAACGGGTTTCCTTTTAGAGCCTAATCGATTGTATTTAGGAAGAACTTTGGAATATACAGAAACTCATAATTTGGTACCTATGTTGGAAGGCAGATCTTCTGTAGGAAGATTGGGAATTTTCGTACATGTAACAGCAGGCTTTGGGGATGTAGGATTTTGTGGTTATTGGACCTTAGAAATTTTTGCAATACATCCAGTTAGGATCTATCCTTATGTGCCTGTATGCCAGATTTTTTATCATACCATAGAAGGAAACTATATCAATTATAAAGATGGCAAATACCAGAACAATCAAGGGATACAGCCAAGTTTATTGTATAAAGAATTTTTATAAGTGAGGTTAGTATGTCAAAGAGAATTTTTATAAGAAAATTCAGGTTTTATTTACATTTGGGTTCCTTACCTTTGCTTGTATGTGGTTTGGTTTTAGCAATTTATCCACAATTTTTTTTAAAATATATGGGGATTGATTCTTTAGCTTTAAGTGCTCTACTTTTCTTTAGAATCAATGGTATATATTGTATCTATACATTTTTTACATTGGTTTATTTAGGTATGAATCCCACTTACAATAGAGATTTGGCTTTTTTCCAAAGTCTTTTGTTTTTGGTTTTGGGTATCTTTTTTTCTATTTCTCCTTTTTTTTGGAATTTTAGTTATTTTGTATGGGGTTTCTCTTTATATTTATTTATTTATGGTATATTTTTGTTAATGTTTAGTTCCAAAAATTTATTGGTAAGAGAATAAAAGTAGTTTTTATTAAAAATTATGTTGGTATCCCATTTGAAATCTAAATTTTCTGTATTTGTTTATTTGTACGAAGATATAAAAGCCATAAAAAGAAATGATCCTGCAGCAAGAGGTTTGGAAATCCTACTATATCCGTCTCTTCATGCTATGCTTTTTCATAGACTGATTTGTCATCCTTTGTATAAAATCCGATTGTATTTTTTAGCAAGATTATTTTCGCAACTTTCTAGATTTTTGACAGGGTTAGAAATTCATCCCGGTGCCAAAATTGGTTCTGGTTTTTTCTGTGATCATGGTATGGGGGTAGTAATAGGAGAAACTGCAGAAATTGGAAAAAATTGTGTTATGTTTCATGGAGTTACTTTAGGTGGGACTGGAAAACACAAAAAGAAAAGGCACCCCACTATAGGAGATAATGTATTTATCGGAACTCACAGTACCCTCTTAGGACCTATATTGGTGGGCAATAATGTTAAAATTGGTGCAGAAACAGTTGTTGTAAATCGGGACATTCCTTCGGATTGTACAGTTGTAGGTGCACCCGGTATGATTGTTAAAAGAGGAAATAAAAAAGTATACCCTCCTGAATCTTTACCATTAAGTGAGTACAGAATTAAAGAAATCAATCTTGAATCGATAAAAGAAGAAAATACTTATAAATTAGAATATTTTATAGACGGCGGAGGAATTTAACAGTTATCTTTCTATTTTTTCAGGTAGAAGAAATTCATATCTATTTTTGAAGATTTTTGTTGTAATCCATCTATCTAATTTTCTCGAAGATAAATACAACTTCCAAATAAAAGCATCTCTTTTATAGTATTTTTGAATCTCTTGAATATTGATTCCTTTAATAGGATATTCTTTGCATTCTTCTTTTAAAAAATGGTTTGTATATTCTAATAGTAAAGAAATTTGATTTTCCAATTTTTCTTTGTATAAATTAGCGATGGCATCTAGGAGGATCTCTCTAAAATCATAATATCGATCTAAAACTTCTTGTAAAAAAAGCTTTTTTATAAGAACCCTAAGGAAGAAAGGAGTACTTCTTAAAAACATCTCTGCTTTTAATGCTTCTTTATGATCTTTTCTATATAAAGGAGTAGAAATGTCTAAATATACCAATTCTTTTTTAGTCCCTATTGCCCAGTTAGAAATTTGGCTATCCAATCCGATTAAAAAATTTGGATTTGTTTGATTCCATTCATGCATCCTTTTAAGTTGTACCAATATCTTTCGGAATATGTTTAATACTTCTTCTTCTGTATGATTATGGAAATACCGATTGCAGATGTTTTCTTTTTTTAGAAGAGGTTGGACGATATAATATGCCAGTTATTGTCCTTGGTTTTTATAGAAATTCCCTCAGTAGAAATTATATGGATTTTGATTTTGTCTCTTAGAATTGTAATGTATTCTTTTAGTATTGTATCGTATTCTTTTTTTTCTTTTTCTTGGGAAAAAATAGAAATTCTTTTAAAAGCGAAATCCTTTAAAAGTGGGTGTTCAATAGAAAATACAGTGCTAATTTCTCCAAAACCAATAATTTTCGCAGGTATTTTGCTTTTTTCGGGGTATCTGGTATTTAGATTTTCTTCAAATTCTTGTAGAACAGTAGGATCAAAAGAAAACATTTTGAAGAAATCAAATTGGGATTTTACTTTTTAAAAATTTTAAACTTGCCTTTAAGGAAAATTTCTTTGAACTTGCTAGTTCGAAGGCTTTTCTTAAACGTAGCATTATCTCTTTTGCTTCTGATAAATTGATAATCAGTGGTGGCAAAAATTGTAATACAGAAGGATCGTTATTTGCAAAAATACAAAGCAAACCACTCTCGTAACAGGCTAAAGATAGTATAGGTCCCCAGTTTTTATTTTTCATTTTGATTCCCATCATCAGACCCAATTGATGTATAGAAGTGATTTGATGAGGGAATTCTTCTTTTAATTTTGTGAGTTCCTTATTAAAAAAATTAGCCAAAAGATTTACATGACTTAAGAATTTGATAGAAGAAGAAATTTCTAATACTTTTAATGCAACGGGACATCCCACTTCTGCACCTCCAAAAGTAGAAATATGAATAAAGGGATCCTTATGAAAAACTTTTTCTAATTCTTTTTTAAAACAAGTAGCAGTTATAGGGAATATTCCACCACTTAAACCTTTTCCTAAAATCATAATATCTGGTTTTGTTTGAAAATGTTCTATTCCCCACAATTTACCAGTTCTACCCAATCCACTTTGTATTTCGTCTATGATTAGTAGTACTTTATTTTGATTACAAATTTCTCTAACTTTTTTAAAATAATCTCTATGGGGGATTATCATTCCTTTTGTTGCAGGGATGGTTTCGAAAATCACCGCAGCAGTATTTTTCTCTATTGCCCTTTCCAAAGCTTGGATATGGTTAAATTCTATTTGCTGAAAATTAGGAGGTAGGGGAGCAAAGGATTTTTTATATTTTTCGTCACCTGTTGCTAATGCAAAACCTGTATGACCATGGTATCCACCCATTGCGGAAATAATTTTGGATTTTTTTGTATATGCTCTTGCTATTTTTATTGCCAAGTCTACCGCTTCTCCTCCTGATACGCCGAATACTGTATATTCAAGATTCCCTGGTGTTAACTGGTAGAGTTTTTTTGCTAATAAAGCTCTTTGTTCACTAATTAGATGGTGGTTTCCTATATCCAATTCTTGTAATGATTCTTCTAATATTTTTATCAGTTCTGCATTTCTATGACCTAGATTAAAAACCCCCCCATTACAATGGCAATTGATCAATTCCTTATTGGATTCTACATCATAAATATAGATTCTATTTCTTCTTCCGATAATAAAATCCATTCCCAAAGAAGAAAAAAAATTAACCTTACCTGATGAAACATGATTTTTAAAAATTTTTATAATTTCTTTTTTTTGTGTATGGTGTATAAACTTCATAGATAAAAATAATTATTTTTTGCATGCTCCTAAATATTTGCCAGCAATTTTTTGGATCATTTTATCTTGATTCATAATTATTGTAATTTCTCCTTCCATTGAATCTTGGGTATAGTTTGCTTTGCCAATCATTTTCGAAATTACACCTTGCATAGTGCATTCTAATTCCCATTCCGCAGTTTTTCCATCAAAAGATTGTTTTATTACTTTGCATTGGTCGTTCTCTCTTTCTTCTGGTTTAGGAATATAATCATCTTCTTTTACACAGTTTTTAAAAGTTACCTCTGGCAATTGCATACCTTTTGCCTCCATTTTAATTTTGTATTCCCATAAACCTGTTTGGATCTTAGGATTTTCTTTTTTTTCTGATTCTTCCTTTGGCTTATTGCATAACATTATGGTAATTCCAGTAAGTATTAATAATAAGAAATGTTTGTTTTTCATTTGTTTACCTCTTTGTATTTTGATAATTTTCACTATAAATAAAAAAAAGTTTTTTTGTCAAGAGATAAACTTTTTTTTTATTGATAAAAGATAAAAGAATGAAACAAAATCAAATTTCTTAAGACAAAGAGAAATACTTTTTATAATACAAAAGCTCCCAAAATTTTATCTAAATATTTAAATAAAGACTAATTTTTTGGTTGACGGTTTTTATTTTTTATACTTATAGATAGTATAAGTATAAAAAAGGAGTTTTTTATGAGAATGTTGAACCAAGATGCAAGCAGAGAAACAAAAAAAATTTTGATGGAAATGAAGGATCCTGTAAAAATGATTCTTTTTATAGAAAAAGAAGATTGCCTTTATTGCAAAGAAACCCAGCAGCTTCTTACAGAAATTACGGAATTAAGTGATGCTTTAGAATTCGAAGTTTTGGACAAAGACTTTTCTAAAGAAAAAATTGAATTTTACGAGATAGATAAGTTTCCTGCAATTGTATTGGAAAATCAGAAAGACTATGGAATCAGATTTTATGGGATACCTTCTGGTTATGAATACGGAACTCTTTTACAAGATATCATTTATGTATCCAATTTAAAAACAGATTTGGCAGATAAGACTGTTGAATTTATAAAAAATATAGAAAAACCATTACACTTTCAGGTTTTTGTTACTCCAACTTGTCCTTATTGTCCCAAAGCAGTTCTATTAGCACACCAATTTGCTCTTTTAAACGATAATATAAAAGCCGATATGGTCGAAGCAACAGAGTTTCCAGAGTTATCAAATAAATATAAGGTTTTTGGAGTACCTAAAACAGTGATTAACGATTTGATTTTTATAGAAGGAGCTGTTCCTGAACATGTAATGATTCAAAAGCTTAAAGGAATTTTATAATCCCCCATTATTGGGCGGCTCTTTTTTTTAGGATCGTTTTGATGGTATCTCTATCTAAAACGTATTGTTTTCTAATAAAGATCCAAATGAGAGAACAAGGCAACCAAAAAAGCATCCCAAAAATCATAGTATAAAGATAACTTTCTTGTTTCGAAAGAGAATAATGATTTTCTAATAAGGCGATCAAAAAGCCACCTAAAAGAGGCCCAACGGATTTGCCAATATTGTCTAAGATATTGAAAATACCAAAAACGGTTCCTCTATCTTCGGGTAAATTGACTTCGCTCACAATTGCTCTAACATTGGGTCCTGCAAAAGAAACAAATTGAATAAATAAAAGAGAATATAAAGCCAATAAAACCCAAAGAAAAATACTAAAATCTTGTGGGAAAGGATAAAGGATTAATAATATAGAAAAGATCATACCAATCAAAATACCAATGCCAGAGATTAGGGATCTACCTCCTGGAATTTTTTTTTCGAAATAGTCTCCTAAAAAACCACCGGAAAAACTTCCCATTACCGCTGCAAAACCTATAAGCAAAAGAATGAACGTTGCAGTTTCTTTAGAAACATTTCTTGAAAATATAAAAAAACTAATGAACCATGTAGTAATGATACCCCATGGGACTGTTCCTAAAATTCCTTGTAGAAATATCAATTGGTTTGTTTGGGTTTTTAGGGATTTTTTTAGGGAATTCATACTTAATTTGGTTTGGTATTCTTCCAATTTTACAAGAGACTCTAACTCTCGTTCGGATTGTCCTCTTTTAGGTTCTGGAGTAATCCAATAAAAAATAGTAACCAAAAAGAAATTGGGAACTGCAGCTATAATAAAAGGTATCCTCCAATCGGGAATTAGTCCCGCTAAAATCATACCCATTAGAGTACCTAACCCAAAAGCAGTTTCGATATAAGAATAACCACGACCTCTTTCTTCTCCATAAAAGAAATCAGCGATTAAGGAATATCCAATAGGTATAATAGAACCAATTCCAATACCTGTCAGCATACGCATTAAAAATAGTTCATAGAAATTCGAAACAAAAGCAGTCAAAAAACAAGGGATCTCTCCAATAAATACACCCAATAATAGCAACAATTTTCTTTTTTTAAAATCAGAAAGTATGCCCCAACCAACTGTCATAATGGAGCTAACAAAAACAAATGCAGAAGAAATCAACCCTAACTCTTTTTCTGTAATCGAAAATTCTTTCATTAAAATTGGAAAATTAGGAGATAACAGATTTTGATCTGCCTGCAAAAATCCTGCAATTAGCACCAATAATACAATTGAAAAAATTTTTCTAGTTTTGTTCATAGTTTCCCCCAAAAAGCTTAATCCTATATTTCTCTATTTTAGTAAAGTGATTTTTGATTACGAGAAGTATCTTTTTTCAAAATCTTTTTTAAATATGGATAAATCTTATCTGCTATAATTTGGTAGCCTTTTTCATTGGGATGGAGTTGATCTTCTAAAAGGAGTTCTGGTTTTTTTAAAATTTCACTAAAAAATTCCGGAACCACCACTAAAAAAGGATATTCCTTTTTTAATCTTATAAATATGTTTTTATAAGAATCTACTTTGCCTGTAAAAGGTAGAAATTCAATAATGATCATGTTTTGGGTAATGGATTGAACTTTTTCTATAATATTTTTATAATATTTGTAAGTAATCTCTGGGGGGATTCCTTGTAAATAGTCATTTGCGCCTAAAAAAACTACCAATAGATAAAGTTGAGAATACCCTTTGATAAGATATTCCAAACGATAATATGCCATTTCTGTGGTATCTCCAGGCACACCAGCATTAATCACTGTATAGTTTTTAAAATTGTCTTTTTCTAATTTTTCTTGAATTCGATTTGGAAAAGCATCTTTCCAAGAAACCAAATAACCATACGTTAAACTATCACCTAAAAATAGGATTTCTTTCATTTGGTAGCATCCTGTAGGAATTAAGTATAATAAAATCAATAAAAATCTTTTGGTATCCTTAAAGTCATATTTTTTTATAAGTTTTAAAAAATCATAAATCATTTTTATAAATATCCTTTAATTTTGTAACCTAAAATTCCTAAATATTCTTTGATGGCAATTGTAGATTTATGTAATGCAAAATCTTTAGGAAAAAAATCTTCCAAGTTCATAATTTTTCTTAAACTGCGGTAATCGGTGGGTAAAGGAAGAATTTCTAAGTTCGGATAATACTCTTCTTTTATTTTTAAGAAAGTATAATAGGCTCTATATAAGTGGAATGCGCTAGTAATCAAATAAACTTTTTTAAAATTTTTTTCTTTACAGATTTTTAAGGATTCTATTGCATTTTCTGCTGTATTTCTTGAAAGCGGATCAATAAAAATTTGATCCTTTGGAATTCTTTTTTCTAAGTATCTTTGCAATGTGATAGATTCCGAAGCGCCTGTTTGTAAAATGTTACCTATACCACCGCTTATAATAATAAAATTTGCTTTTTTACTTCTCCAAAGTTCTTCTGCAATCAAAATTCTATCTACTCCATCGGTAAATTCTGGCCAATCCGAAACCATCCTTAGAGGATTGCTTAGACCACCTAAAACAATAGCAGCATCCACTTTTTGTGCATCTTGGAATTGTACTATAGGAAATCTATCTTCTAAGGTTTGTAGCAAAAAACTACTAAAAATTTCTGTGGAGAAAAAGCCAAAGAAAAGCCATAGGAAAACCAAGATTCTATTTTTTTTATAAATTAAATAAACAAGAAGAATAAAAAAAAATAATGGAAAAGGAAAAAGCAAAATAGAAACCATTTTAGAAACATAAAAAAACATAAAGACATTTTTATGTGTTTTTTCTATTTTGCAAGAAATTCAATCTTAAGTTTATAGAGAATTTTTTTTTAATAGAAAAAAAAATAACTACCAAAAGTAGAATCAAAAAAAATCCAATCATTCTCAATCGTTTTTTATATTCTTCTTCGGTTATTGGTATTATGATTTCTTCTGTAAAATGGATGGTGTTTAGAAAATCAAGGATTTCTTTTTTGCAAGCTTCTGTTTTGGATTTTAAATGACTATTATAATAGATCATATTAAAAATTAAATCTCGAGTTCCAAAAGTAAACTTGCAATAAGTATCCATTTTCTGGTTTGCAGAGGGGAAGTTTCCTTTCTTGATTTCTAAGTAACCTTTCAGAGTTTTTATTTTTTCCGTTTGATGGAGTTGAATGGTTCTTACTTTAAACTCGAGGGGTTCTGTATTTGGTTTTAAATCAAATGTTTTTAAAAGGTTCTCTTTACAAAAAAGGATTTCTATCTCTTTTGAATTTTTCAATATTGTAATGCTATCTTCTGTTTGTTCTATAATAGAATCTTTTTTATTGATTAATATACTGATTTTACATTTTTCTAAATAGAAAAAGTCCTTTGCATTTAAGTAGAATATATATATATTAAAAAATACTATGGAAATAAAATACCTAAACATTTTGAATCAAAGATTCAAGATAATTTTGGGAATACTTCTTGTCTATTTTTTCTTTAGGTGCGATTTCGCAACAGATTTCATTATTGAATTGTTCTCTCAAGATTATAAAGTAGATAGAAAAGAATTTGTACCCCAGTTCGTATCGAAAGACCAAAGTAGAAAAAAAATTATTTTGGAACTTAAAGAAGAATTTTCTGGCTTGCCACAAATTACTTCTATTGCTCAGTTTCCACTCAATCCAAATCAATTTTTAGCAACCATAAAAACTGGAGAGTTGCTTGTTTATGATTTTTCTACCAAAAAAATGACTCTATTAAAAAAATTTAATGTTTTAACAGCTTCTGAACAAGGTTTACTGGGAATTGCATTTCATCCCGAATTTAACAACAAACCATTATTGTATGTCTATTATTCCGTAGAAAAAGCAAAAAAGAAATATAGTAGAATTTCTGAATTTAAATTAGAAAATTCCCACATTTCTAAAGAAGAAGCATTTCCTTTTTTCCTTAAAGATGAAAGAATTTTATTGGAAATTGAACAACCCTACGCAAACCACAATGGAGGGCATTTAGAGTTTGGTCCTGATGGTTATTTATACATAGGATTGGGTGATGGCGGTTGGCGGGATGATCCTCATAATCATAGCCAGAACCCCCAAACATTACTTGGTAGTATTTTGCGAATTGATATAAAATCATCTAAAGATTTACCTTATTCGATTCCTGCGGACAATCCTTTTGTAAGCAAAAAAGATTGGAGAAAAGAGATTTTTGCAATAGGTTTAAGAAATCCTTGGAAATTTTCTTTTGATCCTTTTAGTCAGAAATTGATTGTTGCCGATGTAGGGCAGGATGTATACGAAGAAATATCGATTGTAGATAAAGGAGAAAACTTTGGTTGGAGGATCAAAGAAGGATATGCCTGTTACTTAGATAGAGATCAGTGCAATCGAAAAGATTTAATTGATCCCATTTATGTATATGATCATTCTGAAGGGCAATCCATTACAGGAGGTTATGTATATACCTCGGATCAAGTGCCCGAACTAAAAAATAAATATATATTTGGTGATTTTGTTCAAGGAAAGATTTGGGCAATGGATCTACCATTAAACAATCAAAAAGTTGCAGAAGATTCCATTTATTCTTTAGGAAAATGGCCGATTCTGATTTCTACATTTGGAAAGACAAAAGGAGGCGAGGTGTTGGTAGGAGATTTTCAAAGTGGTAAAATTTATCGTTTTGCCAAAAGCAAATCAAAATAAACTTCTTAAATAGGGGTTAAACAAACAAAATTAACGTAAGATTTGGATATCGAATTAGTCACTTTAATTTTTAAATTCTTATAATTTGTTGATACAATGCAATTTATATATTGAGCAATATATTTAATTCCAAAAAGTATTAAAATGAAAATTTTTTTAATATTTTATTGCTAATTTATGAAATAAAAAAGGAAAGGGACTGATGGAATCGCACGACTATAAAAAGCCTATACTTTTAAAAGACAATACCTATTGGATTGGTCAATATTTGGAAAATGATCCTTTCCAATGCCATCCCTACCTTATACATTTAGAAAATCAATCAATTTTAGTGGATCCTGGTTCAATGTTAGAAATTGAAGCAATCATCGCTAAAATTAAACAAGTAACTTCTTTAAAATCCATAAAATATATATTACTTCACCATCAAGATCCCGATTTATGTGCAGCAGTTCCTTATTTAGAAAAGCTTATTAATCGAAAAGATTTGACTATAATTACTCATAGTCGTATGACATTTTTAATTAAGCACTATGGAGTAAAATCGCCTTATTATAAGATCGATTATCAAAATTTTGAGTTGAATATACAGGGATATATTTTGAAGTTTTATACTACGCCTTATTGTCATTCTCCTGGTGCATTTGTGACTTATGATGTGCAAACCAAAATTTTGTTTTCTAGTGATTTATTTGGTGGTTTAGAAGAGAGCTGGGAATTTTATGCAAAAGAAGACTATTATAAGAAAATAGAAGGTTTTCATATGGCTTATATGCCCAATCGAGATATTTTAAATTATGCATTAAAAAAAATAGAAAATTTAGACATTGAAATTATCGCACCTCAACATGGATCTATAATCAAGAAACCTTTGATTCGTCCTCTAATTGAAAAAATGAAAGAGATGGAATGCGGAATTTATATAGAAAAAAAATATTCAGAAGATCTAAGTTCTACGATTATTCGATTGAATCAGCTTAAAAAAGAATTTGAGTCTTCCTTACAAGAAATCAAACAATTGAAAAGAAATCAAGATGGGGATTATTATTTATCTTCTTTGTTGGTTAAACCATTGATGATAAAAAATGTAAAAAGCGAAAAGTTTAAGATTGATTATATTTGCATTCAGCATAAATCTTTTTTGTATAAAAATAAGCACTATCATATTGGAGGGGATATCTGTTTTGCAAATAACATAAAAATAAAAGATCAAGACTATATATTTTTTTTTAATGGAGATGCAATGGGTAAATCTATACAAGGAACAACTGGTGCGATTGTAATGGGTACTATTTTAAACTCTTTTACTTTTAGGAATTTTGATCAAATTCAGTCCATTAATGAATTTTTTAGCATAATTTATAACGAAATTCAAAACATCTTTTTGTCTTTCAACGGTTCTATGATGATTACTGGTATAATAGGATTATTAGATGAAAATAATAATAAAATGTATTTTATTAATGCTGAACACCCCTTTCTAATTTTGTATAGGAATCAAAAAGCAGAGTTTATAGAACAAGAATTAAAATTAAGAAAATTCGGAACTCCTTCGGAATTTTCTTTACAAGTTCAAGAATTCGAATTTAAAGAAAATGATATAATCTTTTTAGGTAGTGACGGAAAAGATGATCTTTTACTAATAGATAATAAAAGAAAGCAAAAAAAACTGAATACAAATTACAAATTGATTTTGGAAATTATACAAAGAAATCATGGAAAATTAAGAAATATTATTAAATATATTTATAAAGTTTCTGAACCTATTGATGATATTTCTATAATAAGAATCTCTTTTTTAGAAAAACAATACAAAGAAGAAGAACATTTCATTACAGATGATGAGATATATAAACTAAAAATTCAAAATTCTATAAATCAAAAAAATTATACCAAAGCATTAGAACTAATGGAAGGTCCGTCCGAAATGCAAACTTTTGATATTTTATTTTATCGTGGATATGTATTCCTTAAGTTAGGAAGAAATCTTAAAGCATTAAAATATTTACTAAGAGCATATAAAATGCAACAAGATCATCGATTACTTTTAAAGTTAATTGGTGCAGCATATTTTAATTTAAAAAATTATCTTTTGGCAAAAGAATATTGGGAAAAAGCAATGGCAAATTATCCTGAAGATCCTTTCCTTAAAAAACAAATCAAAGTAGTTGAAAGAATACTAAAAAGGCAAAGGGTTTTATTAGGGAAAAAACAGGGAATCAAAGATGAATTCGATGGATTGCATCTTTCGAATACTTTCAATGAAATAGAAAAAATTTAATTTACAAGTAGTATTTAAAAGCATAAGAAATTTTTTCTGTAATTTTTTCTATGATACTTCTTTTTTCCCAATTCTTTAAGGTTATTTGTTCACTAGATTTTAGATCTTTTTCCCACTGCTTTATAAAAGCTTTTATAACAGCTTGATTGGAAGTAAAAAAATCAATTTCTAAATTATGAAAAAAACTTCTATAATCGATATTCGAAGATCCGATCAACACTCCTTTTTCTGTAATCGTATGTTTGGAATGAAAAATTCTTTCTGTATATTCAAAAATTTGCACGCCAGATTTTAATAAGGTTGAGTATACTGCTCTGCCAGCTTGCCTTGCTATCCAAACATCTGTGTTGCCAGCTGTTAAAATTTGTATCTTTACTCCTTGTTTCGATTTTTCTTTTAAAATTTTGATTAGTCTTAAAGGAGGGATAAAATAAGGTGTAGCCAAACAAATAAAGTTTTTAGCTTCTTTTAAAAAGTCGTAATAAAATTTTCTAAATTGCAATCTTCTTTTTCTATTTAATGAAGAAAAAATGGCATATTTTGCGTTTTTTTCTATGGGGTATAGTAATGGGAATTGTTTCCTAAAAAAATAAAATTTTTTTTTCATAGAGTTCCATAAACATATAAAATCGGACTTGGTTTGTTGTATAATCTTTTCGATTTCTTTGTCTGAATTTGTAAGGCGTATCATTGTATCGCGCCATCTACGATCTTGCATAATTTTATAAGAAAATACATCTTTGATATTCATTCCTCCAGTATAAAGGATTTTATCGTCAATTAGGACAATTTTTCGATGATCCCTTTGATGAAATCCCGACTTAAATAACAATTTATAACGAAAAGGTTTATAGACCTGTAGTTCTATACTATTGAATTGGATTTTTTTATAAAACACATCAATAAAATCTTTTGTTCCCATACCATCTAAAATCACCTTGATTCGGATTTTAGATTTTTTTTGTTTTTTTATAAGAAGTTCTAAGAGTTTTGTGCCTACTTCTTTTAATTGAAATATATAAAATTCCATATATATATATTTTTTTGCAAGTTTTATATCTCTTTCTAAGGAATGAAAAAAATCATCTCCCTCCGAAAAAATTTTAATCATTGGATTTGCATCCTTTTAGGGATTTTTTTAATTATATCTAAAGTATTTTTTAAAAAAATCGTCATCTTCTGTTTTTTGTAAGATTCTTGGATAGGATAAGGATGTATATAGTATCTTTTGTTTTCTATATCTGTAAAATGGTATGATTTATTTTTTTCGGATAAATATAAATATTCGTGGATGGGAAGGATGGAATGTTTTTTATTAAAATTTACATATACGGGAATATAATCTATATCCAGAATTTGAATTTTTTGTTCTTTCTTTACTTTAAATTGGAATATCATACCACCATCAGTATTTTCTTTTAGTTGATTCGAAATAAAATTTCCTAAAGACCAAACCACCAATCTTTCTTTCTCGATTCCATATTTGTCTTTTATTTTAAGAAGTTCAAAAGGTTGGAGCACATGGGGATGACCACCCAATACAATATCTACTCCTTCCTTTAAGGCTAAATGTACTATGGTTTTTTGGTATCGATTGGGACTAGTTTTATATTCTTTTCCATAGTGAAGTAGAAGTAGAATTACATCAGGATTTTGCTTTTTTGCAAATTCGATTTGGTCTCTAAGCAATTCTAAATCAATTTGGTTTACGATGGATGGATAAGGTACAGGAAGTCCATTGGTACCATAAGTATAATTTAAAAGTGCAAAAAGGATTTGGTTTTTTCTATAAAAACTTACTTTGTTTTTTTGAAAGTGATCCTCTGAATAAAAAGTTCCTAAGGCTAGAATTCCTTTTTTTTCTACTATCCTTCTTGTTCGCAAAATTCCGTTCAATCCTTTATCTACCGAATGGTTGTTTGCAAGAGTCAATATATTAAATCCAGCCCAAGAAAGAGCATCCACAAGTTCGTCTGGAGAGCCAAATTGAGGATAACCGCTATAAAGCTTTTTATCTCCTGGTAAAGTGGTTTCTAAATTCCCAATAGTAAAATCGGTTTTCTGAAGGTAAGGTTTTACTTTTTCGAAAGAAAATCTATAATCCCAACAGTCGCAAGAAGGTTCAAAAGCTGTAACAATTTGGAGTTCGTGACTCATAATATCACCTACAACAGAAAAAGAAACTTCATTAGAAAAAAGAGAAGCTGTGGAAAGAAAAAAAATCAATATAAATTTTTTTTTCTTCATAGATTCGCGTTTTTTATTGGTTTTTTGCCTAAAAAAGAAATTCCTTTTTGGATATCTGTTCGACTTTTTAACATTGTATAAATCCATAGTTGATCTTCAGTAAACCAATCCAATAAATCTTGAACTTTTTGGATATTATAATGAAAGGGAATTTCTTTATATTTTTCGAATTCTGGAAAGCCAAATTCTAGTGCTCCAGAAGTTACAGTTCGTACGATTAAAGAACTTTCATCAATGGATAAATTGAAAATATTTTCTCTAAAAGATTGGGGATATCGGTAATATTCTTCTGCATTGGATAAATAGATAGTTCGAATGGGAATACAAAGCTTTTTTGAAGCATCACCAATTTTTCTAAAAATTACATTTCCATTGATGTCCCCTAACAAGGCTTGGATTCTATTTTTTTGTATTAAGTTCTTTAAAAATTCAAAATCTTCTTGGTTGTTATGATACGAAATTAATGTAAATTTTTTGCTAAGAATTTCTAATTCTTGAAATCTTTCGGGGAGTACGTTTAAACCCATTTTATAGACTTTTAAAAATATTTTTTGTTCTTCTTCGTCTAAAAAGGTTTTTTGAATCAGTTCTATTCCTTTTTTTTGATTTTTTTTTAACCAAAAGCTTTTAAAATCTATAAAATTATGACTATGAGAAAGAAACAATAAATGTAATTGATTAATGGAAACAGCAATATAGTCGAAATCAATTAAATATGCGTAATCAGGTTTAACCCAAGAAATTAAAATTAAATTTTGATCTGTACCTACCCCAACATATCCTCCCCTTAAATTTTTAACAAAAGGATAAAAAACATCCAATCTCCTTTCGTTGGTTGTAAGATAGTATTTTGCTCTTAAAGCTACTTTTTTTTCTATATTTTCTTTTTCGTTTATAAAAAAAATATTTTGGAAATCAATTTCGTTTTTAGGGCAAAAGGTTTCTTCCCTTTCGGATGCTTTAGTTTGGGGTAGGGGTTCTTCTTTCTTTGTATTTGGTAGACAAAAAGTCAAAACTATCCATATAGTAAAAAAAACAGTATACCTCATCGTTGGTTCCTCAATTTATTTGATAAGATCTTTTGTCAATACAATCTAAAAATCCAATGTCCAAAAGGCAAGAGTTCATTCATCGAAAAAAAATTTGATAATTGCTTCGTCTGCATTGAAATCCGTGATAGTCTTCCCTATATACCATTCGGGCAAATATTGGTAACCTCCTGGCCAAGTATGCCCCCCATTAAAGATTTTATAAAATCTAATTTTTTTCTCTAAACATTCATAATCACGGATTTCTGTATAAAGTTTATTATTTTTTTTTATTTCTTTAGTACTTTTTTTATTTGAACATTGATTTTTTTTTATCCAAAAGTCTATGGTTTCTTCTGCGGATAAAACTTCTCCTCTTTCTTTAAAAAAAACTTTGACTACACCACCTTCATATGGTACCAAAGGATCTTGGGTTCCGTGTATCAAAAGAAATTTTAATTTTTTACGGGGATTGCAAGTTTTTATTATTTGTTTTGGCATAGTAGCTGCTATACTTGCGAAACCTTCTATCCATTCCGAAGATTCACAAGCAAAACGAAAGGACATCATCCCCCCATTCGAGATACCAAAAATAAAAATTTGATCTCTATTTATGGGAAAATTTTCGATAGCATATTTGATGATTGTTTTTAAATATCCTACATCATTGATAGAGTTTATATTAGGATCAAAATTTCTTCCATCATTCCATTGTTTTTTATATCCTTCTGGTAGTATTAAAAAAAAATGATACTTTTCTTTTAACTCTAAAAGTCTACCTTTAGATAGAATTAAGTTTGAATCAAAATTGCCACCGCCCCCATGCAGACTAATGATTAAAGGAAATGTCCTAGTTTCTTCGTAAATGGTTTTATTGCTTTTTTCGTAAAGAGAGGGAAAATAAATTATATTTTTTCTTATTGTATTTTGGTATTCAATTTTAAACCAATAATAGTTGGGATCAGTAAAATGAATTCTATGAACTGAGCATCCAACACTTACAAAAAAGAGTAATAAAAGTAATTTATTCCACATATAAAATCACTCCTTTTAAGTATTCGCCTTGTGGATGAAAAACATTGGTCGTATGATCCACTGCTTGGGTAAGGTATTCCAATATAACAACCTTCCTTTGTGTCTTTTTAGCAGCTAAAAAAATGATTTTTCTAAACATTTCTTTTGATACCAGTTGAGAGCACGAGAAACTAAAAAGGATTCCCTTTTTTTTAATTTTTTTTAATGCAAGTTCATTGATTCTTATATAGCCTTTTATGCCAGAAGAAAGATCTTTTTTATTTTTTACAAAAGCAGGAGGATCAAGTATGATCACATCAAAATATTCAGATTCCATTTTTTCTAAGTATTGAAAAGCGTTTTCTCTTAGAATTTGAATTTTATTTAAATCCAATTGGTTTAGAATTAAATTTTCTTTTAGAGTTTTCAAAGCTTTTTTCGAAGAATCCAAAAAAACTACTTTTTTTGCATTGTAAAACAAAGCATTCATTCCGAAACTTCCCGTGTAACAAAAAGCATCTAAAATCGTTTTATTTGTTGAATAATTTAGCAATTTTTTGCGATTGGTTTTTTGATCAAGATAAAAACCCGTTTTCTGAAATTCTTTTATATTGATTTTATATCGAATTTGATTTTCTTGAAATATAAAGGATTGCGATGGTTGGGTAAGCCATTGATAGTGATTCTGAAATTTTAGTAAGATCGATTCAATTTTTTTAGATTGCAAAAACTCAGATAGAATGGAGATGAGCTCTTTGGGATATAAATAATCAATTTGAATTAAAGCAAATTGATTGTATATATCACAAATAACTCCAGGGCATTCATCACTTTCTGAATGTATAAAACGAAAGGCATCTGAATCTTCGAATAGAGTTTTTTTTCTTGTAAAAAGAGAATCCAATTGGTTCCACCAATATTGTGTAAAATCATCGATTTTTTTAGCATCAAAATCAAAAATTCGGGCAACAATTTGCTCTTCTTTTTCGAAAAAAGCATTTCCTAAAAATCTATGATTAAAAGAATACACCTCAATCCAATCTCCATTGTTTAGATGGGGAGGTTCTAATTTCGATATTGCACCAGAAAAAATCCAACTATGTCGAATTTCAAAAATTGTTTCTTTTTTAGGTTTAAGAATTATATAACCTGCAGGCTTTGTAGAATTCTTCATTTTTGATGAATTTATTATAAGTTATCTTAAAACAACTTTATTTTGATTGTATTCTGTGCTAAATATAAAAAATTCAACGAGTGCAAAAATTTTTACAACTTTTTGAAAATCAAAATTTTAAAATTGTACAAACCCATGCATCCATTCTAATGGTTCAACCACCTTTTGTTTATAAAATCAAAAAAAATGTAAATTTTGGTTTTTTGGATTTTTCTACTAAAGAAAAAAGATTGTACTATTCAATTTTAGAAGTTCAGTTAAACCAAAGATTATGTAAAGGGATTTACCAAAGTATAGAACTATTGTTTATAGAGAAACAGAAAATTCGCTTTAAAACTCTGCTAAAACTTCAGGATATTTTGCAAGTTCCAAAAGAAGAGCTTATGGATTTTGTAAAAAACATAATGCTACTTATAGAAGAGGAGTGCGAATTTGCTATTAAAATGTCATATATAGAAGATTCTTATTTTTTAAAAAATCAGAAAATTACTTTTGATAAACTACAAAACTTAGCAAACTATCTTTTTGATTTTTATGATTCCATAGAAATAATGAAAAAAAGTTTTATTAAAAAAGCGATCAAAGAAAATCTTTCCCAAGTTCAGAAATTTATCCATTCCACAATCGATCTTTTATCTTATAAGCTAATAAAAAAATTCAATGTTTTGTATTTTAAGAAATATCATACATTACTTAAGAAAAGAATCAAAAAGGGATGGATTCGAAATTGTCATGGGGATCTACATTTAGAACATATTATTTATAGAAATGATTCTATTTGTATTTACGATTGTATAGAATTTAACGAAGAATTTCGAACTATAGATATTGCAAATGATATAGCATTTTTATGTATGGATTTGGACTTTCATGGATATTTTAGAGAATCTCAATATTTAATAAATTTATTTTATAAAAAGTATTATGATTTTGATTTTTTATTTTTACAAGATTTTTATAGAAGTTATCGTGCTTTTGTAAGAGGTAAAATCTATAGCCTAAAAATCCTTTCGGATAGCATCTTAGAAGAAGAAAAGAAAATTTCTATCAATTTAGCCAAAAGCTATTTTCGCTTGAGCTTGCAGTACGCCTTAAAAGGGATCCATCCCACAATATTTATTTTTATGGGAAGAATAGGTTCAGGGAAGAGCACCTATGCACAATCTTTGTGTGAATTGTTGAATACAAAAACCTTCTCTTCTGATGTAATAAGAAAAGAATTGTTTGGAATCCATCCATGGGAAAGAACTCCCGAGAATCTAAAAAAAATGGTATATTCAAAACTCATTACTTATATAGTATATAACAAAATGATCCGGGAATCCATTGACCATGCATATAAAAAGGGAGTTGCCGTTCTCGATGCTACGTTTGCAACGAGAACTTTAAGGAACTTAGCTGTTTTTCGTTTTTTTGAAGAAAATTGTAAGGTGGTTTTTATTGAAATTCAAGCAAAAAAAGAAATGATCTTGGAAAGACTTAAAAAAAGAATGCAATCTGCAAAAGAAACCAGTGATGCAGGGATCCAAGAGTTTTTGGATTTTTATGACTCTTACCAACCACCGTATGAACTACCCGAAAATCAAAAAATCACAATCCAAATTGATCAAGAGTACCCAATCAATCAAATTTTTATTTCTATTGTAAAAAGAATATTGAATCATAGATTTACTTTTGAATCTAACTATTTTTAGAAAATTGAGAGAATAAAAATTATACTAAAATAGTTCTTTTTGTTATTAAAAAAAACTTTATTTAAAAATATAAATGAATTGACTATTTTTTTATAATAGATAATCTGGTTGCATGATTTTATTAAGTTTTCTAGTTTTGCTAATAATTGTAATTCTAATTTTAAAAACATTTATTGTAGTTCCTCACCAATCTGTATACATTTTGGAAAGGTTAGGTAAATACGAAAAAACATTAGAATCGGGTTTTCATTTTTTATTTCCGGTTATCGATAGAGTTGCTTATAAACATACACTAAAAGAAGAAGCTATTGATGTACCTCCTCAAATTTGTATTACTAAGGACAATGTTCAGGTGGAAGTAGATGGAATTATCTATCTTAAAGTTCTTGATCCCGTCCACGCAAGTTATAATATTAGTGATTACAAATTTTCTTCCATACAACTAGCCCAAACCAATATGCGTTCAGAAATAGGTAAATTGGATTTGGATTTAACTTTTAAAGAAAGAGAAATTATAAATCGAAATATGATTGCATCTTTGGATTTGGCAACAGAACCTTGGGGGGTAAAAGTCACAAGATACGAAATCAAGAATATAATTCCACCCCGAGAGGTTTTACTTACAATGGAAAAACAAATGACTGCAGAAAGAGACAAGAGAGCAGAGATTATTTATGCAGAAGGACAAAAAATCAGTATGATTAATGAATCTGAAGGGAAAAAGATCGAAGCTATCAATATTTCGGAAGGAGAAAAGCAGAAAAAGATTAATATTGCAGAAGGTAAGGCAAAAAAAATTCAGTTGCTTTCCAATGCAACTGCTCAGGCTATAGAAATGGTGGCTTCGGCTATTAATGAGTCTGGTGGAAAAGAAGCTATGAAATTAAAAATAGCCGAGGAGTATTTGTCTGGATTGGAAAAAGTTTTAAGCAATACTTCTACTAAAATTGTCCCTCTTGGTCCTGCAATTATTGAAAGCTTTTTTTCGGGAATTGGACAGCTTACACGTATGGTAAGTTCCAAAGAGAAAGAGGAAATTTTTCCAAAACCACCACATAAATCAAAATAATAAGGAAAGAGTATGAGTACTATAGATATTATAGGTATATTAGCGTATACCCTTGTTTTATTTTATTTTGCCTTTCAACTAATCCGCTCTGTAAGAATTGTTCCAGCACAACAGGTATATATCGTAGAAAGATTGGGGAAATACCATACTACATTAGGTGCAGGTTTTCACTTATTGATCCCTTTTATAGACAACGTTGCTTACGAAATTTCTTTAAAAGAGGTTGCAATTGATGTTCCTTCACAAATCTGCATTACAAAAGATAATGTCCAAGTGAAGGT
>JBKBRY010000017.1:0-58768 GCA_046291925.1 Leptonema sp. (in: bacteria) | reverse complement strand
ATCTGGAAATCCCAACCAATAGATACCTTTTTCTATCAATAAAGGATCATTAAAATTCATTATCTTCCCAATTAACAAAAAACTATAATTTTGTCTATAAGTTTTGCAATAAATTTTATGAACTTAATAAAATTTCTGAAAAAAAATGATCCAAAAAATGAAAGATCTCTGGTTGTACTCTGGGATCGTTGAGGATCATATGGCCAGTTTTATTATCTATAGGCAATTGAAAAAAAAATGCTTTTTTTACTATGCTATTTACATTATACAAAACGTAAAACATACTTTCCTTAGGTACAGTTTTATCATTTTCATTAATTACTAAGGCAATGGGCTGTCGAATGAATTTTAATTTTTTTCTTATATTTTTTAAGGCAACTTTAAAGCTATGAAAGGCTCCTATGGGATATTGGAACAAATAGCCAACCTTTCCTGGTTCTTCTTTTTCCTCTTGCCCTCTTTTTAAATGAATTACATTAATGAGATACTTTAACCATCCTGAAAACATCATTAAAGGAGAATGGAAAACTAATTTTCCAAGATAGAATCCATTAAAAAAAACAGGTGTTGAAATTAAAGCAATTCCTTTTATTAAGGATTTTCTTCTAAATGCAAGTTCTAATGCGATTGTCCCCCCCATGGAAAATCCTATAATAAAAATATTTTTGTAAAAATTACTTAGATTAAGTAAAAATTGATCCGTAACTGCAAGATAATGATAAAATCGAATAGGAATCAAATCTTCAACTTTCGTTCCATGACCTGGTAGTAAAATTCCAAGAGTAGAATGTCCTTTTTTATTGAAATATTCTCCTAAACTCCTAACATGATAGGGAGTACCCGTAAAACCATGAATCAACAAAAAGCAACAATCAGAGGTTCCTTCTAAAAAAAAAGATTCCGCATAGGGCATAATTTCATTGGGAGGATAAGAGGGTAGGGGAAGAATTTTTTCATAAAAACCTTTATGACCAATATAAAAAAAGAAAATGAAAAAAAGTAGAAAAAAAGAAAAAATCAAAAAAAGTGTCATCGGATGCCCAATACAAAAAAAACTTATAAGGAAACAAGAAAAAAAAGATTCAATCTTTTATTAAGTATTCAAGAAATGAATTTCTTAAAAGAAATCTCTCATTTAGAAAATAAACCAATTGCCGAAATTTTGCGAAATGCAGTAGAATATCTGTATACTCACAATTCAAAAGAAAAAATTTTTGATTCCTTAGATATCTTAAAAAATAAAACTTATTGGGATCACAAAACACTACAAAAATTAGAAGAAGATAAAATCTATGAATTCCGTAATGATTGATGATTCTATTTTATTTTATTTGACTTTTCCAAATCCATATAAAGAGAAGATTATAGATCTATTAAAAGAGGTAACCAAAAATCACAAATCCTTAGTTTCTAATCTTTATGCATTTTTAAAAATTCAATCTATTTTTATAAAATACAATCATCTAAATAATTTTTATGAATTTTACAGAGATTGTAATGAGTTTATTGCAACAATTTACCCTATAGATTTAAGAGTATACAACAAAGCCCTCCATACATGTTTGGTTTATTCTATAGATTTTGATATTTCTTTATATATTGAACTTCTAAAAGAATTCAAAATTTCTTATCTTTTCTCTGCCCGTATTACCAAGAAAGAAAGGGAAATTATAAAAAACCATTTTTCTATTGAAATCATCGATGTTACTTAGCAATTCCATCAAAAAATTTCTGGATTGTATTCCTTTTCTAAAATTGGAATTTTATTTTGATTGTAGAGCAAGTAATAATGTTCAAAAACAGAGTCGAAATCTTGTTGAATGTAGGAACTAAAAAATTGAAGAATTCTAAAAGTAATTTTATATGGGATAAAAGTTTGATACTCCTCATCTTCCCATAAAGACCAATAAACATTTTTAGAAGAGTCGTAATAAATTTCTTTTACTTTTGTTTTTTTTTCGTTATCCAACGAAAGAACAAAATTCTTATCGTCTTCTATATTGATTGTTAAAAGGGGAAATCCCAATACTTTTTTCAAATACCCTTTTTCTTCTTTATCACTGTGTTTTAAATATATAAAATACCTTTGATCTTTATGCAAATTCATTTTAAAAAATTTAACAACTCCATTATTTTCGATTTTCATGTTGCCATTCCACCAATGATCATTCTCATCTATAGAAATTTCAGTTTCTACAACAACCATAATTTTCCTTGTATTTCTTAGATTTTGAATGTCAATGAAATTACTTTATGCCAAAATTGAAAGCAAAGAAGGCTAATTTCCATATTTATCCATTGGATTTTTTTTACAAAGGCATAGCTTTTTAAAATAAAAAAATCTAAAGAATCATTTTTAAACCGAATAGGAATAAGTAGATTCGATTTGTTGCCGAAGAAATTTAAAAGACTAAAAAAAATTATAAAGAATAAAAATTTTATAAATGTCATTAAAAAAAGATTAAGGTTTGGAGTAGGTTTCTTTATTCAATCCCATCATTTCCAATTCTTTTTCAAACTCTTTGATTAAGTCTTTTGCTTTACTAGATAATCTTTGGGGTATGGATATATTAACAATCACTAACTGATCCCCTCGATTCGAAGTTCCCAATATGGGCATTCCTTTGCCTCGAATTCTTAGAACTTGATTATTTTGAGTTCCAATAGGAATTTTCAATTTTGCCTTTTTTCCGTCAATCAAAGGAACTTCTATTTCTCCACCTAATAGAGCCACTGGAATAGGAATATTTACTTTTACAATTAAATCATCACCTTGTCTTTCGAAAATAGGATGGCTTTTAATAAAAGTTACAATATGTAGATCTCCTCTAGGACCTCCTTGGGGCCCTGCTTCTCCTTCTCCTTTTAGACGAATTTTGCTACCACTTTCTACACCGGGAGGTATTTTTACAGAAAGTTTTCTAGTTCTTTGGACAAGCCCTTCTCCTTTACAAACAGGGCAATATTCTTTAATCATTTTGCCAGTTCCTCGACATTGAGGACAGGTACTAGTTACAGAAAAAAAACCTTGTGTTGTTCTTACTCTACCACTTCCCTGACAAAGAGAACAAATCTGAGGCCTTGTTCCTTTCTTTGCACCCGTACCACCGCATTCTTCACAAGTTTCTTTTCTCGGTATTTCTATAGTAAGTTCTTTCCCTAAAGCAGCTTCTTCTAAAGTAATTTCTAGATTGTATCGTAAATCACTTCCTCTTCTTGTATATTCACCTTTAGAAAAGCGAAAGCCCCTACCACCAAACAATTCCTCTATAACATCAGAAAAATCACTAAAAATATCAGAAAAATCTGTATATGCTTTATAACCAAAACCTTCACTTCCAAACCCAACACCATTGAGTCCTTCTTTGCCGTATGTGTCGTAAATTTTTCTTTTTTCTGCATCTGAAAGAACCTCATAAGCTTCTGTTGCTTCTTTAAATTTTTCTTCTGCTTCTGGATTGTTTTTATTCCTATCCGGATGATACTTCATTGCTAATTTTCTGTAGGCAGATTTGATTTCTTCTTGCGTTGCCGTTCTACTTACTCCTAAAATTTCGTAATAATCTCTATTTGCCATAATCCATCCTTATCAAAAATTACCCTCCCTTTTAAAGTTTTATTTTTCTATTTATTGTCTTCGTCTACTACTGTATAATCCGCATCTACAACTTTTTCGCCTTTTTTAGATTCTTTAGACTCTTGCTGGGGCTCTTGATTTTGTTCTTTAGTTGTACTTGCACTTTGTTGAGTAAATTTTTGAGCATATTGGTTCATCAATTGGATAAGATTTTCTTTTTCCTGATTGATCAATTCAATTTTCTCAGAATCCAACACACTTCTTGCTTTTTGGATTGCAGATTCAATTTTGGATTTCTCTTCTGAAGATAAATTGGATTCTTTCATATTTTTTTCTAAAGTGTAGATGTAATTATCCAACTCGTTTCGAGCTTCTGCCAATTGTTTTAATTGTCTATCTTTTTCTGAATACTGTTCTGCCTCTTTAACCATTCTTTGGATCTCTTCTTCTGTTAGTCCACTTGTGGTTTCTACACGTATTTTCTGTTCTTTCCCTGTTGATAGATCTTTTGCAGAAACATGCACAATACCATTTGCATCAATATCGAAAGTAACTTCTATTTGGGGCACACCACGTGGAGCAGGAGGAATCCCAACTAATTCGAATCTCGCTAATGTTCTGTTATCTCTTGCCATTTCTCTTTCGCCTTGTAAGACATGAATCGTTACCGCAGTTTGGTTATCCGCAGCTGTAGTAAAAATTTGTGATTTTCTTGTAGGTATTGTTGTATTTCTTGGAATTAATTTTGTAAATACACCCCCTAAAGTCTCGATACCCAAGGATAGGGGAGTTACATCCAAGAGCAATATATCAGTTACCTCTCCTGAGAGAACACCACCTTGTATAGCAGCTCCCACAGCTACTACTTCGTCGGGATTTACAGATTTAGCAGGTTCTTTACCAAATATTTCTTTAACCAATGCTTGAACTGCTGGAATTCTTGTAGATCCACCAACTAAAATTACTTCGTCTATATCGCTTGGTTTTAAACCTGCATCTTTTAATGCTTGTTCACAAGGTCCTCTTGTTTTTTCAATCAAATGGCGTATTAGTTGCTCTAGTTTGGATCGTGTCAAAGTATAATTTAAATGTTTTGGACCACTTTGATCCGCTGTTATAAAAGGAATATTGATTTGTGTCTGATGAGTTCCTGATAATTCAATTTTTGCTTTTTCTGCTGCTTCTTTTAATCTTTGTAGCGCCATTTTATCATTAGATAGATCAATCCCTGTTTCTCTTTTGAACTCACCAATTAACCATTGCATAATCGCTTGATCAAAATCATCCCCACCTAAGTGAGTATCCCCAGAAGTAGATTTGACTTCGAATACACCTTCTCCTAACTCTAAAATAGAAATATCAAAAGTTCCACCTCCCAAATCATACACTGCTACTTTTAGATTTTTGTGTTTTTTGTCCAATCCATAAGCTAAGGCAGCTGCAGTAGGTTCATTGATAATTCTTACCACATCCAAACCAGCAATTCTACCAGCATCTTTTGTTGCTTGCCTTTGTTCGTCATTAAAGTAGGCTGGCACGGTAATAACAGCTTTTTTTACTGGATGACCTAAATAATCTTCTGCTGTTTGCTTCATTTTTTGTAAGATAAAGGCAGAGATTTCTTGTGGTGTATAAGAACCATAATCTGTTTCCACCTTTACTCCATCTACTCCACTTTTAATTACTTTATAAGAAACATATTTCATTTCTTCTTGAGCTTCTGAGAATCTTCTTCCCATAAATCTTTTTATAGACCGTACTGTGTTGGTGGGATTCGTAATAGCTTGGTTTTTTGCTAACTGTCCCACAAGTCGCGTATCTTTATCAACAAACCCTACAATAGAAGGAGTAGTTCGAGAACCCTCTGCATTTGCTATTACAACAGGTTCTCCACCTTCCATTATAGCAACAACTGAGTTTGTTGTTCCTAAATCAATTCCAATAATTTTTTCTTTTGCCATATTACATCTCCTTTTTATTACAATTAAATCGAATGATTATCATTTTGATTACTTGTATTTTCCATGTTGTCTTTTGATTGGTCCGCTGTATTTTGTTTTTGCAAAGGTTTTGGTTTTGCAACCTTTACAGATGCCAATCGCAAAACCTGATATTTCTTCCCATCACTATCATCTAATTTGATATATGCCTTTTTATAAACATTGATTACAATTTCTTCGTCTATATTTTCTCTTAATTCTACATCGATTGCTTCCATAATTTGGGGATTGAATTTGTCCCCCTCAAATACCATTTGTTTTATAAATAAAGATTCTAAAATTTTTAAAAACTCATTGCGTATCATCTCTACTCCAGAAATAAAATTCTTTACTTCCGGATTTTCGTTCTTAACATTTAGAACCAATTCTAAGTTGTCTATAATGGGGAGTAGTTTTTTTATAAAATCTTCTACTCCTTGGCTTCTTGCAAACAAGATCTCTTGCTGCATCCTTTTTCTATAATTGGAAAATTCGGCTCTTTCTCTTGCCCAATTCTCTTTAAGTTCTTCTACCAATTGTTTAAGATTGTTATTTTCCATTTTAAGTTCTTCTAATCCTTTTTTTAGTTTTTCTAATTCTGTTTCTTTATCTTGCTCTTCGGTTTCAATCCCTTTGGCCTCTTCTACACCTTCAATGGTTTGATTTTCTTTCCTTTCTTCCATAAATACTCCTCATTTTATCGATTCATTTTTGTAATCATACTAGAAATCATTAACCTTAAATACTCGATAATTTGTATGGCTAATTTGTAATCCATACGATTCGGTCCTACTACTCCCATAGCACCAATATTTTTTCCACTCATAGAATAACTTCCTGTAAGAATACTTAAACCAAACAGTTGCGGATTTTTATCTCCTTCAATAGATACTACAATATCATCCATTTCTATGGATTTCTTTAAAATTACTTTAAATACATCTTTTAAATTGTAAATAACTCCCACATTGATTTTTTCGTTATTTTCTTTTAATTTCTCTATTAATTTATCAACACCCGCAATGATTACTTCTTGTATCTCATTAAAAGTATCGAAATGTTTCGATAGACTATCCATCACAATTGCTGTATAGCGGTACATCTCTCCTAATGGTGCAATATTGCCAGAAAGAAAAAGAGAATGGATTTCTCGCAAATCTCTTCCAGAAAAGTTTTCATTAAAAAAACGAGAAATTCGCTCTAATATATTCTTAGGTATTTTTTCGTCTACATACAGAATTCGAGTATAAACATTTCCAGCTCTTGTAAGAATCAATACGAGAATTTCGTCATTACCAATGTCAATCAATTCTATATGCCTTAAGATTGCTTTTTCTGGAAGAGGAGGTATTGCAATGCTCATATAATTTGTTAACATGCTGATAATATTGCAACTACTTTCCAATAAATCTGGCATCTCGAATTTTCTTCTAAGGAATTCCCTCTGGATGATGTTTTGCTTATTTTTTGTAGGTTTATACAAAGGTAAATTCGTAGGTAGATGTTTGATATAAAATCTATACCCCTTCGTTGTAGGAAGTTTACCCGAACTTCTATGAGGTGCAAAAAGATAGCCTTTTTCTGTCAAATTAAACAAAACATTACGAATTGTTGCAGAACTCCATTTAAGATTATGTTTTTCTACAATTTGCAAACTACTAATGGGATTCCCACTTGCTAAGTAATCCTCTAATAAAAGTTTTAGGATTTCTTCTTCTCTTGGATCCAAATCTTGGTTCTCATCACAAAAGTTAGCTTCATTCAAAACAACAATATTATGGTTTCCCGAAGTACTTCGCATTGTCTTTTTATAATTTTTTTTATTTAGTTTTTCAGTTTCTCTAACCATCTTTTTTACCTTTCCCAATTCCTAAATTTTAGCAATCTTAGGATTTGACTGCTAAAATCTAAAAAAACAAATTAATTTCTTTATGTCAATTTTTTTTCTGTTTAATTACTGGATATGCAATATTTGTACCTAAAAGATAATATTTAAACAACTCTTAAAAAAAGGATTTTTTTACCCATTTGGACAAAGTTTCGTTAAACTTTCGTAGTATTTTTGATTCTCTTTGGTAGGGTAAAGTTCCAGAGATTTTAAAAAGCTTTTTTTTGCTTCTAAACAATTTTCTAAATAGAAATGGGCTAATCCCAAGTTAAAATATCTTTCGCTTCTATCTTTCAAAAATTGCTTCTCTGGTAATAACATTTTTAAACTCAAATTTAAAAGACGAATCATTTTGGATACTAATTTTTTGCATTCTAAAGATTTTGATTCCCAAGAGAGAGTTTGCATACAAATTTCTTTAATTGTTAAACTGTAGATAAAGATATCATTTTCTATATTATAAAACCTTTCGCAATTTTCTATTTTTTGAAAATAAAACAAAGATTCTGTATATTTTTGGTTTTGATAACTTTCTTTTGCATTTTTTAAAATTTCATAATAATGGATTAAATTTTCACAAGAAAGTAAATCTTTTACAATAAAAAAAATTACAACAAATTTTTTAAACATCTAAGAAAGTCCAACTCTGCAAAGTACATTCTCTTATCCGATATTTAAAAGGTACAGATAATTTATCTTTTATATTTTTTAAAAAAGACTTTACCTCTAATAAGTTCTCTTCGGAGTATTTTATAAAAATAGAAATTTTACTAAAATGATTTCGTATGAAGATAGAATTTGTATTTTCCAAACTTTTTTTTATTTTTTCTATAGCATTGGTGATTTCTTCTTCGTAAAAACCTTCAAAAGCCAAATCAACATGGATTAGTTTATTGTATATGCTTAATAATTTTTTAATTTGATAAAAAGAGTAAGAAAACACCATTCTTTTTATTATTTTTTGTTTCGTTTCAAAAAGTATATGTGCTTCTCGAGTAAATTGCATATAAAATTCTTTAAGAAAAATTTTAACTTTATTTTCTCTTTTTCTTTCCAAAAAGGCATCCAATTCTTTTTTTGTAGTAAAGAATAGGGAATGTAAAAAATCAAAACTTCCTATTCTCTGTGGAACAAACAAAATATACTGAATTGTGTTGAAAACATCAAAACTGAATCTTTTTTTAAAAAAAATATGATTCTTAATCTCTTCCGTGATTTTAAAAATTTCGTAACTATCCTCTGCCATAATTTCTAAAAAGTCTATTGCAAAAACTTCGTCATTAAAGTTAATAAAAAAATTTTTCTGAACCTCTGGATCCAAATTGTAGCAATAATAAGGTATATAGCAAGTAGTATATTCATTCGCAATGGATAAACAATAAGAAGGGAATCCATAAAGTATACTCTTAAAGTAACTTTCTAATTTGTTTTTAATTTCTAAAAATCTCTTAGAAAAAAGTAATTCTATAAGAATTTCCATTTCGTCTTGTAAAAACATATTTTCTAATTTCGAAAAAGTGGAAAGAGAGAAAAAATCATAAAATTTATAGACTCTCTTGATTTTTGGTTTAGAACTTTCTTGAGGGTTATAGCTAATGATATTTTTAGTTAACTGTAGGAATTCCTTATCTTCGAAAATTTTTTTTCGTATTTTAGGTATTTTCTCTTCTATCTCTTTATCCAAAGAATAAAAAGCTTTTTTAGATTCTTCAATCTTTTCTGTTATAATATTTTGAAAAAACTCTTTCCAAAAATTACCATTTTGAAGTTTTTCTGGATCTTCCTTTAAAAAAAGAAGCTCCTGCCAGTCCCAATCAACTCCTTTCTTATTCACGTAATACATTTATTTTTTATCTTAAAATCTTCAACAAAAAAAAGTTGTAAATTTTTGAATTTAGATTTATTTAACAAAAATAAAAAAATGAGTATTATATATTTCTTTATAGATGGAATAGGAATTGGAGAGCATAATGCTTTAAAAAATCCATTCAGTAGATATACGAATGGGATCTTATCTGTATGTACAGGAAGGTTTTATCAAACCAAAACATTGTTTAAAGATACAAAGATTTATCCTTTAGATCCTTTTATGGGTGTTTCGGGGCTACCCCAATCAGCGACCAATCAAACCAGTTTGTGGACAGGAGTGAATGCAGCAGGTATATTAAAATATCATGTAACAGGATTTCCAGGACCAAAACTCAGAACAATGATTTACGATCATTCTATGATTAAAAAATTTAAAGAAAACGGATACCAAGCCAGTTTGATCAATGCCTATACTCCAAAATTTTTAAAAAAAATAGAAAAACTCCCTCGGTTTGCAAGCACCTCAACCCATATCCAAAAAGCATCTGGACAATCTCTATTTTTGGTAGATCACATTTTAGAAAAAAAAGCATTGTATATGGATATTACTCATCATATTATGCATGAATATTATCCCGAACTAAAAGAAAAATTTCCTATAGCAGATCCAAAACAAAAAGGGATAGATTTGGTAGAAATTTCTCATAATTACGATTTGATTATTTTTGAATACTTTCTTTCTGATAAAGCAGGGCATAGCCAATCCTTCGAAGCAGCAAAATTTATAATAGATATACTAGAAAAATTCATTGAAGGGATTTGCGAAGCTCTAAATAAAGAAGATACATTGCTTATCATTTCTGATCATGGAAATTTAGAAGATTTATCTGTCAAAACTCATACCTACAATTTAGTACCTTTAATTGTATTAGGAAATTTAAAAAATGAATTTTACCACCTAAATTTTTTAAATGAAGTCCCTCTTAGAATTTATGAAATTTTTGGGATCTCTCCTAATATAGACGAAACTATTTATATAGAAAATTTTACAGAAAATGAAAATCAAGAAATGGATCCCCATATGCTGTTCGTATAAAAAAAGAGTTGAAAGTATATTCAAAAAATTAGAATTCTTAGATTGGAGGTTGTTATGAAAATTGTTGAGCAAATCACTATTTTAGCAGCAAATAAACCCGGTGTCCTTGCTAATATCTGTGGTTCTTTATCTGATGAAAACATAAATATCTTAGGAATTACAGTTGTGGATCATTTAGAATATGCAATGATACGCATGGTAGTAAATGATCCAAAAAAGGCTGTCCATTTATTAGGAGAGGCTGGAATTTTGGTTTACGAAGGAGAAGTGCTGCAAATTCCTTTAAAAAAAGGTCCTGGTTCTCTTGAATATGTAGCTGAAATCTTAGCCGAAGAAAACTTAAATATAGAATATGTTTACGGAACAGAATCTTCCAATAATGGCGAAGCAGTTTTATATATAAAAACAAATAACAACCAGAAAGCCATAGAGGTTCTTAAAAAAAAGTTAGATCATTATAAATAGAAAAATCTTTCAAAACAAAAAGGCAAAAAATCTATAAGATTACTTTTAAAACTTTGTAAATGACCTTATAGATTTCTTTTAATTCTTCTTTTTGGATTATATAGGGAGGAACTATATAAATCACATTTCCTAAAGGTCTTAGGAGTGCACCATTTTTTATAGAAAAATCAATCACCTCTAAAGAAAAAAGCTTTTTTTTGTCTTCAGGTAGATTGACCTCCAAAGCACTTACCGAACCCATGTATCTATAATTGAGAACTTTTTTTTGAATGTCTCCGGTTACTAATTCATCTAAAAATTCTTTATGCCAACTTTCTATTTGTAATATTTTTTCTTTTATATTCATTCCTTCGTAAAGTTGAATTGATTGTATACTTACTGCACACCCCAAAGGGTTAGCTGTCATAGAATGACCATGGAATAAGGTGTGTTTTCTTTCTTCTGAATAAAATCCATGAAATACTCTTTCGTTGGTTAAGGTTACTGCAAAAGTTGCATAACCAGCAGTTAAACCCTTACTCAATGCAACAATGTCTGGATATATATAGGCTTTTTCGAAAGCAAAATAAGGACCAAGCCTTCCTGCACCAGTAAACACTTCGTCGCATATCATTAGAACATTATAGTAGTTACATAATTCTCTGATTTTTTTTAACAAAATAGGATGGTACATCAACATTCCTGCAGCTCCTTGGATAAGAGGTTCTAATACAATAGCACAAATTTCTTTATAATTTTTTTCAAAAATGTTTTCCATATGCTGAATACTTTCTTTTAATTCTTCTTTCCCTAAGTCTTCGTTGGTTAATCCTTCCAAAGAATTGTATTGCATAGGTAAAGAAATTACATCAAACATCAAAGGTTCATATACTTTATGGAATTCCGATCTCGCTCCAATAGACATAGCACCAAAAGTATCCCCATGGTATCCATTCTGCAAAGTAAGAAAAATTTTTTTATGTACATCTCCCGTGTTCTGAAAGAATTGATACGCCATTTTGATAGCAATTTCCATTGCAGTAGAACCATCATCAGAATAAAAAACTTTTGGCAAAAAATGGTTGGTTTTTTCGGATAATAATTGGGAAAGTTGTAAGGCTTTGGGATGCACCAAACTGGCAAAAATTACATGCTCAAGATCTTCCAATTGCTGTTTTATGGCTTCTTTCATTTTAGGGTGGTTGTGACCATAAATACTAACCCACCAGGAACTTATCGAGTCTATAAATTTCAAAGGCTTTTCTTCACTATCCTTTCCATAAAGATAAACACCTTCTCCTCTTTCTATGAGAATTGGCTCTTTTGCCAATTTCATTTGGGTAAAGGGCCACCAAATATGATTTTTAAAAATTTCCTGCCACCTCATAAGTTAAGTTTTTTATACTGGAATTTTAAGAAAACCATTTTAGTAATTTTTTAAAAACTATAAGAAACTACATTGGATATATCACTTTTTACAGAATCCTTATACTTATAATTGGAAATAGCGAAATAATAAATTCGATCATTTTCCCAGTACAAAGAAATCCTGTTCCGAGAAAAGTTAGAATCTTTTATAAAAGTTTCGTAATAATTCATCAAATCTTCTTTGGTGATTATAATCCTGATATGATTTCTTATGTATTGATCCCAGAAGCTTTTGCGATTTTTATAAGATTCTTTTTCTTTATCTGTCAATGGAAATTCTGAATTTTTTTTATTAATAATTTTCCAATCTTGATTTATAAAAAAATGATCCATTACAAAATCAAATTCCTTTTCTTTGATCCCTACATGAATTTTATAACCTCCTAAAGATTCTACTTCTTCGTCCGTACTTTTTTCCCATTCTAAACAAATTTGATTTTCGTTAGAAAGTTCTGGAATCACTTTTAAATTGCTGGGAGGCTTTAGAGGAGAGAAAGGGACTCTTTCCAATTGGAATTTTTTTATCACTGGAGAGCGAAGTCCTTCACTATCTTGTAGCATTGTGATCCTAAATTGAATATAGCTTTCCAGATTTACGAACCTCTCTAAAAAAAAATTTGTAAAGCCTTTTTTTTGTAAAAGGATGTTTGTCCAATTTTTTCGTTGTTGATTTAAATTCTCATAAGTTGTATATTCAAATTTTAAAACTGTTCCTTTAGGAATTTCATAATCCAAAAAAATATTTAGCATTTGGGTGTCTTTCGGTAAAGAAATGATAGGAGTGTAAAAAATTTTTGGAGTTCCATTTGTTCTACCAGATTTTGGATTCAAATAAATAGGAGAAAAATGATAAAAAGTTATAGGAGTATCGTAGAATTTATTTAAAATATAGAATTCATCCAGAAAACCAATAAAATTTTTACCAATCAAAAAAGGAGGATAGCTCCAATCATAAAAATTAATATCAATTTTTTTGGGTAGGGTAATGATTTTTTGAATTGTATTGTTTAAAAAAAACTTTATTTGTTTTTTAGAGGTAGAAAAAGATAGAAAAAAATGCTTCCAAGATGTTTTTTCTAATTCTTTGCGTTCCAATAAAATCAGATCCAGAAGTATAGGTTGGGATTCTGCAAAAATGATATTTTTTATTTTAAGTTTTAAATTTCCTTGCTCTATATAGATCTTAAATTGCTTCTGATTTTCTTGAGAAAAAGAGTTCCATAAAAAAAGATTTTGTTCTTTTAAATTCAATGTTAAAGGTAAAAACCAAAAAGACAAAGAAAAATCGAAAGATTGATTCTGTTCAAAAGAAATGCTATAAGGCCATTGCCCATTTTTAGTTTCTATTAAAATTTGATTGTTTCTATTGGAAAAAAAACATGCTTGATCTTTCTTGTTGGAAAGATACTCTTGGTTTTGGGTAGAATATTCATATAAATCAATTTCTTTTTTTAAAAAACTGTAATGGCCTGTTCTGTCTGTTAATAGGTCATGATCCCCTTCGCAATCCAGATAAAATAAAATATGGGATGGATAGCTTTGATTTTTTAACAAGAAATTATGATGAACCACCTTTCCTTCTAAATTCTCATCTAAAAGGGGGATTACATCAAGTTTTTCTTTTATTTCTACAAGGGAATCCCCAAATAAAGAAAAATTTAGAAAAAAAAGAAAAAAGGTAAAAGGCTTCACTATTTCTTCTTTCGGTTTTTTTTAAAATTTATTAAACCATTCTTTTTTAAAATCCTCTGGTAAATGGAACAGGGTATAAAATAAAACAATATAAAAAGTTGTATTCCATTTTTTTGCAGTTTCTTCAATTTCTTTGTATTGAACTGGATCATCATAAGGATACAATAGTTGCTTTAAAAAATGGATTTTTTTTTTATAACTTTCTTTTAGGGATTTTTGATTTTCTAAAAAATCTTTAAAAATTTTTTCTTGATTGTATAGATTTTTTTCTTTTAAAAAATCTTCTAATTGAACTTTTAGAGTTTCTAAATAAAGATCCCAAAAATGTAGAATGATTTCTTCTTCCTTAGCCAATAGAATTTTTAAACAATCTTTATTTATTTTTTGTTTTTGAATTTTGTCTATGTTTTTTAAATATTCTCTAAATTGCTGATTAGCGAATTCAATAACTTTTGATTCGTCTTTTAATAAATCACTTTTTTTTAAAGAAACATTCAAAAACATATAAGAGTTTTGAAAATCTATAAGATCGAAACTTTTACACAAATTCTTTTTTGCTATTGGTTTGCTATTTAAAAATGTTACAGAGTTAAAAACACTAAAAAGAAAAAAAAGTAACCTGATAAAATTAATTTGGTAGACAATAAAAAAAGATTTTCTTATTTGTCTAAAATCTAACCTTTTGGTTAATAATTTATATATATCCCAGTATTTGGAGGTTAAAGAATGTATACATTTTTTAGAATTCATACAATCCTTTTCCTTTATTCTTTATTTGTGTTTTCTTGTAAATCCATTAACGAAAAAGAAACCATTCCCGATAAAATGCCTCAAAAAGAAGAAGAGATTCCAACAAATTTAAAAGAAAAAAAAGAAAATTTAGAAATAAAAGAAATATTGAATAAGCTACAAACAAAAGATAAAAAACTTAGTTTAAAAGAAATCGTACAATTGTTAATCCAAAACAATCATACCATTCAACTGCAAAAATTAGAAATTATAAAATCAGATACGGATCTCATAAAAGAAGAAGACAAATATAGCCCTGTTTTAGATTTTAAGTTTCAGAGTTACGAAAAAATAGACAAACAATTACCTCAATCCATTTTTCAAGGTACCCAAATAAACCAAGATACCTATACAATTGGTATTCAGAAGCTTTTTGAATCAGGAACTTTTTTTCGAATTGAAGGATCTGATTCAAGATTCGACTCAAATTCTGGAGAAAGTGCCTTAGCCTTAACAAACCCAATCTTACAACAATTAAAACAACCTCCTTTACACACTGGTACATTAAAATTTATATTCCAACAAGATTTACTAAAAAACTCTTTTGGATATTCACAAAAAAGATTAAATGAAATAGCAAAGCGTAAAAGTTTACTTCAAAAAGAACAACTGGAATACCAACTTTCCGGATTGATCGTAAAAGCAATTGTAGACTATTGGAATCTATCCATTGCGGAATGGGAAGTCAATTCTGCTAAAGGATTGCTCAATAACGTAAACACGATTCGCAACATAATCTACCAAAAATTACAATTTGGGTTAGCAGAAGCTTTTGAAGTTAATCAATGGAATGCAATGTACAATCAGGCAGAGATTGCATTGCAGTTTGCAGAATTGAATCAAGAAACACAAAAAAAAGAATTGTTAAGATCTTTAAATTTAGATAGTTCTTTAGAGATCCATCCTCTTACAGAACTAGAAAAGGAATTACCCAAAGACATCAATTTAGAAGAAGATATTCAATACGCTTTAAAGTCTAGACAAGACTACAAAGCTATAGAACATACATACGAAATAGCAAGACTCTCTAAGGAATTGGCTTCTAACAATTTGTTACCTACTGTAAGAATTGGTGGGCAGTATGCTACAAGAGATTATGGAAGGTATTCAGGTTCTGCTTTAGATAAAGTATATTCGGGAAAATATCCTGAAAAAGCCATAGAATTTTCAGTTCAATATCCTCTTTGGAACGAGGGAACCAAAGTAGATCTACGAAATGCTGAAATTACTTTACAACAGATCGAAATCCAAAAAAAAGATTTAGAAAGAAAAATTAAAGACGAAATCGAAATAGGATATAAGCAAATGCTTACGGCTTACAGCTCTTTAAAAAAAGCAGAAAATGCCTACAAACAAATGTACAATTTTTATACTGGTATCATTGATGGATACCGAAAGGGTAGATTCAATGCAACAGCTGTAAAAAATGCTTTAGATGCTTTGATTCAATCTGAAAAAGGCTATAACCAAAGTTTGATTAATTATAACATAGTTCTTGTTCGATATGATTTTTTAAGAAACAAACTTTTTGAAAAATTTAATATTCCTATTCATAAAATCCTCGATACCAAAAAATGAAAGTAACCATTATATCTGGTTCCTCTCGAGAAAACAGTAATAGTTTACGAGTGGCAAAAGCATTGGAAAACTTATTAAAAGAAATACACAATACCACCATTATAGATTTTAGGGATTGCGACATCCCCCCCATTGGTAGAAATGATCTAAAAAAAAATGAGCTTTCTCAATTTCAAAGCCATTTTGTAAATTTCTTAGAAATATCTGAACTTATATTCTTTTGTATTCCCGAATACAACTGGACAACCAATCCAGAAATTATTAACGCTTTACACCAAATGGGTAGGGAAGAATTTAAAGATTGTTTTGAAAATAAAGTTTTTTCTATCGTTGGAGTTTCTAGTGGTAGAGGGGGTAGGCGGCCAGCCATAGAATTGTCTATACTTCTAAATAAAATTATAAGTTTCAATAAATTCTTAGGAATCGTTTCTCCTTTGATTTTAGAATCCCACGAAACAGATAAAAATTTAGACTCTTATGGAAATTTTTTAAATCCCGTTACAAAAGAAAAATTTAAAGAATATTTAAATTACACCCTCAAAATTACCAAAAAATGGCACAATAGATAATCTTTATTGAAAGTTATTTGCAATATCAATCTTTAGAATTTCCAAAAATTGAATCAAATCCTTCTTTGTAAGATCTTGAACTTCTGGATTTGATAAATGCTTTAACATTTCTTTCGTAGATTTTTGTAAAATATTTCTCAATCTTTCCAAACCTTCAGGTCCGGAAAATGCAGCTTCCAATCCATCTCGTACTGTTGCGTGTATATTATAAAGTAAAATTCTCACAATCGGTCCGATGGGAGAGAGCAAAAATGGCTCTGCAGCTCTATTGATGGAGTATTGTACCATTTCTGTTATTAGCGGTTCAATTTCTGGCATAATTTGATTGCTAAAGATTTCCATTTGCTTATTTAAAAGAACTTCCAAAGAATCAAAAGTCTTTGGTTCTAGTTCTAATCTACCTTCTTCTTTTAATTGTTGAATTGTCTGTTCTATAATGTTTATTAACACCAATCCAGAAATTTCATCAGCAATTAATTTTGCATTGTTATGAATTACCTCAGGGAAAATCCCTTCATCTGGTATAAAATGGTTTTCTTTTAATCGTATATAAAAAGGAATCACTCTAAGCAATCTCCATAATGCAGAGTAATGGGGAGGATAAAGATTAAAAATTTCGTAAAAATGGTGTATAGGAAATTGATACCATTTTTTATATTTTTTTCTATTTAAGAACCATCTTAAAAAAAAATCAAAAATAAAAAAGAGTACAAACCAACGATCGATTTTATAAAAATAATCTTTTAACTCTCCATTTTCATCAATCCAACGAAAATAATTTTCTCGTAAAAGAGGCATAATTTCCGTATCGAAAAATAAAAGCTCTGCCTCTCTTCGATCGGGATTTAGATTTTCCTTAGAAAAAAATTGTCTAAAAGATTCTTTTGCTGAATTTGCTTCGTTAGGTAAATGTTTCTTTATTTTGTTTTTAATTTTTTCTAAAACTCCATTTTTGTTGGCTAAAAAAAAGTAGCTTTCTACAGATTTTTTGTCTATCATATCAATGGAAAGATCGATTAATTTCTTTTGAATTTCTTCAATTTGCTTTTCGATTTCTTTTTGTACCTGTGGTTGGCTTCCTACCAATTCATTGTAAAGCCTTTTTAACTCTTCATAATTAGACTCATATTCTACATTAAACCGATGTGGTTCTATTCCTTTGATAGGATCCCACAGTGCTATGGGGTCAAAAGATTCTTTTAAACGATTGGGATAATAATATAACAAAAGATCCCTCAAGGTTCCGTGGTAGTATGGCAATTTATATAAATAAAGAGCATCAAATAGTACAAGAAGTAAATTAAAAAACGCTACAATAACAAAAAAAAATTCATAAAACTTTTTTAATTTAGGAATTGGATTTGGTTTGTTTTCCATAATATGTTAGATTTTTTTACTAAAAGGATTTTGTAAATGAATTTCTTTCTAATAAGAAATGTTTTTTAGTCAAAAAAAGGTAAAATTATGAATTTTTTTGTAATCGAAGGAATCGATGGTTCGGGCAAAACTACCATCATCCAAACAATTCAAACAATGGTAATGAAACTAAAATTAAATGAATGTTTTCTTTTTCTTAAAGAGCCTACCAATTTAGATACAGGGAAAAAGATTCGAAATTCTTTACAACAAAATAAAAATTTAACACAAAAAGAATGGTTAAAACTATTCGAAGAAGATAGAAATAAAAACATTCAATACAACATTCTTCCTAATCAAAAGAAAATTATCATTCAGGATAGATATTATTTTTCCACAGCTGCATACCAAGCTACCCATAAAGAAGAAGCTTTAGAAATTTTATATTATTTTTATTATAAATTTCCAACCCCAAAAATTGTTTTCTTTATAGATATAGATATTTCAACGGCTTTAAGTAGAATCCAAAAAAGAAAGCAAAATATAGAGCAATTCGAAAAAAAGCAAGAACTTGAAAGAATTTACAAAAATTATGAAGTTATTCTGAATGAATTGAAAAATTTAAAATTAGAATTCAATATTATACAAGGAAACCAAAAGTCAGTAGCTTTAGCAAAGTTAATTCTAAAAAAAGTATTTTCTGTATTAGAATAGAGTTTTTTATGTATGTATGAGAATTTACACAAAAAAAGGTGATAAAGGGGAAACTTTCTTAGCAAATGGAAATAAGGTTTATAAATATGATATTAGGGTAGAACTTTACGGTTTAACCGATGAATTCAACTCCCATCTTGGAATGGTAATTGCTTTAATACAAGAAAAGCATCAAAACAATTTAGAAAAAATCATTCCACAAATTCTATGGATACAAAATTTACTTTTTGAAATTGGATCAGAATTAGCAGGCTACTATAAAAATCAAAATCAATCCATTCTAAAAGAAAATGATGTAACCACATTAGAAAACTGGATTGACGAATATTCAGAAATCCTACCAAAAATCCGTGCATTTATCTTACCTGGAGGGAGTTTAATCTCCACACAAATTCATATCTGTAGAACTTTATGTAGAAAATTAGAGCGGAGGTTAGTCCAAACTTATTATGAAAACAAAGAAATAAAGATTTTTGGTATTTTGATACAATTTTTTAATAGGCTTTCAGACTATTTATTTGTCTTGGCAAGATATTGTAATTTTATATCAAATATCAAAGAAAGAGAATGGCAGAGTACTAGAAAATATTAAACCAACTTACCAATATCCAATGCTTTTTGAAACATTTGTTTGGAACTTTGAATAACCTGAGCATTTGCTTCGTAAGAACGGGAAGCAGCAATCATATCAGTAATTTCTTCTACAATATTTACATTCGGATATTCTACATAACCTTTTTTTGGACCAATTTGAATAGCATCGGGATGGGTTGGATCATACACATAACGAAAAGGTCTTTTATCTTCTGTAATTTTTAGAACTTTAACTCCTCTTCCTATCCCCGTATCTAAGCCCAATGGAAAAATGGGGGATCTCCAATTGCTTCTTAGATTGATGGGAGTCATTACTACTTGCTTTCTTCGGTAAGGGCCGTTATCTTGTGCATTCCTTGTTGTATTGATATTGGCTATATTATTGGCAATTACGTCTAATTTTAACCTTTGTGCACTTAGCCCTGTGGCTGCAATATTCATAGATGTGAACATTCCCATAAAATTCCTCTTAGCTAAGCAAGTCTGATGATTTGATTCCATTCTTGAAATTTACCTGCAATCCGATCTGACAGTAAACTGTAATGGAGTTGGGTTCTATTTAACTTCATAATTTCGTCTTCTATATCTACATTGTTGCCATCATTTCGCATCGTAGAATTATAATCAATAAAAACCTTAGGTTTTACTTCTTCCCAATTCGGTAAACTCCTTTTAGCAACATGTTCTGGATGTATTGTCAAAAGTTCAGGCTCTTCAGAAATTTCTTTTTGTTTTTCTAAAATTTTTTTTAAAGTTACTTCGAAAGCTACTTCTGATCTTTTAAAATTCGGCACATCTACATTTGCTATATTATTTGCAATTACTTGCTTTCGAAGGGTATCTGCTTTTAAGCCCATTTCTAAAAGACTAATGTTTTTAAATATTTTAAACATCATTTTTATCTTCGGAAAAACTCAAAAAACATTGATATTTTTTTATAACTAAAAAAAACCGTGCTGATGTGTAAAAGGATTTGTTTATTTTTAATCTTTTTAATTCTTTTTTCTTGCAAAACTATTGAAAAAGAAGAAGCTTTTATAGAAAATGCTACGGATTTTCCTTTATGGGGATCTTGGACCTTAGATTACGAAGCTACAATTAAAGAATTGATCAAAAGTGATTCTCTGGAAGAAGACAGGGACGATCTAAATCTTTATTCTTTACTTTTAAAAAAAATTCAAAAAGAAATTAAAGTTGCAAATTTGATCTTCGAAAGATTGAATAACGAATCTATATGGAAATTAGAACTAGAAATCAATTCAAGCAAGATAAAAGAACAAGGAACTTTTGATTTTTTGATTTTAGATGAAAAAAAAAATTTTTCGATTGTTCTAAAAAAACAAAATCAAGAAGATCAAATAAAAGTCCATTTAAAAGACTCACAAACCATAGAAATCTATCCCATTCCGAAAGAAAACAAAAAAGAATTGACAAAAGCAATTTTTAAAAAAAATTCCAAAAAAAATGAAATGTAAAGTTATTTTTCTAATTTTTTTTATTGTTTTTTCCCATTGCCAATCTCCCCAAATTTATAAAAATTTTTCTGATTACAAAAAATTAGAAGAAATTGCCGTATTGGAATTCGACGGGTATCAAATAAAAATTCAAGATGAAACAAAAAGCTATTACGACATACTCTTGCTATTAGAAGGAAATTACTTAATAGAATTTAGAGATAGAAATAGTTTGATTAAAGGTGCAGCTTTATGTGAACTCAAAGCAAATTCTATATATACAATTGAAATTGAAGATAAAAGAAATTTTCCTAAGTATAACAAAAGCATATATATAGGAAAATGCAAAAAGGTAGAAAAAGACAAAACCAATCTTATTGAAAAATACTTTTTAGATAAGAAATTATGAGAAAGGATTCTTGCTTCCGATAAGAAGTATTATGTCGTATTATAAATATTATTTTAATGAATGAAAACAATAAAACAAATAATTACAAAAAATCTGGATTTTTTGGGAACAATCCACATCATATAAACTACAAGCTCTTTCCTTGACCTTTTCTGAAAAAAAATCTCGTTGGTTAGGAATAAAATTTTTAAAGGTTTGATTGCATTCCATTAAATAGTTCTGCAATTCTTGGCAACTCCATAAAATTTGATTTTTTAATTCTATAAGATAAGGATCCGTAAATTGTTCTTTTGTGTTATAATTATAGATTTTTTGTAAGTCATGAAAAACTTTACAATTCTTAGGTAGATAAGGAATTTGTATCGGGTATGGATTATAGATAAAACATTCATTTTTTAATATTAGATTCCCCAACCCCAATATAATACCAGAAGAAGACTCTAACAATTGTTTTTGGTTCAATTTTTTCTGAATGTACTTTTCTATCACTTTAGGACTATAAAAATAATAAACAGAAATATAAATTTTTTCTTTTTTTGCAATTTCTTTAAATTTATCATAGGTTTCGTTGTATAAATAAAAATTTTTCAAGTTAAAACTAGAACTTACAAACAAAAGAGTATAAATCAATAGGAACCATTTTTTTTTTGATTTTAAAATTATTAAAAAAATAAAAAAACTACTGATAAGCCTTTCGTTTAAAGCAATTTCATTACTAGTGATAATTATATACAAATTAATAAGAAGAGTTCCCAAAACAGCATAAACTGGTTTATAGGATCGAATCGACCATAAAGAATAAAACACCATAAAAAGAATAAAAATATCAACGGCAAGGATATGATAGTGAAATTGAGTCCAAAATTTTGGATTCTGGAAAAGAATAAAAGAAAATACATTAATAGTTTTTATCACTCTTTCTAAAGTAATTCCAAACTCGCCAAGAAGCTCTCTATATTGACTATGAGGAGAAGAAAAAGTTTGTTGTAAGATCACAAAAAAAGAATTCTTTAGAATGATTGCTTTGATAAGCAAAAGAAAGCTTAAAACCATTAGAAAAGAAAAAGAGTAAAACAAAAAGCCTTTTAGAAAAAAATCATAATCTTTTTCTTTTTTGAATAGTTTAGTTAAAATTATCAAAATAAAAAAAACAAGAATCCCAAAAGTTAAAAAAAAATCTGATGAGTTGATTGTCGTAGAAAATCCAGACAAAAAACCTGATAAGGATATATATCTAATTTTTCTTTTTTCGTAAAACAACAAGAAGAAATAAAACGCCAAAAAGTAATACGGTAAAGTAATTATACTATCTTCTTGACTTAAGATTAAAAATAAAAATGTACCACTTATACTAATAGAAATAAAATAAATCATATTTATAATTCTATTCTGATTGAGCAAACGAAGGATTCTCCATAAGACAACCAATGCTGAAGAATAATGGAATAAAAAAATAAAAATCAATCGATTATAATCATTATCGATAAAATAAAAAATCTTAAAAAATATACTGTAATAAAAAACAATCCATTGATGATGGGGATACAAATCAAAGATTTCGTTATGATACATCTTGGTAATTTGCATTGCAGTATCAAAATCTAAAGCAAGATAGATATTGATTTTATAAATAACAAAAGAAATAAACCCCGCATAAAAATATATGACTACGTTTGAGTATCTTTCAAACATGTTTCTAATTTTTTTTTAAATTTTTTTTGTCAATGGAATTAAAATTAATAGTTCAAAATCTTTTAAAAATGTCGAATATTAGGTTATATGGATTTGGCAACCTATATTGGTATATTTGGAGGTATAATCATTTATCTCTTTGGGATTTTAACTACAGGATTAGGAGCAAGAGATATTATTGACTTGCCTTCTATTTTTATTACTTTTGGAGGAGGTTTGGCATCTTCTATAGCAGCTAGCCCATTTTATAGAGTTAAAAATATTCCTAATGTACTTCGCTTTGCTTTTATTGAACGAAAAACCTCTGTTGTAGAAATCATAGTCAAATTACTTACTTTAGCAGAAAGGGCTAGACGAGAGGGGCTTCTTTCCTTAGAGGATGATATCGCAGAAATTGAAGATCCCTTTATGAGAAAAGGATTGCAATTGGTCGTAGATGGGACAGATCAAGATCAAATTCGAAACGTATTGGACAATGAATTGAGTGCTATAAAATCTCGGCATGCAGATAATTCTAAATTTTATAGTTTATTAGGAAACTACTTTCCAGCATTTGGTATGTTAGGAACACTCATTGGACTCGTTCAAATGTTCAAAAATTTAGGTAGCGGAGATGTATCTGCAATTGGACAAGGTATGGCTACTGCCCTAATTACTACCCTATATGGTTCTATGGGTGCCAACATGTTTGCACTTCCGATTCGAGATAAATTATTGGTTAGAGATGGAGATGAAGTCTTAGAGAGAACCGTGATGATAGAAGGGATTATCGGAATTCAACAAGGAGAAAATCCCCGAGTATTAAAGGATAAATTGGCTTCTTTTCTGTCACCTGCTGAAAGGCCACTCTTGGATGAAGCTTTGGGTGGTGGAAGATAATGGCAAGAAAAAAACAAGAATGCCCAGAATGTGATGAAGTGCCAATTTGGATTACTACTTTTGGAGACTTAAATACACTTCTTTTAAGTTTTTTTGTTATGATTTTTAGTGTAGGTAAAGATATTCCCAAAGAAGTTCAGTTAATTCTTTCTGCCTTTTCAGATAGTTTAGGATTTTTCGAGGGAGGGCAAACCTTAGAAAAAGGTAGGTTAGAACAAATGGGAATGAATTTAGAAACTCTGCCATCCCAAGTTACAGGAAGATCTTTGGCAAGGGCAAAAGCTCAAGCTCTAAGTATTTTTAAACCAGAAATTCAAGCAAAAAAAGTAAGAGTTCAAGAAGATGAAAGAGGTTTGATTATTTCTTTAATAGGTGCTGATTATTTTGAGCCGGGAAGTGCCCAATTAACACCAGCATTGGAGGATGTTTTAAAAAAAGTCTCTTATTTACTTAAACAGTTGAATCGATACACTAGAATTGAAGGCCATTCAGGAACAAAAGAAGTAGAAACTGGATCCCCCTACCCTAATGAAAGAGAATATATAAATAGTTGGGATTTAGCAGCAGCTCGTTCAATTCAAGTAACTATGTTTTTACAAAATTTAGGTGTAGAACCTTCTTTCATGCAAGCCTTAAGCTATGGATCTTATCGACCCTTAGATATGGAAGGCGACACAAAAACACCAGAAGGAGAAGCACATAATCGACGAATCGATATAGTAGTTTTACCTTTTAAAGAACCATTAAAAAATAAATTTGAGAATACACCAAAAACTACACCCTCTATAGAAAATTTAATTCCCGATACATAGGAGGTAATTATGGCTGTAGTAGAAGAAGAACAAGATCAAGAACAAGAGATACAAACTCCCCCACCAACGTCTGGTCTAAACAAAATTGTCAAGATATTGATTTATGTGGCTTTGGGGTTAGTTGGTTTGATTATCATGTCTATTATTTCGTATTATGTTGCTAAATATGCAACTACCCAACAATACAAAGAAGTAGCTTCTATAGCAGTAGTCAAACCACCACCTCCTTTAGAAGTTTATAATTTTAGTGAGGATTTTAGAGTAAATACAGCGGATAAAGAAGAAGCACATTTTATCAAATTAAAGCTCAGTTTAGGATTTGAACCAGGAAATAAGGCTCTATCTACAGAACTAGCCCAAAGAGCACCCCAATTAAGAAATATAATTAATCTAATCTTAGCTGGTAAAACGAAAGAACAACTCTCCACTATTGAAGGACAACTCGAATTAAGAGAAGAAATTAAAGCTTCGATTAATCACGTACTTTCGGAAGGAAAAATAGAAGAAGTATATTTTAGTGAATTTATTATAAATTAATTCTCTTTACATTTACATCTTTTAAAAAAAGCTGAGTATATGTATATTGTTACGGGAGCAGCTGGATTGATTGGTAGTGCTGTAGTTAGGGAACTTAATCAAAATGGTATTGAAAAAATTTTATGCGTCGATCATCTGGGAGAATCTACGAAATGGAAAAATCTAAGAAATTTATGTTTTTTAGACTACATAGAAAAAGATGATTTTATAAGATACTTAGAAGAAAAAGATTCTTTGTTTTATTTTGGTCCCGTCAAGGGAGTCATTCATTTAGGAGCTTGTAGTTCTACTACCGAAACCAATGCTTCTTATTTAATGAAAAACAATTTTGAATATTCCAAAAAATTGGCAACCATGGCTTTAAAAACAAAGATTCGTATGATTTATGCTTCCAGTGCAGCTACTTATGGTTCAGGAGAACAAGGTTTCCAAGATAATGAAGAAGATCTTGACAAACTGAAACCCTTAAACCCTTATGGATATTCGAAACATATTTTTGATTTGTGGTTAAAACACCAAGGTTTTTTTGAGCCTCTCCCAGATAAAACTTACGATCGTGAAATAAGAGACAAAAGGCCATTTGTAGGGTTAAAGTATTTTAACGTTTTTGGTCCAAACGAATACCATAAAGGAAATATGCAATCTATTGTATTAAAAGGATTTCGACAAATCCAATCCGAAGGTAAATTAAAACTTTTTAAAAGTTATCATCAAAATTTTGCTGATGGAAAACAAAAAAGAGATTTTCTTTATGTAAAAGATGCTGCCAAAATGACCGTATTTTTCTTATTAGAAGCAACCACTGCTTTTGGTATTTATAATATCGGTAGTGGTATAGCCTCCACATGGTTAGAAGTTTCCCAGTATATTTTCGAAGCTATGGATCTAAAAACCAATATAGAATTTGTTGATATGCCAGAAAATCTAAAAAAAACATATCAATACTATACTAAAGCTCCCATAGATAAACTAACGAAAGTAGGCTATTCCAACCCTATAACTTCTTTAAAAGAAGCCATTTTTGACTATGTTCAAAATTATCTTTTGAAAGACGAAGCAAACGCTTAGTCACCTCCATTGCCGCCACCATTGCCACCTCCATTGCCGCCACCATTGCCACCACTATCACTACCTGAATCTCCCGAATCCCAACTCCCTGATGCACCACCACCTCCAAATTCTCCACCTCCTCCTTCGAAACTTGGACTAGAATCTTGGGAATTTAAGGAATCTGTTGATGAAGGCAAATCAGAAGAATGGCTTACGGATTTCTTTTTTCTTAGTAAAAAAACCCAAATTAAAAGAATTATAAAAAATAAAATAATAGAAACCACAAAATCTAAATTCATAAATGAAAAAAAACCATAGTTGTTTTCCTTATAAATCAAAATAAAAATTATTTATTGAATTTTTCTAAAAAAAGAATTTCCTTGTCTTCTTCCTCTAAATTGTGTATATACTTCTCTGTTTCTTTTTTGATTAAGTTGTGCAACAAAAATAAAGAAATAAGATTAGGAATCGCCATAAGCCCATTTGCAATATCAGCAAAATTCCAAACAACATCTAAAGTAGTTACAGAACCTATAAAAACTGCTATCACCCAAAGCACTTTAAAAGTTATAATGCCCTTAATACCCATTAAGTATTCCCATGCTTTTTCTCCGTAATAATACCATCCCAATATTGTACTATAAACAAAAAACAAAAGAGAAAGGGAAAGAATCAAAGTACCTAGATTTCCCAAGATGCTAAAAGCCTGTTTTGCGATTTCTGCACCTTTAAGGCCCAAATTCCAACTTTGGGTATTTAATATTACAATTCCTGTCAAAGCACAAATGATCACTGTATCCCAAAAAGTTCCTGTAGAAGATACGAGAGCTTGTCGCACTGCATTTTTTGTTTTCGCAGCTGCAGCAGCTATGGGAGCACTTCCTAATCCCGATTCATTAGAAAAAAGACCTCTTGAAATACCTGCACGAATGGTTTCTTTGATGCTTGAACCCACAAAACCTCCTATAGCTCCTTGACCTGTAAAAGCAGAAGTAACAATCAAATTGATAGTATCTAAGATTTTATCGTAAGTTAAAATTAAAATCACCAAAGAAGAAGAAATATAAAGAACAGCCATAAAGGGAACCAAAATCTGACTTACCTTAGAAATAGAATGGATCCCTCCAAGAATCACTAAAGCTGTAAATAAAGAAATTAACAAACCAGTAATGGAAGGAGAAATTTCATATTGTTTTTCTAATAGATTGGCTATAGAATTGGATTGTACCATATTTCCAATACCAAAAGAAGCTATAATAGTAAATACAGAAAAAAGGATTGCAAGCCATTTAAGATTCAAACCTCTTTCCAAAACCAGCATAGGTCCACCAACAATATTATTATTTTTGTCAATTTCTCTAAATTTTATTGAAACTAAGGCTTCAGCAAATTTTGTTGCAATTCCAAAAACTCCAGTCAACCACATCCAAAACAAGGCACCAGGGCCACCAATCGAAATTGCAGTTGCAACTCCTACAATATTTCCCGTTCCTACAGTGGCAGCAAGGGCAGTAACCAATGCTCCGAATTGAGAAATATCACCTTTTCCTTCTTCCCCTTTAGAAATAGATAGTTTGATTCCTTTTAGGATATATTTTTGAATAAAACCCAAACGGATAGTAAAAAAAATGTGTGTTCCTAAAAGAAGAATAAGAAGAGGCCAACCCCATACAAATCCACTAATTTTTAGCAAAATGGAATTTAAAGTTTCTAACATATTAATTTTGATAATTTTTTTTTAATTTTTAACTTTCAAGTTTATTTTCTATTGACTACATTACAGCCTTTACACAATAATCAATTCAATGCTGTCTAACAAAGGAAATTTTTATTTTTTAATTTTTAGTGTTATTTCAATATTCCTGATTATTTATACCAAACCTTCTGTTAAAAATAGAGAAGATAACGAAGAAAAAAAAGCCTTAGCCCTATTATTTGGAGGAAACCCTTCCACAAAAAAGCCCGTAAAAACAAAAACAAAATCTTTATACGAAACAGATTTTTGGAGCCAAGGTATAAAAAATACACCAATAGAAGAAGAAACTAAAGCCAACGAAGGGGAACCAGAAATTTTAGAAAAAGTTAGCGAAGGAAATCCTATCAACCCCCAAACAGGTTTACCTTACACAGACGAACAAATGGAGCAATTTGATAAATTGAGAGAAAAATTCCCCAATAACTCTTTAATACCCAAAAGAAAAAATGCAGAACAGATTAAAGAAGAAGAAGAAAAACAAAGAAGAATCTTAGAAATCCAATCCAAAATTTCTGTAAAAAAAGCAAACAAAGAAGAAATTGAAATATACTACGATTACCAAAAAAAACCAATTTTAGACAGATTGGAACTTTTAGAATATGTATTAAAAGAACTTAAAGAAGACTTACCTGAAGATTTAAAATCTCAATACGAACAAGTTCTAAAAATGAATAAAGAACAAATCAAAAATATTGAAGAACAAAAAAATATTATGCTAAAATCAGCAATTCAGTAAAATTCTTTTTTGCCTTTTTTTTGCTTTTCTTTTAATTGGTTCTATAAAATTTTTGTATTCAAAATACATTGGAGGTTTTATGAATCCAGTATATATATTAGGTGGTGCCCAAACAGATTTTGCAAGAAACTGGACAAAAGAAGGAAAGACCTTTATGTCTATGTTTCGAGAAATTGTTGAAGATGGTTTAACAGAGGTTGGTTTGGATTACGAAGAAATCAAAAGATTAAATCAGGAAAATAGAATTGCTGTTTATGTGGGAAATTTTGATATGGAGCAATATGCCAACCAAGGACATTTAGGAGCTTTCTTAACGGAAGTGCATCCTTCTTTTTATGGAGTTCCCGGTGCAAGATACGAAGCAGCATGTGCTTCTGGTTCTGTTGCAATTGATGCTGCCCATACACACATTAGAGCTGGCGATTATGATGTTGCGATTGTTGTTGGTATAGAAATAATGAAAACCGTAAATTCTGTTGTAGGTGGAGATTTCTTAGGAACTGCAGCTTATTACGAAAAAGAGGCTAAAGGAGTCAAATTCCCATTTCCAAAACTATTTGGAAAATTAGCTGACGAAATCATCAATCGATACGGATCTAAACTTGGAGTAGATAGAATCATGGAAGATTTAGGAGAAATTTCACGAATTAACTATGCTAATGCAAAAAGAAATCCCTTAGCTCAGACCAGAAACTGGTTTATGAGTAAAGAACAAGCATGCTCTCGCGGTACAAAAAGCAATTCTTATGTAGGAGGAAGATTGGCTATTTTTGACTGCTCTCAGGTTACTGATGGGGCAGCCTTGATTGTCTTAGCTTCTACAGAATATGCAAAGGAATTTTCCAAAAAGACTGGAAGACCTATGAGCAAAATGGCAATCATTAAAGGTTGGGGACATAGAGTTGCACCTATTACTTTTTCAGCAAAAATGGAAGAATCAAGAGATAATCCATATCTTTTACCTTGGACAAGGCAAGCAGTACTAGATGCCTATAAAAGAGCAAAATTAGATATTGAACAAATTGATGTAATAGAAACCCATGATTGTTTTACTTCTAGTGAATACGCAGCAATTTCTGCCTTTGGAATTACAAATCCAGGCGATGAGTACCAAGCAATAGAAGATGGCGTTATCGATTTTGAAAGCAATAGCAAAAAAAGAAAACCCATAAATCCATCGGGGGGATTAATGGGAGATGGTCATCCCGTAGGGGCTTCTGGTGTAAGAATGGTTCTCGATATTTATAAACAAGTAACCGACCAAGCAGGTGAATACCAAGTTCCTGGAGCCAAAAATGGGATTACTTTAAATATAGGTGGTAGTGCTACTACAAGTATGACTTTTGTAGTAGGAAAAGTAGAATAAGATTTGTGGTTTATTCACAAATTTTATTTTTTTAGTATTAATTTATAATACTTCTCAATTCTAAAAAAAATATTGAATACAATTCAATTTGGATTGACAAAAATTTGATATGAAATTATTTAGTTTGTATAAACTCTAAATTAGGGGGTAAATATGCGAAAACTAAGTTTGATTCTAACTTTTTTTGTGGCTCTTGAGATTATGGCAGTAGAATCCATAATCTTTGTCCATGGAAGAGGAGGTTCTTGTGGTAGTGGATATACGACAGATGCGGGAAATTATTGGGGTTCTTCTAAAAACATCAACACTTCTTTAGCAAAGTATTTTGTCACCTACGACGGTTATAGCGATCCCAGAACTTGGGGAAGTTGTAGAGCCCAATCCAAACTTTACGAAGTTTTAGAAGCCAAATGCCTTAGATCTAATGGAGATTCCTGCAGTATCATTTGTCATAGTGCAGGATGTTACGCAACAGAATATTTTATTTCTACCAGAGATATTTCTCGATACAACATTCGTTTTGTCATAAACTCCAGTAGTGCTGCAGGAGGTTCAGAATTGGCTAATCTAAAATTCTGGGCTTCTGGAGATATGGACAATGCACTTAAGACGGGAAATGCAAGAGGTTCCTATAACCACAATAATATGAAAGGCATCCCCTTTCGAATGTTAGCAGGTTACAAAGGATGGTGGTATACAGCTTGGTATTTACCCGGAGAAGATGATGGTGCAGTATCTTTTCATTCTACCTGTGGTATCAATACAACAGGAAGTTATTCCAATTGTGCATCAGGTACAAGGTATAGCTATCACTATATTTGGATAGGAAGAAGTTCAAGCAGCAATTGGAATAGTAGTAAGAATGGCTACTATAGACAACACTCAGGCGATGGAAGCGATTCTATAAACGATGCTATGAGATTGGAATACAATGCCTGCAGAAGTTTAGGATTGGGTTGTAATTAGAAATAATTTTGTTCAGAAACAAAATTATCCTCCCTTTTTGGCCAGAAGAGAAATCTTCTGGACTTTTTTATTTAACTTTATTAGCTAAGGAAGTTTGCTATGAAAAACAAAAATATTGTTTTTATTTATTTAATAGTAATTCTTGCTATTCTTGTTTTTTTTGTTTGGATTTATAACAAAAAAACAACCAAAAAAGAAGAATCTCTAAGAAAAAAAGTTCCTTTTGAGTTTTTTGAAGATAAACCACAATTTTTAACACCTGAGCAAATTGAACAAATTTTAAATGAGCATGGTGCCGCTGACGAAGTGATAAATCAAATTTATAAAGATTACTTAAGATTTCCACCTGATTCGAGACCTTTAGATAAAAAAATGGTAGATTTATTAAATCCTTGGAAAATTCCTACTTCTCCCCTACCTGTAATATTGAATCCTAACTTAAAAACAGAAACAAGTTTTAAAGATTTTCTAAAAAAGCTTAAAGAAGAAGGAAAAACCGAGGAGCAAATTCAAGAAATTATCGAAAAGGAATTTAAGGACTATCCGTCTTTTGTTTTTCAAACCAATAAACATACACTTACTTTAGGAGATACCTTAATCGCAACGTTAAAGATTACAGATCCTAAAGGAAATCTTTTAAACTATGAAGTTTTAGAGGCTGGCATTTACGCAGATCGACATTTTGATAACCAAAGATTGGCTACACCTGAATATAATGATTCTGGTATAGAACCAGATGATAAGAAAAACGGGATTTACACTTTTTCTTGGAAAATTCCTTCTTCTGAAAAAAAATATTGGGGAGATTTATCCTTAAAAGTAAAAGTTCGAATTGACAAACTTGCCAATCCCAACGAAATAGAATTGGAACAAGGGTTTTATTCTAGTCCTTTTACCATTGCAGAATTTTTAGATCAATTTGAAGAAGAATTCAAAGATGGACATCTTTATATAACAGCATTTTTAGACGTAAAAAAAGAATGTGAATACCATATCCAAGCAAATTTAATTTCCCTTGATTTTGATGAGCCTACACATTGGGTATATTATAAAGGAATTTTAAAGCCAGGAATCCAAAAAATTAATTTTCGATTTTGGGGAAAAATTTTTAAAGAAAAAGGGGTAGAAGGATATTTTGAATTGAGGGACTTACGTGGATACTGCGAAAATTTGCCTTTTCCTCCAAGCTGGTTTGGAGACCCATCAAAAGTAGATGCAATTGTCAATGCAAAACCCAAAGACGAACCTTTATACTTTTATCTTCCTTTTACCAATCTTTCTTATAAAACAAAACGATATTATAAACTAACTGAATTTTCTGATCAAGAATGGAACCAAGAATAAAAAATATTATCTTTTTGATGTTTTTTTTAGTTCATTGTAATATGATTTTCTATAAAAAAAATCAACCTTTCCCTATTCTATCCTATATAGAAAATTCAACTTTTACAGAAATCCTTTTACTTTGGGAAGAGAAATTAGAAAGTCCTCTTTCTGGTACTACGAAAAAAAAGAATTACCAAACAAAAATTAATATCATTCAATTAGAAATTGATCAAAATGTTGTAAAAAATAAAACCATACTCTACTCTACTACAATTCCTTATTGGATTCTTTCTGAATTTGTTTACACCATTCAAATAGACCCCTTAAAGATGTTTTTTCTATACGGAGAAGGCGAATATGGAGTTCATCCAAAATTTGGATATTATTATAAAGATCATTGGATGGAAATTTCGAAAGATGTAGTTTATTTTGTGCCTTCTCCAAACAAAAATTACTTGGCAACTTTAGAAAAAAAAGATAAAACCTACTTGAATATTTATCAGATTTTAGATAAAGAGATTGAACTTCTACAAAAAAGTACAATCTTTTTATCTAAAGAAAACTATCTTACTTGGGATTCAAAAAAAAGGAATATAGTTTATTTATATCAAGAAAATCAAGTTTATGAATATAATGTAGATACGAATACATTACAAAAATCAAAAGAATATCCTGAATGTATTTTGCCATCCACCTCTTTTGGACTCAATAGAGACAACAAAGGAAATCAATTTTTTTATGATACAGAAATAAAAGAATATAGAATCGAGACAATTAAAGAATTTAAATCTTTTTACGAAAAAAAATATATCAAAGACCCATCCCAAATAAGACATCAGTGTTTTTAAAAATTATAATTTTTAATTCTTTTGTAATACCACCGTAAAAGTTAAGAATAAAATTATAGAACATGAATGTTTTGAAGACAGAATCACCCCAAGATGTATTGATACAAGCCGAGGTAGAGGAAAAAGAATCAATCTTTTCAGCAAACGAAATTGGAAAAGTCACCCTGAACATCAAAAAGCTTAAAGAAATTACAAATTTTGATTATTCAGATCTTCCCAATGAGAATGATACACCACTAAAAATATATAACATCTACCAAAACCATCCGAATTTGGATTTTTTACCTATTCGTAATCATGACAACTGGATTGTTGGATACTTTACAAGAAAATCTTTTTTATCACTAATTAGTGAACAAAACTATAATCGAGAACTTCTTTTTAGAAAAGATGTTAAAATAAAAAACTATTTCAATCAAGAAATCGTATGCTTAAATGCTTTTACTACTTTATCGAAAGCAAGCGAAATACTAACCAGTCGAAAACCCGAAATTCTTTATGATCCTTTTGTGGTTACTTTAAATCGGAAATTTTTTGGTATAGCAACGTTAGACAGAATTATAAAAGGAATGAATACGTTTATCAAAAGAGATTTAGAAACTGTTAAAGAATCTCAACTCAATGTAATGAATTATTTGGATTCACATAATCGCAAAATAGAAAATGAATTAGAATTTAGCTCTTATATAAATTTGGTTTACGGACCTGGAGGAGACTTTGTTCAGAAATACGAAATTAACGAACAATCTACTATAATATCTCATTTTGACGTTTGCGGAAAAGGTGTTAAAGCATCTTCCATGATTCTTGTATTAGGTGCTTTGTTAAATCAAATGATTCTTAGATTAAAAAAAGGAAACCTTACCATACCCATTTTACATAAGGAAATACGAAATTTCAATCATGATCTTTATTACTCAAAAGCAATGGAATTGTACGCAACAGGAATCATTGCCCTTGTAAATAAAATAGATAGAATTTTAACCCTATATGATTTCGGTCACAATTTGTTATGGATTCTTAGAGATAAAAAAGTTTCAAAAAGGAAAGTTTATAAAGTCGAACCAGCCCAAAAAAACCTAACTTTTTTAGGTGCTTTTCCAGAAATTCATATCAAACCCGTATCTTTACAATTACAAAAAGAAGATATCATTTTCACTTGTAGTGATGGAATTACTGAACAAATGAACGATAGAAACGAAATGTATATAAATTTTATTTCTAATGCCCTAGAAAATTTTACCTCTGATGTCAATCATAATTCAAAATTACTTCTTTCTCATTGGAATGAATTTCGAAACAATAGAATTATTAGAGACGATATCTCTTTTAGTGTTGCAAAGATCAATTAAAAAAATACTGATAAGATAAATGTAAACCTACATCAGGGCTTGTAGCATAAAAATAAAAATTTTCAATTAAAGATACAATGAATAAAGAATCTTTATAATACTTTTGAATTCCAAGAGAAAAAAAGTGACCATCCTCGGAAAGCCTGCCCATATTTAAGATAGGTTTACTTAAAAATAAATATTCAAAAAAATAAATAAAATTTTTATAATAATTGATGTGTAATCTTATACTCCATTGGTGGTTAGACATACGAATTTCACGGTACTTTTTGAATTCATAAGACGTATAAGATACCCCCCATAAAAATTCAAAATCTTTTTTAAACAAGTAGCTATTCGAAAAGAAAATAGAGACATCCCAACCTCCAAAGTAAAAATAATCTGTTTTATTTACAAAAGGAATTTTGATTTGAATTCCCCCTATCCCCCTATAGGTTCCACTTTCAAATACAAAATTCTGAATATAAAATTTAGGATTATCCAACGCACTAAAATCTTTTGCTTTTCTTTCTATAATTTCCAATGGTAAAACCAGATTATTGATTATAAAATAAGAACCATTAAAGTAAGAAAAGATATTCAATGGCAAAAATGGTGGTGGTTCTTGGGGCTTTCTAGGATAGCTTCTTGGATAACTTCTTCTCATCTCTTTTGTAAATACAGTTTGATCATACATTTGATACAAGAATCCGTAAGGTTCGTAACTTACTTGTAATTTATTCTTTGGGAATTTTTCTCTATGTTGTTGGGTGGTTCCCGTAGTTCTATGGAAAGCTTCTATAAAAGAATCAAAAATCCCCCCTCCCTGAATTTTATAAGGGACTTCTAAGCCAAAACTCCAATTCCTTTTAATTCTTTGATTCCATGTACCTTTTACTTCCCATTCTTCGCCATCTATAATATATCTTTCGTATTGTAAAGACCAAATATTCTTTGAGGAAACAGAAATGCGAAAAAAATTTTCTTTTATTTCTAACCTAGGTAATAGAGGACTACGAAGTGTGATCAAATTAGAAGTAAAAGAATAATCTATAAAAGAAAAAATAGAAGTAACAAAAAATAAATAAAAGATTAATGATCTAAAAATCATAATTTATAATATTATAAAAGAATCCATTTTAAAGTCAATTTATAATCAAAACAATCAATTTTAATAAAATAAATCTTGAGTCAATAAGCCTCTAATAAAATTTGTTTCTTATGTTAGCTTTTGAGTTTAAACCAAAATTTTTTTCTCTTCTTAAAGAAAAAGAAATTACGAGAAAAATCATTTTAAAAGATCTTTTGGCAGGTACTGTGGTAGGAATCGTTGCTTTACCTTTAGCCATCGCTTTTGCTATTGCATCAGGAGTAACCCCAGAAAAAGGTTTAATCACTGCTATTGTTGCAGGATTCTTAATCTCTTTATTGGGAGGAAGTAGAGTACAAATAGGTGGTCCAACAGGTGCTTTTATCGTTATTGTTTACGAAATAGTACACCAATACGGAACCGAAGGGTTGACTTTAGCTACCTTTTTAGCAGGTTTTATTTTAATAGGTTTAGGCATTCTAAAACTAGGTAATTTATTAAAATTTATATCTCATTCTTTAATTGTTGGATTTACAACTGGTATTGCTATAATAATTTTTACTTCGCAACTAAAAGATTTTTTGGGTTTAAAAATACAAAATCTACCAGGAGAATTTCTCCATAAAATTATTGTAATATGGGAAAATTTACATTCCATAAATTATTATGCCTTAGGTATTGGTTTGATAAGCATAAGTATAATTATTATTACTCCCAAATTTATAAAAAAAATTCCCGGTTCAATTTTAGCTTTATTATTTACAACAATTATAGTTCAGTACTTCAACATACCTGTAGAAACTATCGAATCGCGTTTTGGAGAAATTTCTAACATAATCCCGAAACCTCAATTTTATTTAATTGATTTTAAAACATTCATTGAACTTTTCCGCCCAGCTATTGCAATAGCTTTATTAGGTGCAATTGAATCTCTACTTTCTGCCATTGTAGCAGACGGCATGATAGGTGGAAACCATAGACCCAATACCGAATTGATTGCCCAAGGCATTGCTAATGTGGCATCATCTATGTTTGGAGGAATTCCAGCAACAGGTGCCATTGCCAGAACGGCAACGAATATTAAAAATGGAGGAAGAACCCCAATTGCAGGTATGTTTCATGCTATTGTTCTTTTAATGATTATGTGGATTGCATCTCCCATCGCAAAAAAAATACCTTTAGCTACTTTGGCCGGAATTTTAATTGTAGTTTCTTATAATATGAGTGAATTACACCAATTTATCGCAATTTTAAAAACAAATAAATACGAAATCACTTTATTATTATCTACGTTTTTATTGACTGTTTTTGTAGATCTTGTAATTGCTATAGAAGTAGGCGTTATTTTATCTAGTTTTATTTTAATGATTCGTATGTCTAATAGCCTAAAAGTCGAAAAATTATTTGACAACAATGGAGAACAAGAAAAAAAAGATTTCGAGAAAGAACTTGGAACAATTCCCGACAATATTTTATTATACGAAATTAATGGTCCTTTTTTCTTTGGTGCAGCACAATCTTTCGCAGAGATTATAAAAGATAGTTTTTCTAATATAAATTTACCCCTACAACAGAAACATTTGATTTTGATTTTGCGAATGAGATATGTTCCCTTTATAGATTTAACAGGGATCCAAAGATTGAAAAATATTATCCAGACATTATCTAAGAAAAATGTCATGATTGTATTTTCTGGCGTAAATGAAACTGTAAAAAAAGAGCTTTTACAGCATAAAGTAACCCAAGAAAAATTCATTCATTCTCATATTCAATCAGCATTGGATTTTGCAAAATCATTATGAATCATTAAATTAATTCAAAAATTTTTTTTGCAATCAATTTAGGGCAAGTGGCAAAAAGGATATGATTCCCTTTGGATATACTCAAATCTGGTTTTTTCTTCTTTGCAATTTTTTTATAGGACAAAAGAGGATCTCTCTTACCATGAATTGTTATAATTTTTTTATTTTCCAAAAAGGCTGGGAAAATTCCTTCCCAATTTTGGATCCATAAAGGTGCTTCAAAAAACACGTTTGTAGGAAATTCTTTAAACATCTTGCTAAAAACGTTTTTTTCTTTTAAATTCCATCGAAAAATTCTGTATGAATTAGAAATTAAATTTTGTATAATTTTTCTATATTTAGGTTTTATCCATTTTAATAAAAAGATTGAGAATTGAGACAGAACAGTTAAATCTTTTTTAGAAAAAGCCGTTGAAAGCAAAATGTATTTTTTACTTTTGATTTTCTTCTTTGCAAACAAAATTTGTAATAGCATTCCTCCTAAAGAGGTTCCTACAACAAAATCATAATTTTTTTTAATTATATCTTTGTTTTTTTCAAAAGAATAGTCTGCATATTCTTCTAATGTCTTTATAGTATTCAATGGAACTTCATAATATTTAAAAAAATCATGCTTAAAAAAATAAGAGGTTTTGTTAAGTTCTTCAATAATTTTAGCATACATCATTTCATTTGCACCAAGTCCAGGAATCCATAAAATATTGATTCTTTTTTTGATACTTTTCTTTGACTTCATGTTAATCCATGGATTTCTTGTAAAGAGTGTATTGTAAATTCCATCTGATTGATTTTTTTTAAACCATTTATAAAAGCTTTGCTTCCATATAAAGTTGTAATACATAAAATTTTAGAGCGTATAGCTTTTCTTCGTATTTCGAAAGAATCATCTCGAGTTTGTCGAGAATTCGGAATATTGATTATCAATTGAATCTTATTTTCTTCTATTAAATTTAATGCAGTAGGTTGTTTTTTATCACTAATCTTATAAAGGAATTCCACAGCTATACCAAGCTTTTCTATATATTTTTTTGTTCCTTTTGTTGCATAAAGTTTAAATCCTAAATTGTGTAATATCAGAAACTCTTGTTGTAAAAGAGGTTTTGCTTCGTCACTAACACTAATAAAGACACCACTACCAAAATTTGGAATTTTTTCTCCAGCTGCTAAAATTGCCTTTAAGTATGCTTCTTCGTAAGTTTTTGCAATCCCCATTACTTCTCCAGTAGACTTCATTTCTGGTCCTAATATAATATCTGTATTTGAAAAACGATTAAAAGGTAAAACAACTTCTTTTGCTGCATAGAAACTATTTTGGATTTTATATTCTTTTAAAAGTTCAGAAAGAGAATAACCCATCATTATTTTTGTTGCCAATTTCGCAAGAGGAACTCCAATCCCTTTAGAAACAAAAGGAACAGTCCGTGATGCTCTAGGATTTACTTCAAGCACATATACCCGATCCTCTTGGATTGCAAATTGGACATTGATGAATCCAATTACTTGTAGTTCTTTTGCGAGTGCTTCTGTAGCTCTTTTGATTTCTTTTAATTGTTCTTCTGGAATACTAAAAGAAGGAAGAATACAAGCAGAATCCCCAGAGTGGATTCCAGCTTCTTCTATATGTTGCATGATGCCTGCGATAAAAACATCTTTACCATCCGAGAGAGCATCCACATCCACTTCTAAAGCCTGCTCCAAAAATTTATCAATTAAAATTGGATGTTCTGGATTTAAGAGTGCAGCTTCTTCGATATAGGTCTTAAGTTGTACTTCGTCATATACAATGGACATAGCTCTTCCACCTAAAACATAGCTGGGTCTAACGAGACAAGGAAAACCAATTTTTTTTGCAACACTTAAAGCTTCCTCAAAATCATAAGCAATACCATTTTCGGGTTGATTTAATTTTAATTTTGTTACGATTTTACTGAACTCTTCTCTATCTTCTGCTCTATGGATGGCTTCTGGCTGAGTTCCTAAAATTTTAAAATTTTTTTCTCTTAAAGCTTTCGCCAATTTTAAAGGTGTCTGCCCGCCAAATTGAACAATAATTCCATCTGGTTGAATTCTTTCACAAATATGGATTACATCTTCTTCTGTTAAAGGTTCAAAAAATAAAACATCCGAAGTATCATAATCAGTTGATACTGTTTCTGGATTGGAGTTAATCATAATTGATTGACCATTAATCTCTTTTAAAGTAAAAGAAGCATGACAGCAACAATAATCAAACTCTACCCCTTGTCCGATTCGATTGGGACCTCCTCCTATGATGATTATTTTTTTTCCTGAGTAGTTTTCAATTTCGTTCAAATCTTCATAACTTGAATATAGATAAGGAGTTTTGGCTTCGAATTCTCCCGCACAAGTATCTACTCTTCGATAGGTAGGTTGAATTTGGTATTTTCTAAGTAAATGATCAATAGATTTTTCTTCTTCTAATATGATTTTTTGGATTTCTCTACCCTTTTGAGTTTTAGAGAGCTTTGAATCTTTAAAAATTTCTTGTATTTTTGATTTATTTTTTATGAATGATAGTTGTCTATTGGAATATCCTTTTTTTTTAAATTCATACAATATTTCTTTTGTGAAATCATTGTTTTTTAAGAAATTTTCCAGCTCTATTTCCTCTTCTACCATTTCTTCGAACTGATACAAAAACCAATAGTCTATTTTGGATAAATTATAAATTCTCTCTAATGGAAAGAAAATCTGATTTTTTTTATGGTATTCCATAGCTATTTTTATATCAAAAATACGCTCGGGATTGGGTTTCGAAAGAGATTCTATTAAATATTCTTCTAATTGATTTTTTTGTTGTAGTTCAAAAATTTTAAAAAGCTCATCCAAATTACCATCGGAACCATAACCATATCGATCAATTTCAAGAGATCTACAAGCTTTTTGAAAAGATTCTATGAAAGTTCTTCCTATTGCCATAGCTTCTCCAACTGACTTCATCATGCTTCCTAAACTTTTTGGAGTACCGGGGAATTTTTCAAAAGCAAAGCGAGGCATTTTGGTTACAATATAATCTAAAGTAGGTTCAAAACTTGCTGGAGTTACTTTTGTTATATCGTTAGGAATCTCATTAAGGGTATAACCTACAGCAAGTAGAGCAGCGATTTTGGCTATGGGAAAACCTGTAGCTTTACTTGCCAATGCAGAAGAACGAGAAACCCTAGGATTCATTTCTATAACAACCATATCTCCATTTTTTGGATTTACTGCAAATTGAATATTGGAACCTCCTGTTTCCACTCCAATTTCTCTTATTATAGCAATTGCTGCATCTCTCATTTTTTGGTATTGTTCATCAGAAAGGGTTTGTTGTGGAGCAATGGTAATGGAATCCCCAGTATGAACTCCCATAGGGTCTAAATTTTCAATACTACAAATTATGACAACATTGTCGTTTAAATCTCTCATCACTTCTAATTCAAATTCTTTCCAACCTAAAATACTTTGCTCTACTAAAATTTGATGGGTTGGAGATTCATTCAATCCCATTTTGCAAATTTCAAGAAATTCTTCCTCGTTAAAAGCAATTCCACCTCCTGTGCCACCTAACGTAAATGATGGGCGAATAATCAATGGTAAGCCAAATTGGTTTTTAAATTTTGTAGCTTCTTCTAAAGACTCACATAACTCAGATTCGGGAACCTTTAACCCAATTTTTTTTATAGATTCTTTAAATTTGGATCTACTTTCTGCTTTTTCTATAGCTTCTGCATTGGCACCAATTAGTTTGATTCCTCTTTTTTGAATCTCTTGTTTACGCCACAAATCCATTATAATATTCAATGCTGTTTGACCACCTACAGTAGGAAGTATAGCATCGGGTTTTTCTTTATCTAAAATTTTTAACACTACATCGTTAGTCATAGGTTCAATATAAGTGACATCTGCAACATCTGGATCTGTCATAATGGTTGCTGGATTGGAATTTAATAAAATGACTTTATAACCCTCCTTCCGCAAAACTTTACAAGCCTGATTTCCACTATAATCAAACTCCACAGCTTGACCAATCACAATAGGACCACTACCGATTATAAAAATACTTTGAATATCCGTTCGTTTGGGCATAGAGTCAAAATTTTTCACAAAAAGGTTCAGTCTATTTTTAAAAATTGATTTTTGGAGCATTGAATAAAAGCCCTTGTATTTGATTCTTTTTTATAAAAATTTTTTAAAAGATTTTGCTAATACTTTAAGCTTATTTATGGATTTTGCTTTTCTAAAAAATCTATTGATTCTATTTATACAAGCAAAAAATTTAAAAAAAATTTATTGGTTTTTTTATCGAAATGGATACGAATAACCAATAAATAGTTTTTAGTACATGATAATTAAATTGAAAAATTCAAAAACATTTTTCTCTTAGTTTTTTATGATGACTTAAAGAAAAAACAGTTTTTAATGGTGGCTTTTAAAAATGATTTTGATCATTTTTAGATTAATTAGTATAAAAGTGATATCATAATTACGTGTTTTTTCCCTAACCATTTAGCAGCAAAAGTTGCTGCTGTGTGGCCAGAAATACCTGCGCCCAATACAACTACTCTTGCCATATAAACTCCATAATCATCTTAATTGTATTTTCTTATGTACATATAGATAGTATATGTATAGAAGTCAACTTTTTTTTATTTATATTATTAAAAAAATTAAATAACTCTAACTTATAGGATTCAATAAAAAAAATTCTATTTTAGTGTATATAATCTATATGAAAGAATTGTATGTATCCCAAGATATACCTCTTTATGAAGCTTCTCCCAATGTATCTTATGATTCTTCTCAGTATTCTTTTCTCGAAACCCACACTATGGGAATCAGCATCCTTCCCGAATACCTCACAACCCTACGTAACCTCGCACAAAATCAGTGGGATCCTTTCTTAAAATATTTATATTTCAAATACCACAAAAAGATATTAGCCCTAAAACAAGCACCTCATAAGAAAACAGCAACAGCAATCTACCAACCCGAGACCAAAAGATACAAGAATGTCAAATTAAAAGGAGTAAGTCCTTATGTTTGGGATAAATACTGGGATTTAAGGAAAATTACGGGGTATTCAATCAGTTTTATCATAAGGATATTTTTGGAGTGGGAGATGGAGTTTATAGAGAGAGCCAAAGAGATGGAAGAAGAGAGATTGTGGGAGAAATATACAGCGGAAGGAGTGAACAGGTGTCTGTATCCGTCCTTCAGCTTTAGGAATAGCTATTCAGTGAGCAAATGGGGAAGCAGCGAAAGAAACGACATAAAGATTGAATTTCGGGATGAGTTTTATTGAGTTAGAGAAAAAATTTAGGTTCTTAATTTATAAACTTATTTTTGATTTTACAATAGTATTTGATCTGGATAAACTGCTTGCTATCCATTGATTTTATTATTTCTTGGACGTTATGAATAAAAAATTCATAATCCTTTTGGGAATATTATTTTTACTTTTGTTTTCTTTGTTTTTTTTAAATATTAAACAAGAAACTCAGGCAATGATAATCGTCGATGTGGATCAGGTAGTTCACAACAAAGAAAAATTTTATAATAAAGAATTGCGTTTAAGGGGATTTGTAAAGCCCGGAAGCATTCTTAGAATGGGGAATAAAGCAGAATTTGTGATCACTCATAATCAACTGGAAATACCAGTCTTTTTTAATGGAAAAACTCAAATTCCGGACACTTTTATGGATGCTACTCCAGTAAGAATTGATGGTCATTACCAAAATGATGGAAAGTTCATTGCTCATAAGATAGAAGCGAAATGCTCTTCTAAATATGATGTTCCTCACGATAAAACTCTTAAATTCGAAAATCAATTGAAAAAATCTTCGAATTATCAAGATGGCTTATGAATTTAAATAGTATCGGTTCTATTTTATTGGTTTTATCTGGAGTCATTGTCATTTTTTCTTTTATTGTTAGTTTTGTTGGTTTGTCTACTCGATTTAAGTTTTTACTGTTTCGATCCATTATAATTGATTTGTTTTTTAAAAATAATAGAATTTTTCGCAAGAAGATTTATAAATCTTTACTTTCTGTTAGTAGGTGGTTTTCAGATATAGTTCTTAACTACTTAAGAATTACAAAATTACAAGCATCTTTATTAGCATCTAAATCCCTAAAGATTAACTTTTTTGTATCACTTATCATTGTAATTGTTCTTGTGATTCAGCTTGCTATAAATGATACTACGAGTAAATACGTTGTTTCTTATTCTTCTGAAAGTTTATCAATTTTTTATAGAATAACAGCTTTATGGGCAGGATCAAGCGGAAGCCTGCTATTTTGGTACTTTCTTCTAAACCTTTTTACTTATTTGTTTTTATCAAAAAGTGTAGGCTATTTTAGAAATTCTATATCCTTTATAGTTTTGGTTTTAAGCTCTCTTCAGTTTATTTTTATCTTCTTGATGTTATATTACCAAGATGCTCAGCCCTTTCTCCAATACCAAGTTCCGATGCAAGCAGGAAAAGGTTTAAATCCTTTGCTTTTGCATTGGGCAATGATCATCCATCCTCCTATCTTGTATATTGGCTATGTGAGTTTTTCTATACCGTTTGCTATTTCTATTGTAATGATTTTATCAAATAGAATTACAATTGAAGCAATAAATTTAATTCGTAAATGGGCGTTGGTTTCGTGGTTTTTTTTAGGTTTTGGTATTTTATTAGGAAGTAAATGGGCTTACGAAGAATTAGGTTGGGGTGGTTATTGGGCATGGGATCCTGTTGAGAACGCTAGTTTGATGCCTTTTTTATTCGCTACAGCATTTTTGCATTCTTTATTGACTTATAAAAATCGAAAAATGCTAAAATTTTGGTCTTTTTTGTTGATTTTCCTAACCTATCACTTTTGCTTATTGGGTACGTGGATTACAAGAAGTGGTGTGATTGAGGGACCTCATTCTTTTGCAAAATCCGACATAGGTTATCCTTTGATTTTTTTTATAATTTTGAGCTTTTTATTTTTTTCTCGTTATTTTTATATAAAGCGAAGAGTTTTGTTTAAAGAAAAAAAAGTTGATATTTTCACTTCAAAAGAAGGAACTATTTTAATTAGTAATTTTGTAATGCTTATATCTGTTTTGATAATTTTGGTAGGGGTATTTTCTCCGTTGTTGCCTTTACATTGTACATTTGAAAATGGAATTGAATGTTTTAAAACAGAATGGAAACCAACAACTTATAATAAAATTATGGTTCCTATAGGAGTCTTAACCCTTTTTCTAATAGGTTTATCTCCTTTCTTGAATTGGAGGAAACCTTTGGAACTTTCCTCTTTAAAAAAAGCCATTTATGTAAGTATTTTAGGTGGTGGGCTTTATAGTATTTTTTATTTTTTTTATTTAAAACCAATTGTAAAATTAGACAATAGTCCTTGGGGTATACAATTCATTGCAGATGCTTTTTCGATTTTAATAATACTTTTAGGTATTTTTTCTATTTATGGAATTGTTGATGAATTCCAAAAAGGAATTCGATATCGAAAATACCACTTTAAAGAGAATTTCTTTCAGTCTTTTTGGGGAATCCTAAAAGAAAATCAAACTCGATACGGAGGTTATTTGGTCCATTTATCAGTTGTATTTTTATTTATTGGGTTTAGTGGTGGTTCTTATAAAACAGAGCATCAAATCCAATTTCATTATTATTTAATGCAAGGGAAACCCAATTCAGATTATATTTATTATTATAGTGGTGACAAAGCGTATTTATTAGGATATGTAATCGAAGCAAGAGAATTATTTATAAGACCTTTCTTTGAACCAAATGCTGATCAATCTAAACCTATAAATTTGATTGTTTCCCAAGAAGCACATTTTCGAGTGAATCCTAAAAATTTTCTTTCTGTATATACAGTGAGTTATGGAGATCCTTATCAATTGGCAAACCAGCCTTCTCCCTTTTTGTATCGTGCTTTAAAATTTACAACGGGGTTTATTTTAGATAGTCGAATGGTAACAGAAAGAAGATATTATCCTCAAGTCCAACCATACACAGGAGATTTAATAAGAAATCAAATGGGATTTGCAGAAAGATTGGCAACAAGTGAGCCTGATATCTTTTCTAGTTGGACAGAAGATTTTTATATTCAAGTAGGAATCGCTTATGATCCCATAAGAAACCGTACAGTAGATTTTGCAAGTATGTTTGAATATTATTATTACGATTTAAATAAAAATGACATAGCTTATAAGATGATTTTCCCAGAGACTATTGTTTTAGATTTGTTCATTTGGATTAATCCTTTGATAAAATTTATCTGGTTGGGAATGACTTTATTCTTTATAAGTGGACTTTTGGTTTTAATCCCTTTTAAGAAAAATTGATGATGAAAATATATATTTATATAATTATTCTTTTTCTTATATTGATTTTTTTGGTATTGGTTCGTTTTTTAAACAAAAATAATGATCCTTTTGGAGATTTGGAAATTCCAAAAAAGGGGAAAAAAAATTGAAATTAAAAATTCTTATATTTTTATTTTTTTGGATAATTTTTCCTTTATATTCTGAAGAGAAAATTTTGCAAATTAAAGTGTTTAACCAAACCAAAAAAATACCTACAATTGTAGATTCCTTAGAAATTATTGAAATTACAGAAGAAGGTTTAAAACCAATGTTTTCTTATACTTCTGTAGGACCAATGTTCTCATTAACAATAAAACAAAAATCTCCTTTATTGATTCGAGCAAATTATAAAGGTGAAGTCTATAATACTTTTGTTTTGGAAAAAGAATTAGGAAATTCTATAATTAAAAAGCAAATTGATGTTTACGAAACGACAAGCCAGATTGATAACTTATTCATTCATTCTGGTATACAAATTACAAAGAACGAAGAGGGATTGGATGTAAATTTTATTTATGTATTTCAAAATAGAGGCAATCGAGCAATTTTGCCTGATGTGCTTTATTTTTCGATTCCAGAAAATGCAAAAAATATACAGGCTACTATAAATTATGAATTTTCACAAGTACCATTGAGAATAAGCTTAAAAGAAGTTTTTTTAGACCAACAGAAATATTATACTTTAAATAGAACAATTAAACCGGGTAATGCAGAATTGTTTATACAATTTCAATTGGATGGTTACACTTTTTCGAATTCAATCGATCCCATTTGGAAGAAGATTAGAAAATCGCAAGAAGAAAAGTTTTTTAGAGTTTTTATGTGGAAGCCAGTGGATATACAGCCAGAAATTACAGGAGGAAGAATTGAAAAAAAACAAATGGAAAATCTAAGTGATGCATATTTTATTTATTATGATTCTGAAACAATTCACATAGATTTTACAAAAGGGAATTTTATATATAAAAATCCTATGAAGTCTTATAAAAATCCTATTTTTGATACTACTTTTAAAACAACTTTAGGTATAATTTTAGGTCTTTTATTGGTTTTTTTGTTTCTTGGCTTTGTTTCTTTGAATAAAAAATTCAAAGATGCTTAAACTAAAAAATTTCTCTCGATTTTATGGTTATAAAAAGGTTATCAATAATATTGATCTTGTTTTAAAGCCAAATGAAATTCTTTGTATTATGGGTCCTAACGGAGCAGGAAAAACCACTCTGATGGAAGGGATTCTATCTCATAACCGCCATGAGAAATCAAAAATCTTTTTCTTGGATAAAGAAATTAATTCTTTACAAGATCACTATCAATTTTTAGAAAATGTTTCGTATTTAGGGCATGAACCTGGTTTATTTTTGGATTTAACATTAACTGAAAATCTAAGGTTTTTTTTAGACTTGTATCGACTCAAAAGAGAAGTTTTTACCCGATCAGAAATCGATGAACTTTTACACCAAACAAATTTATTTCATCGTAAAGATGATTTGGTAAGAAATTTTTCTAGAGGAATGCGCCAAAGGGCTGGACTTATTCGATGTATTATAACAAAACCCTTATTACTAATTTTGGATGAACCTTTAACAGGTTTGGATGAATTCAGTATAAAATTTTTGGTGGGTTTTTTAAAAGAATATAAGAAAAAGGGTTCATGTATTTTGGCAACTCATAACAATCAAGTATTTCAGAATGTAATTGATAGAACTATTTATCTAAATTATGGCAGAATAGAAAAATTTTTTTAGTAGTTTTACAAAGAATCCAATTTATTTTGTCTTTGCTATGAGTGATAATTTTGAATATACAGCACAGGATATATTTCATATTCCTTTAAGTTTCGAAGATATAAAAAGTAAAACTGAAAAATATGTATTAAATACTTATAATCGTTTACCTTTGGCTTTTTATTTTGGGCAAGGTCCGTTTCTTTATGATACCCATCAAAAAAAATATATTGATTTTTTAAGTGGTATATCAGTTTGCAATTTGGGATATGGAGAGGCTGATTTAATAGAGGCGATTCGTAGTCAAGCAGATAGGATATTGCATTCGTCAAATTTATTTTATATAGAAGAACAAGCGATGCTTGCAGAAGTTTTAATCCATTATAGTTTTCCAGGCAAAGTATTTTTTTGCAATTCAGGTACGGAAGCAAATGAAGCAGCTATTAAATTGGCAAGAAAATATGGAATCGTTCAAAAAGAAGGTGCTAAAATTATAGTTTCTCTTGAGCGAAGCTTTCATGGAAGATCATTGGGTTCTTTGTCCATAACAGGTAATGAAAAGGTTCGAAAAGGATTTGGCTCTTTACTACCTAATGTGGAAATCATTCCTCCTACTTTAGAAGCATTAGAAGGAATATTCGAATCAAAAAGAGATGAAATAAGTGCTTTATTTTTGGAGCCTATTCAAGGAGAAGGCGGGGTTTATCCATTATCGAAAGATTTTATTAAAAGGGCACGAGAATTGACAAAAGAATCCCGAGCTTTACTAATCTTTGATGAAATTCAATGCGGTTTAGGTAGAACAGGACATTTGTTTGCATTTCAATATTACGATGTAGTACCAGATGTAGTTACTTTGGCAAAAGGATTGGCCAATGGTATACCGATTGGTGCCGTAATCATTGGAGAGAACTTCGTAGATATTTTGGGCACGGGTACTCATGGTTCCACTTTTGGTGGAAATCATTTAGCTTGTAGGGTTGCCTATGAAACACTAAAAATTCTCTTAACAAGAGATATTTTAGAAAATGTTACTGCTTTGTCTGAATTTTTCTTTACAAGACTTTATCAGATGAAGTCTCAATTCAATATCATTAAAGAGGTACGGGGTATTGGTTTGATGATTGGAATAGAACTTACCATCCCTTGTAAAGATATTGTTTTAAAATGTTTAGAAAAAGGTTTGATCATCAATTGTACTGCCGAAAACGTAATTCGGCTTTTGCCTCCTTTAATTTTAAATTTAGAAATTGCAAATGAAGGATTGGATATCCTTCAAAAGGTATTCCAAGAGTATAAATAAAAATTTTAGCCATCTTCTAAGAAATTTCCGATATAAATAAAAATGGCTATTCAAGATATAGATTTTGCAAAACAAATTTCCAAAGAAAAAAAGCCTAATTTTAAAGAATCAAAACAAAATAAAAGTTTGCAGCTCTACCTTTTTATATTTTTTTTAGGATATACTTTTGGAGTTTATAGTGGCTTTCAATTGTCCAAGTTTAAACAATTAGAAGAAAATTTAATTGTAAATCCCGACAAACTAGAAGAAAACCATCAATCAATTCCGCAAAATTTTAATAATACTTCTACAAACGCTACCTCTCATCAAGAGGGAACTTTTTTGATTTTTTTAGGAAATTTCAGTCCGAAGAAGTCTTCAGAACTAATAAAGTCTCTCAAATCTGAATCCTTGTACAATTCTTTTTCTTTTTATGAATGCAAAGGTTTAATAGAAAAAGATTTTAAAAAAGGGATTTTTAGAGTTCCTTCTCTTGACGGAAAGGTGCACAAGGTATATGTTGGATGTTTCTTAACGGAAGAAGAAGCCGTTTACGCAATCGAACAATTAAAAAGTATAAAACAGTGGATTCAGCAAAAGTTTGAAATCGTTCAAATACAAGAGAAAAATTGATTTGAATTGAAATTAATATTGACGAATAAATCAAAAAAAAGATACTAGATTTTTTCTGTGGAAAAAATTCAATCTAAAATCAATATACATTCGGAAGAATACAAAAATCATTACACACAATACCTTAAGTTAATCAAGGAGTTAAAAGAAAAATTAGAAAAAATTAAAAAAGGAGGTGGTGAAGATTCTGTAAAAAAACATAAAGAAAAAGGGAAATTACTGGCACGGGAAAGAATTGAAAAACTGATTGATCCTAACACTCCTTTTTTAGAATTAAGTCCTCTTGCCTGTATTGATCAATATAACAATGAGTTTCCTTCAGCGGGCATGATTACAGGTATTGGATTGATCCATAATAAAGAAACAATGATTATTGTAAATGATGCTACAGTAAAGGGGGGTACATACATAAAAGAAACGATCAAAAAACATTTAAGGGCTCAGGAAATAGCTTTAGAAAATCATTTACCCTGTGTTTATTTAGTAGATTCAGGAGGAGTATTTTTGCCAAAACAAGCTGAGGTTTTTCCAGATAAAGAGAATTTTGGAAGGATTTTTTATAATCAAGCTCAAATGTCTAAAGCTGGCATTCCTCAGATATCTGTAGTAATGGGACTATGCACAGCGGGTGGGGCTTATATCCCTGCGATGAGTGATCAAACCATAATCGTTAAAAATCAAGGTGCAATTTTTATCGGTGGTCCTCCTTTGGTAAAAGCAGCAACGGGAGAAATTGTCACTGCAGAAGAATTGGGAGGAGGAGAAATTCATACGCGAGTTTCGGGAGTAGCTGATTATCTTGCAGAAAATGATGAGCATGCCTTAGAAATTTGTAGAAGTATTTTTGAATCCATTCCAAAACAAAAAAAATATTTTTTGGATTTAGCAACCATTGAAGAACCAGAATACAATTCCGATGAACTTTACGGGATCGCACCTATCGATTTAAAGAAACCTGTAGATCCACGCGAAATTATTGCTAGAATTGTAGATGGAAGTAAATTCTTAGAATTTAAAGAACGATATGCTCCTACATTAGTAACGGGTTTTGCAAGAATTATGGGTTATCCTGTTGGTATACTTGCAAATTATGGGGTTTTGTTTTCTGAATCTTCTTTAAAAGGAGCTCATTTTATCGAATTGTGTGCACAAAAAAAAATACCAATTTTATTTTTGCAGAATATCACAGGTTTTATTGTAGGGAAAGATTTTGAACATAAAGGAATTGCAAAAGATGGGGCTAAAATGGTACATGCAGTTTCTAATGTGGATGTTCCTAAATTTACTGTTATTGTAGGGGGATCCTTTGGGGCTGGCAACTATGCTATGTGTGGTAGAGCGTTTCAGCCTCGGCTTTTATTTTTGTGGCCTAATGCAAGAATTTCTGTGATGGGTGGAGAACAAGCAGCAAATGTTTTAATTCAGATTAAAGAGGAACAAGAAAAGTATAAGAATCGACTTTTTTCCGAAGAGGAAAAGCAAAATCTCAAAAGGGAAATTTTAAAAACATATGAATACGAAAGCTCACCTTACTATTCTACCTCTAGGTTGTGGGATGATGGTATAATCGATCCTGTAGACACACGAAAAATTCTAGCGTTGGGTATTTCTATTTCTTTGAATAAAGCAATTCCTGAGCCAAAGTATGGGATTTTTAGGATGTAATGATGAAGTATAAAACGCTAAAAGTAGATATTCATTCAGACATAGGTTATCTTAGTTTAAATCGTCCAAAAGTTCATAATGCTATTAATGGAGAAATGATTATAGAATTTTTGGATGCCTTGAATCAATTAAAAGAAACACAGATACGAGTATTGATTCTACAAGGAGAAGGGAATTCTTTCTGCTCTGGAGCTGATGTAAATTATATGAAGGCTCTAGGAGAAATGGACGAAACACAAAATATACACGAAGCAAAAAAACTAGCAGAATTGTTATATAATTTGTACTATTTTCCTAAACCTACCATTGCGATTGCAAAAGGAAATGTTTATGGGGGTGGAATAGGAGTCTTAGGATGTTGTGATTTTTCTTTTTGTACTACGAATACTGTTTTTGCTTTTAGTGAAATTAAATTAGGACTTATCCCTTCTGTAATTAGCCCATATATAATTCGAAGAATAGGTGTTTCGAAAACTAAAGAATTATTCCTTTCGGGAAGAAAATTCGATTCGTTCGAAGCAGAAAAAATTGGATTGGTTACAAAAGCGCTTAACGAAAAAGATTTAGAGCAGGAAGTTCAATTATTGATTTCTGAATTATTCAAAACTGCTCCTAATGTTGTTATAGAAGTTAAAATGTTGATAGAAGAGAATTTAAGAAATTTAGATCTGCAAACAATTCAAGAATATACTTCTAGTTTGTTGGCTAAAATTCGAAAGGGGGAAGAGGCAAAAGAGGGTCTGAAATCCTTCTTAGAGAAAAAAAAACCTAACTGGTACAAAGAACCAAAATGAAAAATAGAATCAAAAAGGTTTTGATTGCAAACCGTGGAGAAATTGCAATTCGAATACATCATAGTTTAAAAGCACTAGACATTGCTACTGTAGGTATCTATTCGGAAGAAGATCAAGATTCTTACCATGTTCATGTATTGGATGAATGTTTTTCTTTAGGTGCAGGTACTATTTTAGAAACTTATTTGAACATCGATAAAATAATTTCTATTGCAAAAAAACAAAAATGTGATGCTATACACCCTGGTTATGGGTTCCTCTCTGAAAATTATTTGTTTGCTAAAGCTTGTGAAAGCGAAAATCTTTTTTTTATCGGTCCTAGTTCAAAAATAATTCAGATTATGGGGGATAAACTTTTATCTAAGAGTATAGCTAAAAAACTAAAGATTCCTGTATTGGAGAGTATAGAAGGTAACATAGAAGAAATAATAAATAAAATTTATAAAAAAAAAATTAAATTTCCTTTATTGATTAAAGCAAGTGCGGGTGGTGGTGGTAAAGGAATGAAAATTTTATATAACGATCAAAATCTTAGAGAAAATTTGGAATCTTCTGCAAGAGAAGCAAAAAATTATTTTGGTGACGAACGGATTTATTTAGAGAGGTATTTAGACAACCCAAAACACATAGAGGTTCAAGTTATAGGAGATACTTTTGGAAATGTGTTTCATCTATTTGAACGAGAGTGTAGTATACAAAGAAGGCATCAAAAAATCATAGAAGAAGCTCCCTCTCCAAGTCTAACTGATAATGAAAGAATTCAACTTTTTGATTATGCTATTCGAATGGCAAAAGAAATTGGTTACTATAGTTTGGGTACAATAGAGTTTTTATATGATTCTAATGAATTCTTTTTTTTAGAGATGAATACAAGAATACAAGTAGAGCATGCTACAACGGAATCTATTACAGGAATAGATTTAGTGGCTGAACAAATCAAAATCTTAAATAACGAAAAAATTGATTTTCGAAATGTTCAAAGAATAGGACATTCTATCGAAGTTCGAATTTATGCAGAAGATCCAGAAAACAATTTTTCACCTTCTCCTGGAAGAATTTTATATTATTTAGAACCAAAAATTCCCAATATAAGAATTGATAGTTCTGTTGGGAAACCTACAACATTATCTTCCAATTTCGATCCAATGATTTCCAAAGTGATTGCCTGGGGAAACACAAGAGAGGAAGCTAGGAAAAAATTAGTCTATAGTTTAAAAAATTATGTTATTTTAGGAATCCAAACAAATTTAAATTATTTGATAGATAATTTGGAGTCAGAGGAATTCATTAAAAATCAGATTTCTACAAATTTTTGTAATCATTTTAAACCAAAAATAAACAAGGAGAATTTAGATTTCCTTTACTTAGCTTTGGAAGTTTACAATCGTTTTAAAAAAAGTTCACCCCAAGATAAAGATAATAAAGATGATCTGTTTGTTTGGAGTCAAATTGGTTTTTGGAGAAATGTATAAATGAGAAATATAGTTTTTAAAGATTTTAAGGATTATTTAGAAATTCTTATAGAGGGAAATAAATATCAAATATATAAAAAAGACATCGTATTTCAAGACGCTTTCGTTTTTTTTAAAGGGAAATGGAATTCTGAATCTACTCCAGAATTTTATGTGAAAGTTTGGATTCAGGAAGATTCAAAATATTATTATCTTAAACTCAATGGAAGAGATTTTAAAATTCTTAAGAGTCATTTAAAAGCAAATACAACAAATGTTAAAGAAGAAATCGATATAAACATTCAAGAAGTTCGTGCACCTTTACCGGGGACTGTGACTAAAGTGTATATACATAAGGATCAAAAAGTCAAAAAAGGGGATTTACTTTTGATAATCGAATCCATGAAGATGGAAAACCAAATTTTTGCTCCCAAAGAAGGTATTGTAGAAGAAATCTATGTTAATTTCAATGAAAAGGTAGATACAAATCAATTATTATTAAAATTTAAAAATTAATTATAATATTTTGTTCTTACGATTCATAAAAATAAATTGATTCAATTTTGTTTTTAAAAAAAATCAATCTACCTTATTATGCTGTATAAAAAAGTTCTATTCTATTTGATTCTGATTTTTCAGCTTTCAGCAGAAGACATAGTTATAAATGGATTTTTAGATTTATCAATTACAAAATCTTCTGTAGTTTCTCTTAAAGGAAATTGGGAATTTTATTGGAATGAATTCGTATCTTATGAAGAATTGTTAAAAAAAGGAAATAAGTCGTTTTGTTATGTACCAAGAAATTGGATTCTCTGTAATCCTTCGCGAAGTGGTCAGGGATATGCGACCTATTTTATAAAAATCCAAATTCCAAAAGAGTGGGTTCATCGACAAGTTGCTATATACATACCTACAATAGGTACTTCGTATAAACTTTTTGTTAATGGTAGAGAAATTACAGAAATTGGAACTATTGCTAAACAGAAAGAATTTCAAAAACCAATGTATGGTAATCAATTTGTATATTGGACTGCAGAGGGAATAGACCAAAATATTTATATTTATGTAGCCAATTTTCATCATAGATCCGGAGGGTTATGGTATACTATAGAATTTGGTTTAAAAGAAAATCTTGAAAGAAATTTTTTTCTATATGTATTTTATGATCTATTTGTTTTTGGTTCTGTTTTTATGATGTTTCTTTTCCATTTGGGTGTTTTTTTTCAGCAAGGAATATTACAAAATAGAATCAATTTAAAGTCAGAAATTAATCTTTTTTATTTTGCAATATTTTGCTTTTTAATTTCTATTCGAGCTTTGTTAACGAATCATTATATACTTTATATGCTTTTACCAAAATCTTGGATGGATTGGTCAATCTTTGTAAAAGTAGAGTACTTAACGCATATTTTAGGTACTATTGTATTTACTTTTATTATTTTAAATCTTTATGAATATTTTTTGAATTCTTATGTGAAAAAGTTTACAATCATTGTGAACGGTCTTTTTTTCTTGGAAACTATATTATTGCCACCCTTAATGTTTACACAACATTTAATTTATAACCAAATCGTTATACTTCTTATAGGTATTTATATTTTATTTTTGCTGGTTTATCATATATTTAAGAGAACAACGGGTGCTATAGAAGTTTTATTAGGGAGTCTTATACTTTTTATTGCATTGATTAACGATATTTTATATGCGAGAGCTATAATCTCTACAGCATACATTTTTCCTTTTGGTTTGGTTGGATTCATTTTGCTACAGTCTTTTATGTTTTCTAAAATATTCCAAATATCTTTTTTTAGGACTCAAGAGTTGATCCAGAATTTAAAGCAAGAAAATGAGTTTTTATTAAAATTCATTCCAAAAGATATTCTACAAATCTTTGAAATTAATAAAAATAATTTAGAAAATAAAATTTTTGTCAAAAGATTAATAGTACTTAAAATTTGCTTTATTAATAAAAAACATACTTCTCAGAAATTATCCAGTGCCTTTGTTTCGGAAATTTTTTCTTTGATCAATCATTTCGATGGTATTTTATATAAATTTGATAACGAAGCGTTTACTTTTATTTTTCCCATCCGATTTCCAATTGTTTTTGAATTTATAAATACTTTACGAAGTTTAACTCATCATTCTTATTTAGATGTCATTAGGGATTATGATTATTGGATTTTGATGGATCTCCAAGAGGTGGAAATTAAAACTTATTTTTTAAACCAAAAATTTAACTATCAAATTTTTATACCTCAATTAGATATCTTGACAATCTTAGAAAATTTTGCTTTTGATCTTGGTATAAATTGTGTTGTGTTAGAGAGATTTATTTTGGAATTGAAAAAGAATTTTGCCTTAGAAGAATTTCGTTTTTTATTAAATTTAAATTATAAAAAACATACCTTCTCTATTTGGGAAATTTATTTTTGGAATGCAGAAGATGAGATTAAGAAAAAGAGTTTTTATAAACAAGATTTAATAAAAGCAATAGATCTAATAAAAGAAGAGAAATATAGAATAGCTATAGAAATACTAATAGAAATTCTCAGAAATTGTCCTAAGGATCGTATAATTCTTTTTTATTTGAATTATGCATTTTTACGGGTAGAATGGTTTATGAATATAGAATTAAAAAGAACTGTTTTTAGAAAAGTAGATATTCAAGTTTTGGATAAACAACATTTCTTTTTGAATAAATTATTAGAATATGTAACTGAAATAGATGATTCAGATCTGAAAAAAGATACAATTTTAAAACTTTTAAATTATTTAGAAGTTTATGCAAACCTTCATTTTACTACAGAGGAAATTTTAATGGAAGAATTGAATTATCTTTTTTACGAACAACATAAAAAAGAGCATAAGGTTTTTATTCAATCTCTTAAACATTATATAAATCAAATCAAAGCTTATAACGGAAGTAAAGAAGATCAAATTGTTTATAGGAATATTTGCAATGAATTAAAAGATTATCTTTATAAATGGTTGCTTGAGCATATTCATTATTCTGATGTAGAAGGTTATGGAAATGCAATTCAGGATAAAGAAAAATGGAAAAATTGGCTTGACTATGAAATTGTATGAGAATAGACTTTAAATATGAAAGTCATTTTAACTGAAGAAGAAAAAAATATAATTCGAGAAGCTATAGAAGTAGCGGAAAAGCAAACATCAGGAGAAATCGTACCTTATCTTGTTAAACAATCCGATTTTTATTTGGATGCTATTTTAAAATCAGCATTGTCTTTCAATATTTTTACTTTACTGATTCTATATATTTACGAAAAATTAGGTATATTCACGGAATATCTAAGTGTTCCAAATGTTATTCTGATAACTTTTTTTGTTAGTATTTTAGGTGGTCTTATTGGTTATATTCCATTTGTTCGAAGAATTTTAGCAGGTAAAGCTACTTTAGAATATAGAGTTAGACTTAGAGCATGGGAAGCTTTTGTAGAAAGAGAAGTATTCCGTACGAAGAATAGGACAGGTGTTTTAATTTTTATAAGTTTTTTAGAGAGAATGGTCTATGTATTGGGTGATTCTGGTATAAATCAGAAGGTCAAAATAGAGGATTGGCAGGAGATTGTGAATACAATTGTTGAGAGCATAAAAAAAGGGCAATTATCTCAGGGAATTATTAATGCAATCCATTTGTGTGGAGAGTTGCTTAAAAAATCAGGTTTATCAGTGGAAAAAGGAGATATCAACGAAATTACAAACGAAATTACAGAAAAAGATAGATAATTCTTATTTATTTGACTGAAGTCAAATAGGTATGATAATGGTTTTATGGATTTAAAAACCATTATGGTAGTTTTTTGGACAATTTTTTTAGCAGAATTGGGTGATAAAACACAGCTTGCGACTTTACTCTATGCATCGGATAAAGATAAAAAATGGATCGATGTATTTTTAGGTTCTTCTTTAGCTTTGGTTTTGACTTCTGCAATTGGGGTTCTTTTGGGAGGTATCGTTTCTAATTATATTTCTGAAAAAGTTTTAAAAATCGTTGCAGGGATTGCTTTTATAGTAGTGGGAGTTTGGACGATGTTCTCGGATTAATGTTTGCTTTTTTTTAGCAATACGTTGATTTTATTTTTTATGATATTCCTATAAGGATAAGACCAAATTTCGTCATTCAATGCTTTATAGGACGAAAATAAACTGATTCCTAAATAAGATAGAAAGGAGAGCAGCCAAAATGATTCTATGATAGGAAAAAAAAGTTTATTTTTTCCAAATAACCAGCTTGTTAGGGGAAAATTTTCAATAAACCAAACAAAAACATAAATCAATATAATTGCTAAATTTATTTCTTTAGATTGTTTAATGTGAAATTTGACTAATTCGTCTTTTTTTTTATCGATAGAATCTGCAATTATCCAACCAATTAAAGGGACATATGCTACTACTGCTGATAAAGTATCTCCACTTTCTATTTTTGATTTTAATTTATTTTGTAAATTTCTTATTCTATCTGCCATAATTAATAATTACTTGTAGTTTTTAATCGGAGAGAGAGGGATTCGAACCCTCGGTAGTACCTTTCAGCACTACGGCGGTTTAGCAAACCGCTGCCTTAAGCCTCTCGGCCATCTCTCCTTTTTTAAATATTTCATTATAATTTTTTATATTTTAAACAATTCTTAAAAACTCAACAAACTATTGGATCATTTTTTTTTGATAACATAAAGAATCAAGTGTAAATCAGAGATGAGGTTTAACTATTTTCCAAATACAAAGGAGTTTTTATAATTTACGGAGGAGGTGGGATTCGAACCCACGGTACCTGTCAGGGTACAACGATTTTCAAGACCGCCGCCTTAAACCGCTCGGCCACTCCTCCATTATCCATTGCAAAATTTTGGATTATGGTGTCAATCATTAACTTTTATTGAGTGTTATCGCAAAACTTTTCTTTGTTTTTTTTCTATATCAGTATCTTATGAAAAAAGGTTTTTCAGGTGTTCAAGATTGTTAAAAAAAAGTTTTTTTAATAATTCAAAATACTCAGTACAATAATTTTATTAAATTTATTTAAAAAGTGTGTTTCAAAGGATAACTATTCTAAGGGATAACTATTCTTGAGAAGCTGAAAGGGCTTTTAGTCTAATATTTAAAGATTGTGGTATTAAATTTAAATTCTCTGGTATTCTTAATTTTATATTATTTTAGGAAATTTTTTTAGTTAATGATCTTACTTTTTTTGGTAAAAAAAAAGCAAATTTGTGTATAAATCATTATATGGAACATTCAGACCAAAAGGAATTCAAAAAAA
>JBKBRY010000016.1:0-60864 GCA_046291925.1 Leptonema sp. (in: bacteria) | reverse complement strand
GCTTTTTAACTGAATTTTTATTTTTATTCGCTTTCGAAGTGATAACATCCATTGTAATTGAACTCATAATGTACTCCTTTTAAATTTATAATTTTCTTTCTGATTGCTTAGTAACTATACCTAAATTGGATATATTCAAATCTCGCAAAGATTCGATCAAATCTTCCAAAACTTCATATGGTAAATCGCTATGAGCATTCACTATAATTTTAGGATTAGCAACTGTTAGTTTTTTAACTTGAATCTTCGCAATCAGCTCAGATTTGGTAACAGGTATATTATCGTAATAATAATTTTGATTTTTATCTATAGAAATATTGATGTCAACATCTTTTAATTCTCCCCCTTTTGCTTCGGGCAAATCGATAGGTAAGTCAGCATCCATTTTTAACACAGAAGTTGCCATAAAAAAAATAATTAACAAAAAAGCCACATCAGCCATAGAACTCATAGGAACAGAAACATAAAATTTATTTCGCTTCATATAAAACACCTCTACTTTTGTGATCTTTGCAAGGATAGATTTACAAATCCTTTTTCTTTTATAATGCTTAGAACACTAACGATTGTTTGTATATTGATATTTTTTGCCGTAATTACTATATATTTATTTTGAATTTCTGGTATCTCTATTTCTTCATTGAAAGCTCTCTTAAAATCATTTAGATCTTTAAAAGACTTTTTTCCAATCTGGACATTAGAAAAAGAAATGTTTTGGTTATCAATTTCCAGTTTATATACATTCTTTCTTAAAACAAGTTTTGGTTGGGCATTTTTTTTCGGCAAAGTAGAAGTTAACCCTTCTTTTACATAAAACACAGAAGCTACCATAAAAAAGATTAGTAGAAGAAATGCCAAATCTGACATAGAAGCTGCGGAGATTTCTTCTAATTTGGTTTTTTTTCTGATACTCATAGATCTTAGTTTACTGTAGTTTTTTGATCCATTTGATTTTCTTTTACAAATTGGGTTTTGATTCTCAATAATTCTTTATAAATATGATTCGAAATGGTTTCTACTTCCGAAGAAAAAGTATTTACTTTATTTTGAAAATACTGAAACATAGCCATAGCAGGGACAGCTACGATTAGACCAGCAGCAGTTGTAATTAAAGCTTCTTTAATACCAGCAGCAACAATTTTAGCATTTACAGTATCAGCATTTGCAATTGCATCAAAAGCGTTAATCATTCCTGATACCGTTCCTAAAAAACCAATCAGTGGAGCGATTGTAGAAACTGCCGCTAAAACCGAAAGCCCTCTTTCTGCTTGTGCAAGATAGATCAATGCTTCTCTCTCTACACCTTTTATAAAACTGTCGGGATCATAATCAGAGATTTCCAATCCTTCATCAAGAATCCTAGAAATTAAATACTTTTTATTTTCTCTGATATACTCTACAACTTGCTCTATTCCATTGTTGAGTCGATCAAGTATATTTTGTTCAAATGTCTTACTTGTAAATTTATGAAACCAAAAATAAAAGATTCGTTCCAGTATAATAGTCATACCAATAATTGATGTTAGTAAAAGGGGCCACATAAAGGCACCACCAGTAAGGAATAAAGACCAAATTTTGGTAATGGATTTTTCTATATTGGATTTTTCTTGAGAGCTTTCTTTAGATTGGTTTGTATCATTTTCTTTGTCCAACTTATCAGAAGTAGATTGATTTTGTTCTTCTTTTTTGATGACTCCTTGTTCTTCCTTAGTAGGTTGGGCTGGTTGAGCATTCAAAAACTCCTTATGAAAATTGAGTCCAAGAAAAAGAGCAAAACCTAAAATTAAACTCAAAATTGTATAGTTTCGATTTAAAGGTTTAAACATAATACACTAGTCTCCTAATAAGATTTTGTAAAAGAGTTAAGCTAAAAAATATATAAAATGATTACAAAATGATAACAAAAATGTTAAAAAATGGATTTTTTGTTTGTTATCGAATACCTATAAGGGAAAAAGGAATTTCCTACAGATAAAAAATTATGAATTTTTGAATTTTTTTATTGTTAAAGAATTTAAAACAACTGTGATAGAACTTAAAGACATAAAAACGGCTCCTAAAATAGGAGATAAATAACCTAAAAATGCAAGAGGTAATAAAATTAAATTATAAAGCAAAGACATTGTTAAATTTTGTTTAATTTTTTTAAAAATAAATTTAGTAAAATTTAATAAAAAATAAACAACAGAAATGTCATTATTTAACAAGAAAATGTCCGAAGAATACAAAGCCAAATTACTTGCATTGATAAAAGAAATTCCTGCATCCGCTTGCTTTAAAGCAATAGTATCATTGATTCCATCCCCAATCATTACTATTCTTTGCTTATTGTTCTGGTAGTTTTGAATGATTTCCGCTTTTTCTTTTGGTTTTAAATTAAAGTAAATTTTCTTGATTTTTGTTTTTTCTTGGATCCATTCCGCATTTTCTTTTGTATCTCCCGTTAAAAGAAATGTTTCGTATTTGCTATTTAAATCCTTGATCAAATTCTCTACATTTTGTTTTAAATGATCTTTTAGCAAAAAATAAGCCAATAGATATTTTTCTTTGTTCGTTTCGTAACCTAAAAAAACCATGATATTTCCTTTTTCTTTTTTTTGAAGATCCCATTGGTATTGATTTTCTATAAACCACTTTTCTGAACCTAATCTTATTGTATAAAATTGGTTTTTTAACTCAAATCCTTGGCCTTCATAATATTTCGCTTCGAAAGTAGGATTATAGAAATCTATAGAGAAATCTTTTTTAGTAACAAAAATTTCTTTGTTGGGATCCTCTAAGTCCAATTTATAAAAAGCTTCGCTTATGGGATGCTGAATTCGAAGTTGTTTTTGATATTCCACAATCAACTCGATGACCCTTTTAAGTAAAGAAATCTCTACATAAGAAATGATTCGATGTATATTTAGTTTGCCTTCTGTAAGAGTTCCTGTTTTGTCAAAAGCGATTGCTTTTGCTTTGGCTAATACTTCCAAAAGTTGGCTATCTTGTACCAAGCAACCTTTAGAAAACAATTCTTGTAAACCAACAATCAATGCTGTAGGTATGGACAAACTTAAAGCACATGGACAAGCAACTATCAATAAAGATAAAGTATATAAAATAGCACCACCTAAATTATTTTTATAAAAATACCAATAAAAAAAAGTAGAAATACCTAATAACAAAACAAAAACAATAAATATTTCAGAAACTTTAGAACTTATAGTTTCGAATTTTGATTTTCGAAGTAAGCTTTGTTCAGCCAACTCAAGAATTTTGGAAACTGTGCTCTCTTTATAAGTATGTTTTACTTCCAAAAATAAAGGAGTATTGGATACATTTTTTGAACCTGAGGAAACAAATTCTCCATATTGCTTTAAAATTGGTTTAAACTCCCCAGTTAATGATGCTTCGTCTACTTCTATTTGTGAGTTGATTAAAATTCCATCGAGGGGAACAATTTCTTGTGGAAATACCAAAATGATTTCATTTTCTATAACATCTTCAATTTTTTTAAAATCAAAATCCTTAGGATTGGAAAAATCAATTCCTAAGTTTAAGAAAGTTTTTTGATTTATCTTGAATCCTAAATGATGATTGATCAAAACTCTTACAAACTCAGGAGTTAAAGAACTTAAATTTGTTTTATAATACCAAGTTTTTAGTTTAATCTTACTTTCAATGAATCTACCAATTAAAATGACAAATACAACAAAATTGATCGCATCAAAATAAACCTCTTTATCGACTTGATTTGTAATTGTTATAAAAAAACTATAAAAATAAGCCAAAGAAATTCCAAAAGAAGTTAGTGTATCAGTTGACAAATATTGATTCTTTAACGAATAGAATGCTGATTTAAAGAACTCGGATGCACTGTAAAAAAAAACTGGTGTTGTCAGAAAAAAACTCATCCAATGAAAAAATTGTTTTGTTGTAGAATCCATATAATCAAAAAAACCTGCATACAGGGCTACACTGATTAGCATATTATTACCCATAAAAAAGCCAGCAATAGCCATTTTTTTTAAGAGAGTATCACTGCGAATTTTTACAAAATTTTCTTTTTTTTCGTTTATAGGAAAAAGTTTATAGCCTATTTTTTGTACAGTTCTACTGATTTCTTTAAGGGAAATTTTACTAGAATCCCATTTTAATAGAACTCGATTCGTAGATAAAGAAACATTGGCTTGGATAACTCCTTCCAAATTAGAAAGCACTTTTTCGTTTATCCAAACACAAGATGCACAATGGATGCCTTTTATGTAGAAATTTTTTTCTAAAATAGATGTTTCGCTCTTTAATTTTAAATCTTTTTCTATAAACTCATATAAAGAATCTTCTATAAAGTTAGAATCAGGCTTAGTAGCATAGTCTTCACGTGTATTGTAATATTCTCCAAAACCAGATTCGTTTATAAAAATAAACGCTTGCAAACAACCATTACAACAGAATTGGTATTCTGTATCATCTTTTTTGAATTTATGAATCTCGGATTTTAACTCATCCCCACAATGATGGCATTTAGTGTTTGATAAGGTTTGTATTTTCATTTTAAAACTTAAGAATGATCTTCACATAAAAAAACAAAATTGTAGAAATAACAAAAACAAAAAGGGAATAAAAAAAAACTTTAACCAATTTCTTAATATTACTTCGCTTTTCTTTTTTTAATTTTCCTCCTATAATTACCTTTAAGGATGGCCTCTGAGTTTTAAAATTATAAGATTCTAATAAAAGAATGTCATCAGTTTTTGTCGTCTTCATCATCAAAAATGATTTTTTTTGCTATGTATTCTGGATCGTCATATTGTTTAGATTTAACAGACCACAAAAAAAGACCTAAAAAAATCAAAGCAAGGATCGTAGCCAAAGGAATTGTAATAAATAAAGCATTCATATCTATTCTACTATAATTTTTTTTGTATAAAACATTGCAGCATTTTTTTCAGGTCTTAGCTCTAAACTAAATTCATAATTCCCCGCATTAGGAATACGAATCCTTTTTTGCATTAGGATAGAATTTTTATCTAAATAAAATTCCCCTTCTTTAAAAGTATATGTATAAAATTTTTTTATAGATGCAGGATAACTCACCTTAAGTATAACTACTTCTCTATTTTGATCATAAAAAAAATCTTTTAAATGCTTATCATTTAAAAATTTAATTTTTAGATTAAATTCTTTTTTTATTGTATCTTCATTTAAGATATTAACATCCACTATCCAATTCTTTTCTTTCGCAAGAGAAAATTCTTTTTTTCTTTCATCGTAGTTTAAGCCTTTTTCGTAATATCTACTATCCATTATAGGTTCAAAATTTTTTTGAGCGATATATATAGTATATCCAATAGCTAAGAAAAACAAAAAGAAGAAGCCAGAAATAATAAAAAAGATTCTCTTTACTTCGGGATTCAATTTATTATTATTTTTCGTGGTATTCATAAAAACCTTTTTAAATTCGGTGGTTTGGTATAGTAAAATATGTTTTGACAATTTTTTTATGTTTAGGATTTTTTTTATCTTTTATAATAATAGATACAGGTAATGAATATCGATCCAATTTTCCATTACTTTCCGCATATTCTAAGATGATTCGAATTTTTTCGTATCCTTCTGGACGAATATGATATTCATTAGTTTCTGTTAAGTTATGCAATGGATATTTGCTTTCTATTTGCAACTCTACATCTATGGGTTCAAAAGATAAATTCCCTATATGAACTTCGTAACCATTGCGCCATCCTTGATTGGGTATATATACATTCGAAATTGCTTTATCTCGCAATACCGCTGTATATATAGGAACCCTCACTATGACTAAAAATATAAAAGTGATCACTAAAACAGTAAGGATTGTTCCATAAATTACAGTTCTTGGTCTAAGGTATTGTACTTTGCTATTTGGATTTATAGTTTGCTCAACAGTTTTGTATGATATCAAAGTTTCTTTATTAAATTTACTCATAACTGTGGTGCAAGCATCTACACATAAACCGCAATGCAAACAACCAATTTGCAAACCATCTCTAATATCAATACCTGTTGGACATACCAATGTACATAGTTTACAATCAATACAATCTCCTTTTTGTTGACCTACTTTTTCTGTATGTTTTTTTCTTGGCTCTCCTCTTTGTATATCATAGGTTACTATTGGTGAATGTTTATCCAATAAAGCTGTTTGAAATCTACCATAAGGACAAACCAATTTGCACAAATTTTCTCGAAAATACACCATGTTAAACATTGCTATACCAGTTGACAGAACCAAAAAAATAAACCAATTTTCTGGAATATAAGTTGTGGGTATAAAAAACTGAAAATTGAGAACTTGTTTAATTGTTTCTTCAAATGGTTTAAAATAACTTAAAAACACAAAAGAAAAAAATAAAGACATAAGAAACCATACTATATAAACTAAAACCCAATCTCTTTTTTTGATAGAAGGTTTGCCAAACCGATCTTTTGTAATTATTCTTGCGATCCAATTGTAAACTTCTGTAAAAACTGTTTGAGGACAAGCATAACCGCACCATAATCTCCCTGCTAATGCTGTCCAAAAAAATAAACTAAAACCCAAAAACAAAAGTAAAATATGTAAAAAATATAGTTCTTGAGGCCAAATTATAAAACCAAAAACATAGAATTTTCTTGCTGGGATATCCAGAAGAACAAGAGGTATATTTCCAAAACGAACGAAAGGTGTAACTAAAAAGATCAAAAAGAGAATTATATTTATTCTGTTTTTGATTTTCCTATACTTTCCTGTTATAAGTCTTGCTATAACCATAAATTTCTCCCTAAATACTAATGTAATAGATCAAAATAAGACTGGCAATTGAAAATTACCAGTCTTAACAATAGATTTTTATTTTGGAAGCAAACTTTTATTTTTAGATGCAATATATGCCAATACCTCTAAAACCTTTTTAGCTCCCAAACTATCTTTATGGGCTGGCATAGGACCTTTTGGTGGATTTTGTTTTAAATTCTCAACAGAAATACCATTCATTACAAGGTTGAACACTATTTCATCTGTGTTTCCATGGAGCCATACTTCGTCTTTTAGGTTAGGTCCAACTATACCCGAAAGATCTCGATTATGACAAGCTGCACAATAGGTATTGAATGTCTTTTCTCCTTCTGCAATAGCAGATGCATTATCTCTAAAAGGATTAGAACCATCATCATTCAATTTTGCTGCAACTTCTGGATGTAATTTTTTATACAATGCTACTTCTTCTTGGTATTGCTCTTCCTGAGACCAACCAGCAATCCCATGCATATAAACAGTAAACACAATAGAAAAAATTACTGTTCCGTAAAGGATTAACATCCACCAACCAGGTAACCAACCTCGCCCTTCCTGAATTTGGTAATCATCATCTCGATATTCTTTGTTCATATACGTACTCCTTTAGTTTCAAAATTGATTCGTTTTGCCCACCCAACCCACCACAACTTTTATTTGTCATCATCAAACATGGTATATTTTACATCTTCGAAATCCTTTTTTTTCGAAGGTCGAAATATATACCATACAATAATTAAAAAAATAACTCCCAGAGCGGGAAGTCTTAAACCTTTATATATCCCTACCCAATCAATATTTTCCATGGTTGCACTACTTGATCTTCGTATCTTTTCCCAATTTAAGAAGATAAGCTACTAAAGCATCTCCTTTCGTTTTCCCTTTTAGCAATTCATCCGCTTTTGCAATATCTTCGTCTGTATAAGGAACCCCAACTTTCCTTAGAGCCCTCATATTTGCTTTTGTCTGCTCAATATTCACAGCAGTATCGAAAAGATGAGGGTAAGGCGGCATAATAGAACCCGGAGATGTCTCTTGAGGATTAATCAAATGGGATTTGTGCCAACTTTCGTTATTATTTAAACTATTTTCGTGCCAGAGATCGGGACCTGTCCTTTTTGAACCCCATAAGAAAGGATGTTCATATACATATTCGTAAGCCTTAGAATAGGGATCTGGACCGTATTCTTTATTTCTATCCCAACGATCTGTTTCCCATTTAAAGGGACGAATCATCTGGGTGTGGCAATAAAAACATCCTTCTTGTTGGTATACATCTCTACCTGCCAATTCTAATGCATTGTAGGGAGTTATAGAAACTGGCCCTTTTATTTCTCCCATTAAAAAAAATGGGGGAATTTCCACCAATCCACCTATCAAAGCAGCAACAAAAATCCAAACTAAAAAGATCATTTTATCTTCAATCAAATGACTTAGCTTTTCATACCAACTTAAATTTTTATCATCATGATGAGTCATAACTACCTCCTTCTAAGCTACTTTTACGCCCTCTTTAAGATCCACATATTCGAAACCAGAATTCGCATTTCTAATTGTCATTACTACATTGTAAACCATAAGTAATGCACCTGATAAGAAAAGAGTTCCACCAATCGCACGAATGAATCTATAAGGAGCTAAATGTTGTACAATTTCTACCCAATTGGGATACATTAAAGCACCAGTTTCGTCAACAGCTCTCCACATTAGACCTTCTGTAACACCAGAAACCCACATGGATACTACATATAATAGAATTCCAATGGTTGCTATCCAAAAGTGAATATCTGCTAATTTTTCGCTATACAATTTCGTATTCCATAAACGAGGCACTAAATAATAAATCGCTGCAAAAGCCATTCCAGATACCCATCCCAATCCACCAGCATGAACATGGCCAATAGTCCAATCCGTATTATGAGAAATTACATTCACACTTCGTATAGACATCATAGGACCTTCGAAGGTAGACATACCATAAAAGGTGATTCCCACTAATAAAAATTTTAAAGTAGCATCGGTTCTTAATTTTTCTTTAGCTTGAGTTAAAGTCATAAAACCATTAAGCATGCCACCCCAAGAAGGTGCAATCAACATTAAACTAAATAACATTCCCAAAGTTTGTAACCAGTTAGGAACAGCAGAATAAAGCAAATGGTGTGGTCCTGCCCACATATAAACAAAGATTAAACTCCAGAAATGAACAATAGAAATTCTATGGCTAAAAATAGGCAATCTTGTATGCATTGGTAAATAAAAATACATCATCGCAAGGATGGGATAAGTTAAAAAGAAAGCAACAGCATTGTGTCCATACCACCATTGAATATTTGCATCAGTAATTCCAGCATATACAGAATAAGATTTAAACAAACCAGATGGAATTGCGATACCATTCACAATAAAAAGCATAGCAATTCCAATTATCATCGCTGCAAAAAACCAAATAGAAACATATAGTCTTTTTTCTTTCCTTATGGCTATGGTTCCAAAAAAGTTAATTGCCATTATTACCCACCATACTGCTATCAAGAGATCTAAAGGCCATTCCAATTCATGGTATTCTTTACTTTGAGTTATTCCAGATAAAAGTGTCAAAACCGCACCCACAATGGTGATTTCGTATAACCAGAAATGTACTCTAGATAAGGTTTTGGATAGCATTTCTGTCTTTAACAATCTTGGAAATGCATAATACATACTAGCAAAGATTATACTCCCTGTAAATCCAAAAATAATCCCATTTGTGTGCACTGGCCTCATTCTTCCAAAAGTTAAGAAAGGGGGCAAATTAAGACTTGGATATACCATCTGAAAAGCAATGATCACACCAAAAAGCATCGCTGCAAGACCCCAAACAATTGTCGATATAACCCACCACTTAACAATCTGATTATCGTAATCAATTTGTTTTGTTGACATAATCTACTCCTAATCAATGAATTTTAAAAATGTTTTAACAACATTTCTTATGGGCCCTCCAGGACTCGAACCTGGGACCAAGAGATTATGAGTCTCCTGCTCTAACCGACTGAGCTAAGGGCCCCTTTTATGGCGGGTTGGGAAGAAACTATAACCAAAAAAACAAACATCTCTCTATTTTCAATAATTTTTAGAATAAATTCCATTGTAAATACAAACCCAAAATTCCCTCACCCGTCATTTTGATATTAAGTCTCAATTTAAAGATTCATTTCTCTTAAATAATAAATTAATTTATTTAAGTTTTACTGTAAACAAAAATTAAATGAAATTTATAAAAAAATATAAGTTTAATACTTATAAATTTTAAATTTTATAAGTATTAAATTATGAATCCAGCTATAGAGTTAAAAAGAATCTATTCAAATAAATTTTTACTTCTAAGATTCTTAAAATTTTTTATTAAAATATAAACTAAAATAATCAGGAATCGTAATTTTAAAGCAACCTAAGAATTTATATAGATTTCAATCCCTCGCAATATCCAAGTATGAAATATTATACGGAAAACGATAGTTCTTATAGAATTTTGATAAGTTAGAATAGGTTCGATTAAAAAAATCATATATACTGATCTTGGAATCAAATAAAAAGAAACCTATTGAATATAGAAATACATTGTAACGACGAAAGTGATCATAATAAAAATTTGGTTTAGAAAAACTTGAAAACACATATCACAAATACGAATACCAAAAAAAATCAAAAAAAAAGTAGCCATTGCCAATTCCCTAACAATCCCTTTAAATAACAGAGAAAATTCAATAAATGAAAAAATAAATCCGTTGGTGGATATGTATATAATTGTAAAACCATCAAAATAAAAAAAACTATGAATTTTAACCAACAGGGGAAAAACTAAATCCACATTGTATTATATTAAAAATATAAATGATAATCAACTTCAGAAATGATTCAATAACAGATTAACTTTTTTAAAATTCCCAAATTAACAATAAATCTCTGCTGTAAAATAAACAAAATAGAAAAGGAACCCTTATTCGCAAAAAATCGATTAGCAAAAATTTTTTAACATTGAGATTCTGGCTATATTTGGAATCCTTAACCAGATCAATAGGATAAATACTGGCACACTAAACCTAACCATTTGCTACAACACAACAAAAAAAATTTGGACTAAAGAATCGTAGAGCTCAAGAAAAATTGAACTGGCTCCAGTAGGTAGCATGTATAACCAATACAGATAGAATCGATAAAACTCTTAATGCATTTGATTTTTCTATTTCCATGTTGTTTAGATCAAGTTCAATTGGTTTGAATCGTTAACAACTTTTTTTATATTTTTTTAATGGATTGTAAAAATTATAAGTTTTACTAAATTTAAACGATTCATTGTCTTAACAAAAGGTTTTTAAAACAATCTATTTTTGGTCTTTAGTTTCTATAATTTTTATAATTGTATCTGAATAGATTTGTCTTTCGAATTCAATAATTTTTTTTTGAATTTCTTTTGCAGTCTCTTTTACAATTATGCTTTGACCATTCATCAAATGAATTGTTGTATCGGGATTCTCTTCAACCCTCTCTATAAGTTTATGATTTAAATAAAATGATTTCTGATTTAACCTATGCAATTCTATCATAATGTATAAAAAAAAAACTTTATTCAAAGAATCTATTAAAAAAAAGGTATTTATGATTCAAGCAAATCCATTTGGCTATGGGAAAGCAATTGTAAGTTTTGCTATTTTTTTAATCTTCTTTATTTTGATAAGCATATTTTTGCAAGCGTTGTTTTATTTAAATTACATAAATGCCGAATTCCTAAAGCTCTTGTTAAGTCTAACATTTTTATTTCCAAGTGGAATCGTATTGATATTTTTTAGAACAAAAATTCCTTTTAAACTTAAAGAAAATTTTTTTATTTATATACTGTTACTTCCTCTTGCATTATCGATCCAAGTTTTAGGTACTGCTTTAATGATATTGTTTTTAGATTTTTTCCCAGAAAAATACATTTCTTATTACGAAGAACTACAAAACTTTTTAATGCCAAAATCCAATTTAGATTTTCTTTTTACCATCATTTCTATTGGAATAGTTGGACCTTTTTGCGAAGAACTAATCTTCCGAGGTATCATTTTATCAAAGTTAATAGAAAATAAAAAAAATTTAACAATTTCTAATATATTTCAAAGTATTTTATTTGCTGTAGCACATATGAATCCCGTGCAATTTTTTTATGCAATTCCTATTGGTATTTTTTTTGGCTGGATTTATATAAAATCAAAAAATTTACTTTTACCTATTTTAATTCATATTTTTACTAATGTAAGTGCAATTTTACTTTTAACAATCCCATTGGATAACTCTCTATGGAAAACTCTACAAAAATTTGGTAGCGAAACAACCAATTTTCAAGAGCTTCCTAAAGAACCTATTTATATTTCTTTCATTATAGTTTTTTTATTTTATTATTTAATAAAAAAAAATTATAAATATTTCAAATATTCATAGAGGAAAAATCATCATAATTTATAAAAAAAGCCTCCCATTGTTTAGTTTGTATTTTTTTTAATATTATAACTGCTATCGGAATTTGAATCATCCCAAACAAAAATCCTATAAAAGGAAATAGATTAAAAATTAATGCAGAACGAAACCATTGTTTACTTCTTAAAAAATAACTGAATAGACTAGCTAAGATTATATAAAAAGAATGCAAAATACTATTCATAGAGTAAATATTAATAAAATAATATAAATCCTCCACATTTAAATACAATTTCTGAAAACTAGTTAAATGGTTTATATATAGTATAAGATTCCCCCATAATAATTCTAAAAATCCCATAAAAAGTAAAATGGCTATATATTTTTTAAAGGTTTTAAAAAGATTGGATGGGTGAACCAAAACTTTTGTCATTTTTCATCATCTTTAAAAATATCAAAAGTAAAAATTCCAAAAACAAAATCAATAACTTCTCCTGGGTTGAAATTTATAGAAATACCATAAAACATACCCAAGGTAAAATTTACATTTGTATAAAAAGATATGGGAGCCAAATTGCTTGATTTTTTAAGAATCATTCTGTCTGCTTTCTTTAAACTTTTCGTAAGTCCTATGGGCAAATATACCTGATAAATTTTATTACGTGTAATCAATTTTTGATTTTCTTTTAAATATTTTTCTTTCTTGATTAAGTATTCGATAATTTCTTTTTTTTCCTCTTCTTTAAGCTGGATATCTTTTAGCTTGGAATCTTGAATTTTTTGCTCTAACTCAGCATTTCCTATTTTTCTTCCGTTAAAATTTTCTGAACCCAGAAATAAGAGACTAAATTGTTCTTGATCCAAAATACCTACTATGCCGTTTCTGACACCATAAGTCTTATGGTTCTTAGATTGGTACAGAGCTCCCAATTGCAAAAAACTTGCTCGTACGGAAACTCCATAGGTGTTGTCTGAAACTTCTATACTGAAAATATCGCTTAAATCGTCTCTTCTTTGTTGAAGATACTGACAGTTTAAAAATAGAAATAAACTCCAAAAGAAGGCTACTTGGCAAAAAGATTTTCCCCATATGAAGAATATAAATTCAAAATTTTTTTTGCAAAATTCGTAAAAAGATACCTTTTGATTTCTCTGTAATCTATCCATTGAATCTCTTTTTTATTCAAGAACTGATTTATGAAATCATTTTTTAATTTTTTTAAAAGAAAAACATAAGCCAAAATTTTATAATTCATAATAGAATGCTTAACGATTCCCAAATATGAATTGGGGTCATTCGAAGTGAATTTTGTATGTCTATTTGTTTCGGAATCCACTTCGATATAAGGGAAAAAGTAATACTGCTTAAAAATTTTTCCTTTGTTTTTTTGAATCAAAATTTTTTTATTTTTTTGTATAATATAAACATATAATATTATTTGTTCCTTTTGGTTAATTCTCTTAGGAGGTATATTTTTCTTTTTTTCTATTGGAAAAGCGACAATATCACATTGCGTTGAAAGTGGACATAGATGGCATTTAGGGTTTGGTGTACAAATTAAAGCTCCTAATTCCATCAAAGATTGATTAAAAATAGATGGCTGTACATCAATTTTTTGAATCAAAACATTAGCCAACTTTTTTACTTTAGAAACATGATAGGGTTTTAAAGAATGATAAAAAAATCTAAATAAAACTCGGTTTACATTTCCATCAAATACAGCATAAGGCAAATCATAAGCGATACTCAATATTGCAGAAGCTGTATATTCTCCAATACCAGGCAACTTTAAGAGAGTAGAGAAATCCTTGGGAAATTCTCCATTGTATTCACTTACTAATATCTGAGCAGTCCTATGAACATTTATAGCACGATTGTAATAACCTAAACCAGACCATAAAAAAAAAACTTCTTCTAAAGTTGCACTTGCGAGAGAATATAAATCAGGAAATTTATCTATGAATTTGGTAAATTTATTTTCAAAAGTACTCAAAACTGTTCCCATACGAGTTTGTTGCAACATGATTTCGGAAATCCAAATCTTATAAGGATCTTTTGTATTGCGAAAAGGCAATTCCCTTTTATTCTCCAAATACCAGAGATAAGTTGTTTGAATAAAAAACTGAAATTTATTTTGCAAAGATTAATAAATCAAAGAATCTTTTTTTATATATTCTCTTATATCCACAAAATGCCCTTCCAAGGCAGCAGATGCAGCCATCTCTGGACTAACCAAATGAGTTCTTCCACCTCTTCCTTGTCGACCTTCGAAATTTCTATTCGAAGTAGATGCACATCTTTCGCCTTCTAACAAATAATCATCGTTCATGGCCAAACACATAGAACAACCAGAATATCTCCATTCAAAACCCGCTTCTTTAAAAATTTTATCCAATCCTTCTTCGATTGCCTGTCTATAAACTCTGCCTGAACCAGGTACCACAATTGCTTGAACATTAGGATGAACTTTTTTGCCTTCTTTTAATTTTTCTTTAATTATAGTAGAAGCTCTTCTTAGATCTTCAATTCTTGAATTTGTACATGAACCTATAAAAACTTTATCAATTTTAATTTTTGTAATGGGTGTTTCGGGTTCTAAACCCATATATTTTAACGCCTGAATGGCAGATTCTCTCTCCACTGGATCTTGGTATTGATTTGGATCAGGTATTTTCCCTGTAATAGGTATTACTTGACCCGGATTCGTACCCCAAGTGACCATGGGTTCAATGTCTTCTCCATTAAAATCATAAACTTGATCAAATTTGGCGTTTGAATCAGATCGTAATGTACTCCAATACTCTACTGCTTTTTCGAAATGCTCACCTTTAGGTGAATAATCTCGATTCTTTAAATATTCAAATGTAGTTTCGTCTGGAGCTATTAAACCAGCTTTTGCACCAGCTTCTATGGACATATTACAAATAGTCATTCTTCCTTCCATAGAAAGAGCACGAATTACATCTCCAGCATATTCAATCACAAATCCAGTACCACCCTTTGTTGTAACTTTACCGATAATATATAAAATTACATCTTTTGGTGTAACTCCATAGTTCAATTTTCCATTGACTCGGATCAACATATTTTTGGATTTTTTTTGTATAAGAGTTTGGGTAGCCAAAACATGCTCAACTTCGCTAGTCCCAATTCCAAAAGCCAAAGCACCAAAGGCTCCATGTGTACTTGTATGGGAATCACCACAAACAATTACGGTACCCGGCAACGTAATGCCCATTTCCGGACCAATTACATGAACTATACCTTGATCTGGATGACTTAAATCAAAAAGTTTAATTCCAAATTCCTCACAATTATTTTTTAACACTTCCATTTGCTTTTTTGATATTTCCCCTGCTGCCCCCCAATCCCTTGTTTTGGTAGACACATTGTGATCCATAGTTGCAAAAGTTAGATCTGGTCTTCTTACTTTTCTTTTGTTAATCCGCAATCCATCAAATGCTTGAGGAGAAGTGACTTCATGCACCAAATGACGATCAACAAAAATTAAAGAAGTTTTAGAATCATCATAGATCAAATGGCTTTGCCAGATTTTATCATAAAGTGTTGTAGGAATTGACATATATCCAAAAAAAAGAGAAATTCTGAAAAGGCAATTTATTTAATTTAAAGTAAAGGAATGAGAACATAAAAATTGGATTGAATGGTTTTAAACATAATTGGTTTATAGTGATTTGGAAAGTTTTATAAAAAAATCCTTAAAATTTTTAGAAAAAAACTTCAATTTTTTATAAAATCCTATGAATGACCATTTACCAACCAATGAACAATCAAAAAAACCTCTTTCTTAGAATTCTACTGTATGGCTCCATACATCCTCTATCTAAAACAACTCCAATACCTTTTCCATCTAACTCAAGAATGTTTTTTTATCTTATCTCCAAATACAATCAAAAACTGAACCAACTCGCATCAGAAAAAAATCCAAACAAAAAATACCAAGAAATAACTTGTAAGTATACAAATTTAGGGATTAGGGAATCCCCAGAAATACCTCAGTTGTGAATCTTTCTTTAGTGACAGGGTATAGCAAATCTATATTGGTAAGGTTTCTGATGGAATGGGAGTGCTTGGAGGGTGCTTCCATGAGGGATGATAGGCTGGATGCTGGGCCTTCCAAAACTACTGTGATAGTTATCACGGAGGTGACGAAGGTAAGAATCCAGCATCGCTATAACATCATCGACCAGATAGTAGAAGAATACTGTATCTGGAAATTTGAATAAAAAAAGGGATAGTTTATTTAAATTTAATACTCAAAAGATTTATAAATTATAAAATCATTCAAAAAAATAGGAAAGAATTTTTAGGAAAAAAGGGGTTTAAAATACAATTTTAGTCCTTCTATATCTACTTTTTCTAATTCTAATTTCCATCTTTCTCCTAAAAAAGCTGGTCTTGCCAATTTTTTAATATAAACAGAAAAAGGATCTGGTAAAATAAGTTCCAATTCGTTTGTAAGATGCGAAGCAGACACAATTCCATCTACTGGAAAATCTTCCAATTCCAAATAGACAGCGTCTGAGCGTACTCCCGTAATAAAGCCATAGAAAATTTTTTGATTTGTATTTTCTATATAGCGAATTAGTTTTAACTTCCACATATCCCTCTCTGCTTCCATAGCATTTCTTTCTGCTTCACTCGTTTTTATGGCAAGTTCAAATATTTCCTCAAGTGTGTAAGGAGCTTTTTTTTTGTTGAGTACACTCATTAAAACTCTATGAACCACAAAGTCTGGATATCTGCGAATTGGAGATGTAAAATGACAATAATGTTTAAAACCCAAGCCCCAATGACCTACGGATTCTGGACTGTACCTTGCTTGCATAAAACTTCGTAACAGTAAAAAACTAAAAATTTTATATTCTTTATCTCCCTTTTTTTGGATTCGTTCCAATGCTTTTTGTATCTCTTTATTCTCCACTTTTTCTAAAACATTTTTAACATTATACACTTTAAAAAAAGCATTCAAAGTTTCTAATTTATCTATATCCATTGGTTCATGAATGCGAAAAAGAGTAGGTACTTTTTTTTTATATAAAAACTCAGCAACGCAAATATTAGCTGATAACATACATTCTTCGATGAGCATTGCACTTTTTAATCTTTCTCTCTTTCTTATTTCTATAATTTTATTATTTTTATCATAAACAAACTTTGATTCTGGAAATTCTAAATCAATCCTTCCCATAGACAATCTAAGTTGTCTTTGTTTTTGTGCTATATTCCATAACAAATTTAAAGTGTGATCTTGTTTAGAATCAATCAGAGTTTCTGCTATCTCGTAAGTATATCTTTTATTGACATTGATGATAGAACGATAAAAATCGTATTTAAGAATTTTTCCGTTTTCTTTGTTTAGAATCATTTCTACAGTGACTGTCAACCGATTTTCTCCTTCTTTTAAGGAACATAAATTTTCAGAAAGTTCAAAAGGTAGCATAGGAATAACTCGATTTGCTAAATAATACGATGTGCCCCGCTCCAAAGCTTCTTGATCCAATAAGGAATTTTGAGGCACATAATAACTAACATCGGCTATATGAACATATAATTTAATTTTATTTCCGGAGATTTCTTCTATACTGATTGCATCGTCAAAATCTTTTGCATCTTCCCCATCAATTGTGATTGAATACAAACTTCTTAAGTCTTTTCGAGATTTCCAATCAGGAACAGAACTAGGGTCTTTTGGATCAATATGATTATACTCATACTTAGGATAATAAGGATTTAGATTGTATTTAATGAGAATCCTATCCAAATCCAAATCAAATTCTGTTTGATCTTCAAACCGAATAAAAACACCTTCAAAAAAGCGAGCATTTTTAAAATTTTTGTATTTCCCAGAAAGTTTAATAATCACTTTTGAATTTATTTGTATCTTTTTTTTGCTCTCTTCTGACAAATCAGAAAGATCTATTACTACAGAGAGACTGCAAGGGACATCTAAAAGTTTTCCTAAAGCATATTCATTAAATATTTCCAAGATCTGCATTCTATAAAATTCTCTACCTCTTTTTACTATAGAAACGACTTCCCCTTCGAATCTATCTTTTTTTTTATCTATCAACCTTACAAAAGCATAATCTCCTAACAATGCACCTTTAGTTTTATTTGGTGGAATAAAAATATCTTTAGGAAACTCATTGGGAAAAAATAAAAATTTAGGCATAGCAAAAGCAATTCCACTAGGACTTAAAGAAATTTTACATTCTACTAAAAAGGGTTTTTTGATTTTGATTTTTTTGTTTTCTTTTTGTATTAAATTCAAATTCAAAAAATCAGATATTAAAATTTCGAATTCTCGATATCCTTCTTTAATTTTTTTTTTATTTTTCTTATTTATCCACTTGGTTAATTCTTTTTCTTTTATGGTTTTTCCTTGATTTTTTTCGAAAAACAAAAGCAATTCTTTTAGTTTCATATTCTTTTGAATCCTTTTGGATATTTCTCTGTAGCGGGATCTTTTCGTAGATAAATTGGTAAAATTTCTTTATAATTTTTTTTAAAAAATCCACTTAAATTTAAAACAAAATCTTCATAAAAAATTATATCTAACATATACTTTGTATTTAACATTGGCAAACTTTGTTTCAAAGAGAAATCATTTTTGAAAATATTGGGATTATCAATGAACAAAACAATTTCTTTTTGTGTTACCATTTTTTGAAGATGTTCAATAGGGATATCATAGATTTCAGAATTCAACAAATGATTAAGAGTAAATTCTTTTACATAGACTTTGTTTTGCTTTGCATCAAATCCTAAAAGAAAGTGATTTAGATTGAAATCTTTATAAAAAGCATAACTATACAAAGTTAAACTATCAATTAGAATCACAGGTATATTCAAGAATTGGGATAAATTTCTTGCAGTACTTACCGCAATCCGAACCCCAGTAAAAGAGCCCGGACCATTCCCACATAGGATTAAATCCAAATTCGAAAAAGTATCAAATAATACCTGTAAATAAATAGCCAATTTTTGAAAGCTATTTTGATACGAATACTCCGAAAAAGATTTTTGTTTTTGTATTCTGTAACTAAAAGGATTTTCTTGAATCTCTATGTCATACATGGCACAATATAGCCAAAGAGAACTATTATCCAAAATCAATACCTTTAATTCTTTTTTAGTTTTGTAGAATTCTAATAAATCATTCATAATAATTTTGATTAATCTTGTATATGTAGATTTTTCTTTTAAAGTCTGATTCCAAATCCTGTATTATTTTTAATTGAACAAGATAAATAGGTAAACTACTTTCTATAGTCTTAGCTTTTTTCCACCATTCAACACAGTGTATTGTAAAAAGATTATCATACACATCGTACCATAATTCTCGAAGTTCCATTTCTTCTATTTCTAAAGGATGAATCCGATATAAATCATAATGAAAAAAAACCATACTATCATTTTTATACATATTATAAACTACAAAAGAAGGGCTGTTGATTTCTTCTTGAATCCCCATAAAAGCACCAATCATTTTTGAAATCATTGTTTTACCTGCTCCCAAATTCCCTTCTAAAAGCACAAGAGCCCCACGATCTTTTTTCAAATATTCAAAATAAAACAATTGAATCAATGTTTCTGTATCTTTGATGGTTTTGATCTCTTCATTTTTTAAAATAAGTGTTTTTATTTCCATTATAAAGTTTCTTTAAGTCAAAAATTTTCTAATTTTAAAAAAAACTACTTATTTTTGGTTTTTGTATTCTAACAAAAAAATTTCTTTGTTAATCTACGAGAATCTCTTAAGAAAAAAATGATAAATAAAGTTATAAAAATTTAATTTAGGATATACAAAAATTCAAATTTTAGTTGACTTAGAATCATATACAATTATTTTGGGGTAAGTTTTTTCTATGTTTAAAAAGCCAAAAAAGGTAGCGTATTTTTTTTCTACAATTTTAATCATAATTAGCATTTTCCCATCTGTTATTCTTAATCTTTCTTTAGAAAAAAAAGTTTACGAAGTTGACGAGAATGTATGTAAATCAGATATCCAAATTTTCTATAGTTATATTACATCAAAAAGTGAAATTCAAAATTCAATTTACTTCTTAAAAAAATTTGATTTTAATATTGAATCTACTATCTCAATCGATGAATATTTCAACAAAATTGTATATAAAAGCTATACATTTTTTATACCCGAAAAGCAAACCTTAAACTTCCCTCCTAGGGGCCCACCTACAATATAAAATATAAATAAAAATTCCATTTAATAAGTTTAATTAAAGCATACCTTATTCTGTATGAATGCATTGGGAATAAGGGATAGCAATAACGTAATTTAACAGGAGGAAATATGAATTATAAAAATAAATTCCAAACATTTGCTATTTTGGTTAGTTTTTTGTTAACTAATTGGATTTTTGGGCAAGAGGCTACCATTGTAGTTAAGGGAGATAAACCAAATATAATAAAATCAGAAAAAATATCAGAGACTGGATATACAGAGTTTGCAGAACTCTTAAAAGAAGTAGATGGTGTTCACAATTTAAGAAAAGGAAAATCTTCTGTAGACATCAACATACGTGGGTTTATGAAAGACAACATTAATATTTTGCCAAATGGAGAAAAGATTTATGGAGCTTGTCCTAACCGTATGGATCCGCCTTCGACTATGATCAATTTAGAAGAGTTTAAAACCATCGAAGTGATCAAAGGACCTTACGATGTTAAAAATCAAGGAAGTATGGGTGGTGCAGTCTATACTGAATTAAAAGATATTAAAACAGGTTTGGAAAATTCGGTAAGGGCTCAAACAGGAAGCTATGACGAAAAATCCCTTTCTTTTAGAAGTGCCTATGGAACAGAAGTTTTTAAAATTTCTGTTAGTGGTAATTACACAGGTTACCGACCCTATAAAGATGGAAATGGAAAATCAATAACAGAGGTATATCCGGATCTAAATCATCCTTTATATTTTTTCCCCTTACCTTCAATGATCATGATTAATGGAAATAACTATATGATTTCCAACTTAAATTACGAATATCCAGGACTTCTACCAGATTTAAATCCTTCTTCTGCACCTTCTTCAAATCGATATAAATACAACAAACGGAATGTTTTGACTGAAAGAAAATCAGCTGAATTGCGAATGGTTGTAAATCCCAATCCCAATACAGAAATAGAAATTAGCGGAGGATACCATACCACATTAAACGGTTTAACACCATATCTCTTCATGGATATGGTATGGGATGATATGAAAAAGGGTTCTTTACAATACAAACAAAAAAATATATCTGAAATGATTGCCTCTCTAAGTTTGAAATTCTATGGAAACGAAATCTTACATGACATGACAGATGAATTAAGATGCAGTTCGAATTCCAATTCAATAAATTGCGTAGAAAATACCCTTTCAAGAAGCTACGGAATGAGAAGTTGGGCAACTTCTTCTATAAAAGGAATCAAATTAGAATCCGAACTAAAGCTATTGGGTAAAACAAATTTAGGTATAGATAGTTTTATTCGTAAATGGAATGTAGAAACAACAATGAGAATGCCATATCCAATGAATCTAGTACGCCAAATCCCTTCTATGTCTATGGGTATGGGTATGGGTATGGGAATGGGTAGCTCTCCAATGGTTATGGTCAATTATCGTACCCAAAATTCAATACCTGATACAGAGTCTCAAAATTTGGGTGTTTATTTAGAGAACGAAAATCAAATAGCAAATAAGCTTAACCAAAAATTAGGATTGCGATATGACAACTATACATCGAAAGCAAAAGTAGATAGAAGGATCCTTTACAATATTTATTACCCAAATTATACACCTATACTCCAATACCAATATGTTAGTTATACAGAAGCTTATACTACAATTGATGCAGAAGTCACCCTGCCCAAAGTACAACCAGAGAAAAAATTTTCAGAAGGAAGTGGTTATATAAAATGGGAATACGAAATCAATACTTCCCTTACAGCCAAATTAGGATTAGGATATGGAACCAGATTTCCTGATCCACAAGAACTTTACTTTGCATTAATACGATCTGGAACTATAGCTCAACCAGATTTTGTAGGAAATCCCAATCTAAAAGCAACAAGGAATAGAGAAATCGATTTAGGAATCACAAACAAAACAAATTCTCTTAAATTGGACGTAGATCTATTCTATAGTGATTTAGACAATTTTACCATAATAAGAAATACTCCTGATAATTACTTAGGTAGCATAACGAAAGAAAATTTTTTATATCATTATGAAATCATCCCAGCAATTTCTATGATGGGAATACCTTCTTATAATTTATATCAGTATACAAATGCATTGGTCACTTATCATGCAGGAATAGTTAGCTATAGTCCAACTAATCCTTATGGTAGGTTTGCAAGAACTTATAAACAGGTAGATGCAAGGATGTATGGTGGTGAAATTAGTTTAAAATACCAAATTTCTGATTCTTATCTTGTTAAGGGTGGATTAGCTTATACAAGGGGAATCAACGATACAGAAAATACAAACTTACCAGAAATCCCTCCTTTAAAAGGTAAATTCGCATTGAGATATATTATAAAAGAGTATTTCGCGGAAATAGAAGGAGAATTTGCTGCAGTTCAATCTTTAGTAGATAAAAACATTGGAGAAAGAAGGACAGCTGGTTGGGGAATTGGCAATTTAAAATTTGGTTATGAGATAAACAAAGAACAAAAAAATTCTATGAAAATCAATTTTGGCATAAGAAATATCTTTAATAAATTCTACTATGAACATTTATCCTACTTAAGAGATCCTTTCTCCTCTGGAATTAAAATTCCTGAACCAGGTAGAAATTTATTTGCTAATATAGAAATAAAATTTTAAATTGAATACTAGTACTCCTAAGTACTTTCAATACAGAGGCAAGACCGACTTTGAGCCACAATTTAGGTGGCTCCTTTTTTTATTTTCAATACAAAATCATAATTTTTTCTGACATTTGCACGATGGAAACACTAATTGAACTATTCTATAAAGGTGGATGGGTTATGTGGCCAATTCTTATCCAAGGAATTGTATCTTTAAGTGTATTTTTAGAAAAAGAGATCTTTTTATGGATTACAAAAATACCAAAAAAAACTTTAAAGTCTATTTTAGAAAAAATAAATTCAAATAAAGAAAGTATTTATACAATACAAGAAAAATACCATAATAACGAAAATATTCAATTAATCATAGCCTTTCTCGAAACAAATTATTTGGATCCTGAAAAGCAAGAGAAACTTTTAAAGAAAAAGGGAGAAGAACTTATCAAAAATCTAAATAAAAGAACCTTCTTGTTATCTTTAAATGCTCAAATTGCTCCCTTATTCGGATTATTAGGGACTGTTTTAGGAATGATAGAAGCTTTTAAAAATATAGCAGACCTACAAATCCAACCAGCACCATCTATTGTGGCAAGTGGAATATGGGTTGCAATGTTAACCACTGCATTTGGCTTAATGGTATCTATTCCAAGTTATTTTTTTTATATTATTATTGAAAAAAAAATCGAAGAAAGAGTAGATCTTTTGAATCTTACCTTAGAAACATTAGAAGAAGCAAATATACCTAAAAATGAAGTTTTCGTATCCTCAAAAGAACTCTTTGAATCTTGATATTACACCGCTAATCGATGTGGTATTTCAATTGATCATTTTCTTATTATTAAGTTTAGGAAAAGTGCATTCATTTCTTAATTTAGAACTCCCCAAGTTGGATCAAACAATAGTAGAATTAAACGAAAAAACATCTATTTTAACTTTACAATACGAAAATCAGCAATCAAAAATTTATTGGAATACAGAAAAAGTTTCATTAAAAGAAATTCGAGAAAGAATTCTTAAAGAAAATCCAAAAAAAATCATTCTTAAGGCAGATAAAAAAATACCTTACGGAGAAGTTCTCCCAATATTTGCAGAAATTCAAAATTTCTCTTCCATTGAATTGTTGCTTGAATATGAAGTTCAAAAATAACCTATTTTATAAATTTTATAAAAATAATATTTTGTTTTATTTAATAATGTTTTTTAATTCAGCAACCTTTTTTATTTTGTTACATATCTATAAATACCAAGAAAAAAGTTCTATTTCTTTAGTAGGAACAAATTATTTTATCCCTGTTCAATTAAAAAAACAAAAAAAAATCAGCAATCCAAAAGGCACAATTTCAGAACAAAATGAAGATCAACAAAATAAAGATCAAAAAGAAAAATTCCAAGAAGATGTACCTTTTCTACAAGACCATGGTTCAGAAGGAACTCTAAAAAATTCTTATATTGCTAAAGTCCTTCAAAAAATAGAAGAAAACAAAAGTTACCCTAAAATGGAACTTCTAATGGAACGGGAAGGTATGGTCAAAGTATCCCTAACTATTAATAAATTGGGTTATATTGAATCTCTAGAGGTCCTTGAAGGAACATCTAAAAATTTTATCACAGAAACCATATTCTCTATAAAAAAGTCCCAACCTTTCGATCCCATCCCAGAAGAACTAAATTTAAATTCTTTAAGCCTTTCTCTTCAAATAAAATATGTTTTAAAATAATTTTTTTTCTACTGCCATGAATTCATTCTCAGTGTGATAACTATTACTGAATAAAAGATTTAATGGATTTATTCATTGTGCTATAACGTAGAAATATTTAGATCCCATCCTCTTGTGATAACTATCAAAGATTAAAGGGAAATCATTGGATTTGTATCTTTAAACTATCAAAATACCGCAAGAAACATACACAAGATAACCATTTCAATTGAAATATGACATAAATCAAATAGCAATTCTATTTCATTGAGATAACTATAAACTCACCAAAAACTTATCTAAACATTTTACCTTTGATAACTATTACAAATACGACATAAATCTCCAAATTTCTACTTATTGTGATAACTATCAAAGTAAAAAATTTTAAGAAGACATCTGGTTGAAATATTTATAGAAATTTACTTTCTCCTTTTTTTCAAATCATACACAGCAAAGAACTCTGCTTTCTCTAAAATTAAATTTTTGATTTTGGATTCCAATTCATTGGCTGTAAGACCAGAAGAAAAATTAGTTTTTTCTTTTAGAGCATACAATTTAAAAAAATATCTATGCTGCTTATCTGGTGGGCACGGACCTCCATATCCAATTTTAGGCCAAGAATTTTTCCCTTGGGTAAGCTCATAAGTATTGATTTTGACTTTTTCTTTTTTTTCTAAATTTTCTGGCAATTTTGTAACCTCTACTGGGATATTGTAAAGTACCCAATGAATCCATAAACCTACAGGGGCATCCGGATCATCCATGATCAAAGCAAAAGATTTTGTCTCTTTGGGAAAATTTTTCCATTCTAAGGGTGGAGATATATCTGCACCATCACAAGTATATTTTTCTGGAATCATTTGATTTGCTGAAAAGGCGGGACTATAAAAATCAATTGCCATAAGACCTCCTAAATAAAAAAGATTGATAATAAGTAAAAATCTTTTTAATTTCATTAAGAATAAAGAAAAATGCAAAATTTTTATGTAAAGAATTTTTTTGAATATACTTTAAATATTTCAAAAGACCCCTTGTGTGTTTTTAAATAAATCTTTGTCCTTTGATTTTTTTTGTATTTTAGGAGAATCCAAAAACCAAGAGATAATTTTTATTTTTGCTTTTAAACAAAAACAGAAAACAAAAAATCACTCCCAAAGGAAGTGTTACCAATATTCTAAAAATTTTTCTTAGATAATATACAATAGATAAACGATTCTATCTTTTTCTAAAAAAACATCATAAATTTATATTCAGACTCTATATTGGGTATAGAATGTCTTTCATATAACTGTTGTTTCGAAGACTTCTAAAGCAAAATATTCAATGTTTTTTTTATAATACTATTGTTTAATTGAATTTTTATAATCGTTATTTTTGAATTAATAAAATTCAGAAAGATGCAAAGAATTCTAAACGGATTCCAATAACCAAGTTCTATAAATTAAGCTGGATTATCCTGCGTATTTAATTTTCAACCAAAATATTTATACACAAAAATAGCAAGAATCATTTTTTGTATCAATTCCTGCTATAGAAGATAAGATTTACAAGTTCCATAATCTTATTTTTTATTAGAAATACTCCAATCAACACCAAAGCAAAAAATAATTCCTATATTTGTTTTTTATAGAAAAATTTTCAAAAAATATAAGGTTTTTTCTCGAATCTATTACAATATTTTGTGTATAACATACATACTTTATACCCTCAATTGTGCCCTAAAATTCTATAATTAGTTTTTTGGATTAATGATACATTGAATTTTAATTATGGAGCAAGGATTAGGCTCTTCGTAGCAAAAAAATCTCAATAAAAAATTTTTGAAAATGATATACCTTTTCTTGATTGTATAAAACTTAGTGTTTTGTATCATTATAAAAAATAATTGATAATTAAAACTTTTAAAAAAAATCATTCTATGATTTATCCTTTTAAAGGAATCTATCCTATTTTAGAGGAAGATACTTTTGTTGCCTCCTCAGCTGAGGTTATTGGAAAAGTTAAAATTGGTAGAGGTAGCAGTATTTGGTTTGGTTGTTTAGTAAGAGGCGATGTAGATACAATAACCATTGGAGAGTATACAAATATACAAGATCATAGTATTATCCATGTTACAGGTGGAAAATACCCAACCTTGATTGGGAATCATTGCACCTTAGGGCATAGAGTGATTGTTCACGGTGCTACTTTAAAAGATTATGCCTTTATTGGAATAGGTGCTATCGTTCTTGACAATTGTGAAATAGGAAATTTTTCAATTTTAGCAGCGGGCAGCCTATTACCATCAGGAAAAAAGATCCCCGATGGAATGCTTGCTATGGGAGTACCTGCTAAAGTAATTCGCGAAATAACAGAAGAAGAAAAAAAAATGATTCTAGAAACTCCTAAAAAATACTATGAACTTTCTAATGAATATAAAAAAATTTTAAAGTAGATAATCACACATTCAAATAGTCTAAAAATTGTTGATGTATTTCTAAATCATTAACATTACCAAAATTTTTAGGTATCCAATTTTGGATTGCTTTGGAAACTTCTCCATCCATTTTTTCTCTCAGATTTCCACTAAAGGTGCGGCCACATGCAACAATTAAAACATCAAATTGTTGTTCATTTTTTGCTGTTTTTAAGTATTCACAAATTTCACTTGCAAATTTTTTGTTTTCTTCTTCTTTGGGTTCTATAATATTTTCCATTCTATGTCTACCAAAACCCATTCGATCAAAACTTTCGCCATGTTTATCCGAAGTAAATTCCTTGCCTTTCTTTTTGGCCTCCGGATGCTCCATTCTATGAACTAACTTAAAGGGTTTATTTGGTCCTAGGTATTCATAAAATCTTGCTTGGGAACTATTTGCCACCAAAATCCATTTTTTCTTCATAAAGTGGATTATAAATAATGAATTTTTTCTTGTCAACCTTTGTAGTATAAAAAGAACTACAAATCAAAAAATGAATCTAAAAGAACTTAGAATTTTAACTATAATTTATTTATTTTTTATACTTTTTGGCTATTCAGATTATAGTTTTTGTTACTTTTATAATATAACAAAACTTCCCTGTCCTGGCTGTGGTCTAACTAGAGGCATTCGTTTATTATTTTATGGTGATTTTTATTCTGCTATTCGTTACAATCTTTTTTCTATTTTTATTTTTCTAATCATTTTATTGATTTTGTTTTCTTTTCTAAACAAAAGAATAGAAAGCTCATTGGAAAAATTTTTAAAAAATAAAATGATTCTTTGGTTTTTTGGAATTTCCATGTTTTTCTACGGAATAATAAGAATATTGATTTTGTTAAAATATCCCGAAATTTACAGAAGCTATTTTTTCAAAATAGAAGATCAAACATTAAAAGATTTTTATGAAAGCTATTTACAATTTTTTTAATTTTTTTTTAATTTTTTATTTATTCAACTGTATAGCAACAGAACCCTTTTATATTTTAACCCAAGGCTATAGGCAAGTGAATTATTTACTTCAGAGAAAAAAGATTTCAGAGATACTAAAAGATCCCTCTACCCCAGAAAAATTGAAAGAAAAATTAGAATTATTAAATGAAATTAAAAAATTTGCATCAACAAAATTAAAACTAAATACAAAAAATCAATTTGAGTACTTATTAGAAGTGCAAGGCAGTGCCATTAGTTATCTTGTAATAGCATCCAATAAAACTCAGCTTATACCTAAAAAATACTGGTTCCCTTTGATAGGAACTATTCATTACTTAGGTTTTTTTGATAAACAAGATGCAATTGAATATTCCAAATATTTAGAAAATCAAAATTGGGATGTGAAAGTTGTTCCTGTGGATGCTTACTCCACATTAGGATGGTTTTCGGACCCAATACTTTCGTATCATTTAGAAAAAGACGAAATTACCTTAGCCTCTCTTGTTATCCACGAATTAACCCATAATACCTTTTGGAAACAAAATGACAATAATTATAACGAAACTTTGGCAACTTTTATAGAAGAAATGGGAACGGTATTGTACATAGAAGAAAAAAAAAATCAAAAAAAAGAATTAAAGGATAAATATAAAAAATATTTAGAAGAAAAAATAAAAATCAACAATATTTTATTTGAATACAAAAAAAAATTACAAGAACTTTATTCTCAATCATTGTTAGAAGAGGAAATTTTACAAAAAAAAGAAGAAATTTTTACGAATTTAAAAAAGCACTTTAAAGAAATTCAAAAAGAATTTGTAATCATTTCTATTGATTACTACTTAAATAAAAATTACAATAATGCAGACTTTGTTTTATTAAATTTATATGATAACCAAGAACTAACTTTTTATTTTAAAAAGGTTTTCCAAGAATGCAATAGAAATTTTGAATGTTTTTGGAAAAAAATAAAAAATTAAATAGATTTTTTTTAAAAACAATATATAAAAACAATAAAAGAGTATTATAAAAAAATCTTTATATTTGGTTGACAAAAATAATAAATTTATTTTAATGTTTGATTATGGCAATAAAAATTTCAGAACAAAATGTAGTATTAAATATGGGAACAGTATTTAGGGGGGCAATGGACTTAATAAAATCCGATTTATCCTTAGAAGAAAAAATCTCAACACTTGCACTATCGATTCTAATCCAAATAGATGAAAATCCCGAAATATCCCAAGGTCATTTAGGAAAAATACTCAAAAGAGATCCTATGACAATGAGCCAAGCAGTCAGATCTCTACAATCCCTTGGACTCGTTGTAAGCGAACAAGATAAAGATGATAAAAGGATCAAAAGGTTAAAAGTAACTAAAAAGGGAAAACAAATTGCAGAAGATTTAAAAAATAGCGAAAAAAAAATTATAGAAGCCTTATCAAAAAAATGGGGAAAGCAAAAAGTAAATGAACTCTCGAAATTAATTATAGAATTCAGCGAATTTCTTCGTGAATACAGATAATCCTATATATTGATTAAGTAAATCCTCCTGCCTTTATAATAAAAATAATAAGGGACAAGGGTGTTTCTGCGAAAGGGGATTGGTTTTAGATTGGATATTGTTTTTTTTATCAAAGTTTTCTGATAAAAGCAAATAAAAATAGTTTTAGAATCTGTCGTGAATTCTCCTAAATAAACTTTTTTTACATTTAAAGGGAAAAAATATTTCAAAGAATTTGGATCCGGAAATATAGTAACCTCTTTTAAGTTCTTTTGCATATAGTTCTGCAAAGCATTTACATCACCAAAAGAAAGGATTTTTTTTAATTTACCTTTAAAGCAATAGAAAGTCCCTAAATAATTAAAAATAAAATAATAATCTGTATTGATTCTATTTTTTAAAGTAAGTTTATAATCTTTTTTTATTTTTTTTATAATATGTGTTTCTACAGATTCAGAAAAAGTATCCAATAGAGAAGTATCTAAAAGTTTATTAATTAAATTATTGCTTTTAACAATATATCCCACAACCAAACTTTGCAAATATTCTATTTTTTTTAAATAATGTCGAATAGTTCTTACTTGAATTTTTCTATACTCTTGTAAAGGAAAAGCTGATATTTCTTTAAAATTAGAATGAATTTCTGTTATGATTTGCTGAAAGTTTATAGATTTTCTCTCTAATTCTAAGAAATGATTCTCAATAATTTTTATATTTCCTTTAAAAAACTCTAAATCTATAATTTTTCTTTTCATTATTTTTTTATTATCGGTTTGGAAAATTTAAGAAAATAGTTCAATTGATAAATCTTTTACTATAAATACTTTCTAAAACACCAGCAGAAGTCATACACAATAGTAAGTGAGAGCCTCCATAGCTAACAAAACTCAAGGGTAGCCCCGTGACTGGCATAAGACCCAATTCAATCCCTAAATTAAAAACAATATGATATAAAAATAAAAAGGATATACCTGCTGCTAACATTCTTCCAAAGTTATCTTTTGCCTGAATTGCAATAAAAAAACCTCGTATGGGTATTAAAATCAAAGCAATGATAAGTATCAAAGAACCTAAAAAGCCCGTTCTTTCTGCCCAAGAAGAAAATATAAAATCTGTAAAGGATTCGGGAACAAGTGGGTTTTGTCCAGTAGTCATTTCTGCTTTAAAAATGCCTTTACCTAAAAAACTTCCAGATCCTACTGCCACTTTCGATGCTCGAATTTGATAGGCTAAATCTTTAGAAAATTTATCAGGATTAATAAAAGCAGTTACCCTTACTACTTGATGGTATTTTAAAGAAATCGTATTATGAATGACATAAGCAGATAAGAGAGACATACCTACAACCCCTAAAGGTATATAATACTTTCTTAAATCTTTATAGAAATTACCTTGGGTTCTTCTAATTGTAAGAAGAATGATAGAAATACTTAGTAAAATAAAGCTTAAAATCAGAAATAGTGTATCGTTATCTAAAATTTTCAATAAAAAATTTGATTTTTCGTACCGAACGGAGAAGGCTATTTCTTTTAACTCAGAAAATAATATGGGGTTTTGAATAAGATTGGATAAGTATTCTAAATCAGAGCCTTCTATTGATTTGGGAATTTTACCCGTATCCAAAAATTTCCAAATTTGAAATTTTAAAATGTTTAGTGCTGGAATAAAATTCAATTTTTCCATTGCCCCTAATCTTTCTATAACATCTTCTACAAGTACAATATTATGATATTCAACATAAAGAGGAATCAAAAAAGAAATAGATAGAAAAAGTATAATAGAACTTATATGCAATATGTCAGCATTTCCAATAAATAACATAGATAACAAAATAGGAGCAAAAATTATAGCACCTCCCAAATCGGGTTGAACTACAATCAAAACCATAGGGATCAAAAAAATTATAGAAGGAATTACCAAAGATTTCAATTGATCCATTTCTTTTTTTTTTAACTCTAAATATTTTGCAATAAAAACAATTGTTGCGAATTTAGCAAATTCAGAAGTCTGGAATCCTATGCCCCCTATTTTTATCCAGGATCTAGCACCTTTAATCTCTGAACCAATCAAAGGAATGAGAGTCAGAATTAATAAAAAAATTGCTATAAAGTAAATAGGAAGAAAATAAATTTCTAAAGTATTGTAATTCATTTTATAAAATAAATAAAAGAATACCAAACCAATAATAAAAAAAGTAAGCTGTTTTAACCAACGATTCGAGGGATCCTCCAAATTCACATCTTGTGAATATAATATTATGATCCCTATACTTACCGAAACCAAAATCGAAATAAACAAAATCCAATCAAATTTTTGCTTCATAAAAGTTTCATTATCTAATTTGAATTCCAATTAGGGAACAATTCTTTAAAAATTTTATAAGCAATAGGTATTCCACTTGCAGAACCAGCTAATCCATGTTCCACAAATACTGCTACCATTACTCTGTCTTTTAAGAATAAATTTTCTTCATCATAAGGGGCAAAGCCTATAAACCAAGCATGATCTACACCCTTTTCTTTAGATTTCGTTTGTACTGTTCCAGTCTTTCCTGCTATAGGGACTAGATTGGGTTGTTTTAAAAAACTACCAGTACCAGAAAGAACAACTTCTCGTAATGCTTTCTGAATAAATTTTAAAGTATTCTTAGAAATATCTAATTTTTGAATTATTTTTGGCTCAAATCTTTTTATCACTTTATTAGTAGAAGAATCTCGTATTTCTTTTACAATAAATGGTTTAACGATTTTTCCATTATTTGCTATAGCTGCATAAGCAACGAGCATTTCAATCGGAGTAGTTTCAATAAATCCTTGTCCAATAGATAAATTTACTGTGTCTCCATCATACCATTTGTTCGACCAGCGAATTTGCTTCCATAAGGGATCGGGAACAAACCCTTTGATTTCTCCAGGTAAATCGATTAAGGTCTCTTGATCAAGCCTAAATTTTTTTGCAGTATTGATGATAGGCGATGCTCCAATTTTATTCGACAAATTATAAAAATATACATTACAACTTTGAGCAATTCCATGAAGTAAATCCAATTTGCCATGTCCATTTCGATTGTGACATCCAAAAATGATATCTGGAACATTTTTTAAGGATGACTTTAACTTCCAATAGCCCGGACAAAAAAAAGAAGTACTTTCGTTTACATCAATTGGATTTCCATATTCCAAAGCAGCAATTGCTGTTATTGGCTTAAATGTAGAAGCAGGCGGAAATTTTGATTGTATCGCCAAATTTAAAAAACCCTTATATCGATTTACCAATTCCATATGTTTTGCTCTTTCTTCTTTTGAACCATAAGAAAGAAGATTGGGATCAAAAGAAGGATAGCTTGCCATAGCTAGTATCTCTCCGGAATCTACTTTCATTACAATTACAGTACCCCTTTTTTTACTTTCTACAAGAGCTTTGTAAGCTACAATTTGTAAATTTTTATTAATATTTAATACCAAATGGTTCCCTTGTTGAGACTGTTTTAAAAATTCTGTTGCATCTAAAATTTTGTTCTGTACGACTAAACCGTCTTTCCCTCTAATATCTTTATCATAATATTCTTCTATACCACCTTTACCTATGATTTGATAGTGCTTTATTTTTTTTTCTGCAAGTTCTTTATACGAAGGCAATCCTACATAGCCTGATATATGAGCCATTGCTGGTCCTAATGCATAATATCTTAGGTAATTACTTTCAAAAAAACCATATTCTCTATCCAATTGCAAAATTGCAATTCTTTCGTGTTGTCTTTTAGATACTTTTCCTAATAACACTATTTTATCGTTCTTTTTTACCAGTTTATTCCAATTCTCTTTTACAAAAAAATCCGAATACTTATCGCAAGAAATTCCTAAAGACTTACAAAAAGTCGAAATGTATTGTATCCCTTCTTCGTAAGAAGGAAATTTCGAAGGATAGATAACAAAACTCATATAAGTAATGTTATACACTAAAGGATCCTTAAAATTAAAACTTTGATCATAAAAAAAACCTCTGGGTGCAACTTTATATTCTTGTCTACTTACAAACTTTTTAGATAAAAACTTATTTTCACTACCTCTTAAAATCTGAAGATTAAAAAGCTGAAATATAAAAATGAATACCACGAAAAATAACAAAATATTAAAAAAATAGATTCTTTTTTTAAATCTTTCTAATATTTTATGTTCAGATAATGTAACCCTCATAATATTTCCTTAAAGTTCTTTTTTATAATAGGTCCATTTTAGTAGCAGAAACCAAACAGGAGCCAATAAACTAGTATAAAGAGATGTTGCTAATATAGAATAAGATTGATAAAAATTATCCATTATCCCCATCAATAACCATACAAAAGTTCTTGTAGAGAAGGCTGCAATAAAAGTTACAAAAATTGCAACACCTGTATTATTAATGTCTAAAAATCTTTTGAATTTCGATAAAATATAACCTACAATAGGATAAACAAGAGTATGCATACCTAACAAAGGATGAAACTCTGTCTTAGAAAATTTTAAAATTGTAGAATCTTCTAATAAGCCAGCAAAGAATCCTATCCAGATACCCAAAACTTCTGAACTCCTTAAAGAAAAAAAAATTAAAAAAAGAATCAAAAAATCGGGATAAATAATTTCTGAATTTAAAAAACTAAATTGTAGACTTAAAAAATTTATATCCTTTAAAAAGTAAGAAAAGATCAAACCTAAAAGGATCATCAAAATTTCTATCATAGTAGTTCTACTGCTGAAGAGGATCGTTTGGATTAAGAATGATTCTTCTTCCGGATGGATTCAAATCCAAATCCTTTTGTTTTTTTTCTTGTAAATCCGATTGATTTTTTTCTTCTTTTTTGCTTTCCTCTTTCTTTTTTTCTTCTTTGTTCTTCATAGATAATAGATGTTCGGGGACTATTTCCTCGCTAAAAGGAGTCTTTAAAACATTTGTATCTTCTTCTTGGAATCTATCAATCCATTCTTCTGGTTCTTTAATAATCACGATAACAAAATCTAGTTTATCAAGAGAAATATATGGCTCTACATAAGCAACATTAAAACCCTCTTCGTCAAGATCTGTTTCATTTGTAATTCTTCCTACTAAAATATTTGGCGGGAACACACCATCGTTTCCACTAGTAACAATTTTCGAATTAAAAATGTTGTGAACCGTATCTGAAAAAAAAACTTTAGAATTTTCGTATTCTTTTGATATATATTTTAATTTTAATAATCGTAATGAATAAGAGTTCCCTTGTAAGATTGCCCATTGATTTGTATTTTCTATTTTTACTCCTAATTTTGTCTGGGGATGTTGTATAGGTTGAACAATTGTGGTATTTTCTTGCACAATAGCAGATATACCTACAACAGCTCTTATGGGAATATTGTTTTCTTCATTGGTGTAAGCTATAACTGGCATAAATGGTTTAATATTATGAGCACTTCCTTTATTTATTATAATTCTGGGTGTAATGGAATTCAATCGAATCCCGAGTACTTGTGCTTTTATTTCGGGATAAATGGTAGTATGTTCGAAATTCAACAATTCTCTAAGTTTTTGATTTTCCTTAAGAAGGATTTCGTACCCTTCTTTCTGAGATTTATATTTCTCTAATTCTTCCAAAGCCTTTTCGTACTTGTCTTTTAGAATGCTATATTCAGAAATTCTTTGAACCACTTCTAAAGGAAAGTTAAAAAGGTTCTTGAAAAAAGAATTGGTTTGTTCAGAAATTTTGGCAAAATAAAGAGTTGAATACGTAAAAGGATTTTTTTGCCACAGAAGACTTATTAAAGAAAATATTATACAAAAAGATAAGCTAAAAAAAGTTTTATATCTTTGTATATATTCCCACAGCATAAATTAATACTTTTTATTAATGAAGTCTAATCCTTTTAATTTATTTAGTTCTTCTAAATATCTACCAGTACCCAAAGCAACACAAATCAATGGATTTTCTGCTCGAAATACTGGAACTCCCGTTTCTTTACTAAAATATTTTTCCAAACCCTTAAGTAAACAACCTCCACCTGTTAATACGATCCCTCTATCAGAAATATCTGAAGCTAATTCTGGTGGTGTTTTTTCCAAAGCGTTTTTTATCGCTTCTAAAATCATATCTACTGTTTCTTTTAGTGCTTCTCTTACTTCATTAGAATCAATTTCTAAAGTTCTAGGCAATCCACTAATTGCATCTCTTCCTTTAATTTCCATAGTTTCTACATTTTTATCGGGATAAGCATTTCCCAGTCTAAATTTTAATTCTTCTGCCGTTCTTTCTCCAATAATCAGATTATATTTTGTTCGCAAATATCTAATGATTGCTTCGTCCAATTCATCACCACCAATTCTTATAGACTCAGAAATTACCATCCCTCCCAGAGAGATAACTGCTATTTCAGTTGTACCACCACCTATATCTACCACCATAGAACCTGCTGGTTCTTCTATGGGAATATTGGCTCCAATAGCAGCAGCTAAAGCTTCTTCGATTAGATAGATTTCTCTCGCACCCGCCTGCTCAGCAGATTCTCTTACCGCTCGTTTTTCTACTTCTGTAATTCCAGAAGGTACCCCAATTACCAATCTAGGTTTTACAAGAGTAGTTCTATTATGGACTTTTTGGATAAAAAAACGTATCATTTTTTCTACAGTTTCAAAATCAGCAATAACTCCGTCTTTCATTGGCCGAATCGCCATAATATCACCTGGAGTTCTTCCCAACATTCTTTTAGCTTCATGCCCTACCGCTAAAACTTTCCCCGTCGAGGTTTGGACTGCAACTACTGAAGGTTCGTTTAAAACTATCCCTTGCCCTCTTACATAAACTAAAGTATTGGCTGTCCCTAAATCAATCCCCATATCATTTGAAAATAAACTATATAATTTATCAAAAATCATATTCCTACCTTATATGAATTTACGAACTTTTTCTTAAAGGATAAAAAAAATTCACTGATACAATTGACAAATCTATTTCTTTTTTTTAAGTAAAATCTCGATTCGATTTTGGATAAATTCATCCATTTCTTTTTTTAAAAGTATTTCCAATTCTCTAAAAATATAATTTGCTAATAAAAAATTTCCTTGTAAAAAATAAGTTTCCAAAGCAAGTCTTAAAAATTCCCTGTAAACCAATTTTTGCATTTTATTTAGATTTTCGTAAGGTTGAATGATTTTATTTTTATAATCGTAAAATATTCTTAGAAAATTGTAATAATCCTTTGCATAGTAATAGGTAATCCCTTGAATTAAAAGTTTTTCTTCTTCCGAGAATTCCCAAAATAGATTTTGTCTTAAAAAAAGATTTATACTTTCCACATTACCATAATTTGAATTGATAACCAAATAAAACCACTCATAATAGGGTCTAAAAACAGGTTCTAAAGAACTCGTATTCTGCACTTTATTGATCATTTTGTATAAATATTTTGACAAAATGTTGGTATCATAAAAATGAATCGTTATGAGAGAAATTAAAAAATTGGGATTGTTTTCGTAATTTCTATTGATTGCTATATATTTTTGGGTTATCAATTTCCCCTCTCTTAATTGTAAATCCTGTTTAGATATTAAAGAATCGGGCAAAACTCCTCTAGAAATTTGAATCAAGAGATTCTCCTTCGTAAAATTATAATATGTAATGATTTTAAAAAAATAAGATAGACTTAGAAAATAATACAAATCTTGAAGATTTTCGGAGGACTTTTCGAAAAAGTAAAAAAGATGTATATTTTCTTCTATTTTTTTTAAATAATTTTCTCTTTTGTTTATATCTTGATAAAAATTGTTAGATTTTATAATTTCTTCTTCCAATTCTTTTCGAATACTGGTAAATTTTGACTCTGCAAATTTAATATTTTCGGGCAAAAATATTTTTCTAATTTGTAAAATAAACCAATCTTTGTAAGGATAAGCAATATAGCCTAAAAAAATTAAAAAAAAGATTGCAAAAATAAAAAGAATCCATTTTTTACTATGACTTTTTTTCCCTGTAACTTTGATTGATTCAATAGGACGGATCATCAAGGTTCATTTTTTTAAAAACATTATAGAATCAAATAGAACTTTTATACATTAGAGTTAAATCTGACATAAATTTTTTTAATTCGCGATTTTGCTTCGAAAAAAAATAATAATAAGGTTTTTTTTGCACCGGTATAAAAATTGCGCAATCTTCTATAAAGCGAATTTCTTGTAACTCTTTTAAATCTAAAAAAATTTGACTTTCAGCATAACTAATAACAAATTTATTTTCTGACCATTCCAAAGTTGCGTTCCCTTTTCGAATCAGATGAGATAGTACTTCGCTAGGTGCTTTTTCCTTCTTTTCTAAAAGTATAAAAGTATTCCCCGTAGAATCGTAATAGAGATATCCTGTAATAAACAATTCCAAAGAAGTTTTTTGAAAAATTTTTCGTTCTTTATCCTTAGCTTCTTTTTTTTCAGAAAATTTTGAGGCAACTTCTTTTTTTGGTTCTTCTATATTCTCGGATAGAGCTTCTTTTTTTTGTTTTTGTTCAAGTTGAGTATCATCTAAATTTGAATGCAATTGAACAGAATCCTCATTCTTTTTAGTGCTTGTAGTAATAGAATCTTCAGTTTTGGTTTCTTTTTTCGAAGAATTAGATAAATACATTACTAAAGTGTACAACAATAATGATAATCCAACAAATATAAGTAGAAAGCCCAAAATATACATATTTAGATCATTTTTCGGCTGGAAATTTTAGAAACAATAAAAAAAAAGGAAATATGAAAGATAGTATGGAAGTCCTTAAAAAAATTGGAGCATTTATAATCGTTCTTCTACTTATCATAATGATGGCAATTACTTTTTCTAGTCAACCAATAGACGAAATTGTTATGATGATTTCTGGTGCTTCTAAAGTAGGAAGTTTCCAAAAAGAACCTATTTTAGTAAAAGATTATTCCCTTATACATGAGGAATGCAATCACTATTTTCAAAAATACGGCTTTACAGATGTACCACCAGCCTTATTGCAATCTTGTATTTATCAACAAATAGTTCAATTATATGTAAAACCTGTTATCGCAACCGATTTAGGGCTAAACGTTTCTAAGGAATCTATTGAAAATCAGATTATAGAAAGTGTTAAACAAGCTTATCAATTACAACAAAAAAATGTTCTTCCCGAAGATAGAATTTCTATTGAAGAACTTTACACAAGAGAAACCAATTATTTTCCCATTTACAAAAGAGTGGCATTAACAAAAGCATCTCTACTGGATAATTTCCTTTTAAATCCCGTCCTCTTAGGAAAAGAAGATCTAAATACCCTTAAAAATCTATTTTCTAATAGAATTCTCTTAAAGACAAAAATTTTAATATTTAGCAATGAAGATTTACTAAAAAATATAAAGATAGAAGTTTCAGAAGAAGAAATTCAAAAAAAATACGAAGAAGATAAAAAAGAACACGAATCAAATCCACAAAATAAGGAAGCCTACCCTTCTTTGAAAGAAAGATATACTTTTATAAAAGAAAAATTAGCAAACGAAAAAAAAAGATTAGAATTATCTCGAATTAAAGAGGAGCTTGGTAAAATTGTAAACCTACAAAATTTTGAAGAATTGACTAAAATTTTACACATAGAACCAATTTATAAAGAATTTTCTTTAAGCGAGTTAGACTCCATTGGTATTTCAAGGGAAGTTAAGATTAGTGTCAATAAACAAGAAATTTTAAAAGCCATTTTAGAAAATCAAAATATGGTTGTTGGTCCCTTGCAAGATAAAGACTATACTTTTTATATTAAAATCGAAAATATAGTTGTAAAAGGAAATAATACGGAAAATTTATCTAAAGAAACTGTGGATATTAATAATCTAGAAAAACGACAGGCTGGAATATTTTATGAATATATTATCGAACAATATAAAAACCGAGGAAAATTTCAACTTTATGATTTATCTAAAGACAAAATCAAAAGATAAAAGAAAGTTGGGCCTACAGTCTTTAAATTTCATCAAAAATAAATCCGAATACTATTTTAAGGAAAGGATATTTTGAAAGCAGAATATATAAATCCCTTTTTAGAGGCAGTGAATTTAGTATTTATAGATTTGCTACAAGAAAAATTAATACGAGGTAAAACACAAATAGCCCATAAACTTTATCCCAGTAGTACTCAAGACATAGGAATTTTTATTTCTTTAGTAGGATCCGTAGAAGGAAAAGTGATATATGCACTTTCTGAATACACAGCTAAAAAAATATTCGAAAAATTAATGGGTAATTTTAATGAAGATACTTTTAAGCAAGAATACAAAGATGTTTTAGGGGAACTTGCCAATATAGTTACTGGCAATGCAATGAATATTTTTCTAAATAAAAATCAATTTATTGAAGTTTCTGTACCAGAAGTTATCGATTTGCGAGAAAAGAGATTACAACCCGAAGAAAAAATGACCATTCGTTTAAGCCTATACTCAAAACTTGGAATGTTAGAAATTAATGTTAGTATTATAGAAAAAAATTCCAAACTCTAAAAAATTTTACTAAAAAATTAAAAACTCACCGATATACATATTAATATCATTCGCGAAACTCCGCCGTTGAGGGGCTTATTTTTGCCCCTTTTTTTGTTGTAGTTCATATAAATATTTTTCGAGTTCATTAAAAGCATCCTCGAAGTATTCCACAAATTCAAGAGCTAAGTAAAATTCACTTTCCCCGATAGAAAACATCCTTACAATAATAGCTAAAAAACTTAAAACTTTATTTTTGATTTCTATATTTAATCGAAGAATATCATTTTCAATTAAGTATTCATATAGTGTTCGAGAATAAAGTTTTAACAAAACTCCCGACAAACTTATATTCCTTACTTCTATTAAGGGCTCTAAAAAATATGTATTATAAATTACTTTTTTTGTTATTGCATAACTAAGAGATTTTGCAATCATCGTAATTTTGATGGCATCTTCTAAATAAATTCTTTTACGATCCACAAAGCTTGTTTCTAAATACAAACATCCATAAATAGAATCAAATAAAAAAATGGGAGAAATTATATAGCTATTGATTTGATTTCTTAAATCTTTTCTTCTTATATCTTCAAAATATTTTACTACATCTTCTTCTGATTTTGTTTTTAACATAGTTTTATACATTCTCTCGTAATTTGTAAACAATACATTTTGGATAGGATAAAAATAAGAATTTAACGATTCTGTATTTTCTATGTAAATTGTTTTTTTTATAGACATCATTTGTTTTATTAACCATTCTTTATCTTTTTGTGAATTTTTTTTTCTTAAAAAAAAAAATCAAAATGGGTAGAAATTAGATTTAAATCTTTCAAATAGATTCGAATCATAATTCCTAAGTCGGGATTGGGTTTAATAAGCTCATTATGAATAAAGGGATATTGATGACAAAAAAGTTGTTCATATTCTTTTTGAGAAAATAAATTCTGGTATTCAATATTGATTTTAGCATATAGATTCTTTGGAAAGAACCTTGGGTATTTCCTCCTCGATACGTATTGAATGTTTAATGGTAAATAAAAAAATATAGTTTCTTTTACCACTTTTTGAATTGTAACTTCGAATTGGTAGAGATGATTCATAAAATTAAAAGATAACATCAGTCTTCTATGGGCAGTTTCTTCGAAACCTAAGATATTGATTTCTGCAATGGTATCCTCTACATTCAAAATAAAACCCGTATAACTATCAATGGAATAGTACACCCTAATAGGAATCCTCTCTCTCTTTAAATAATAAAAAATATGTCTTATTTGATTGATATCCGAACCAAGTATGGTATATTTTTCTGCTGCTTCTTTGGGTTTACCTAAAATAAGAAGGATTTCTTCTCTAAGATTTTTTTCTATTTGTTTTTCTAATAGAGTGATCTCCATAACCTCTTTATTTATTTTCGTAACTCTATAAGTTATTATAAAATCTTACAAGAAATTATTTTTTAGTAAGATTATTAAAATATTCTATAGAAGCTGTAAGATTGTCTTTGATATCAAATAGAATATCCAGTTTGGATAACTTTAGTAAAGCAAGTAAAGATCTTGATAAATTACATAGCACCAAATTTCCACCATAATTCCTTACTTCTTTGGAAAAAAAAACCAGTGCTCCCAGAGCAGAACTATCAAAATAAGTAGTACGGCTTAGATTTATGATTACTTTTTTCGGTTTATGACTTACAGCCTCACTCAATTTATCTTTGAATTTTTTAGCAATAACCATATCAATTCTTTCTTCTTTTGTAGTTATTATTGTTATATCATTTTCTTGAGTAATTTCTATCATCAATTTTATTATTATTTTTTTTAAGCCTTTTTGTCAAATAAAATCTACAACTGTCTCATTCTAAAAATAATCATTATTATGTTTTTTATTTTAATTTAAAATTCTTGTTGTCTAATAAAAAACTTATTTTTCCTTAGACTTAGTAAATTTATAATATTTACTGGAGAACCCATACTATGATTATTCCTAAAAACCCTCAATTAACAGAAGAAGAATTAAATATTATAAAAGAAATTGTAAATGAATTTGGTTGCACAATTACAGTAATTCCCGGAGAAACCATGACTGTATATGCTATTAAAGGAGATGAACGAAGTGAATTGATGATGAATCGTTTGGAAGGTCTTCCTTTTGTATCTCATGTAAATAAAATTCAATCTCCTTATAAATTGATGGATAGGAGATCGGAACTTGCTAAAAACAAATTAAAAATAAACAAAAAACAATTAGGAGAAGAGCTCATTGTCATGGCTGGTCATTGTACCATTGATCCAAAAAATCCCAATTATTTTTTGGAATCTGCACACGCTATAAAAGAAGCAGGTGCAGATGTTTTAAGAGGGGGGGTTTGGAAGCCAAGAACCAGCCCCCATTCTTATCAAGGAGATGACAAAGCAATAGAAATTCTCCTTTTGGCTAAAGAAAAATTCCAAATACCCATTATAACAGAAGTCATGGATACGGAACAATTAGAGATTGTACTAGATTCAGGCGTAGATATGATACAAATTGGTGCTAGAAATGCTCTTAATTACTCTTTACTAAAAAAAGTAGGAGAACTAACTCAGTATTCTAGAATCCCTGTTTTACTAAAAAGAGGAATGCATATGGCTCCAATCGATGAATTTATTTCTGCAGCAGAATATATAGTAAGTCATGGCAATCCAAATATAATTCTTTGTCCTAGAGGAACTCAACCTAATATTGACGGTTATAGAAATTATCCTGATGAATGTATTACTCCCCTTCTTAAACAAAAAACTTGGGCACCAGTAATTGTTGATCCTTCTCATTCTGTCGGTAAATCTATATATGTACCTCACGCAGCTTTATCTGCTATTGCCTATGGAGCTGATGGATTAATTATCGAAACTCATATCAAACCCCCAAAAGGAATTGGAGACGATCCGAAACAAGCTATTGAACCTGCTGTATTGGCAAAAATTATAGAAGATGGAAAGGAATTATTTCATAAAACATTTAAATATAAAAATCAATATTTAGAAGAATTTCAAAAAGTATAAACATTTGGTTTGAGTTTAGCTTTTTAAAGAGTTTAGTGGAACAATGGAATCAAATAAATCCAATATAAATACTTTTATTAAATTTAGCGAAAAAGATATATTCCATGGTTTAAAAGTTTTGCTAAGCCCCCTACTGAACATTATGGTAGATATAAAACATGAAGGTGTAGAAAATATACCCAAAAAGGGAGGAAGGATTATCATAGGGAATCATCGATCCGATATGGATCCTTTTATTATTGCTTCTATTGTTCCCTATTACATTTCCTGGATTGCTGCAGAGTATACAAAAAGAATTCCTGTTTTCGAAACACTAATACAAAATACGGGTGTTATCCCAATGGACATTAATGGAAATATAACAGTAAGTTCAATTAAAAAAGTAATGACCGTTTTAAAAAAAGGAGAAATATTAGGAATTTTCCCAGAAGGACATGACTATATCGTTCAAAATGATTTCTCAGCTCCCATGGCAACTTTTCACGAAGGATTTGCAATTTTCGCTTTTAGAGCTAAAGTTCCTATAATACCTTTTGCTATTATCCCTATCGAAGAGGAAATTTCAGCTATTCCTTTACCTCCTTCTATAAGACAAATGATTGGGTTACCAGAAGAAATTATAAAAATTCCTTTAAGAGCTCAATATAAAAAAGTGAAAGTGATCTTTTCGCAACCAATTTTCCCAGAGGAATTCATTAAATTAAAAGAAGAAGAAGCAATTTCTTATATCACAAAAAAATCAAGAAACATTATAGAAACAATCCAAAGAAACGAAGGTATGATTATTTAGATTCATGAATATAAAAGGTATATCTTTTTAAATAGCGTATTACCTTCATAAAATAGTCCTTATTCCAAATAAAATCACTAAATTCTGGATCAATTAGCGAAATCATCTCTCCAGGAATCCATTGCACGGGTTGATTATCTTGGTCATAAATTTGGTTTTTTGATAAAGCCTCTGTAATTTTTTTTGCCCCTATCTCCCTTAAATCCCTAATTAAAGCTCTAAAAAATGCCTCTCTTTGGGGATCATAAAACCGAAACTGCCTATGAAACAATAAAGCATCATGAAAATATTCCGGTATATTAAATGCTCCTTTTACTCCTAAACCTAAAGCTAAATTAAAAATAAAATCTGCTATTTCATTAAAAATTCCTAAGCCCGGAGCATCTTGACCATAAAACAATGGTTTATTTTTTTTTGAGCTCCGTAAGGGATCTCTTGTCATCAACCAATCAATATATAGCAATTTATAAGAAGGAACCCCAGGACTAAATCGAAATCTAAAATTCGAAATTTTTAATCTTATGTGGATTAGTACTTCTTCCTTCCATTTAACCAAAATTCTCTGGTCCATCTCAGAAAGGAATTGCAATTCTAAACGAGTATCTAAATATCCTTTTTGTTCAATTTTCTTAAAAATATTAGACCAATTCATTAATTCCAAAATTTCCTGTTCGGAAAATTTTCCAAAAATTATAGTTCGATCATCAAATTTTCCCTGAATTAAAGGTTGAGCATGTAAATCATCCAGGATATCTTTCTCTGTAATTGATTCCAAAAAAATGGATTTATCGGATTCGGTTTGTTTCTTTTTTTTATCAGACCAAAGTTGTTCTAAATCACCAAAAATTCCCATAAACAAGTCTAACATCCATTATAATTTAATTTCTTCTTATTACAACTTGATAACAAAATCAAAAAAATTCCCCCATAACTTCAGCTGTTTGTACATGCAAATCTACCGTGTCTTGTGTATTCATAGCATAACCACCAGCCAAAACAACTACAATGGGTTTGTTCATAAAAAACTCTCGAACTAAAATATCCCTTTTCTTAAGGCCTTCTTTAGTTAAATTAAGGCCTCCCAACCTATCTGTTTCGTAAGGATCAACACCTGCTACATAAAAAACAATATCGGCATCAAATCTTAATTTGATAAAATTGAGATTTTTTTCTAATAAAGTTAAATAAACATCATCTCCAACTCCTGTTTCTAATCCCACATCTAACGTACTTTTCTCTTTTATCGGATAATTGTTTTCTTCGTGCATAGAAAAAGTAAAAACATTGTTATCTTTTTCGAAAATTTTTGCAATACCATTTCCTTGATGAACATCCAAATCGATGACTAAAGCTTTTTTTATTTTTTTTTCTTTTTGCAAAACTCGAATCGCTATTGCAACATCATTCAAATAACAAAATCCTTCCGCATGATCACTAAAAGCATGATGAAACCCTCCAGAAAGATTCATAGCTCTTTGGTATTCTAATGCAAGTTCTGCCGCTAAAATGGTTCCCCCCGTAGCCAAAAAAAAAGCATCTATAATATCTTTATTAAGAGGAAGTTCACTTCTATACACTCTTTTGGTAAATCGAAGATGTAGCAAATCTTCTAAGTATTCTTTTTGATGAACCAATTTAGCTTGTTCATAACTAGCAGGCATAGGTTCAACAAATTTATGATTAGCAAATTTAGGATCTGAAATTAATTTTTTATAGATTAGTTCAAATTTAATTGCAGGAAAAACATGGCCTTCTAAAGGAATTTTATAATTGGAAGAATAAACAAAAATCGGTTTTAAATTTTTTTTTTGTTCCATTTTCCTACCAAAAAATTTTGCTTGATTTATTTTGCAATTGCATTCATTTATTCTAATAAATCAAAAATAGTAAAGAAAGAAACTAAATGGACGAAGAATTCAATAAGATAAATAAAATCAACATACCAACAGTAGGGAAAAAGCGAATTGCAATTTACAATGGATTTTTAGGCCAATCGGAAAGAATTTTGATCAACGGACAAATTGTAGATATCCCTTTCTTAGAAAATTACTTATATGAAGACTTTGATATTTTTAGTATGTTACCCAATTCACTGATCAATCGATTTAGAGCCATTCAAGATGTGAATTTATCCTCCGTAAGAAATCCAAAAATTCAGATTGATATTATACCAATGGAAAGCGATCAAATTCAAAAACTACTTCAAACGAAACCAATTGCAAGTGTTGACAATATAAAAGGTTCACAACAAGGAACTTTTGAGGTTCCCTTAACGAGAATCGTTCCTAAACTGGAATCTGGAAAATATCTTTTAAGAACCAATATCAAAGGTTCAGATTCTATTAGACAAAGTCTAATGGATTTAGCAAATTTTACTCTTTATACAATGTCTCCTACTGAAAATTTTCCTATAGGATTTGGCAGACTTTCTATCCTCCCCGAAAACTACGAAGGTTTTATTATAATTTCTGATATTGATAAAACATTTTTAAATACGAAATTCGAAGATCAACAAGGATTGCTTGAAACCTTATTAGAAAGAATAGAAAACAAAAAACCCGTTATAGGAATGGACGAATTATTTCGACAATTAAAAAAGCTAGACTATCCTTTATTATTTATTTCTGCATCTCCTACTTTCTTTCATAGAGTATTAGAAGGTGTTTTTAAGAGATTTCAAATACCTATAGAAGGCTTATTCTTAAAAAAATTATCAGAACCAGTTGCGAATTTATCTTCTAAAATTTTTTATATACTAAATAATTTAAATTATTATATCAATCAGGGCTTTGACGAAATGTTCCATCGCTCCATAAAGTTTCTTAATACAACATTGCAATCGTTTGTAGATCAAACAGCATATAAATTAAAAGTACTCCTAAAAATACGAAAAATGCAACCTTCTTTCTCTAAAATAATTTTAATTGGCGATAATACAGAAAGCGATTTTTTGATTTTTGTTTTATACCAAATGCTATTAACGGAAACCATACCAAAAGAAGAAATCACAGACTTTTTATATAATTTGACTTTTAAAGATAAAGAAACCATCTCAAAAGATAACGCAATTCAAATTCAAAAATTAGTGTTAGAGAATTTAGAAATACATGGAAAAATAAATCCAGTCCAGTTATGTTTAATCCACAAAGCATATAAGAATCCAGATGAAAAAGAAATATATGAAATTCTCGAAAAAACACTCTATAAAAATATAGAAATTTTAGATAAAGAAAATATAAAACTACCTATAGTTTATTCAAATATGTGGGAGTTAAGTTTTGAACTTTACAAAAAGAATGTAATTCCTAGAAAAAAGCTAAAAGAATTGCTGGATTATACTTTAAAAATACAACCAGAAGAAAAAGAAAAGATCTTTATAAAACTTAGAGAAAACGCCTTACAAAATATCTTATAATTAAAGATTCTATTTTTGATGGACAAAATCAAAAAAATTTGTGAGGAGATAGATTCCTATGCAAAGGAAGATAAAGCATTATTTTTTAGGAAGTATTTTAAATTTTATACCTTCCCTAAAATGAAATATAAAGAATCTGATATCTTTAAAGGCATTCCTGTTCCGAGTCTTAGAAAAATAGCTAAGAAACATTACAATGATTTAACGATGCAAGAATTGAGTTTTTTTCTTCGTTCTCGAGTGCATGAATATAGATTTTTTGCACTCTTAATTCTTATTTTACAATTCCAAAGAATAGAAAAATACGAAAAAAAACACAAATACCAAAAGCTAAAAAGAATAGTTACTTACTATTTAAAAAATGTAGACTACTTAAATAATTGGAATCTTGTAGATATAAGTGCACCCAATATTTTGGGAAAGTTTTTATTTTTATATCCAAAAGAAAAAGTCATTTTACACAAACTTTCCCAAAGCAAACACTTATGGAAAGAAAGGATTTCCATTTTAGCTACATACTATTTGATTAAACATTATAAATTTGATGAAACTTTTCTACTTGCAGAAAAATTCTTTCGAAATCCTCATGATTTAATCCAAAAAGCAACAGGATGGATGTTAAGAGAAATTGGGAAAAGAGATAAAAATAAACTTTTATTATTTTTAAAAAAACACTATACAATCATGCCAAGAACTATGTTTCGATATGCAACGGAAAAACTCAATCCAGAAGAAAAAGAATCTTTCGAAATAGCGACGCGAGGATTTGAACCTCGGACACGCGGATTATGATTCCGCTGCTCTAACCAACTGAGCTACGTCGCCAGTTAATTATGGCGCGGACAGGATTTGAACCTGTGACCTTTGGGTTATGAGCCCAACGAGCTACCAACTGCTCTACCGCGCGATCAATCTTTATCTTCCAAATAATTCTAAGATGTTTTATTAGCAAGAAAAATTTAATAATGAGAAGAGATTTTATTCACTTTTGAAATACAAATCTATTCATTTTAATCTTGCTTTTTTAGAGAGGGGCATTTTGTCAATAATTTAATTTTTTTTACGAAATTCTTTTTTTCTGTATAAAATGAATATGCTATATACAAACCAATATGAATTCAATGAAACCTATAAATTTTGCATTTATATTCAACCCAGAAACTTTGCTTTTTTAAAAAACAAAAGTAGAGGAAATATTTCGCTTTATTTGGAATACTTAATTCAAAAGTACAAACGATCATTATTGCACTCTAAAAAAGAAAATGCTTTAAAGAATGCTGTCTGCCATTACCAACCCAAAACGAAAGAATACAAAAGGGTAGTGATTCAAAAGATCAGCCCAGAATTGTGGAAACGGTTAAAAGAGTTAAAATCTATGTCAGGTTATTCCATTAGTTTTATTGTACGCATCTTCATAGAATGGGAGATGGAAAGGGTTGGACAACCAATAACACCATTAATAAAAACAACCGAAGAGCATATTCAACAAATTAATTACCCAAATTTTTTTATTCCTATTAATAATTATAGACATCACCAATGGTGGAATAGAAGAACAAACGAATTTTTTTCAATTTTTATGGATTTTCCTTAAAAAAATTAGAAACATAAGGTAAAATTTATAAATTATATTTACAATAAATTAAAAAAATAATCTTAACAAAATTACAATATTAGAGCATATTATATAAAAATAATTCCGTATCCTTATATAAAGGAATTACTTTTTTTAATAATGATTGTATTCATCTTATTCTTATTCACATACAAATACTAAAAAAATTGACATATTATAATTAAAAAATTAATAGCAAATGGTAAACGGGGAAAAAATGAAGCCTATAAATAAGAGCGAAAATTGGGGCTCTTTAATTGGAGTTGTTTTTGCTGTAATGGGTAGTGCTATTGGGCTAGGAAATTTCCTAAGATTTCCAGGTCTTGCGGTAAAATACGAAGGGGGAAGCTTTATGATACCCTATTTTTTTGCTTTTTTATTCTTAGGTATCCCCATCGCTTGGTTGGAATGGTCTTTAGGTAGAATTGGTGGTTCGAAAGGGTACCATTCTACTCCTGGTATATATAGGATTCTATGGAAAAACAAATATTCTTCTTATTTTGGTTTTTTGGGGTTGTTGGTTCCTGTAGGAATTTTTATGTATTATATATTTATTGAGTCTTGGTGCTTATATTTTGCTTTTTCTTATTTAATTGGTACTCTCCCCCTAAATAAGGGAGAATTTGCATACCAAGAATTTTTTATTAAGACTACTGGCATGAATCAAGACGGTATTCTTTTTTCTGGGAATCAGTCTGAAATTTTATTGTTTCTTTTTTTTAGCTATCTTCTTAACATGTGGATTATTTATAAAGGACTTGTTAAAGGAATTGAATTAACAAGCCGAATTGGAATACCTCTTTTATTTATCATTGCTATTTTGATACTTGTTCGAGTCTTGACTTTAGGAACTCCAAATCCTAACTATCCTGAAAGAAATATAATCAATGGTTTAGGTTATATGTGGAATCCGAACATTTCTGAAAAAAGTTTCTTAGAATCTCTAATGAATGCTGATATGTGGCTTGCTGCAGCTGGACAAATTTTTTTCTCCCTATCAGTTGGTTTCGGTGTAATCATTACTTATGCTAGTTATCTAAAGAAAAATGACGATGTATTGCTTTCCTCTACTACTTCTGCCGCAGGAAATATTTTTGCAGAAGTTGCCTTAGGAGGATTGATTACAATACCTGCTGCCTTTGTTTTTTTAGGAAAAGAAGGGATTTCTGAAAGTGTCTTTACATTAGGTTTTATAACATTACCTAATATTTTCGAAAAAATGCCTTTAGGATCTTTGTTTGGTTTTCTTTGGTTCTTTTTGCTATTTATTGCAGCAATTACAAGTTCTATTTCTATGCTTCAACCAGCAATTGCCTTTTTAGAAGAAGGTTTAGGAACCAGTAGACGAATTAGTGTTTCCTTTTTATCTTTTATAACTCTAGTTGGCAGTTTGGTTGTTGTATTTTTTTCTAAAGATTTAGTTGCATTGGATATTATGGATTTTTGGATTGGTACTTTTGGAATTTTTGTTCTTTCTATAATTCAAGTAATTTTAGGTGGCTGGTTCGTTGGAGCAGATAAAGTTTTAAAAGAGGCTCAAATAGGATCTTTTATTAAAATTCCCAAGTTTACAAAATTCATACTTAAATATGTTTCTCCGGCTTACTTGTTAATAGTATTCATTGTATGGTTATTTCAAAAACTTCCTGTATATTTAAAAACTTTAATGGTTAATACAAATGCAAGGATTACTTTCTTTTTTATAGTTTTACTTTCTTTATTTTTTATTTTTTTAATTGTTCAAGCAAATCGAAATTGGAACAAAAAGGAGAAATTATGACATTAGGTGGTTGGATAATTATGATTTTCTCCATTAGTTTTGTAACGATTTTATTTGGATGGTCACTTTTTTTAGTTTTAACCCATAAAAAGAAAATTGAACATTTACATTCCACATTAGACGAAACACCTGATATAAAAGAAAACTAATATAGAGTTTTTATGTCTTTCATACAAATAGAAAACATAGATTCATTTATCAAAGTTTTATATTTGAATAATCCATCGACTAAAAATTCTATGACCTACGAAATGGGATTAGAATTTAACCAAACTATAAAAGATTTGCAAAACGATCCCCAATTAAGAGTTCTTATTATAACTGGAAAAAATGGAGTTTTTTCTAGTGGTGGAGATTTGAATTTATTAAAAAGTTTTAAAAATAAAAGTTTTGAGGAAAACCAAAAATTTATGAAACATTTTTACAGCTTATTTTTAGAAGTAAGAAAAACGCCATTTGCAGTAATAGCAGCAGTTAACGGTCATGCTATTGGTGCTGCTTTAGCATTTGCGCTTTCTTGTGATTTGAAATATTTTGTTTATGAGGGTAAATATTCCTTTAATTTTTTAAAAATAGGAATTCATCCGGGTATGGGTTCCACTTTCTTGATTAAAGAAATGGCTAGCCTACAAGTCGCTCAAGAATTGTTATTTACTGGTAAAACCATCAATGGAGAAGAAGCTTATATAAAAGGCTTATGTAATGGAGTTTTTCATAAAGAAGAAATTCTTTCCAAAGTAATAGAAATAGCTAAAGAAATCGCTGAGAATGCACCTATACCTTTTCGAATGCTAAAAAAAAATTTATACGAAGTAAAGAATTTAGAAGAAGCATTAGAATTAGAATCTATTAGTCAATCAAAAAGTTTTTTAACCAAAGATTTCCAAGAAGCTATTTTGGCTATTGAAGAAAAAAGAAAACCATTCTATAAAAATGAATAAAGAAAAGATAAGTGTTGCTATTATTACTTATAACGAAGAAAAAAACATCAAAGATTGCATAGAGTCTTGTTACGAAATAGCAGACGAAATTATTGTACTTGATTCTTTTAGTTCTGACAAAACTAAAGAAATTTGTAATTTGTTTCCTAAAGTAAAATTTTTTCAACATGAATTTGATGGTCATGTAGAGCAAAAAAACAGAGCCTTAACTCTATGCTCTTATGAATGGGTTTTATCTTTAGATGCTGACGAACGAATTTCTAACCAATTAAAGCAAGAAATTTTAGAACTCAAAGAGAATAAGGAAAAGATGAATCAATTTGATGGTTATAAAATACCTAGGCTAACTTATCATTTGGGTAAATTTATCTATCATAGTGGTTGGTATCCACAAAAGAAATATAGATTATTTAAAAAAAGCAAAGCCGTTTGGCTAGGAGAAAACCCACATGATTATATACATATCAAAGGGAAAGGGAGTTCTCTAAAAGGAGATATTCTTCATTATAGTTTTCAGGATCTATCCCATCAAATAGATACAATTAACAAATTTTCGTCTATTGTAGCATTCAATCGATACCACCAAAACAAAAAATTTAGTTTTTTAAAATGCCTCTATAAACCTATCATTAAATTTTTAGAAATTTATATATTCAAACTCGGTTTATTAGATGGCTTTGCTGGATTTACGGTTGCTGTTGCCTCTTCTTTTTCTACATTTCTAAAGAATGCAAAGATATATGAATTACAAAATAAAATAATAGAAAGGCCATCCAATTTAAGGATAGACTATAAATACCAAAAAAGGGAAACAGAATGAGGTTATTATTTTTAACTTTTGTATTTATTTCCCAAATCAATTTATATTCACAATCCTTAAAAAACAAAGACACTATTTTGTTTACCGTCCCCAGAGGAAAAAATGCAGATTATATAGCAAAAAAACTTAAAGAAAAAGAACTGATTTCAAGTGAAATTTATTTTAAAATATTAGCCAAAATTTTTCAATTGGATAAAAAAATAAAATCAGGTGTATACGAACTAAATCAAAATATGAATACAATAGAGATACTCAACCATCTAATTAGTGGTAAAGTAAAATTAATACAATTTACGATAATCGAGGGATGGTCTAACTACCAAATAGGAGAGTATTTTACACAGTTAGGATATACAAAAGAACCAGAAGAATTTATTAAAGTAACAAAAAATAAAGAGATTTTAGATAAATACAAAATTGCTGGTCCTACTTCAGAAGGTTTTTTGTTTCCAGAAACCTATACAATCGATCCACAGCTTTTGGTTAGTCAAATACACGAAATAATGATTCAGATGTTTTTTAGTAAACTGAAAACCATAACATCCTTAGAAACTATAGAACCTAAGAAATTATACGAAAAAGTAATCATTGCATCTATAATCGAAAGAGAAGCTATCCACAAAGATGAATTGCCTCTAATGGCAAGTGTTTACTATAACAGAATCCAAAAAAAAATAAAACTACAAGCAGATCCTACCATTCAATATATTTTGAAAAATCCTAAAAAAAAGCTAACCTTAAAAGACTTAGAAATTAATTCACCTTACAATACTTATAAATATAAAGGTTTGCCACCCACTCCAATCTCTAATCCAGGAATCCATGCTCTAAAAGCTTCATTTTTCCCAGAAAAAACTGATTACTACTATTTTGTTTTGATGCCAGATGGAAGGCATTACTTTTCTAAAACCTATCAAGAACATTTAGAAGCCAAAAAGAGATATTGGGATACTATAAAATAGATAGAAATTATTGAGAGTTTTAGTTCTACTCTTCTAAAAACTTCTCTACAATCTTATTTTAAGTAAATATCATTAGAGAAATGTATAAAATATTTAGAAACTTATCTTAAAATTACGAAATATAAGTTATACAAAATAGTATGATTCGCTTTTATGATCATATTTCTATAAAAAAAATACGAAATCTAAAGAAAAATTACAAAAAAAAACAATAAATTTTATTCAAAAACTAAAATTAAATTGACAAAAAAAACGAATATATTATTTTATAAATTAATATATTAAAAATTTTAGTCGATAAAGGAAAAATTATTATGATAACTTAAATTGACTTTTTTAAGTTTATGACAAAGGAGTAGCCAATGCGAAAATGGAGTGAATTGAGTGAAAAAGAAAGAAGCGATATAGAAAAACGCTATAATGCGGGGGAAAGTCCTACGCAAATAGCACAAATATATGGATTAAAACCAAAACAAATTTCTGATCAAGCTTATAGAAAAGGATGGAAAGGTGGTACTATGAAAGCAAAAAAAACAGCTAAAAAAACAGCAACAACAAAAAAAACAGCTAAAAAAACAGTTAAAAAGAAATAAAAAGAATAAAAAGCCAAAGAAAATATTGAAATAAAAATTTAAGATTTGATCTTTTTTGGTTGATTTTCTGTTTGGGGGAAAAAAGTGTTTCGTTATGAAGAGATTAGTTCTTTTTCTTTTTTTTCTCTTTTTTTTGGTTTGCAAATCTACGCAACCAATAATAACAGAAGAAAAACAAGAAAAAGCTTATTTAGGAATTCTATATATAGAAACTCCGTCAGGGATTCAGATTGCAGAAGTATTTCCCAATAGCCCTGCATCGAAAAGTGGATTAGAAGCGGGAGATCTTATTATTTCTGCTAATGGATATCCCGTAATTGGCCCCTACACCTTAAAAGAAAATATTTTTTCCTTAAAGCCTGGATCCGAAGTACTTATAGAAGTAATAAAATTCAATGGAAAGAAAACCAAATTAAAAGCGATCTTAGAACCTATACCAGATCAATATAAACATCAATACAATATCAAATAGATGAAAAGCCACTATACAAATCCTATAACAAATATTACACGGGAAGATGTAGAAACTTTAATAAAATTAGCCATTCAAGAAGATGCACCAGAAGGTGATATTACATCAGAAGCAATTTTTGATTCTAATCAGTTATCCACTGCGAATGTAATTGCTAAATCCGAAGGTATATTTTGCGGAAAAAAAATAACACAACATTTGATTTATATATTCAATCAAGAGACAAATTTCCATATTCAGCTAATTGATAGCTTAGAAGATGGAACCATATTTGGCGAAAAAAATATTCTTATGAAGATTAAAGGAGAAACTGCAGGTATTCTTCGTATAGAAAGGATTTTATTAAATTTTGTACAATATTTAAGTGGAATTAGTACCATTACTTATCAAATTGTACAACTGGCAAAAGAAATAAATCCTACTCTGAATATTTTAGATACACGAAAAACCATACCTGGTTTTAGAAAATTAGTAAAATATGCTGTATATTGTGGGGGAGGTTCAAATCACAGAATCCATTTATCTGATATGGCAATGATAAAAGACAATCATATTAAAGCTGCAAAAAGCATTTCAGAAGCAGTTAGAAAAATCCGCCAAAAATACCCCCATAAACGAATCGAAGTAGAGATTGAAAGTATCCATCAAATAGAAGAAGCAATTCTATCCAAAATTGACATACTACTTTTAGATAATATGAATATTGAACAAATCAAAGAATGCTTATCGAAAATCGATGAAATTTGCAAAAAATATGAAATCCAAAAACCCAAAATCGAAATCTCGGGAGGATGGAAACCTGAAAATTTAAAAGAACTTACAGAAATCAATAACGTTGGAATTAGTATGGGATTTTTAACCCATAGTGTAAAGTTTCTTGACATAAGTATGGAAATTATAGAAGCAGATAACCAAATTCCTCATCAACAGCAAGCTTAAAATCAAACCATGAAAGACAAAATTCGATTAGCAAAAGAATACGAAGATATCGGAAATTGGGAAAAATCCTATCAAATTTATAAAAACTTATACAAAGAAACGAGAAATTCAAAATTATTATTTAAACTAGGCTATTTAGCATCAAAATTAAAAAATCATACAGAATCCATCCAATACTATTTAGACTATACCAAAATCCACACTAAAGATGCCAATGCTTTCCATAATTTGGGAATCGAGTATTTCCAAATTCAAGATTATGAGAATTCAAAAAAAATGCTACTTAAATCTATAGAAATTGAACCTAATTTTATAAGAAGTTATCTTCTATTAGGATATGTATACGAATTATTAGAAGATCACCAAAACGCCTTAAAAATTTTCTTTTCTATTTTAAAAAAAGAGCCAAAAAACAAATTAGCAATAGAAGGAACCATTCTTTCTTTTGTTAAGCTAAAAAACTACGAGAAGGCATATGAGCTTTGCAATCACTATTTAAAAATATTTCCAGAAGATACCACACTAAGAAATCTAAAAACAGGAATTTTACTTAATTTAAACAAAACAGAAGAATTTTATCAAGAATTAAAAGAAATCACAGAAAAGGATACGAAATATAAATCTTTTGAAAATTTTATTGTTGAATTAAAAACTAAAAGACAAAAGGAATATACTGAATTTGCTAATGAAGTTCAAAAAAAAATCATTCTAAAAACAAAAGAAATACAAGAAAAAGAAAACTCTAAATCTTATTTAGATTTAAGTCTTTTATCTCTTTTCTCAGGAGACAAAGAAAATGCATTGAAATATCTTAAAAAAGCTTTAGAATCAAAACAAGAAAAGTAAATTTAGCTTTCTAAAAACAACTTTTGATATTTTAAAAGAGTTTCGTATAAATTACTCTTTAAATGAATAAAATCAAAAATTCCTAAAGACTTTAACTCTTCGAAATTATCTGGTAAGCCTGCAATTAATACAGGTACTTTAAAAGCAAGGATAACTTCTTTTATTACCAAAAACATTGATAAATATTCTTCGTCACTTGAACATAGCACAAAAGACTTTATAAGGTGTTCTCTATAGGTAATTTCTTTCAAAAATTGTAAAATTGTTTCTTTGTTTTTTAAATCCCCCGGATCATCAACAATAAATCCTGCTGAAACAAAAAAATTCATAATAAAAGAGGCTCTTGCCCTTTGTTGTGCTAGTTTGCCAAAAGGGATTAACTGAATTACTGGTACACCTTTCAGTTTAGATAATTCTTCTGTTTTAATTCTCAATTCTTCGAAAAAGATTGGAGCCCTAAAAAATTTAATTTTTTTTGTTGGATCGTATTTCCCAATCAAATTAAATTCTTTGTATTCATTTAATAAAAAATCTTTAGGGTTAGGATATTGATTTACACCTAAAATAAATTCCTTTCTAGATTTGATATTTTTGATAATTTCTTGTTGCTTTTCTTCGATTAAACTAAAAATATAATTCTTGCGAATAGATTCTAAAAAACCACCTTCCTTTTCTATATTCAAAAAATATTCCCAAGCCTTTTCAGAAAGTAAATTGGTTATGTTTTCTATATAGTAGGAACCCCCAGCAGGATCTACCACTGAATCTAAATGACATTCGTATTTTAATATCAACTGTGTATTCACAGCCAAGCGACGAGAAAATTCATCATCATAATTATTTACAGATGTGAATGGTAAAACCACAATAGAGTCTACTCCCCCTATAATTCCTGCCATAGTAGAAATGGTATTTCTTAATAAGTTGTTATAGATATCATAAATAGAATGATTCCAATCCGAGGTTACCATCAGTTGCTTAGGTGGACTTTTATATTCGTTAATACCAAAACCTGACAAAACTAAAGCCAAAAGTCTTCTTGTTGCTCGCAACTTTGCTATTTCTAAAAAATAGTAAGATCCCGTAGACTGAACTAAAGTGATTTTGGGTAGCCATGCTATCAATTCAGATGTATTTTCGAAATTGAGTTGGCACAACATCTCTGCAAAATGACTGATAGTCAATCCTAATTCCATTGCTATGGGAATACCCATTTTTGCATATAAATCGCCTCGAACAGAAAGGCATGGGTAATTTGGATTTTTATTTTGTATTTCTTTTAGAATATATGTGTACGAATCACTAAACTCTCCTTCTATTAGGAGCTCTAAAAAGGGATCGATAAGGAATGTAAGATTTTCGTTTTGAAGTTGCATTAATTCTATTAATTCTTTAGACTCTCCCAAAAAATAGTAGGAAAATTGATATTTATTTATAATATTTTTAATGAAATTTGAATTTGCTAAAGAATTTCCATAAAAAATATAAGGGTAAGATTTTTTCCCAAAAGGAATCATAATTCCCTCTGCTCCTCTTCTTGTTGTTTGTTCTATCTTTTCTTGGACTTCTTCTTCGCTCCCCTGAAGATATTGTAAAATTTCCCATGATTGATTCGTTTTTCTGCTTCTTAAAAAAGGGTATACCCCTGGATATTCATAAACAAATGCTAAATCGGATATATCTTCCTTTATATAAAAAGGTAAAATTTTCATACCATCATAAGTCTTCCAAGAAATAACTTCTAAATCTTTTGGCTTTTTAAACTTTTCTAAAGTTTTATAAATTTCTTCTATCCATTCTTCTTTTGTAAATTTTGGAAATTCATCAAACAACTTTATATGTTCTTCGGGATAATATTCTGATAAATGATTTTGTTTAGAATCCATAAGTTCATTTTTTATATACTGTTATTTTTTTCTATAACATTTCTAAACTTAATTTTCTATGGTCATAAAATAAAGAATTTTTTTATAATATATGAATTTACAATTGCCTTCTACTATTTACTACATAAGTTTTGCAAGATTGCTATTGGCATTTGGCTATACAATGTCATATGTGTTCGTTCCTGTATATTTGTCTGATGTTAAGAAGCTTCCCCCTTCCTTAGTGGGTCTCATTACTGGAATTTCTTCCCTCTTGGGTTTAGTAAGTTGGTTTTTTGTAAATTTTTTCTCAGAAAAACTGGGAGAAAAGAAAATGATTTTGGTCAGTTTTTCGATCCGAACTTTGGTATTTTTGCTAAGTGGAATTTTTATCTATTTTGACTTTTCTTATTTTTATCTAATTCTGTTATTATTTGCAAATTCTTTTTTATTAGGATTGTCTGTATCTCCAATGGAAGCATTAATTATAGCCAATACGAATGAAGACAATAGAAATCTCGCATTTAGTATTCATCGTACAGGAATGAATTTAGGATGGGCACTGGGCCCTTTATTAGGTGGATTTTTAGCAGATTATAATTATTCATTTCCTTTCTTTGGTACATTTTTTCTAACATTAATCTCTATGGTTTTATTGAATAGGTGGCTTAAGAACGAAATCAGGATTCAGAAATCAGATAGTTTAAAAGATAATTTTAAAAATTTTTTTCAAAACAGGATTTTGGTATTTTTTTTATTAAATTCCATAAATATATTTATCGTAATGTCCTTACTAATAACACCATTGTCAGTTTTTTTAACCAATCAACATAACATAACCAAAGTCAATTTAGGGAAATTGTATTTTTTGAATGGAATTATGATAGTATTATTTCAGGTCCCTGTTTCCCTATGGACTAAAAATTTATTTTTTTCAATTCAAATAGGGACATTATTTTACTATTTAGGATTTCTTTCTATCGGTATATTTTCTTATTTTTCTTTAAAGCACTCTTTTTTTTATTTAAGTATTGTTATAATCTCTATTGGCGAACTTCTTACAATTTCTTCCTTACATAGTTTGATTAGTCTTGTAGCCGAAAAAACCAATAAAAACATATCTTCTCGTTCCCTAAATATTTTTGTATCCTCCTATATTGGTTTTACTCGCACATTAGGATGGTCTGTGGGTCCTGTTTTTGCAGGATGGATACAAGAGTTTTTTAATGGGCAACCCTTATGGATATGGTTTTTTAGCCCTATTACCGGTTTATTGGGAATTGGAATTCATATGTATTTAGGGAGAAAAGTAAAAGATTTTTTTTAAGAATAAAATAAAATTGAAAATCAATTCGATAGATGGTATATAATTAATTTAATTTTATATATCAAAAAAATTTTAGTTTTGCAAAAATAAATTGATAATCAAAATTCATCAAAAAATATGTCTATTGTGTGGTATTTCCCCTCCCTCTTATTTTTACTGTGTTTTGTATCACCATCTTTATTTTCATTTCCCTTTTATGAAGGATTGTATCCCACAAAATGGAGAGATCTAACAAAAGAGTTTTCGATTGATCTCGAAAAAGATAGTTACGAATGGCAGGGTCTTCCTCTTATATGGTTCCAACAAGAATACAAAGAAAAAAAACATAAAGAAATCAATTTTTTATTTTTTTATTATACGAACTCGCCTTATTATATAAAATGGGAATTCCCTTTAACTACTAGAACATTATTTTTTCCTTTTTCTTTATTTTCCTATTTAGAAAGTAAAAAGGACGACAGGTTAGTAATTTTTAATCCAATATTCTATCGAAAAAAGTATACAGAGAACTCAATCCAAAATGATTTTATTTTCTACTGGTTAGGATTCCTTGATAAAGAAGGGGAATCGTATACTTATTGTTATATTTGGTTATGGTGTTTTCACTCGAATTCTAATTATACTAATAATTGGTTATTTCCTTTGTATTATTATTCGAAGGATCTACAAACTCAAGAGAAAACTTTCTTTACGATCTTTCATCCATTTTTAGCAATCATATATGCAGGTCCTATGCCTTGGTCAAAACAGTACAAGGAGCAAGAAGAATACTGGAGAAATTGGTTTACATTGTTACATTTTCGATTTAAGAAAGATAAAGAACAGGATTATAAACTCTATAGCTTTATTTTTTTTCCTCTAATTTGGTATAAAAAAGAAAATTATTTTTGGTTTATACCCATATATCATAATCAAAGAAAAAATGATACACTTACTTGGCATAATATTTTTTTGGTTTACTACCAAAGTTTTGGATATAATGAACTTAAGGAAAAATATACAAGTTCTTTACTTTTATTTCCTTTATTTTATATACAATTCCTTCCCGAAAAATCAGAAAATGATTTTGAATATCAGAAAACTTATACAAGTTTTTTGGTATTTCCAATAATTCCATTTGTATGGTATGAAAAAAATAAAGAAGAAAAAAAAAGTTTGTTTTGGTTTTTGTTTTATTATCATTGGAGAGAATACTATAGTTCTCCATCAGAAATCAATATTTTTTTTCCGTTATGGTTTTACATGAATTATGAACAGAGCAGTTCAAAAATCCAACATTATACGTTAATTCTTCCTATCCTTTTTAGATAT
>JBKBRY010000015.1:0-63315 GCA_046291925.1 Leptonema sp. (in: bacteria) | reverse complement strand
TATTTCCATTTACAAAAAAAAACTTTTTTTAAAATTAAACAATTTATCAAGTATTTTTTAAAAAATTTTGGCAAAAAACAATTTTTTTTTTTTTTTTTTTTTTTTTTTTTTTTTTTTTTTTGATCTATTGGTTGTAAAAATTTATTGCTTTATTAATATACTAAGATAAAAAAGTTTAACAATCATTATGGGTTTCTCTGATTTAACATTACAAGAAATACCCCAAGCAGTATTGCTTGCAGAAATAGAAACAGGGGAAATTGTTTTTGCAAATAGATATGCTGAATTTCTATTAGGGTTGCCTAAAGAAAAAATCATTGGTTTACGTCTATCCGAATTGCTTCCTGTGCAAAAAGAAATAGATTTCAAAGAAATTTTTAAAGAAGATATATCAAAAAAAATGTATGATTCCTTAAATAGAAAAACTTATAAAAAAAACTTAAATTTAAAGCATTCTTCTGGTAAATTAATTTCTATAGATGTTTTTTTTAAAACCTTTAATGTTGACGATAAACGCTATATTATCGGTCTTTTTGTAGACAACACAAAAAGAACAAAATTAGAAAAGAAAAACAGATTGCTTAATGGTATATTATTGAAAGTAGAAGAAATGTTTCAAAAAGGTTCTTTTAAATGTATAAAAAAGTCAGAACAAACTTATTATATACTTTCAAATGGAGCAAAAAGAGTTCTCGAGTTAAAAAAAAACATTGTTACAATGAAAGATTTAACTCAACTTCTTATTGAAGAACAAAAAAATGATTTTATTAACTTTTTTACAAAAAAAGAAGAAAACCACCAAAAACTTATAAGAAAGTTTATTTTTTTTATAAATAATAAATACAGATTAATTCAAATTCAAAAGTTTTCTTTACATCAAGATGAATGTTTTGGAATCATAAATGATATAACCGATGAACATACTTTTCAAGAAAAACTAAGATCCAAAGAGATATATTTAAAAATGCTTTCGGAATGCCACAAAGCATTATTTTACGCTCAAGAGGAGATTGCTTTATTGAATCAGATCTGTAAAATCATTGTAGAAACAGGGAAATATTTAATGTGTTGGATCGGATATAAAAAATACGATGCAGAGAAAAATATAGAAATTGTTTCTTATTACTGTAAAAGTAAAGAACTAGAAGAGTATATAAAAAATTTAAAATTGAATTGGAGAGAGGATAATCCTTTTGGGTTAGGTCCTGCTGGTGTTTCTTGTAGGGAAGGCAAAATCGATATAGAAAAGGATTTATATTATAGTGAGAGGTTTAAGCCTATACAAAAATTGATCGTAAAGTACAATTTACAATCTGTAATCAGCATTCCTATTCTATTCTATAATAGAGTGATAGCGGTGCTTTTAGTCTATTCAGAATACGCCAATGCCTTTAAAGAAGAAGAAGTAGATATTTTAAAAGAATTAGCAATCAATTTAGGATTAGGGATCAATCTTCTAAGAGAAAGAAAATCTAAACTAAACTTATTGGAGCAGAATATTTTACTTACAAAAGTTTTAGATAATACAAATGTAGCTATAATTATCGTAGGAAAAGAAGGAAAAATTCTTTATCTAAATCGAAAATTCGAAGATATAAGCGGTTATTTATTAGACGAAATCATAGGTCAAAATATTAACATCTTAAAGTCGGGGCTCCATGAACCAGAATTCTATCAGGAAATTTGGCGCACATTATTAAATAAGAAAGATTGGAAGGGCGAAATCATAAACAAAAGAAAAGATGGTTCTTTATTTTTATCAAAAGTTTTTATTTCGCCTATACTAAACAGTTTGGGAGAAATTTCCCATTATATTCAAATTCTGGAGGATATAACTTTAGAAAAATACTATGAAGAAGAGTTAGAAAAAACGAAATTTTATGATTCTATAACCAAACTTCCTAACAAAAATTTTTTCATAGAAAAACTAAACCAATATGTACTATTGAGTGAAACTTTTTATTTGTTATTGATTGATATTGATAACTTTTCGAAAATTGTCCATGAAATTGGTTTCGAAAATTCAGATACTTTGCTATTTGAATTTGCAAAGTCTTTAAGTGATTTTATAAAAACAGAAATCTCGGAAAACATTCTTAAAAAAGAAACAATACTTGCAAGAATAGGTGGCGATGAATTTGGTTTATTGCTTAGTGATTCAAACATCAATTCAGTTGTAGAATTTTGTAAACAAATCACAGAAAAACTAAGAAAAAATTATTTAATAAAAAATAGAGAATTTGTTTTGTCTGTATCTATTGGGATTGCGATTTATCCAGAAGATGCAAAAACACCAGATGAAGTTTTGAGAATTGCTGAAATCGCACTAAAAAAAACTAAAGAAGAAAATGGAGCTGGTAGTTATGGATTCTTATCCAAAGAAATAGAAAAAGAAATTACAGAACAATCAAAAATAGAAAATCAATTGCAAACTTCCATATATTACTTACAAACCAAAGAAAAAAGTAAGATTTTAAAATCTGGTTTTTATCTAGAATACCAACCTATTTACAATCTTTTTACAAACCAAATTATTTCATTAGAAGCATTGATTCGATGGAAAAATCCTAAATTAGGGATGATTCCACCAGCAAAATTTATCCCTATTGCTGAAAAAAGTAAATTAATCGTAAATTTAGGTGAATTTATCATAGAGGAAGTTTGTAAACAAATCATAAGCTGGATAGAAGAAGGTGTACCTATTGTTCCCATAGCCATCAATGTTTCGTATTTTCAACTTAAGCAAAAAAAGTTTATCTATTTTTTAAAAAGTATCATTAGGGAATATAAAATTGATCCTTCGTTTATCGAATTTGAAATTACAGAAAATGTCATATTACGTGATGAAATCAACACAAAAGAAATTTTTGAAGAATTAAAAAATTTACAAATTAAACTTTTGATTGATGACTTTGGCTCTGGATATTCTTCTTTAAGTTATTTACTAAAGTACAAATTTGATATAATAAAAATTGATCAAGTATTTATAAAGATGTTATCCAATAATCATTCACAAGATAACAACGCTCTTAAAATAATTCGTTCCGTTGTACAAATAGCAAAAAATTTAGAATTAAAGACCATTGCAGAAGGAATCGAAAACCAAGAACAAAAATATATCCTACTAAAAGAAGGATGTGAGTTTGGACAAGGATTTTACTTATCTGTACCAAAAAAACCTGAAGAAATCAAAGAATTATTGTTAGCAAATAAAAAAACTTGATGTTTATAAGTTTTTTTTTAAATTGTATTTGTGCAAACATCTCAATCCACTGAAAAAAATAGAACTCTTCCTTGGTTAAGAATCCCTATAAAATTTGCTACCTACGAGGATTTTCAAAGTAAAGCTAATTTACAATTGTTTACGAAAACTATCATTCAAAAAAATCAGCTTAAAACAGTATGCGAAGAAGCAAGCTGTCCTAATTTAAATCATTGCTGGAGTAGAGGAACTGCAACTTTTCTCATTATGGGAGATACTTGTACTCGTCGATGTAAGTTTTGTGATATTCATACAGGGAAACCAAAAGCATTAGATCCAGAAGAACCACTCCGCTTAGCAAATACTGTAAAAGCAATGAATTTAAAACATATTGTAATTACTTCTGTAGATAGAGATGACTTAAAAGATTGCGGAAGTACTCATTTTGCAAATTGTATTTTAGAAGTTCGAAAATTAAATCCAACTACAACCATAGAAGTACTGATTCCAGATTTTAAAGGTAAAGAAGAAAATTTGGAAAGAATTTTTAAAGCAAAGCCAGAAGTCATAAATCATAATATAGAAACGGTACCTTCTTTATATAGAACGATATGCCCCCAATCCAACTACCAAAACTCTTTAAAAGTATTGGAACTATCTTCCAAAAATGGATTTTTAACCAAAACAGGATTAATTTTAGGCTTAGGTGAAACCATAGAAGAAGTAAAAAATACGATTCAAGAGGCAAAAGCAAAAGGTGTTCATATTTTAACAATAGGACAGTATCTGCAACCATCAAAAGAAAATCATCCCGTACAAAAATATTATCCTTTAGAAACATTTATGGAACTAAAAAATTTTGCATTAAAAGAGGGTTTTTTATATGTAGAATCTGGCCCCTTAGTTCGTTCTTCTTTTCATGCAGAAGAAGCATTCAATTATATAATAAAAAATTTTTATAAGACTAATAAAAATTGAGAAAAAAATAAAAAAATTGATGTCTAATTATAGAGAAAGGAGTTGGTTATGATAAAAAATTTCTTAAGTTCGTTTGTTTTATTTTTACTTGTTGTAAATTGTACTCAAAAAAAAGAAGATTCCTCAGCTGCTCTTTTAAGTTTATCCAATTTTGTAAACAACGGAAATGGGACTGTAACCGATAGCAGTGGAAAAACATGGATGAAGTGTACTTATGGTCAAGTTTGGGATTCGACAACGGATTTATGTATAGGAACAGGTGGGGGCACTACTTATGGAGCTAAAAGTTTGGCAGCTTGTACAATCGAAGGTTTATGTTATGATACAGCAACATTACAACTAAACGATGGACCAGCCTTTGCTGCTTGTGATGAATTATCATTTGCAGACTATACAGATTGGCGGGTTCCTACAAAGTACGAGTTAGGTGCATTGGCTCAAACTCTTGTAAACAGAGATACATTTTTACTAACATTCCCGAATACACCAGACGATAAATTTTTTTGGACTTCCTCCATATCAGAAACCGATCAAAAATTAGCTTATTCCATAAATCTATCCAACACAGATTTTGGAAAAGAATTTACAAGAACCACTACAACTGTCCAATATGTACGATGCGTACGACCCTAAAAAGCTATCTTATTCAATTTTTCATCAATTGCATAAAAAACTATCTGAAAAAGAAGATCTTTATGATGATGAAATCAAATATATACTTCTTGAGATTTTAAAAGAATACTTACCCACTGCAGAAATCAGCATAAAAGAAAACTTTGTTGTAAAAATAAACTATAACAATAAAAAATTTTTGATTAATATTCAAAACTGGATAGATTCCATTAAAGTTTTATATAACCAATATACTGAATATTTAAATCAATAAAAATAAATTTGCAAAAGACAATAGAACTGCACTAAAAACTATTAAAATCCAATTTTCATGTTAAATCCTATTCAACAACTATAAGTTTGAAGTCAAAATTGAATTAAATTCAATTTAATTCTAGCTAATAGTAAAAATATTTTTCAAAAGAATTGGAAAAACAACATCGTTTGTCAAGTATTTTATTTTTAAAAAGAAAAGTCTTTTTTCTGTATATCCATAATATGATGCACATAAACCATTACCAACTCAACAAAACACATAGATATTGTATCTATATCCAGCCAAAACTCTATGCTTTTTTAAAACAGAAAAGTAGAGGAGACATCTCTGGATATATAGAAACCTTATACCAAAACTACAAGGATAGATTGATTCAAAATAAAAAGTTAGATGCCCTACAAAATGCAGTAAGTGAATACCAACCAAAGACGAAAGAATACAAAAGGATAGTGATAAGAGCAATCAGCACAGACTTATGGAAGCGTCTAAAGGAGTTAAAGGCTTTCTCTGGGTATTCCATTAGTTTTATTTTGCGTATTTTCATAGAGTGGGAGATGGAGAAAGAAGAATCCATAATCCCATTGAGGGCGAGTTATAATCAAGGGCAAAATTACACAAATTTTTTTCTTCCGATTAATAACTATGTACATCATGAGTGGTGGGACGGAAGAAGCAATGAAGTTTACTCTATTTTTTGGGATTTTCCGTAAAGAATATAACATTTTATTTTATAGAAATAAACAAAAAAATTCATCCATCTTCTTTATTAATTAACGCTTCAATGCCTCTAAAAAAATATTTTATTGTTTTACTTTTATATCTTTATTTGTCTTTTCTGAAACTTCATTTTCTTTATGAATAGAAATCAAATACAATCGATTCAACATTTTTTCTGTTGCTTTGATTGCTGCTACAATTTGATCTGAATCCACTCCTACAGTCCTAAAAATAGTATCATCAGATGGATTTTTCCAAGTAATTACAGTTTCTACTAAGGCGTCTGTCCTTCCACCTGGTGGAATTCGGACTTCATAATCTTTCAACTCACCAATCAGCATATGAGTTTTTTCCTTAATTTTCCATAGAGCATTCATAAAAGCATCATACCCACCATCTCCTGTAGCTTCAGCATAATAATCATTTTCTACATACAATAATGTTAATTTTGCAGTTGGTGGATGTTTTAATCTTGTAACAATCTCTACATCTTTAACTTTAATGTAAATAGTTTGTATATTGCTAAATAAATCTTCAATCAAAAAAGGTAAATCGTCAATTGTAACCGTTGCTTTTTTTTCTCCCAATTCTTTGATTCTTTCAAGCAAAACCAATTCTTTATCGGGAGGTAAGTCAATTCCTAACATTTTCAAATTATTTGATATAGAAGCCTTTCCCGACAATTTGCCTAATGAATAAACCCTTTGTCTTCCAAATCTTTCTGGCAAAATAGGATTCGCATATAAATTGTGTTTCTTATCTCCATCAGCATGAATACCAGCTGTTTGTGTAAATACATCCTGACCTACGATGGGATGATTGGTTGAAATTCTTTTTCTACTAAAAGTTTCTACCAAACGAGATGCGTCAGTAATGAATTTTTCTTTAATATTTGTTTTTACTTTAAGTTTATCATGCAAAGCGGTTACTACTGATTCAAGGGGTGCATTGCCGGCTCTTTCCCCCATTCCATTGATAGCAACATGTACTCCTTTCGCTCCTGCTTTCACCGCTGCCAAGCTATTTGCTGTAGAAAGATCATAATCGTTATGCCCATGAAAATCAATCACCATATCAGGAAACAATTCCAAAGCAAAGGAAATTCCCGCTCTTACTTCGTCTGGCTCTAAAATCCCTAATGTATCGGGAAACATAAATCTATCAATAGGCATTTGAATAAGATTTTTTAACATTTCTTCTACATAATCCTTAGAATATAAAAAACCACCCGACCAGTCTTCCAAATATACATGGATTCGAAAATTTCTATCTTTAGCATACTGAATAGTTTTTTCTATGTCCTGCAAATGTTCTTTTAAAGTTTTTCCTAATTGATATTCACAATGTTTTTTCGAACCTTTTGTTAATAAATTTATGACTCTACCTCCAGCACTCTCGATCCAATCTACACTATTACGAAAATCAACAAATCCTAAAATCTCTATTCTATCCGTATAACCTTGCTTTTTTGCCCAATCAAAAATTTCTTTTACTGTATTGAACTCCCCTAAGGATACTTTTGCACTTGCCACTTCTATTCTGTCAACATTCAATTTTTCTAATAAAAATTTTGCAATTTGTAGCTTTTCGAAATTTGAATAGGAAACTCCATCTGTCTGTTCGCCATCTCTCAATGTAGTATCCATGATCTCTATAAAACTATGCATAGGTGCTCCTATTATAATAAAATAAAAATTAACTAATCTTCTATAGAAAATTTACTAAAGTAAATTTTCTACAATTTCCCTTTCTATATGTTTTTTTAGCAGTTGGTATTGCTGAGAATCCTTGCCATATTTTAAAATCACATATTGAAGTAAATTTTTATATTTTAATTTTTTATAATTATATATAACATCACTGTTAGCAAAGGATTTTCTAGAAGAATTTTCCAAAAACTGATAACAATAAGCCAATATTTTATAAGGTTGAGGTTCAGACCTATTTTCTTCTTTAAGCAAAAAATATTCTTCTATAGAATTGATTATACCAGAAAAATCATTTAATGATAGTTGTAAAATTACAAAATGCCTTAACAAATTGCTTTTTAAATTTACATAGTATTGGGTTTTGATAATTTTTTCTGATTTGATCTGTTCTAAATCTTCCAATCCTTTTATTATATAGATTTTCGCTTTCTGATAATTTTGGATTTTTATTTCTTTTTGCTTTTTTTGGATTTTTTCTTGTTTTTCTTTAATTTGCCACAAATGATTTTCAGGTAAATGCTTGTATTGTTCTGCTATAGAGTCCATTTGAGTTTCTGTTTCTTTTATTATTTTTAAAGCTTTATCATAATTTCCTTTTGCGGAATTTAAATATTTCTCTGATTTTTTAGGGTCCAACGAATCCAAAATTTTTAAATCGGGAAACATGTTCGGAATATCATAATCCCTCCATTCCAATTCGGACTCTTGTTCAATCTGTGTATCGGGTAATAGGTTCCCCTCTTTATGATAAGGGTTTTCTGAATACAAAGAGAAAACAACGAGCAATATTATAAAAAAAAACTTTTTCATAAGGGAAATCAATTCAATAGAAATATCTTATTTAGTATAACTTTAATTGTCAATTCATTATTTTTTTTTAGATTTGCAAAATAAATTCAAAAAATCATTCCTTGAACTATATAAAAAATAGATTGACTTATAAATCCTATTTGGTTATTTTTAGAACTGTATGATTAAAAGGTTTTTATTTATATTTACTTTGCTGTTTCTGTTCTTTTTTTTAGAGTTTTGCAAAAGTTATGAAAAAATTCCCAAAGATTGCTTTAAAATAGACGGAATCTTTGGTCCCGAAGATTTCATATTTTTAGAAAAAGAGAATCTATTTTTAATTTCGAGCCACAATAGAAGGAATTTTGAGTTGTTAGGGGAAATTTATTCCTACAACTTGGCTAATAATGAATTAAAAGCAATTCCAAGAATTGGTGAGCCTAAAGATTTATCGTTCCGACCGCACGGGATAGATTTTTATAACGAACGTCTTTATGTGATTTTACACGGAAAAGAACAAAAAAGCAAATGGCACGGAGTAGGAATTTATAAATGGAATGGGAAAGAATTGATTTTTGAAAAACTTATAGAAAATGAATTATTGCATTCACCTAATGATATTGCTGTTTACTCAAATACTATTTTTTTTCTAACTAATGACTCTAAAAATCGAGGAAGTTTATGGGAATTTTTTTATCACTTTCTTTTGGAATCAACAAAGGAAGCATCGTAATTTGTGATACTCAAAATAACAAATGCAAATATGCCGTAGAAAAATTAGGTTTTCCCAATGGGATTGCTATTTACAAAGAACAGTTATTTGTTTCGACTACCTTTGAACATAAAATTTATAGATTCAATATAGAAAAAGACTTCGTATTAACAAACAAAAAGGAAATAACAGAAGTCAAAGGTGGCGATAATCTTATAATTTTTAATAACAAACTTTATGTTACCTCGCACCCTTCTTTTTGGAAATTTTTAAAACATAGCAGTAATACCGAAAATCCTTCTCCTTCCATAGGTTATGAAATCGATTTAGAAAACTATAACAAAAAAATTATTTTTTCTGATGAAGGTTCTAGATTGAGTGCTAGTTCCGTAATTTTACGGTTAAACCAGAATATGTATATTGGACAAGTTTTTGATCCTTTTTTGTTGTATTGTAAAACACCTTAAGAAGGTATGGAGCAAAAAAATGAAAACTTTTTTTTAGAAATAAAAGAAAACATTACAGAATACCAAAAAGAAAGCAAAAATCGTTTTGAATATCTTAAAGAAAAGATCGAAATGGCTCCTTTAACTTATGGATGTTATTTATGGAAAGATCAAAATAGCAATATCTTGTATATTGGAAAATCTGATAAAATCAAAAATCGATTGCGAAGTTATTTAAAACCAGATAATTACAAACACTACATTCTTTTGCAAAAATCCTATGATGTTGAATGGATTATAACCAACAATTCTAAAGAAGCATTAATCTTAGAAGACACTTTAATAAAACAATACCAACCTACTTTCAACGTTCGTTTAAAAGATGATAAAAGATATCCTTTTATTTGTATTTCTCTATCTGAACCTTATCCTAGAGTTTACCTGACAAGAAAATACAAAAAAGATGGCAATCGTTATTTTGGCCCTTACACTGATGTTCGTTTTGCAAGAAAAATTTTAGAATTGATACATAAAATATTTCCTATAAGGAAAGTTAAACAAGAATTACCTTTGAAAAAGCCAAAAAGACCTTGTATGAACTACTATATAAAAAGATGCTTAGCACCTTGCCAAGGAAATGTGCCAGAAGAGGAATACAGAAAAATCATCAACGAAGTAATATTATTCCTCGAAGGTAAAAAAGAATTATTAGAAGAAACCATTATTAAAAGAATGCATAAATATAGCGAGAAAATGGAATACGAAAAGGCTTCTATATACCGCGACATTTTAATACAATTAAAACAATTCCACGAAAAGCAAGAAATAATCAAATTGAATCACCCTGATCAAGATATAATCGTAATCGCTTATGATGAAAATTTTCACCAAGCTATTGCAGTTATTTTAGAATTTAGAAATTCAAGGCTTCTATCCAGAAAGTCTTTTTCTTTATACCTTCCTATAGATATTGATTTGTCACAATATAAGGAAGAACTTTTATATTCTTTTTTAAGAGAATATTATTTAAATTTTATAAATTTTGAAAACTTTCCAAATAGAATCATGATTCCTTATAAAGTAGATGGAATCAGCGAATTAAAAGAATTCCTTTCGCAAAAATTCAATACGAATATAGAAATCAAAATCGAGAAAAATTCTTCTATGATTCGATTAGCAGAGAAAAATGCTGCTCTTTTGTTAAAAGAAAAAATTTTAGGCATGAAAAACAAATTAAAATTGGAAGCTTTAAAAGAAATCCAAACCTTATGCAATTTAGAAAAAATACCAGAAATTATCGAATGCTATGATATTTCTCATTTTGGTGGAGAGGAAACTGTTGCCTCCGGAATTCGATTTTTAAACGGGGAACCCAACCCCAAATCATACCGACATTATATTATAAAATCTGTAAATCATATAAACGATCCCCAATCTATTTATGAAGTAATTTTCCGAAGAATTCGAAGGCTAAAAGAAGAAAGAAAAAGATTTCCAGATTTAATTGTTATAGACGGTGGAATTTCTCAAGTAAATTTTGCATATAAAGCTCTAAAAGAACATCAAATCGAAATACCTTTAATCGGGCTTGCCAAACAAGAAGAAGAAATCTACTTTCCAGAAAATTCAAAACCAAATAAATTTGATAAAAATTCGCCGGGGATGCTTCTTTTAAGACAAATTAGGGACGAAGCTCATCGATTCGGCCTCGAACACAATAATAAAAGAATGAGAAAGAAAATTTATAAAAGTATTTTAGATGCTATCCCTAATATTGGAAAACAAAGAAAAAAAATCATTTTAAAAAATTTAGAAAACAAGTCTTTAAAGGAATTAAACTTAGAAGATTTGATTGCAATTGAAGGAATAGGAGAAAAATTAGCAAAACAAATCTTAGATAAAATAAAAAAATAAATGGAAATCCATAACAACTTTGAAATTGTAACAAGAAGGTTGGTTTTACCAAGAGATTTGAATGGTCATGGAAATTTATACGGTGGAAGTATGCTCTCCTGGATTGATGAATCTTCTTATTTGTATGCTATCGAAAAAGTTGGGTATACCAATATGGTTACAGTTTCATTAGAAAACGTAAGATTTCGCTCTCCAGCTCGATTGGGTGATTCTGTTGTTTTACAATGTAAGATTCATCAAATAAAAAAAACATCCATAACAATACAAACAAAAGCAATTGTCCATGATTTGATTTCTAATGTTATAAACGAAATTATCAATTGTTTTATTACTTTCGTTTGTTTAAAAGATGGAAAACCCTATCCCTACTTTACAACAGAAGAGTTTAAAAAAAGCTTTATCAATCAAGATATAAATAAATTATTATACAACTCGACAAAGAAATAAATGAACGTCCTAAATTTTTTATTACAAAATTTAAGGAAAGATTAAAAAATAAAATAATCATAAAAAAAGATTAAGGGAAAGATTTTTTAGGTTTTTATTATCAAAAAAAGGCAAAAATCTGCCTTTTAATTTTGTAGTTGCACTGAATTTACTTTTGATAGTTTTATCAGATATTTTGCGTATTCATTATAGGCTTGTTTTAGTTCCTTTTTGGTATTTTCTAAAACGGAAAGAGATACAGTTTTGGCAATGGTATACTGTTTTTCGATATTTTTTATTTTTTCGAGAGTTTTTTGAAATTTTTCCTTTGCATATAAAACAGCTTTATCCTGAACTGTAATTAAATTTGATTTTGCCTTTTGTTCCAATACTTCTATTTTTGCTTGTAAAATTTTTTCTTCTGGTGTTCTATGTAAATCCCAAGCCAAACCTAATTTTGATAATAACCAAATAAACCACTTACTTGGATCGTACTGCCAAGGAAGTATCGCATTTCTATAATCTCCGGGAAATTTGTGATGGAAATTATGATAGCCTTCTCCATAAGTCAATAAAGCAGAAATCCAACTATCCCTTGCACTTTCTTCTAGTGAATATGGTCTTTTACCTATTGAATGACATACCGAATTGATTGCAAAAGTTCCATGATGTACTATTACAGAACGAACCAATCCAGCAATCAGTACTCCTCCCCAAAAATCACCCCAAAGCATAGCTATTAATCCTGGAAAGATAAAAACCATAAAAATTCCGAAAGGAATAAAATATTTATGCTGGAACCATAGAAAAGGATCTGAAGTTAAATCGCTTATTTTTTTAAAGTCAATATCTGTTTTACCTCCTACACCTCGTTTTGTAAATAACCAAAAGAAGTGGGCATACCAAAATCCTTTTTTTATTGAATATGGATCCTTTTCTGTATCCGTATATCTATGGTGGTTTCTATGGTCGTAAGTCCATTCCATCACTGACATTTCTAATGCTGATGTTCCAAAAATGATATACAAATACTCGATCCATTTTTTTGTTTTATAACTTCGATGAGAAAAATATCTATGGTACCCTACTGTAATTGCCATTCCGGAGGCAAACCACATAAAGATTGCCAAAAGCACCGTTTCCCATCGAAACAAATCGTATAGAGTAAAGTAATATAAAGTCAAAACAGCACCTATAGGAGTCAAAATCATATAAAGTGTTGTTGGCCAATTAATTTGATTGAATTTTAAATTTTTCATAATAAACCTTAGAAAATAAAATCATAAATTGGTTGCAAAAAAACTGATATTAAAAAATGCAAAAAGTATTGTTTCTATAAAATATTTCCAGAAAAAAGCATGGATGTCCAACCTTAGGTAGAAGATTTATATTATGATATGGAATGTAAAGTGTTGTTAAGAGAGAAATAGATTCGTTATAAATTTTAACCTATTTCACATCAAAGAAAAATTCCAAGATATTTAATAAAAGATCTTGAATGGCAGAATTGAAATCCACCTAATTGAACAAATGAAAACTAAGTTACAAATGCTTTTATTGGTAATCCAAATATAATTCATAAAAAAACCCCAAAAAGAGAATTTGTGATTTGTGATTCTACTTAGATTAGAAAATTGGTTACTTGTTACAAATAAAAAAAGTATTCCTGAAGAGCTGATGAGATATTTATTTTATCTATAAAGTTCAATATTGAAAAATTGCATTATTGCTAAATTTTTTGATAAAATTTTAAACAATTGGATTGCCCAATTAGGATTTATTAAGATCCAAAATGTTCAACTTTAAGCATAGTTATTGTTTGATTCTTATGTTGATTTCAAATTGAATTTTAATTGAAAATTCCCAAAATTTTAGATATATTTCCAAAATGATGTATGCTTTAGTAACTGGTTCAACAGGAACAATAGGTTGCGCCATATGTGAATTGTTAGCAAAAAAAAATATTTCTATAATTTTAGCTGGAAGGAATCAATCGAAATTAGAAAGATTAAAAGAAAGACTAAAATCTCAATACCAGAATAATGATTATAAAATTTTTTTAGCAGATTTACGATCCAAAAAATCCATAATAAAAGCCATAGAAGAAACGATTTACAAAAATCATTTAAAAATTCAAATCCTAATCAATAATGCCTCAGAAGTTCCTAAAACAAAAACATTAACCGAAGAAGGTTTGGAATGCCAATTTGCCGTAAATATATTAGGGTATCATAGAATGATTCATTATTTATTAGACTTCTTACAAGAGGGTTCAAGAATAATCAATGTTGCAAGTTATTGGGCTGGGGACTTGGATTTAGAGGATTTGCAATTTCAAAAAAGAGTTTATAACAATCATACAGCATACCGCCAAAGTAAACAAGCAGAAAGAATGCTTAGCTTTGCTTGGTCAGAAAAACTAAAAGATAAAAAAATTTTTGTCAACTCTTGCCATCCTGGAGACGCAAATTCTAAACTAAGCAATGATTTAGGTTTTGGAGGCCACGAATCCCCCTTTCAAGCAGCAGAAACTCCCGTATATTTAGCAACTTCCGAAAAAGTCCAAGAGATTACAGGGAAGTATTTTGAACATAAAAAAATTATACAAGATGTTTTCTTAAGTGATAAAACCAAAATACAACGACTTTATGAAATTTGTAACCAATTCTTATAATTTATTGCTTTGATTTAAAAAAATTCATAATATAATAATAAATTCTCTTTCTAATTATTAAAAATTTAATATAAATAATTTTTTAATAATTTAAAATTGACTACAGAATTTTTTTTAAGTTTTCATACTATAGAATAAAAATTTTAGTTGAAATAATTTCCAAGTTGAATATTATTGCTAATATGGTATTTAAACATCCAAAAACTGAAATTGTTGGTTCACAATATTCTATATCCAAAAATTGGTTTTATATTTCTATTCTATCTTTAGCTTTTTCTGGTCTCCTTGCTTTTTTCATTTCCATTGCAAGAATTCCTATAATTCATAATCATTTTTCCGATCCTACTTTTTTCAAAAAAGGATTAATTGTACATGTAAATTTTGGTTTTTTAATTTGGCTAAGTTCTTTTGGAATGGCTATTTATAGTCTACTAATCAAAGATTCAAGAAGAACCCTTTCTTTTTTTATATCCTTAATGGGTATCGCCATTTTAGCTTTTTCTTGGTTATTTATCGACGGGGAAGTCATATTATCCAATTATATTCCTATGATTGATCATCCTCTTTTTTTTCTTGGAATTTTTTTATTTACTACTGGAATTTTTCTCTCATTTTTTGATGCGAATGCTTTATTTACAACCAATCATAATAGATTACCAAATATTTCTATAACTTTCATAAAAATTTTTGCAATTGCTTATATAATTGCTTATGAGTTAGGAATTCTTGCTTTTTTTACAACTCCAAATGATTTTCCACCTAAAGAATATTACGAAATTCTCTTTTGGGGTTCAGGTCATATTTTTGTATTTTCAATAGAAGCACTAAAAATCTCTCTTTGGTTTGCTGTTCTATATTCTGTTTTTAAAAAAGAATTTAAATTTAAAATTTTTTTAAAAATCATTGCCATAGCTTATTTGATGATCCCTTTAAGTTCTTTACTGGTAACACAATACGATCCTTATTCTTCTCCCTACAGAAGCTATTTTACAGAAATCATGAAATGGGGAATCTTCCCTTTTGTTAGTATAATAATTGTTTATATTTTTTTTGAAACAATTCAATATTTAAAAGTAATAAAAATAAATAACAAAGTGCAATCTATACAGCTTCTAAGCCTTTATTTATCTATTTTTATGACAATTTTTGGTTTTATATTAGGTTCTTTAATTCGAGGTTCCAATACAATGATACCAGCACACTACCATGCTTCCATTGGAGCAGTAACTTTAACTTTGATGAGTTTTACAATTCTTTTATTTGAATATTATAATTTGAATATTCAAAAAGTTTTTAATAAATACAAAATTTATACCTACCAACCTATCCTTTATGCTATTGGACAAACAATTTTTGCAACAGGTTTTGCCTTAGCAAGTATAAACGGACAAGGCAGAAAATTATATGGAAATGAGCAACAAGTAAAAGGCTTATTAGACTATATTGGTTTAAGTTTGGTTGGCATAGGTGGAATTCTGGCTATTGTTGCTGGAATTTTATTCATTCTCTTAACTTTAACACTTATAGTACCAGAATTAAAAAAACTTATAATAAAAAAACCTAACTTACTTCAGTACTTTTATAAAATATCAAAATACAAGGAGATCCATTATGGAAAAACATCCAATCCAGAAATTCATGGATAATCCATGGATTTTATTATTTTTGGGGGTAGCTTTGCCAATTCTTTCTTATACTTTATGGGGATTAGTGGAGTTATTGAACATAGCTCCTGCAAAGTTACCATAGGGAAAAAATCATTCAAAAAAACTTAGGAGGAAGTATGAGTATATTTATACCAGAAAAAGATTGGTTTAAAGCACCAGAAGGTGCAGAAAGAGCTTGGATCGGGATTGCTTTAATTTGGTGCATTGTCATGTTTATTATGATGCCTTTCTGGCATTTTAAAGGTAAACAAAATAGCACGGGAGAAGCTTATAGAGTAGCACCAACTGATTTTATTGCAAGAGTAGATAAATTTGTAGAATCTTATAAAGTGGGAGAAGAAAATGGCATCCCCGTTGTAGAACCACCACCAGGAACAGACATCTATTTGTTAGCTAGAATGTGGCAATGGTATCCAATAATCAAAATTAAAAAAGGAATGGAGTATCGATTGCACATATCTTCTATCGATGTACAACATGGTTTTTCTCTCTTACCAGTAAATATGAATTTTCAGATTTTACCTGGGTATGATTATGTACTAACTATCACACCCACATTAGAAGGAGAACATAGTATCGTTTGCAATGAATTCTGTGGTATTGGTCATCATTTGATGACAGGAAAAATTATTGTCGAATAGGAGGCAAAAATATGACAACAAAAGTTTCCACTATTAACGAAGAAGTCGGTTTCGCACAAGGAAACCATCCTGTGGGAGAAATTAGAAAATGTGACACGACGGGCTTACCAGTTTGTTTAACAGCAGAAAAATTTATAAAATTAAATGCAGTAATGGCTGTAGTTTCCTTATTAATAGGTGGTATTGCTGCTCTTTTGCTTGCTTTAACTAGATGGCCAGCCATTCATCTTTTAAATGCAGAATGGTATTATAGAATTTTAACCCTACATGGCTTGAATATGTTAATATTTTGGATAATTTTTATGGAAGTTGCCATCCTCTATTTTGCTGGAACTGTTCTTCTTAATTCTCGATTATTTTCAAAATCTATGGCTTGGATAGGATTTATATTAATGGTAATAGGGTTAATATTGGTAGATGGAATGATCCTATCCGGCAGAGGAGATGTCTTAATGACTTCTTATGTTCCTTTAAGAGCAGATCCACTCTTTTATCTTGGAATTATTTTCTTTGCAGTAGGAACATTAATTGGACTAATCAACTTTTTTGCCACCCTTTATATAGCAAAAAGAGATCGTACGTATAACGGATCTATGCCCTTGGTAGTTTTTGGAGCAACCTCTGCTGCTATTATTGCATTGGTTACCCTTTTACATGGAGCAGCAATTTATATCCCTACATTTTTGTGGTCAATAGGTCTTATTTCTAATATTGATCCGGGTGTATATCGATTGGTCTGGTGGGGGCTAGGGCATCCATCTCAGCAAATCAATGTTGCAGCAATGATTTCGGTTTGGTATATGATTGCAACAATTACCACAGGTGCAAAACCACTAAACCAAGCAGTAAGTAGAGGTGCTTTTATATTATATATTTTGTTTATTAACTTAGCTGCTGCCCATCATTTATTGGTAGATCCCGGAGTGGGTGCTACTTGGAAGATTTGGAATACGAGTTATGCAATGTATTTAGCAGTTTTAGCTTCTATGATCCATGGTTTTACAGTACCAGCATCAATTGAAAATGCAATGAGAAAAAAAGGATTCAATAAAGGGCTTTTTGGATGGCTAATCAATGCACCATGGAAAAACCCAGCATTTTCTGCAATCTTTCTTTCTATGATAATTTTTGGTTTTATAGGCGGAATTACCGGAGTAACCTTAGGAACCCAACAGATCAATATAATTGCTCACAACACTTTGAGAATCCCAGGACATTTCCATGCTACAGTTGTAGGGGGAACTTCTTTAGCATTTATGGGGTTAGCCTATTATGTTGTGCCCCTAATTTTTAGGAAAGAATATCCATTAAAAGGGCTTGCAAGAATTCAACCATTTATTTTTGGTATTGGAATCACTCTAGTATCTTTCGGAATGAATTTTGCGGGTTCGTATGGTGTACCAAGAAGACATTGGGATGTTGAATTTTCTGGTGCCCAAATTCCAGCTGCCTTTGATGCGGGAGCTCATATTTGGTTAGGTGTGTTAGGCATTGGTGGTGTCCTTGCTTTTACCGGTCTATTGATTTTTATCTTGTTAACTGTTTGGGCGGTATTTTTTGGAAAATCTAATGCAGGTAAACCAATGGAAGATTGGGGAACTATACAACCTATTTCTAACTCAACAGAAAAATTAAAAGATAGTTCCGATCCTCATGAACATAAAATTCCTGGAACGGTTGTACTTGTAGCTTTACTGCTATTAAGTTTTGTTGTCTACTATTTTGCCAATTGGAAAGCTTTATCTGATGTTTGGTTTGTAAGATAAAAATAAAAAATTAGGTACAATTTCATAAAATTGTACCTAATTTTTGTTGACATATTTAAGATAAAATACTATTTTATACTAAATAATATGGATAATACCAAAAGATTCCTTATTTTAATCCGTATCCATGAATGGTTTGCTAGTTGGAAATTCCCCGTATTGGCAATTTCTTTATTATTTTTTTTTGTAGTATTGGTCTTCTCAATCTGGCTGATTCCCCCATCTAATGAAGATTTAATGGGAAAGTTTGCAAAATCTTTTCGTATTTGGTGTTTTGGACAAAATCCAGAATTAGAAAAAGATCAAGATATTTATATGATCATGTTTATTTTAGATCCTCTTTTAATTATAGGCATTTTATACTTTTTTTGGAATAAGCCTCTAAAAGAAGTAATCCAAAAAAAACCAAAAGAACTATACCTTTATATCTTCTATGGAATTTTACCAGTCATATTTTCTGCTGGATTTTTTCTTTATTTAGCAATTTACGAAAATCCAGAGTTCAATTTTAAAATTCAAAATTTTCGCATCCAAGTACCAATAGAAAATATAGAATTGGTTGATCATCGAGGGAAAAAAATTCAATTATATGACTTCAGGGAAAATGTAATTGTAATCACTTCATTTTATTCACACTGTTATGATGCGTGTCCTTTCATTTTAAAACATACAAGAGATATTGTAGAAAAGATAAACGATAAAACCAAAATCAAAGTTCTAGCAATAACAATGGATCCAGAAAGGGATACAGTAGATAGATTAAAGAAAATCTCAGAAATCTATCAGATGAAAGAAAATTATTATTATTTCTTGACAGGAGACAAAAAAGCCATTAATCATTATTTAGACAAATTAGATTTTTCTCGTAAATATGATGAAAAAACTGGGCATTTCAATCACGCAAATATTATCCTATTGATTGATAAAAAATTAAATTTATCTTTTCGATTTTCTACAACCAATGAGCAAAAAAAAACTACAATAGAAGCAATCCATCATTTATTGCTTGAATAGAATACAGGGGTATTGTATGAACCAAATCATCCAGACTCAAAGTGAAGAAAAAAGAATCAAATCGGTAGAATTAAAACCGGAAAGAGTTAGATTTTTTGAACCTGTTTTAACTTTGATTAAATATTTTTTTTTCAAGATTAATTTTGTTTTATACTTAGGTTTTACAAAAGATTTAAATCCAATGAAACATGTTGGTGCTATCGCTAATTTTTTATTTGGCATAGCAATAATTAGTGGGATTATACTACTTTTTTGGTATAAACCATCTGTATACCAAGCTTACGATTCACTTGAACAACTAAAACAAAAAGAATTTTTTTCTTTTTTAGGACAATTATTTCGATCACTTCATCGGTATAGTTCTGATGGAACTATATTATTTATTTTAATTCATATGTTTAAAGAAATAGCAGATAGAAAAGTAGGAGGGCCCAGATGGCTAGCTTGGATAACAGGCTTTCTGGCACTTGGCTTTATGTGGTTTGAAGGCTGGAGTGGTTATTGGTTAGTTTGGGATGTTAGAGCACAACAAATTGCTTTGGGTACATCCAAAATGATAGATTTAATTCCTATTTTTGCAGATCCTTTAAGTCGAACTTTTCTTACAGATAAACATATCAATACACTGCTTTTTTTCTTGATTTTCTTTTTTCATATGCTTGTGCCTCTTTTAATTATTCTTGCCTTATGGCTACATATCAATCGATTAAATCGCTCTCAATGGATTACCAATAAAATGTTCTCAATTATTATAATGATCTCTTTAATAGCAATTTCTGTTATTAAACCTGCACATAGTGAAGCCCCAGCAAAAATGCAAATGATTCCTTCTTCTTTTACTATTGACTACTGGTATCTATTTCCTTTGTGGTTTACAGACAGACTCAATGGGGGTATATTATGGTTGATTTCTCTTTTGGCTACGATTTTTGTTTTTGGATTTCCATGGATTTTTTATAAACAACGGTTCAACCCTTCTGTTGTAGATGAAGATCGATGCCAAAACTGTCAACAATGTTTTATAGACTGTCCCTATAATGCAATTTCAATGATTCCAAGAGAAAACAGAGAACCTACTGCAAGGGTAAATCCAAAATTGTGTGTAAGTTGTGGTATATGCAATGGTTCTTGTTTACCAGTCTCCGTAGGAATTCCTTATTATCAAGTTTTAGAAAAAAGAAGACAATACCAAAAATGGAGACAAGAATCATCACAAGAAAATAAACCTTTTTATATAGCTTTTATTTGTGCCAATTCTATTGCAAACAATATAGAATTTGATATGCAAACCGGTAAAACGAAAAATTCGTTATTAAAAGAATTCTACGTAACTGCTGTCCCTTGTTTAGGATGGATCCATTCTAGAACTTTAGAAGCCCTACTTTCTTATGAAAAATCTGGTGCCTTAATCATTGGCTGTTCAGAATGTTCTTACAGAGAAGGAAATAAATGGTTAGAAGAAAGAATTTTTGAAAATCGAGATCCTGAACTTAGAAAGGAAAAAGTAAGTTTAGAAAAAATAAAAATCATCTACCCAAACACAAAATACCAATTAAGAAAAGAGATACAGAATTTTAAAAAAGAATTAGAAAACAATCAAATCAAAAATATGCTTTATAATAAAACACAACCACACAAACTTTGGATTGCTGCATCCATTGTGATTTTATTCTTATCCTTGTTAACTATACTTATAAGTGATTTACCTTACCAAACCCCTTTTGATAGTAAACCTTCATTGATAGTATCTTTTAAACACCCTGGGCAAATCAGTGAAAACTGTAAAGAATTAAGTCAAGAAGAATTAAACAAATTACCTCTTCATATGAGAAAAAAAGAAGTTTGTGAAAGAAAAAGGACACCTGTTAAAATGGCTTTATTCATAAATGATGACAAAATATTAGAAAAATCTTATAAACCAGGCGGAATATGGGAAGATTTAAATAGTATCGCAATTGAAGAAATTCCTCTCGAACAAGGTAAATATAAAATAAAAGTACTAATTTCAGATTTACCCAACGGTGAATGGAACTTTAATTTTGAAGAAGTAATTTTTTTCGAAGAATGGAAAAAAAGAGTAATCTTATTCGATAAGCAAGGTTTTGAGTTATACTGAATTCTTTTCTAATGGATATAGAATAAAGAATAAATTTTTTTTGTGTGAAAACCAATTTTATTTTAGGAATCATTTTATAAAAAAAAATTCAAAGTTTCTAAACAATCCCCTTGTATTAACAATCTATTTAGTTAAAAAATAAACTTAAAGTAAAACAACATTTCTTTGGATTATGTTATATGCTTTTTACTTTTTGAATTGGAAACAATAGATAGTTAAATTGAATTCAAATAGCAATATGGATTTTTTTAACAAAACAGTAGAACCAAGCAATTCCATTAACTTAAAAACTGAAAAAATATCAAGAAAATACCAATCATTATTTAAAAATCGAAATCAGAGTTTTTCCAGAAATACACCAAATATTAAAAGACTTTTTGATGTTACAGGATAAATCTTTCATCGTAGAATTTTTTATTGAATGAAAATATTTCGCATACATTGCTAACAGAAATCAAAAAAGATTTTTAACATTCAGAATGGGATTTGTTTTCTTTTAAGATTTAATAATTATTAAATTTATATAATGACACTTTTATTTAATTTTTCTAAACAATTAAAAAACTCGAATGGCTGTTGTTGGAGACAAAATCATCTCTTTATTTTGATCAATAGCTTTTATCGCAGAGAAGACTGAACTTTCTTTGCAATTATGAGTAAATATGATCACATTAACTGGTTCTTCGCCCTCTTCTTGATGCATCGACGCAATAGATATTTGATGTTCTGCCAAGATTTTTGAAATATAAGCCAGTACCCCTGTTCTATCTACTGTTTGAAACCTCAAATAAAATTTATATTCTGCATCATCAATTAAAGAAAATTCAGAAAAGTCGTAAAACCACAAATTTGATGAACCCGATGCTATGGAAACGATATCAGATAGTATGGCTGATGCTGTAGGGAAGCCACCTGCTCCTTTACCAACGATTAATGTAGAACCAGAATATTCTTCTTCGACAAATAGTGCATTTAATTCATTTTTTACATCAGAAAGCAAATGAGATTTGCTAATCAATGTAGGATGTACTCTCAATAAGAGTTTATCATTAATTTTTTTTGATATGGCTAATAAGCGTATCCTCATATTATTTTTATTTGCAATTTCATAATCAATTTTCTTAATTTTCTCTATTCCTTCTATTTTTATTTGGGATTCCTCAATCCAGCATCCATAACCTAAAGAACTAATGATTGATAATTTTTGCCCAGCATCCCTACCCGAAATATCAAAAGTAGGATCAGATTCTGCGAATCCTTTTTCTTGGGCTAATTTTAAAGCTTCTTCGTATTCCATTCCTTCTTCTATTTTTGTGATAATAAAATTACAAGTTCCATTCAAAATTCCAATTAAGGATTGGATTTGACCAAAAGACCAAATTCTTCGCAAGTTTTTTATGATTGGAAGGGCACCACCTACAGAAGCCTCGAAACCAATCGTTACTTTATTGGAATTTTTTTGGATTTCTTTAATTTCCGTAAATATTTCTTTTCCTTTGTTCGCAAGTAATGCTTTATTTGCACTAACGATTGATTTGTGGTTTTTTAACGATTTTTTGATTAATGTATTCGCAGGTTCTATGCCGCCTAAAACTTCTACTATAATATCTATCTCCTGATTTTCTACTACCTCTTCTAAATTATCTGTACAAACATAATCTTGTAAAAAGCTTTTCTTTCGATAACTCCGATCACCTATCATTTTTATAACAATATCCAATCCATGATTACGTAAAATTCTTTGCTTTTCTTTTTCTATAATCTTGATAAGAGAACGACCAACTATACCCGCTCCTAAAATTCCTATTTTTACTTTCTTCATCAAAAATCAAAAATTACAGCTAATACCAAAAGTCTACTAAAAATAGTTAATTTTTTAAATAATTATATTATTTAAATTCCATAACGTTTTTAATCCTATCATGATTATTATGATTTCTTTATAAAGAATATATATTATTTAAAGTTGGACATTTATTTTTAGTTTAATATTTTTTCTCTATCGTAGTTTGTACTCAATCTTTGACCATACAATTGATTTCTTTGTATAAAGATAGAATTTCCGTTAAAGTCCAACCATAAAGATAGATTTCTAAAATTTCTTTTTTTAGTTTCAGTCTATTATATATGTATTCAATGAAAGATACTTTCTGAACTTTTAAAATATCAAAAAATCTATCATTGTAAATTTCAATTTTAGAAATTTTAGTATCCATAAAAATTTTTAAAAAAGTAGCGAAAGATTCATTTATCAGAAGATCTCTATACAAATAGCGAATTGGAATCCAAGAAACTATAAATACTTTATAAATTAATAAATGTTGATTCTGACGAATTAGTTCTAAATTAAAAAAACTATTATAAATACTTTTTATTACGATAACAAAAAAAAGGATTAAAATTCCAAAAGAGAAAATAAATCCTAAAAGATATCCAATTTGATCAATCTCAAAAGGGGACAGTACCAAAACTACTTGTTTGAAAAATAATACAAAAAATAAAACTAAAGTAAAGAACACTAAGGTCTTGATAAAAAAATACTTATGTTCTTTTATTTGTAAACTTTGTCTTCTTTCTATACAATTGTCTTTCAAAAATTTAAAATTATTTTTGGTTATATTCAAAAAATCGAACTCATCATAGAAAAGTTCCTCTTTTTTATTCTCATTCCAAAGCTGAAAGTTATTTTCTTTAAAAAAATTTAAAATGGATTCTTCGCTTTTAAATGGCAACTCAACCAAACTGATTAATAAATTTTTTTTATCGTTATACAAAAAGAGATGAGGTTTACTAGATTTGCTCTTCTGTAGCTTGATGGTTCCGAAAAAAGGGAATTCCTGATTATTAATTATTTCTTTTGAATTTTTTGAATATTCAAATATTGTATTTTCTTTATTGATAATTATTTTTTTAGAAACGGATTTTCTGTAATTGTAAACTGAGTATAATCCTATAAAGACTAAAGTACAAAAAATTATAAGAACAGTATGGATTTTTTCCAATCTAAAGGATACAATTACATCATATAAAATAACGAAGTAAATTGGAATTATTATAATGGCTACAAATGTTAAAAAATAAAATAAGAACCTATAGCGATCTGGGTAAATTAGTAGTTCATTTTTATCAAAGTAAAAAGAATTGCTCACAAAAATTAAAATAAATTATTGATTAGCACTCAATAATTCTTTTTTTCTTTCTAATAAATGCTGTGCATATTTACTATTTAAATTTTTCATATGCTCTTGAACTTTTTTTAATGCTTCTTCTACTTCTTCTAAATTCATTTTATTAATTTTTTTCTTTTTTTGTTTTTCTTTTGCCATAAAGTCATAATTTCTAAAATGGTTACTCTCTCAATATATTTTTTTATTTAACTTTTAAAATTTTGATTTTTAGTTCTTGCAATTGCTTTAAGTCCACCTCAGAAGGGGTTTCGGACATCAAACACACACCTTTTTGTGTTTTAGGGAATGCAATTACATCTCTAATAGACTCTTTTTTAAGAAAAATCGTTAGCATTCTGTCTATTCCAAAGGCAATTCCACCATGGGGAGGCGTACCAAAAGATAAAGCTTCCAATAAAAAGCCAAATTTTTCCCTTGCTTCTTTTTCTTGAATACCAAGTTTTTTAAATACCAATAACTGTAAATCTTCTCTATGAATACGAATAGAACCACCTCCTACTTCGCTCCCATTGATTACCATATCGTATGCACGAGAACGGATTTGTTCACCTTTTTCTTTAAACAATTCGTCATTTAGCAATATTTCTAAATCTTCTTCCACAGGAGAAGTAAAAGGATGGTGGACACTCTCCAATTCATTTGTTTCAGGATTTCTTTCAAAAAGGGGAAAATCAACAACCCAACAACATGCATATTGATCTTCTTGAATCAAATTAAATTTTTTTGCTAAATGCAATCTTAAATTTCCTAAAGTATCATTTACAATTTCTTCTTTATCTGCCCCAAAAAAAATGATATCTCCGACTTTTGCATTGCACCGATTGGCTAGTTGTTTTAAGAGATCTTCACTAAAAAATTTAGATATAGCAGATTTTAAACCATCTTGTTCATATTTGATCCAAGCCAACCCTTGAGCTTTATAGTCTTTTTTTACCCATTCTGTAAGTTCATCAATTTCTTTTCTAGACAGAATACCCCCACCGGGTACACATAATGCTTTAACTCTACCCCCCTTTTGTATAGCATTTTTAAAAACTTGAAAATCTGATTTTACTGCTAAATCTGCTATATCAATGAGTTTCATATCAAATCGCAGATCGGGTCTATCTGTTCCATAAAATTCCATAGCTTCTTTATAAGAAATGCGTGGGAACGGATTGGGCAATTGCACATCAAAAATTTCTTTGATTACAGTTCTCCATAGATTTTCCATTAAGTTCATTATAATATCCTCATTAACAAAACTCATCTCTAAATCCAATTGAGTAAATTCTGGTTGGCGATCAGATCTTAAATCTTCATCTCTAAAACATTTAACAATTTGATAGTATCTTTCAAAACCAGAAGTCATTAAGATTTGCTTAAATACTTGTGGGGATTGAGGAAGTGCATAGAACTTCCCAGGTGACAACCTAGAGGGAACCAAAAAATCTCTTGCACCTTCTGGTGTAGATTTATTTAAAATTGGAGTTTCTATCTCTAAAAAACTTTCTTTTTCTAAAAATTTCCTTATGGCTTGATTGAGCTTAGATCGAGTTATGATGGATCTTTGCATTTCTTCTCTTCGTAAATCTAAATATCTATACTTGAGTCGTATTTCTTCTCCTACATAAGAATACTCATCCAATCTAAAGGGAAGTGGTTTAGAAGTGTTCAAAATTATAAATTCATTAACATATACTTCTATCTGCCCTGTTTTTAACTTTGGATTTATTGTTTCTTTACTTCTTTTTTTAACTATTCCTTTGACTGCTAGTACATACTCATTCCTTATAGCACTCACTTTTGCATAATTTTCTTTAAAATAAGACTCTTCGAAAACAATTTGAACAATATCATATCTATCTCGTAAATCTACAAAGATAACTCCTCCTTGATCTCTGTACCGATAAACCCATCCTACCAAACATACTTCTTTATTTTCTTTTTCTATATTTAATTGATCTATAAAAATTCTATTTTTATAAATAAAATTTAATAATTCTTGCTTATCTGCTGTTATGCTTTCTATACCAATGGACATAAGTTCTAATTTTTTTTAAAACATTTAAGAATCAATAAAAAGAATTTTTAAATAGAAACCAAAGAAATCAATATTTTAAAAAAGAATAAAGATTATTTACTTCGTAGAATTAAACGAAAACCACCAATAGGATCATGATTAAATAAAGGAAATCCACCAATGGTTCTTTTATATACTTTTGCATACTCTTTTGGTAAAAAAAAACTTCCACCTTTTAAAACTCTGTAAAATTTACCTGATATTCTTTGCAAAAATTCATTTTTAAAACGATTTCCCGGATACGGAAGAAAAAAAGAACTAGTCCATTCTAAAGCATTTCCACACATTCCAACAATTCCACGAAAATTGATATCTTTTAAATTATAGACAGAAATAGGTTTTGGATGATTTTCCCACTTCTCTAAAGTGTTACAATTCTCTAAATCGGATGGGTATTCATCAAACAAATCCTTTGCAAACAATTGGGTTGATCCCAAAAAAGAGTTGAGTCCTCCTTTAGCTGCAAGTTCCCATTCCCATTCTGTTGGAATTTCTTTTTTAGACCACTTAGCATATTCTTCTACATCTTTATAAGTTGCGTAGATATAAGGCAAATATTTTTCTTCTTCAGTAAGATTATACAAGAATTTTTGACAGGGATAGCCTGATTTTTGGCAAAACATAAAAAATTCATAATTGGTAACTTCGTATTTATCTATATAAAAAGACCGTATTTTGGGAATATTTTCCAAATTCCAATTGTAGTAATATAAATTATACGAAGGATCTTCCCAATCTTTGCCTTGACCAAACAATAGATAATCTTCTTCTACATAAATCATTTCTTTAAAATCTATAGGATGTACAATTATTTTTGATTTTGTTTCTTTTTTAGTGACGAATTGCTTTTGGCTTTCCACAAAAGATGTTGCTATAAAAACGAAGTCACCTAATTGAATTTTTTTTTGAGCCTCAAAATGATCCTTACAATTGACTTTAATTGAATGGATATAAAATTTTAAGTTGTATTGATAAAAGGAAACTGCTTTAAGACATACCTCTACTTCCAAATTAAGATTGATTAGATATAAAATTGTATTAGGCATTTCTTGTAAAAGGTTAAAGTATTTTTCCTCGTTAATCTGAATTGTATAAAAGTCTTCTGAACGCTTTGCCAACACAATCCCAATATTAACGTAATTTTTGATTTTTTCAGAAAAAACAGGAAGACTAAATAAAATTATATAGAAAAGTACTTGGAAACACCTAAACATTTTTTTTATTATCGAATTTCCTTTGTGGTTAATTTATTTAATAAAAATCACAAAAAATGTCCTAGGAAAGGATTATAGTCTTATTTAAGAAAAATTTGGTATGCATACAAATTTTTGCTTTACAAATAAATAGTAAACATTTATTTAGTATATGGAGGTTTTTATGATAGTACGAAAAACCAATTTAATAGAAAAAAAGTTCCCCTATTCACACAATAAGAATATTTTTTATAATTCTAATAGTAAAAAAAATAGAAATTTTCAAAAGGAACTTTTTGATTCTTTAGAAATTCAAAAGAATCAAGAGGTTTTTAGAAATGAAGATTTAGAAGTAACATTCAAAAAATTATTTTTAGGAGAAATCATCAAAAAGGATCATTTATATTCCGCACATTTAACTGAAAGAGAAAAAGATAATTTAATCAAAATTAGCCAATATTATTATTGATGGACTTTTGTTTTGACCTATATTGATTGATTTCATAAATAAATTGATCGATTTCTTCTTTTGTATTATGAGAATGGATATTCAATCGAATTCGAGAAGTACCTAAAGGCACTGTTGGAGGTCTTATAGCAACTACATTAAAATTTCTTTTTTTTAAATATTCACTAAGTTTTAAAGTTTCCTCTTCATCTCCAATCAATATAGGTATAATATGACTATTAGAAAAACCAGTGTGATAACCATTTCTTTGTAACTGTTCTCTTGCATAATCAGAAAGCTCTTTTACTTTTTTTCTTTTTTTTTCTGCCTCTTCTGTACTTAAGTAAGAGATTACTCGTTGTAGAATATACAAAATTAAAATTGGTATAGCAGTAGAAAAAACAAAACCTCTTGCAAAATTTATCAAATATTGTTTTAATAGAGAATCACCCACAACAAAACAACCCATTAACCCTATAGCTTTACCCAAAGGATAGGTAATTACAGAACATTCACCTTGTAGATTCCAATTAGAAGAAAAACCAACCCCTTTTTCTCCCACAATTCCAATACTATGCGCTTCGTCTAAAAATATAGCACAATCATATTTCTTAGAAATAAGAATGATTTGCTCTAGATGGGGCGAATCTCCATCCATACTAAAAATGGCTTCTGTAAAAATCCATATAAAATTTTTTGAATCTTTTTTACGAATTTTCTTTATGATCTCTTCTAAATGAGTAGAATCATTATGACGAAAGTAAATTTTTTTTGCCCTAGATATTCGAATACCATCTAAGATACTTGCATGACAGTATTGATCAACAATAGCATAATCTTTTGGCGTAAGCAAAGCAAAAATAGTAGATAGATTTGCTGTATATCCATTTGTAAAATATAAAGAATCTGAGTTTTTAATAAATAGTGAAAATTGTTTTTCTACTTCCTCGAAAATCTCTCTTTGACCAGAAATCAATCTAGAACCAGTACTTCCTAACATGATTTCCGATTTTTTATAATTTTCCAAAGCATCTAACAAAAATTGATTCATGATTCCTTCAAAATTCAATCCTAAATAATCATTAGAAGAAAAATCTATCTTATTTGTTCTGAATGCCTTTAATTCTCTTAATAGTTTCTTTGATTTTCTTTGTTCCAATTCCCGAAGTAATTTTTGATATAAGCTCGAATTCATATAAAAAAGTTGCAACTAAAAATAAACAAAATAATCTAATCATTATAGAAATAATTTTATGGAAGCTTTGGAGTCAATTTCAAAAATTCTTATAGCTTTAATTCCTAATGTGGGAATCCTCTCTGGTGCTATTGTAATTTTTTTTTTCTTTAAGTGGTATTTTGAATACAAAAAATTTTTAATTACGACAAATGCTTATCAACCCTTTCGTATAAAGGATTTTAGAATTTTAATTTTATTGATAGGTATATTAAGCATTGCTTCTGGTATCCCTTTAACTTTGATTTTTCTTTATGTTTATGGCATTTCTATCCCTTTATTAGGTGGTGTAATTCCTTTATTCGTAGGAATTGGCTTACTAATATTTTATATATTAACTCTTAAGAATAAAACTGAATAAAAAAAATTGTGTCTAAGCTTGATAAAAGCACTTTTGAAAAAATTATTAAGGAGTCTTATCAAATGATTTATAATTTAGGCTTAAGATTATTCAACTACAATAAACAAGATACTGAAGATTTTGTTCAAGATGTATATTTACAAATTTACGAAAACTATAGTAGCTATTTGAATAAATCAAAAATCAATACTTGGATTTATTCTGTTGCTTTAAACTTAGGTCTTAATAAAATAAAAAAAAGTAAAAAATTACAAAAAACTATGCAAACACAAATCCATGAATCAATAGATTCTTCCAAAATTTCTGATACTCAAGAAATAGAGGACTTGCCAGAAAATTTAAAAATAAAAGTTCAAGAACAACTAATCCAATTACCAGAAATTTATAGATTACCTTTAGTATTGTATTATTACGAAAAATTAACCTACAAAGAAATGAGTAAAAAATTAAATATTCCAGAAGGAACTCTGAAATCCTTAGTGTATAGAGGAAAATTAATTTTAAGAGAAAAACTTTTAAAAATAAAAGAACATTTATAAGAGCCAAAAAATGGAACATATAATTTTAAAAATACATCAAGAAAGAGAAAGTCTTTCAAAAGAAGATTTAGAACATATTTACAACTGTAAACTATGCTTAAATGAATACAAAATTATGAATTTTATAGAAAAATCAATCGAAGAGCTTCCTATAATTACTACTAACGTAAAAACAGAAGAGATTCTATATAAAACCATTTACAAACCAAGAGACACAATTGCCAATATATTCATCTTAATACTCGTTATTTTATCTTTTTTTTCTCTTGCATTTTATTCTTTAAATCACATTTATTTATACCCTACTTATATGGATTTATATTTAAACATTTTTTCTATTTTTTTGTATTTCATTTTAATTAGTATTGTTTCTTTTAAAATTCTAATCATTAGTAAGAAAAAAATAGAAAACTATTCAGAAAAAATCGATGCATATATAGAAAAAAAGCTAATGCAATTTTAAAAAATACCGAGAATATTAGTATTTATGCAGGGATGCAACAAAATTATGCAAGGAGGCAATTATGCACGAATGGATTTACGAAGAATTGGATCCTAATTTGCAGTGGAAGGTTTATTATACCAAAAAAAAGGTTTTAAAATCATTTACGGTTGCTACAGCAATGCCAGAAAATGGATTGTCTGCAGAAGGTCTTCTCAATAAAGATCAATTTAATAAAGTAATTGAAATTCGAAAAAGAAAGTTTGCAAAAGTTTTTGACCAATTTGAAAAAATATCATAATCATATTTTTTTAAGATATAGATGATAACCCAATTCAAAGAAAAGTTTGGAGACTAAATAAGGCAATAGTCCGGATTGTTCTGCCCTCATTCCCGTAAGGAATTGGAATATGTGATCGGTGAGGGGGTATTTTTTTTCTTTTTCTAATTTTTGTAAAAAAACCCAACCAAATACTTCCCAAAAATAATATTGTTCTGTTGTTTGTAATTTAGAAGCAGTTTCCCAAAGCCATTTTTCGAAATTCAACAATTCTAACGGATGTTCTAAAGCATGATCTACTTTTTGCTTTAATTCTTTATAAAATTCATAATATTTTTCTTCGTTACCATCAAAAGAACCACCAAGAATTTTCACAAAATCCTCTTCTTTGTTTAGAATTTTTTTCATTTGAGAAAAACTAAAAAAAGGAAATGGAATTACAATTCCTCTACTTACAATTGTTTCTCGTAATAAATCCAAGGAAGGAGTAAAAAAAACGAATTTTGTATCTTCTCTTGACTCTTCTAATGTTTTTAATAAAGCAACTTCGGATTCATTTCCCAACAACTCAGAAGATAAAAAAACTACAAATCGAAGTTTAGATACTCTCGGCTTAAAAATAAGTTTTTCTCTTTGTAACCATCGAATTGTGTATGGTTCAGGTTCTTTTGCATCACCAATTTTGATCTTTTCTTCTGGAAAAATAATTATATCAGGATGCTCGTTATTTTCAAATAAAATGCAAGATTTGCAAACCTTACAAGGAGTCAATTTAGTGGGATTTAGACAAAGATGGTATTGCATCAATCGAAAGATTAATATTTTTTTAACTATTTTATTGGGACCACTTAAAATTAATAAATTAGGGAATGGATGAGTATGATAGAACTCAAAAAAACTTTTTAAAATTTTGGATTCTTTTATTAAATTTTCTAAATTTTCTATATTCAACATAGCCAAAAAATATTTTTCTTATATAATGATTGATAAATTGCATAAATTTCAATTAAAATCTCCATCTTTTAGATTTTTTAAAGCTTTTAGAATATCTTGATGTAATATTCCATTAGAGGCTATAAGGTTATCAATTTTTATATGATAAGGATTTCCTTCTAAATCTGTAATTTTACCACCTGCTTCTTTAAGTATAATATATCCTGCACAAGTATCCCAAGGTTTTAGATTTCGCTCCCACATTCCATCAATCCGTCCATCTGCTGTCCAACAAAGATCCAAAACAGCTGAACCAGATTTGCGTATACCAGTTCCCGTAGAAATCATTGCTGATAAATCCGAAATTAATTGGGATAAAATTTCTTTTCTATTAAATGGTATACCAGAAGAAATCAAAGATAAATCCAATGTAGCTGAACTAGATACATAAATTCTTTGATTATTTCTAAAAGAACCTTCTCCATAAATAGAATGATAAACCTCTTTTAAAGAAGGAACAGAAACAATTCCAGCAATGGGATGATCCCTAAATACCAAACCTATAGAAACACAATACAATGGATTCCCGTGAATGTAGTTTCTGGATCCGTCTAAACCATCAATCCACCAACAGAAATCACCATCTTTTTTGATTTCTCCTCTCAATTCCGAAACAAAAGAGTCTTGTCTAAATTTTTTTTCTATGGTTTCTATTAAAGGGACTTCTGACTCTTGATCCACTTTGTACAACAATTCTTGAAAGCTTTCTTGGATTTTCCCCGCTAAAATATTTAATTGTAAAGATAGTATACTTTGATTTAACTTTGGTAAGAAATTCATCACATAAAAAATTCTATCATAAACTTCACTTATCGGAAATCCTATAATACCTGTTTCTTGCATTTTATGTTCTTTAAAATTTTGATTTTGGGTGTTTATTGATTACTTAGAGCTTTATAAACACAAATTTCTGCTGCTACTCTTGCACCTAATAACTTCCATATAGGCATTAAATCTAACACAGTGGCTATTCCTCCTGTTGTGGAATCTGTAATATTCATAATCCTGGGTAGTTGATTGCTAAAACTATCTTCTAATCTTTTGATATTTTGATTGATGATTAAAACCATTTGGTCTATCTTATCGCTAAATGTAGAAAGAATGGATCTTGCTTCTTGATAAGAATTTTTGTCCGTAAAGCTAATAAATCTACTCGAAATTTCCTTCTCTTTTTCTTGTAAAAGCTTATATAAAAATTCACTACCCGATTCAATTAAGTTATCAGTAAAGGGTAAAGCCAACTCAACAGTAATAAAATAATACAATAATTCCTGACCAGCTTTAATTTCTAAAAATGTTTTTATTGGATCATCCTTAGAAGTTAAACTAATCATATATCCTAATGCTACTGCTTTAATACCTGCATCCATTGCTTGTTGAGGATCAGCTTCGTAGGTTCTTCCTTTTTGCTTTTTTGTGAAAATTTCATACCCATTTTTTAAGCCTGTAAAAATTCCTAAACCAGAATCGATTTTATCCATTGCTTTTGCGGTTTTTAAAATTTTTTGTATGTTTTCATTAAATTTAGCGATTTTCCTTACTTCTTGGTAAAACTCTTCTGTAAATTCTTCTCTATATCTTTTGATTGCTCTTTTTAAATCCATATAATAATAGAATTCGGGAGTAAAAGGAATATTATCAAAAAGGAATTTTAGTAATTTAACGGATACATCTGTTTCTTTGAATTCTGATAAAGTTTGATCCACCGGATTATCAATCGCTCCAAGTTCTTTTTTTATCGAAGTTTCTAAATCAAGACTCGTTTGTTCTTTTATAGTTTCATATGTTTGGATTCTAAGCCAAAATTCTTGAAGAGAATAGATGGCATAAAAAATAGAAAATAACCATAAAATTATAAAGGAATAAATAAAATAATCTACAAAATCAGGTCTTGTCTTTTCGTCTGGATATTTAGTAGTAATATAAATAAGAGCAATTACAGCAATTAAATAAATAAAACCAAAATATAACCAACTTTTCTTTTTTCCTTTCGAATACATATAAAAAAAAGTTATCCAAGAAAGTAACCCCATAAAAAAAGTTAAAAGAATATGCCAAGAATTAAGCAATCTCCATAACAACCCTTTTTGCTTTAAATTTTCCCACATATCTTAAGACCCCCAAATTTCTATCGATTTGAATTGATTAAAGAAATCTGTTCATTCAGAGTCCAGAAGTCGTATATGATACCAATTCCTAATAACCCACCCGTAAACATATAAATCAATCCTGTAATCCATTTTTGTAAATAAAATCTATGAATTCCTAACCAACCTAAATAAGTTAATAAAATCCAAGCGATTGAGTAATTGATAGATCCTTCCACATATTTTCTATCTGCTTCTTTATCCATAGTCGGAATTAAAAAAAAATCAATAATCCATCCAATAAATAAAAGTCCAAGAGTAAAAAAATATATAGTACCACTTATAGGTTTCCCATAATAAAATCTATGAGAACCAGTAAAACCAAATAACCACAATATATATCCAATTGTTTTGCTATGAGTATTGTTCATACATTACATAAAAATCATTAGAATAGGATGTCAAATAGGAATTAAGATTGCGTAAAAAAATTAAATAAAATAGAATTTGTAGCAGATTCTAATATTTCTTTTTCTGAAATCATATTATCAATCGTAAATTCCAAGTTTTTTTGAAAATTTTTATATTCTTCGTCTTTAATATCATCAATGGTAATATTCAGAATTTCTTCTAAATTGGTTTTTAACTTTTGATTTTTACTTAGTTCTTTAAGAATGCTATCTAAATTTATATACTGGGAATAAGAGAACAAAAGAGAAAAAATTTCTTGTATTCTTTTGTAAATATATTCAAATAAAAGGGAATAATAGATTTTCCCTGCCAATTTACTATAAACAGAAGCAATAGAAAACAAATTTGCTGGTTCTTTAAGTTTAAGAAATTGATAATTCGTATTGTAAATTAAAGATTCTAATAAAAGGGAAAACATCTGGTATTCTGCATTGATCCTAGCATAAAAGTAAATAGGTGATTTCTGTCCCAATTTATATTGATGCTTTCTTATAATGCTATCCATTTCTTCTAGATCTTTTAGCAAAACAGGTTGAATTTGTTTTTTATATTCTTTATCTAAATACCTGGCCAAATACCCTGCCAAATAAACTTTTATATCATTTTTTATAGGTGGCTTACACTTGATAAAAAAAGAATCCATTTTTATCAAGTGTATTTTATAATTTTCTTTCCAACTCATTTTTATCGAACTCTTGGAGTGTCAGAGTTTTTTATTCTAAGTTCAACATATTCAGGAACCATGAAGGATTGATCTTGGATAAAATTTTCTTTCTTCTCTATTATGGTTTTATAGAGTTGAACAGCTTTACTCTTTTGATTATGCTCCCAATAAAAGTCAGCAACAAAAAGATAAGGTGGTAAAAAGTCTGGTTTTCGTTTTATCAATTCTTCTAAAATTGCCGCACTCTTTTCTGCATTCTTTTTTATGTAGGTTTTTGCATACTCATATAAAAATTTTTCGTAATTCTCCCATCCTACCTCTTCCCATAAAGTCATCCATAGAGTAAAATCTTCAAAATTTACAGAATCAAACTCTCTTACATTGGAATGGTAAAATAAAATAAGCTTTGTTGTTAGAATACCAAAAGCTGTGTACATCTTAATTTTTTGATTGTTATCTTTATTAAAAGAAAATTCTAATAATTCATTTGCATATTTTTCTAACTCTTCTCCGTTTATGTATTGATAAGAATAATTTACTTCTTTTAAAGGTTCTTTAATAATTAACTCGCTTTGTCCCAATTTAACATATTCAAATAGCTTACGAAAATAAGGTAATATTAAATCTTCTGTAATACTCCCAAACCTTTCTAATTTTTCGTTCTCAAAGTAGAAAACTTGTTTATGTTGAAGATTACTTAATGGCATTTTAGAAATTATAATAATTTCACTTTGGTTGCATTTGATTTCTAATCCTTCTTCGTTGATATCATATAAAATGGGAATTTTTTTAATTAATCCATCAGAAATCAAATAAGCTTCTCCATTTTTGAGTATGGCAAATTGTAAAATTTTACTTTCATCTATTTGACATTCTAATATTTTGGCATTTTCTTTGATTTCTTCTATACTAACGGGCTTTTCTTCTAAATCTTCTAAGGAGTTTTGATTTTCTATAGGTTCTTCCCCCTTAATAGAGTTGCTATAAGTCAATATTAATATAAAAAAAATTAACAAATATTTAATCTGCAACCTAATCATCATATTCTAAATAGATTAAATAATTCAAAGCAAACTTTTTGGCAATTTTTTTTTTGTAATAAATTATGGATAGAATTGCTTTAATTCCGTTGTAAAATTTAAGATTATTTATGGTCGTTTGCTCTGAACTGGATTCAGTTTTTTGATTGACCAAAAATAGATTAAAAATTATAATAAACTATGTTTCATTTTTAAATTAAATTTTTAGGAGGAAAAAAAAGATGAAAAAAATAACAATTTGGATTATTTTTTTATTTGTTGGAAGTGTGTTCGCTCAATCTCCCGTGGGTATGTGGCAAAATATTGATGATGAAACCGGAAAACCCAAAGCCCAAATTCAAATCTACGAACAAAATGGTATTTTATATGGCAAAATTGTAAAACTAATCAATCCCGATGAGCCTAATCCAAAATGTACTAAATGCCCAGGAAACTTTAAAGATCAACCTGTGGAAGGACTTCAGATTATGTGGGGACTAAAAAAAGAAGGAAATGAATATACAGGCGGTAATATCTTGGATCCTAAAAAAGGGAACATTTATCGATGCAAAATCGAGTTAGTAGATAACAATAAATTAAAAGTGAGAGGATTTATTGGTTTTTCTTTAATAGGAAGAACTCAATATTGGTATAGATTGCAATAGGAAATTTTGCTTTTCAACAGAGGGTATATTTACCCTCTCGAGCTATGAATTTTTTATTTTATCGAAAAAGTTTTTTAAGTTTATTATTAATATCCTTTTTTCTTTATCCCCAAGACCAAAGCAAAGAAAAGCCTCAGAGTTTTAAAGTTGAGGTTGTATTATGTGATGGAAGAACTCTCAATGGAATTATAGAGATTCAAGCTCCAGAAAAATTTGTAATCTATCATGATGTAAATGGCCTGGAATTTGCAAAAGAATTAAAAATTCAGGATATAGATTCCATTAACTTTATTGGATGGTCTCCTGAACTTACAGAAAATAAAAGCAACAAAGGTAAAGTATTTAAATTTTATGTTACAAGATTTTTTATACAATTAAAAGATTCTTTAGAGCTTAAAGTACAAAAAAAGCTTCCAGATTTCTTAGAAAAATTTTCTTTTAAAAATAAAATGGGAAATATAGTTTTGTATACATACTGGATGGATCTACTAAAACCTGATAACACTTGGTATACAGGTTTAAATGGTCCAGAAAATGGAGAGCGAATTTTCTGTTATAAAGATGTAGTAAAAAAAATCACTTTTAAAGATAAAGATAAAGAAAAATCTAAAAAATGAATCATGGTTTATAAATCCTTAGAAGATTGTATAAAGGATTTAGAAAAAAATAAATATTTAATCCGAATTCAAGAAAAAATTGATCCTTACCTTGAAATGGCATTGGTACATAGAATGATTTTTACTCAACAAGGACCTGCTCTATTTTACGAAAATATCGAAGGAACGAAATTTCCTGCTGTCAGCAATCTATTTGGAACTTATGAACGAGCAAAATTTATTTTTCGAAATAGTTTTGAAAACATAAAAAAACTAATTGAATTAAAGGCGAATCCAAAAGAAATTCAAAAAAACCCTTTTCGCTATACTTCCCTTTTATTTACTCTTTGGAACGCTTTACCCAAAAAAAGTTCATTAAAAGAACTAAATCAAGAAACTACAATTTCTGATTTGCCTTTTATTATAAACTGGAAAAAAGATGGAGGTCCGTTTATAACCCTTCCCATCGTCTTATCTTATGATGTAGAAAATCCCAAAATTTTAAATACCAATTTAGGAATGTATAGAATTCAACTTTCTGGTAATAGATATAAATTAAATCAAGAAATTGGTTTGCATTACCAAATCCATAGAGGAATAGGAATTCATCATCAAAAAGCTATTGAGAAAAACCAACCTTTAAAAGTAAGCATTTTTATTGGCGGTCCTCCTGCACATACTTTAGCTGCTGTTATGCCATTACCAGAGGGAATCCCAGAGGTTGCTTTTGCAGGCGCTTTAGCAAACCGAAGATTTCGGTATAGCTTCGAGAATGGATATTTTATTTCTGCTGATGCTGATTTTTGCATTTTGGGGGAAATTCAGGACTATTTGCTCCCAGAAGGTCCTTTTGGAGATCACTTAGGGTATTACAGTTTACGACATGATTTTCCTGTTTTAAAAGTCAAAAAGGTTTTATCAAAAAAAAATGCAATTTGGCCATTTACCGTAGTAGGTAGACCTCCCCAGGAAGATACAATTTTTGGTAAGATCATTCATGAATTAACAGAAAGTATAGTACCGCAATCTTTACCAGGAGTAAAAAGGATTCACGCCGTAGACGAAGCAGGAGTTCATCCCTTGCTTCTTGCTATAGGTTCAGAACGATATGTTCCTTATCTTCCACAAAATAAAAGACAACCTATGGAAATTCTAACCCAAGCTAACGCTATATTGGGATTCAATCAGCTTTCTTTAGCAAAATACCTCTTTATTGTAGCAGATGACTCTGATGTACCTGATATCTACCGAGTACCTGAATTCTTTCAATATCTTTTAGAAAGAATTGATTTTTTTAGAGATATTCATTTTATCACAAATACAACTATAGACACATTAGACTACTCAGGTAAAAAACTAAACTTTGGTTCTAAGGTAATTTTTGCTGCAACGAACCCAAAAAAAAGAAAACTGGCAAATACAATTCCTAAATTGGATATTAGAAATACGGAAATTTTGGATTATAAACTTATCGCAAATGGAATTTTAGCAATTGAAACCCATCCTTACCAAGAAAAGAATCAAAAACCTATAAAAAAAATAATAAAATTTATAGAAGATAACTATTCTATTTTCATCTCTTTTGGAATGATAGTTTTATGTGATGATGCAAAATTTATATCAAAAAGTTTTCATAACTTCTTATGGATAACTTTTACCCGATCCAATCCAGCAACAGATATATATGGACCTTTTGCATCAATCCATAACAAACACTGGTTTTGTAAGAATCCAATCATTATTGATGCAAGAAAAAAACCATATATGCCTCCACCCTTGATAGATGATAAAAGAACAAAAGAGAAAGTAAAAAGATTTTTTAAAAAGGGTGGAAGTTTAGAAAAATTTGAGTTTATTGAATTTTAGTATCCGGTATTTGTAGATATTTTTCCAATTTTTTATATCTAGGATGGTTCATACTTTTATAAAGATTGATCAAAGTAGAAATCATTTCTTTATCATCGGGATTTCGTAATAAATAAATTTCTCCATATTCAGCAGCTTTTAAGTATAATCTACGATTTTTTAATAGTTTAATTAATTTATACAGAATTCTATCACTGGAAGGCTCTAACCAAAATATTTCTTCTAAAATTGTAATGGCCTCGACAAACTTCTTTTGCAATGTATACATCTTAAATAATAATTTTTTTATATAAATATTTTTAGGATATTTTTTATAGAATTCTGTCAAGATTTCGTTAACTTTTTCTAATGAATTGAAATCATTTTGAATTTTAAAAGAATCTATTAAACCTTTAACAGTTGTGAATTTTTCTTTATCTTTTAAAGAAATACTTCTCTTCTTGTGAGATGGATTAATCTCTGGTTGGTATTCAATACGAATTAGAGAAAAATCATCGATAATTTCTCCTCTCTCCGAAAGATTACTATAGATAGCATTCAAATTACCTTGTGAATTTTCAACTATATTTAAAAAAAGATTATCGTCCATATTGATTTTTCTACTTCCATCAGGATATTTTTCTATAACAATATCATCCTTTCCATCAGAACCAAGAAAAAGCACATCCCCTACCTGCAATTGTAAAGTCGAAATACTTAAAAGGCCCTCTGCATAAAGTCCCAATTTTTTTAAATATTCTTTTGGTTTAATATAGCTTGCTTTTTGATTTCTAAATAAAACGATATCAGGATGCTCTGCATTCATAAAATATATAAAACCAGTTTCTTCGTCAATTAACAGCATGATCAAAGAAACCAACATATTTCCATTTAAACTATCAAAAACTCTACGCAATTCAACGAATGTATATTTTAACCATTTTTCCGGTAAAAATTGTTTTACTTCTTCCTGATAGTTTGTCCTTTCTACAATAGCTTTAAGCACAGAACCTAAAATTAAAGATCCCCCAGCACCCTGAATCGATTTCCCCATAGCATCTGCATTTATAATAAAGCTATAGGTTTTACCTCTTAGGATTATTTTTTTTGCAGTACAAAAATCTCCACCAATTTCGGATTCCCATTTTCTAAATTTAAAATTCTTATATTGCCTAATAATAAAATCTGTTTTGACATTTCCTAAATCCAGAATTTCATTTGAGTTTAAAGGTTTAACTAATAACGATGTTAAAAAATAATCTCCATCTTGTTTTTCTTTTAAGGTTTCTATTTCTTTTAAACTTTTTTCTAATTCCTTTGTCCTTTCTATTACTTTCTGTTCTAAGTGATTTGCATACTCTTCTAATTTTTCATTTTTTTCTTTTATAGATTCGACCATTTGATTAAAAATTCTTGTTACATAACCCAATTCGTCATTCGTAGATATAGACAACCTAATGGATAAATCACCCTGTTCTACAGATTGCAAACCACTTACAAGTTTTTTAAGAGGTTCAAGGACAGAACCTAAAAAGAAAATAGGATAACCAATCAAAATTAATAAAGTTCCAATAGTTATAATATAAAAAAGAATATCAGCAATTTTCGATATAAATATTCTATAATAATGATATTCGTATAATACTAAATAGATTCGATCATTTAAATTATAGTAATATCCTACGAAGGTATTATCCCAGAAAAATCTCCCTTGCAAGAATATATATTTTTTTTGATTCAACTGTTGTAATATTGGAATGGATTGTAAAGCTTCTTGTTTAGATTTACTATTTTCTTTTAAAAAATACTTATAAATTTCATGGGATTGATATTTTTTTAAAAGTTTTTTATATTCTTCCCTGAATTTTTCTTCCGAAAGGCTTTGAATCGTTTGATGCAAAATCTGAAATTTTCGCTTATTTTTATAAAGAAATTCCAATTTATCTTGATTAGAAGAAAAATTATTTATGTTATTTTCTAATAATGCCATATAACCAGACAAATAAGGATATACACTCTTAGGAATATCTTGATTTTTAGATAAACTAAGTTGCAAAAACATTAAAGCAAACTCATTTCTTAAACTTTCCATATAAGGTAAGAAATACTGATTTTTAGTTGCATCATATAAAATTCTATATTCTAAGTTTGGATCAATTAAGATGATTGATTTCAACCCTTCTATCTTATAATCAAAATGTAAAATTGCATTTCGACTTTTTTCGCTTTGAATTAGATCAAATAATCGATCTCTTTCTTGCAATACAAAGAAATTTACAAATTGAAGGATTATCAAAACACTTGTCAAACTTATTGCATACAATTTACTCAATAATGTAGTTTTTTCTCTTGTATAATTAACATAAGTAACTAAAATAATAAAACAGCCAAGATTACCAAAAACTGCCCAAATGTTTTGATGCTCTTCTCTTGATATTATAAAAACACGGTTTAAGAGATTTGTAACAGCAGGTAAAATTACAGTCAAAAAGATACCAAGTGATAATAACAATAAGGGTATTCTAAAATTTCTTATTATAAAACTTCTTATAATTCCAGTGAAAAAGGACATAAAACCATTAATAACAATAAACAATCCCACAATCTGACTCAATTTGTATTCGTCAACATCCCAGAAATGTCCATCAAATTTATAAATTTTTCCAACTTTTAAGGATTCGATTATAAATAAAATTATAAGAATTAAATCAATAATATAAAATACATAAAATAAGATTTTTGGTATAACTTTCCAATTGCTTTTTGGGTAGTTTATCAAAAAATAAAATAAATGGAGAGTCCCTAAAAGTGCTAAAGTAACTGTAATGATTCTATGAAAGCGTAAGCTTTCGATTATAAAGTTAGAAGATAAAAAATAAGTAACCGACATCGTACCAAGAGCAAAAAGAAAAATAACCAAATGATATAAATTTTTTATCTTGTCCTTAATTGTTATCAGATATATACCAGAAAACAAGGCAACAATAGAGTAATTTAAATCTGCAACTGTAAAAAAATTATTTAACATATTTCCCCATTATCTATCTGTGATTTTAATTGAATTATATTTATTTATATTTAACTGAAGTAAAGTCTATTTCATAAAAATTTTAAAAAAGTAAATTGAATTGTTTTTAAATCCCTTAAAGAATTGGCTTTTTAAATTTTTTTTTTGATAAAAACAGATAAAAAAATTGGATAATTAAAATAGATTTTTCTTACAAAAATTTATATTAGATTTATGCACCTTTCTTAGTCAATGAATTAATTTTGGAAAAGAAAATCTTTTTTCTAACATATTAAGAATATGTTAGATACCACAACCGTTGCCTTTGAGGCTTCTTATCGTTATTGTGTTTCTATCCAACCCCATCTATACCAATTTTTTAAAGAAAATGCATCAAGAAACCCCAATCCTTTTTTAGAATTTTTGATACAAAAATACGAAAAACAAATTCTATACTCAAAAGCACAGCATCAGCTAAAAAGAGCTTCTTGTCAATACCAACCCAAGACAAAAGACTACAAGAGGATAGTGATAAGAGGAGTAAGTCCAGAGATATGGAGAAGGTTAAAGAATCTCAAATCTCTTACGGGGTATTCCATAAGTTACCTTTTTCGGGTTATGTTGGAGTGGGAATTGGAGAATCGAGGTAAGCCGATACAACCTCTGCTACCACAGATCCATTTAGAGCTGGGAAGTGGGGGTGAGGGGGAGGCTTCCCCGCCATTCCCTCTGAATAACTATGTCTATGTGCAGTATGGGGAAAGAAGGAATCAAAGATTATTTACAATTTTTTTGGATTTTTTCTAGCTTTTTTATAGTTAACATAAAATAAAATTTAAACAACTTCGTTGCCAAACAACACTTCACAACTTAGACTTTAAGTTGAATTTATAGGTAATTTTTTTCTATTCTACTCTTTTTTTTAATTATTAAAAACGGCTGTTCAAAAATTAAATAAAAAGCATAGCCTAAAATTATAGATAAAATTAGTAAGATAATAAAAAATATGAATACATCAATCTTAGTTCCAAAAGTAAAACTAAAATTCTTAGTTAATAAGATTGCAAAATATTCATGTAGTAAAAATACTGTATAGCTTATTTTGGAAAAGAATGTAAAATATGGTATATTAAAAATTTTGTATAAAAATTTTTCTTTTTCCACAAAACTTATATATACTATAAAGATAAATAAAAATAAATTGTTATAATTATATTTTAAAAAATAATCCCAAAAAAGAAATTCCGGATCATAAAAAACAAAAATAAGATAGAAAGATACAAAAAAATAAAGAAAAATCAATATTTGTAATTTTTTTTCTTTAAATATTGAATTCCATTTTTGTCTAAAATATCCATCTTCTAAAACTTCTTTAATCAATATTCCAATGATAAATGAGTCGAATCTGGTATGACTATAAAAATAAATTTTCTCTAAATCTATATGATTGATATAATACATAAATCGAATTGTAGTAATGATCAGGTATATTACAACCCAATATAGAAATTTGGATACTCTTAGATATTGAACAAGTAAAAATAACCAAGGCACAACCAAAAAGTATTGTACTATAGCAGAAATATTCCACCCTACATTTATAATTCTTCCCGGCATATAATTAGACAAAAACAATAAATCTCCCCAAAAATAGGATAGCTTTGTTTTGAATAAATTTAATAGCAGCTCAATCTCTGTTGAATTATGTATTTGACTAATCTTTAATAATTTATTGTATTCTATAGATATAAAATGATAGTAAACAAAAAATGTAAAAATATAAATAGGCAAAATTTTGAGAATTTTTTGTATGTAAAACTTAATGATGATTTTCTTGGTAATCTCTTTTTGGTAAAAAAAATTTGCTGCAAAAAAACCAGCTAATACAAAAAGGATGTCCGTAGCAAATTCAAAATTTTTTGAAATTATTGATAAAATTTTACTCTGAAAATAATCTTTTGGTACGTTAAATACATGTAATGCAATTACCATAATTACTGCAAGGATTCTAAGGTTATGTAGAAAAATAACTTCATTTGCAGAAGGAATCCAGATGTTTATTAGATAATTTTTAATTGATTCTTTATTTAGTTTCATAATTCTTATAGTATTACGCAGTTGACTGCAAACTCTTTTATTGTTATAGATTTTTATTACAATCTTTTTTTGCTAACCTAAAAAGTTATATATGAAATTTAATGGAAAATATTGAATTTCATATATCAATTGTATAGAGCTGTTTCTTAAGTCCATTTAGTTTTCACCTAGAAAAAATACCTAATACAAATATGTAGCAAAACAAAAGAAATTTGATTTTTTTATAAATAGTTATAAATAAATATTCACAATATTGAAAAAATTTAATTAAAACTTAAAAATGTTTCAGTACACTCAATTTTTTATTTGGAGGTTATTTTCTTTAAATAAAAGAAAGGCGATAAATACGCCTTCTTGTTATTCCTCTAATGTTGTTAAATCTCCCGGATCTTCTCCTAGTTCTTTTGCTTTTAAAAGTCTTCGAACTATTTTTCCACTTCTAGTTTTGGGTAGATTAGTTACAAAGTCGATTTCTGATGGTGTTGCAATTGGTCCCAATTCTCTTCTTACATGATCTTTTAAAACAGCTTTTAAATTTTCAGAAGGTTCATTGCCTGGTTTTAGTACGACGAATCCTTTAATTCTTTCTCCCTTGATTTCATCCGGCAATCCGATAACGGCTGCTTCTGCAACAGCTGGATGGGAAACAAAAGCACTTTCTACTTCTGCTGTTCCGATTCTGTGTCCGGCAACATTCATTACATCGTCTGCACGACCTAATACAGCAAAGTAGCCTTCATCGTCATAATAAGAAACATCACCGCAAGAATAAACTCCTGGTATATAATTCCAATACTCTTTGTACCTTTCGTCGTTATTCCATACAGTCCTTAGCATATAAGGAACGGGTTTTCTTATAACTAATAATCCTCCCTTATTTGGGGGTACTTTATTACCATTAGGATCTACTACTTCGGCAACGATACCGGGCATGGGCTTACCTGCTTTTCCTAATTTAGCCTTCATAGAAGGCAAAGTTCCGATTATCGGCGAAGCAACTTCTGTTTGCCAAAAGTTATCAACAATCATTCCATGATCCTTTAGAATAACTCTTTGTGCCCAGGATTGGGCTTCGGGATTTAAAGGTTCTCCAGCTGAGGCTAAAAGTCTTAAGGTACTAACATCATATTTATTTACATATTCTTCGCCAAATCTCATAAACATGCGAATGGCTGTAGGTGCTGTAAAAATAATGTTTACACCATGCCTTTCAACAATTTTCCACACAATTCCTGGATCGGGATAGTTGATTGCACCTTCTCTCGCAACAACTGTAGCTCCAGCAACTAAAGGTCCATAAACAATATAACTATGACCTACAATCCATCCAATATCTGATGTGCTCCAAAAAATATCTCCCTCTTTTATATCATAAAAGGCACGAGAAAGATAATAAGTTCCAACCATGTATCCACCATGGACATGAACTACACCTTTTGGTTTTCCTGTTGTACCACTCGTATAAAGAATAAATAAAGGATCTTCTGAATCCATAATTTCTGCATCACACCAATGGGATTGTTTTTCTATAAGTTCTTCAAAATCAATCTCTCTTTCCGAGGAAAGTTCTATTTGTGGTTTTTGCCTTCTATGAACTATTATTTTTTCAATATAATCTAAATTTTCAACCGCTTCGTCTACAATACCCTTTAGAGGAACTACCTTGCCGCCTCTATAAGTAATATCAGAGCATATAATTACTTTTGCTTTTGAATCTTCGATTCTACTTCTTAGTGCTTGTACGCCCATTCCCGCATATACTACAGAATGAATGGCACCTATTCTAGCACATGCTAACATAGAATAAATACCTTGCAGAGTTAATGGCATGTAAATAATAACTCTATCACCTTTATTGACTCCTAAGCTTTTGAGTGCATTTGCAACTTGATTGACTCTTCTTAATAATCTATCATAAGTTACAAGAACCTCTTCTCCAGTTTCTGATAACCAGATTAGGGCAACCTTATTGCGATTGGCTCGGTTTTCTCCTAATACATGTCTATCTAAAGCATTCACAGTAATGTTTGTTTTTCCATTTATAAACCACTGATGATAGGGCACATTGAATTCCATCACTTTGTCCCATTTTTGATACCAGAAAAGTTCATTAGCTATGCTGGCCCAAAACTTATCTGGTTGAGCGATAGAATAAAGATAGACTGCATCGTAATCCTGAATCATAGCTCCTTTCTTCAGAAAGTCCGGTGGTTCTATTACCTGTTCTTTTTGACTTAATGGATCAATCGTTAATTTTTTTTCTGACATACTCTCTCTCCTTAATTTGCTTTGATGGGTATTCAAATAAGTAAAAATAATTTTTTTCTTGTTTGATTTAGTATGTCAACTTTTTTTACTTTGGTTATAAGATTCTTTGTAAATTATAATTTAAAAATGAATTTTTCGTTTTTTTTGTAAATGAATAGCAAGGTTTTCTTGGTTAAAAAAATATTTTATTATAGATCAAGAACATCATTAAAATAAAAATATTAAAATTTAAGATAGACAAAGTTGTTTTCTAATTTTTGTTTAGATTTATGAAGTTTTTGATTTCTATAATATTGCTATTCGTGCTTTTAAGTCATAAGATTATTGCAGAAACCTCACGCCAACCCGAAGGAGTTTTTATTGAACAAAAACTGGGTCATTTTGCTTTGCTGGACTTAATTTTTCTCGATGAAGACGGCAATCGAGTTACAATGAAACAATTTTTTCAAGATAAACCTATAATCATTGCTCCTTCTTATTATGAATGCCCTCGCTTATGTACTCTTGTTTACAATGGTCTTCGAAAAGTGATAGAAGATACAGAAGGGTTAGTACCGGGAAGAGATTATAAAATCATTTCCATAAGTTTTAATCCTGATGATGATTATAAGAAAGCTAGTCAAAAAGGAGAAGCGTACAGAAATTCTTTTAAGAGCTTTAAATTAAAAAAAAGTGATTGGATTTTTTTGGTAATAGAAAATACCGAAGCAAATGCAAACAATGCTAAATTTTTTTTAGAATCCTTAGGTTATTACTATAAGAAAGATAAAAATGAATATAGTCATCCTGCTGCGATTATTTTCTTAACAAAAGAAGGTAAAATTTCAAAATATTTGTATGGTATTCAATTCTTAGCAAGAGATTTTCGCTTTGCAATAATAGAAGCAAGCGAAGGAAAAATTGGAACTCCTGTAGATACCCTTTTAATGAGTTGTTTTCGTTACGATTCAATTCAAGGTAGATATGCTCCTTACGCTTGGGGATTCATTCGTATAGGAGGAATTTTTATTCTAATTTTCGTACTCGGAATTATAGGAATTTTATTTTTTTTAGAAAGAAGAAAAAAAGCTGTAAAATTTGACTTGAAATGATTTTTATTCTCATTTTCATGGAAGAGATAAGGAGTGATCAATGTTCGAGTGGTTTATAGATTCAGGCTCAACAATAGCAACTCAGATAAATTTTGTAATGAATTTTGTGAATTTCATTACTGGGGTTGCTTTTTTACTAACAAATGCTACATTAGTTTATTTTATCATAAAGTATAGAAGAAGGAAAGAAGGAGAAATCACTTCTACGATAGATACAAATCATACAATCGAAGTAATTTGGACTGTAATTCCATCTATCATTTTGGCTATATTATTTTTGTTAGGTTTAAAAGATTTTAGGGAATTGCGTGCTTCTGGCAATGATTATAAAGAGATTTTGGTAAGTGCTCGCCAGTGGGCATGGAACTTTGTATATACAACAGATAGTGATTTGCTTCAATCTCCAAAAAAACTGCAATCAGACAATGTTTTATATTTAGAAGAAGGGAAAAGAGTAAAGTTGATAATGAAATCTAAAGATGTAATTCATAGTTTTTATGTTCCTGAATTTCGTGTAAAAGAAGATGTGCTTGGTAATATCTACACATATGTTACTTTTATACCAATCATTTCTGAGAGACAAAAAAACATGTCAGATACAGAAAGAGAATTTCAATATCGGTTAACAGAAGATCAAAAAGCAAAAATACCTCAAGTGGAAGATTATTGTAAAAAAGAAAATTTTCCTATAGGTACTTGTGCATCTTACAAAATTTTTTGTGCTGAATATTGTGGGAAAGATCACAGTTATATGTTGGGTTCTGCGGTTGTACTAAAATCTGAACAATTTCAAAAAAAGATGAAAGAGCTAAAAGAACAACAAGGAAAAATTGTGATCAGTGCTGATTATGGAAAAGAGTTGTACGAAACCAAAGGATGTAAATCTTGTCATTCTATTGATGGAACTAAAGTTGTTGGGCCCTCATTTAAAGGGATTTGGAATGCAAAAAGAAAATTAACAGATGGTTCAATAATTCTTATTGATGAAAATTATATTACCACTTCTATTTTGGAACCTTCAAAACAAGTAGTAGAAGGGTATCCCAATTTAATGCCGCCTCAAGATTTGAGTGAAGAACAAATTCAATCAATTATAGAGTTTATAAAATCATTAAAGTAATTTTTTTAATTATTTAGGAGAAAAATATGAGTGCTCATACTATGGATCATGCTAAAAATTATTTAGAGGATAATAGAACCTTATGGGGATGGTTATCTACAACAGATCATAAAAAAATTGGTTTGATGTATTTGTTTACTATAATGGTATATTTTTTGATAGGAGGAATATTAGCCTTACTTGTTCGCTTAGAATTGATTGCACCAGGAAAGAATTTTTTTGATCCTGATACTTATAATGTATTATTTACCTTACATGGTGCAATAATGATTTTTTTGTTTATAGTGCCTGGCATACCTGCAACTTTGGGTAATTTTTTACTTCCATTGATGATTGGAGCAAAAGATGTAGCATTTCCCAGGTTAAATTTAGCAAGTTATTATATATTTTTTATTGGTTCTCTTATTGCTTTGATTTCTTTGCTTTCTCCAGCGGATACGGGTTGGACATTTTATGCTCCTTATAGTATGAAGTCTAATTCTTTAGTAATTTGGCTTACATTTGGTGCCTTTGTTATGGGATTTGCTTCTATAATGACAGGATTTAATTTTATAGTTACGATTCATCGGATGAGGGCACCTGGACTTGGATGGAAAAATATGCCTTTGTTTGTGTGGGCATTGTATGCTACGGCTATTATACAATTATTAGCAACACCTGTTGTCGGGATGAATTTAGTTTTATTGATCTTTGAGCGTGTTTTGGATATAGGTATTTTCAATCCCGCAAAAGGAGGAGATCCTATTTTGTTTGAACAATTTTTTTGGTTTTATTCCCATCCCGTTGTTTATATTATGATTTTACCCGCTTTTGGTGTTGCTTCAGAAATTTTACCAGTATTTTCTCGAAGGCCAATTTTTGGATATAAAGCAATTGCTTATTCTTCTCTTGCTATAGCGTTAGTTAGTTTTCTTGTTTGGGGGCACCACCTTTTTGTTTCGGGAATGTCTGATTGGGCTAGATATATTTTTTCTTTTTTGACTTTCTTTGTTGCTGTTCCTACTGCAATTAAAATTTTTAATTGGTTAGCTACATTATGGAAAGGATCCTTAGAAATTTCTGCAGCCCCCATGTATTATATGTTGGGATTTTTATTTATGTTTACAATTGCTGGTTTAACAGGTTTGCATTTAGCAGTACTTTCCACGGATGTATATTTGCATGATACTTATTTTGTTGTTGCACATTTTCATTATACAATGCAAGGAGGAACTGTTTTTGCTTTGGTGGCTGGTTTGCATTACTGGTTTCCCAAAATTACAGGTAAGTGGTATAATAAAAAAATTGCCTTTTGGGGATGGTTAATGCTATTTGTTGGATTCAATGCTACGTTTTTGCCTCAATTTATATTAGGTTTAGAAGGTATGCCAAGAAGGTATTATGATTATCTTCCTTACTTTCAAACTTGGCACTTAGTTTCTACAATAGGTTCTTGGATGAATGGTTTAGGATACCTTATAGTATTAAGCAATCTTTTATTAAGTGCCTTTTATGGCAAGAAAGCAGAAGGCAATCCTTATAATGCTTTATCATTGGAGTGGCAGACTACTTCTCCACCTCCAACAGAAAATTTTATTAGTGTACCAAAATTCCCAGAAAATATCTATGATTACGGTACAGAAGGTAAAATAGAAGAAAAATCTATACCAAAAAAACAAATCCTATAATCAAAAAAGGAGATCCTATGTCTTTAACACTACGTGAATTCGAAACCATAAAGCATCCAGTAAACGAGGAATTGGCAGGTTATGAGGGTGCAAAGTTTGGAATGTGGCTTTTTTTAGCTACAGAATTGTTATTATTTGGAGTTTTGTTTGCAGGTTTTGCCATTTTTCATGCAAAGTATCCTAATGAATTCAAATTAGCACATATGAGTTTAGATAGAATTATGGGTTCAATCAATACTGTAATTTTAATAACTAGTTCTATGACTGTTGCTTTATCCATTGATTCCATTCAAAGGGGAAAGAGAGATCGTAGCATTCTTTTTTTAGTTTTAACAATTTTGTTAGCATTTGGCTTTTTAGTGGTAAAGTATTTTGAATATTCAGCAAAATTTGAACATTCTATTTTTCCGGGGAATGCAAATCAAATTGTAATTGATCACAATACTCATCAGTACGGCTCAATTCCTGAACAATGGGAAGGAAAGCCTATAGATAAGAATGGAATCAATCTGTTTTTTTCTTTTTATTTTATGATGACTGGGATTCATGGTTTCCATGTTCTTGTAGGAATTATCGTTTTGTCTTGGGTTTTAGTGGGTTTGGTAAAAGGTAGGTATACCCACTGGTATTATACACCTGTAGAGAATTCTGGATTGTATTGGCATTTAGTAGATTTGATCTGGATCTATTTGTTTCCTTTGTTTTATTTAATTCAATAAAGAGGGAGAAGCTATGCATATTCCAAACCAAGAAAGTAGAGGCCATATATCGCCGACAAAAACTTATATCTACGTAGGTATAGCATTGTTAATTTTGACAGTTATTACGGTAGTAGCATCATATATTAATTTTGGGAGCTTATTTATTAACATAACCATTGCTTTAGTAATAGCTACCATTAAAGCTTCTTTGGTTTTGTTATACTTTATGCATTTAAAATACGAAAATAAATTGATTTGGTCTTTTGGAATTTTTTATCCTTTAGTTCTATTTACATTATTGTTAGGTTTGACTTGGATTGATGTTTTTTTTAGGGTTTTACCAAAGTAGTTTAAAACTCCCTTGAAATTTCAACACCTGCTCCTTTCGAAGAAGGAATTGCTGCAGGTTTTATAATTTGGATTTTGATTTTTTTTATAGTAGGAAAGTGCTTTCGAATTTCTATGATTAAATCTCCTCCTAATTTTTCTAAAAGTTTGGGAGAGTTGTTATAGCAATAATTTTGGATTACTCTTAAAATATCTTTGTAGTTTAATGTATCGTGAATATTATCGCTTTCCATTGCTTTAGAAAAATCAACTTCACACTCAAGATTGATAATGATTTCTTGTGGATTTGCCCTTTCATCTTCGCGAATTCCAATATTCATTATAATTTTTAAATCATAAATAAAAATTTTCATTTTAAAGATATTCTCCTCCATCAACGGGGATGATAGCACCAGTTAGAAAATCATTTTCAATTATAAATTTTATTGTTTTTATAATGTATGTTGGATTTCCTGGAATTCTCAGGGGAATTGAGTTTAATTTTTTTTTAAAAAATTCATCATAATCATACATTTCTTGAATTGTATTGTCTTCAGCAAGTTGAGCAGGTGGAAGGATTGCGCCGGGTGCAATTCCATTGATTCTAATTTTAGGAGCTAATTTTTTTGCCAAAATCTTAGTTGCTTTTTCTAAAGAGTATTTACTCAATTGGTATACAAAGTGATTGGGGGAGTTTAAGTTTAAACTTGCATCAATAAAATTGATTACAATTCCAGAGTCTGAAGATTCAAAACATTTTTTGATCAACAATAAAGGAATGAATAAATTTACTTTAATGATTTTATTAAAAAAAGCCATATGAAAATTTTCCCAATTATCATTTAAGGGAAAGACAGAAGCACTATTGATTAAGATATCGATTTTTTCTTTTTCTATATGCTTAATAAAATTTTGGATTTGGTCCTCTTTGAAAAAGTCACATTGTATTTTATATGAATCATTATTGTATTTCTTTACGGTTTCAAGTAGTTCTAAAATTTCTTTTTCTGAGTTTCTGTAGTGTAAAATTAATTTAGGGGAGTATTCTGCTAAAGCAATGGCGATTTCTCTTCCAATTCTTTTAGCACTTCCTGTAATCAGTATTGTTTTATTTTTTAAATCGCTTAGTTCCATTTATCAATTAATTGGATTATTTTTTTATGAAACTCATCTTCTTTATTGGGTTCGGGTCCTGGAGGGTAATTAGAAATATAATTTTCTATTACAACTAAATTTTTTTTGTTTGGATTTGTCAAGAATTCAATGATTCCATTGGTCAAATAAAAAGCACCATTATTTTGATTATTGGTATTTAGTGGAATTTGTTTTCCAATGTAAATGGGAACTTCTTTGTTTGGCCCTAAAACTTTTGCATTATCTAAACTTTCCAGTAATCTTGCTAATGCAAAAGCAAAAGGTGAAGATTTTTGTTGATACAAAACAAAAAGTTTTCCTGTATAAAAAATATTGTTGGAAGTTGTAAATTCAATAGACTTTTCGTTTTTTAAATGTATTTTTAGTATTTTTCTTTCTGGTAAAAATAAATCAGCAATTTTATATACTTCTTCTATTTCTCCCGAAGATAGATACCGAAGGTCTAGAACCAAATAGTCTATGTTAGAATAGTCAAAGAGATTTTGCTTAATGATTTCTTCTAAACCATTGCTAAGAAATCGAATTTGAAGGTATAGAATCTTTTTATTTTTGTAATTCCACAAAATTTTTCTTAAAGGGTTTATGCTATAATTACTTCTATAAAGGGTATAATTTACTCCTTGTATTGTAATTTGCAACGGTGTTTTTGGTTTTCCTTTAATTTTTGTAGTGATTTCCTCTAAGAAAAAATTTTCTATTGATGTTCCATCAATTGCTTGCAAATATTGATTTGGCTTAATTTCTGCAACATATGCTGGTGAACCTTCAATTACATCTATAATTAAAATTTTGCCAAGAGATTCTTCGAATAGTACTAAACCGATACCAGCTGTATTGTCTTTCTCTTTTTGAGCCTTGATTACAGAAGGGGGTATATAGAAATTTCTTCCTTGTAGGTTTTTGATTAGATAATACGTTCCCTTTTTGTATATGAGCTCTTTTTCTGTAATTGATTTTTCTGAGTTTTTTCTGAGGTATTCAATAAAGTATTCTCTTGCATTATGGATGCTGATATTTTTGATATCTGGTTCAAATATTTTTAAAGCATCTAAATAGTATTCAATAGGTATTGAGTCTGAAAAATAATAGTATTTTGCAATAGATTGTTCTAATTGTTCTACAAAAAATTTTGGATTTTTTAAAACATCACTTTCTTTAGGATTACAATTAATTAATTTAATAAAAAAAACTAATAATATAATTTTATTGATTTTTTTTAACATACTTTTCCCACCATTCTGGATATATAGCTCTTTGTCTAAAATACATATCAATCAAAACTAAATTAACCACAGATTCTACAATAGGAACCGCTCTAGGAAGAACACAAGGATCGTGTCTACCCCCTGCCAGTAAATTAACTACTTCTCCTGACTCGGAAACTGTTTTTTGCATTTTATGGATCGTTGCGGTTGGTTTAAAAGCAAGTTTTAAAAGAATTGGCATTCCATTAGAAATACCTCCTTGAATTCCTCCTGAATTATTGGTTTTTGTTTTTAAATCAAGAATATTTTTTATTCCTGAAATTCTTTTGATTTTTCTTTTATGCATGTCTTGGATTTCTTGGTTTTCTTTATCGGGTATATAAAATTCATCATTGTGTTCACTTCCTTTTAATTTTGTACCAGCAAACCCACTTCCGTTTTCAAATCCTTTACAGGCTGGGATACTTAGGCAAGCTTTTGCCAATTCTGCATCCAATTTATCAAATACTGGTTCACCCAATCCAGGAGGAACATTTCTTATAATTACTCCAATGATTCCACCAATAGAATCTCCTTCTTTTTTTATTTTTTCAATTTCTTTCACCATAGTTTCTGAAATTTCTAAATTAGGGCATCGTACAGGAGATCGATCTACTTCTTCTTTGCTCTTAGGTGGGTTTTGGATCGTATTAGATTCGATCTTTCCTATGGATTCTACCCAAGCAATCGTTTCTATACCTAGATCTTTTCTTAAAATTTGTTCTGCTACACTTCCAGCAATAACTCTTCCTATAGTTTCTCTAACGGAAGCTCTACCTCCGCCAATAGGAGTTCTATATCCATATTTTGCGTGATAACTGTAATCTGCATGAGAAGGCCTATAAAGATCAGCCCATCTGAGATAGTCATCGGATTTTATATCTGTATTATAAACAAGAAAACAGATGGGAGTTCCTAAAGTTTTTCCTTCGTAAATGCCACTTAAAATTTCAAATTCATCTTTTTCTTTCCTTTGAGTGGTTAATATACTTTGTCCTGGTTTTCTTCTATTTAATTGATTTTGGATTTCTTTAAGATTTAATTCTAAACCAGCAGGACATCCATCAATAACTACACCTATTGCTTTACCATGAGATTCCCCAAATGTTGTTATCTTAAATAAGGTATTTGTAACAGAAGACATCTAATTCCATCAAGTTGGATGTGGAATACTTGTCAATTTTCTTTGTAAAATATGGTTTCTCAATCTATTTTTTTTTAAGTCTGGCAAGATAGAAATCCATTCCATAAAAAAAATATTCTTCATAGTCTGGATAAAAAAATTTTTTAATTTCTTCGTCCGTTTTTCTGTTGATATGACAACCATCTCCTATCAATTTCCAAAAAGGTGATATTATATTTTGTAAAGTTCCATAAATTTTAGTTTTTGAATGGATATGTTCTAAAACAAAAAAAATTCCATTAGGTTTAAGTAAATCATAAATATTTTTTAAAGCCTTTTCTAAATTTTGTACTGAACATAAGGTTAATGTAGATACAATAGAAGAAAATTTGGGAAGTTTATTTAAATTCAAATTCTTATCAATTCGTTCTTGAAAAGCATAGGAATGAATGGACTTTCCATCAATTTTCTTTTTAAATTTTTCTAACATATAAGGAGATTTATCAATTGCGTAAAGTTCAATCGTATTTGGGTAGAAATCTAAATTTGCGCCTGTTCCAAAACCAATCTCTAAAACAGGGGATTGTAAATCTTTTAATAAGGTTTTTCTTTTTTCTCGCAAGAATTTATTTTCCAAATTATGCATTACAGGGTCATAAATTGTTGCAAAAATTTTTTCATACATATTAAAAAAATAGGAATAATTTTCTTTATTGTCAATTTTTATATCTTATTTCTCAAAAAATAAACATAAAAGTTAAAAATGAATTTAAAAAATCTTTAAAAGATTATATGATTTCATGATTTGGAGCAATTCAGTTTTTTAAATTATTTTTAGATTTTTTAATTGACAAATAATTTTATCTCTTAAACTTTCATTGTGACTCAAGAGAATCTATTAAATGAAGATTCATCTTCAAAAGATGCTGATTTAAAAAAAATAAATGAAATAGTATATACTTTAATTACGAAAAAACGAATTTCTTATTCATTTAAAACGAATCATGATTTTTTTTTGAATTATTTACATGCGATTTTACATAGACTTTTATCTGAGTTTGATTTATCATTTTTGACAGAAACGATTTATGTTATTGTGATTGAGCAAATTTCTAATTTTTTAAAAGCTATTGTAAAAAGAATCTATTTTCTAGAAAATAATTTGGATATTAACAATTATAAAGACTATACTACCAATATATTAAAATTCAAAGAAAAAGTATTAGAAAATTGGAATGTTTATGACTATGAATTTGAAAAGTATAATTTTTCTTTTGTTTTTGAAGTTTCTATAGAGAATGAACATATTCAATTTAAATTCAGAAATAATATAAAAGCAAATATTTTTGAAAGAGATCGAATCGAAAATAGAATATCAGCTGATTTGAATCAAATGAATTTTTATCAAGAGTTGGATTCAACAGAAGGAGGAGGATTAGGAATTTTGATGACGATTTCTTTATTAGAAAATTATGGAATTTCAAGAAAAAATTTTTGTATAGTATTTAATCAAGATTCTACAGTAGCAACAATTTCTATACCATTGAAATTAAATAAACCAAAGGTCCAAAGCTATTTAAAAGAATTGATTTTTAAAAAATTAGATTCTCTGCCTTCGTTTCCAGAATACATTCAGGATTTAATTGAAAAATGCGATTCTGGGGAAGTTGCAACGGAATATATCCAAAATAAGATATTGAAAGATCCGGCATTGGTTTCCCAGATTTTAAAATTGGCTTCTTCTGCTGGTTATATTACAAGAAATAAAGTGCCCAATTTAAAACTTTCCATAAATTTGATTGGATTAAAACAACTTAAACATTTATTGATGATCTATGCGGTAAAAAATATTTTTTCGAAAATATCAAATAAATCTTATTTAGAAGATATTTGGATAGAAAGCAATCGAATTGGGTTTTATGCTAGAAAGTTACAAAAAAAAGAATCTTTAAAAGAAGTTGTTTTTTTAATTGGTATTTTGAACCTTATTGGCAAATTGGTGATCTATAGTTTGAATGCTGAAGAAATTCAAAAAATTAGTATATTATCACAAAATAGGCTAAATTTAGGCGAAACATTGTTAGAAGAGCTAGCAATTGGTATTAGCTATCCAGAAGTGGGTGCTATTCTTGCAGAAACCTGGAAATTTCCGGAAGAGGTAACTTATGGAATTCGATACCAACTAAAACCATTGCAAATAAGCGAAAATAAAATTGATTTAATTTATCCTGTTTATCTTGCAAAATGTATTAATGAAATCCAAAAAAAAAGACTATCTTATGATTTTATAGAATATAAAGTTCTCAAATATTTTAAAATTTTAGGCAAAGAAAAAGAGTTTTTAGAATTGTGCAATTCTTTAAATGAAGAATTTATAAATATCTATTCCTAATGTATGCCACAAAAAAGACAAGGGCTATCAAAACAAAAACAGGAAAAAAATGGGCATAAAATATATGAGAGTAGGTATCATTCTGGCACATAAAACCAATGCATAAAGTTGCAGAAATAGAAGAAGTAAGGATTCCTCCGATGATTACTGAATTCCAGTCTAAAATATATCTTTTTTTTGCAATAAATACTATTAAAGGTAAAAGCAAAAAAGAAAATAAGATTGTTCCTGTTCCACAATAAAGGAATTCAGATAATTCAAATCTAAACTCATTTTCTAATAGAGAATTGATTACAATCAAAAGACTCCAGAAAAAAAAGAAAGCATAACTTAATTTTTTCCAGAACAAGTAGTTTCTACCAGGAAGAGAGGAAAAAATCACATAAATAAAACTACTAAGAAAAGTCAATACACCAGAAATAAAGACAGGATGGAATACCATTTCTAAAATGTTTTTTTGGCTTATATTTAGTAACAATGTAGATATACTGTAATTCCCTAATATTAGGAATAGAAAAAGGGAGCACCAAATGAAACATGGGATCTTCCAACTTTTTGTTTTTATTGGTTTTAAATCTCTTACAAGATTTTCGATTAAGTTAGAAAACTGCTTCATTATAATTCCTTTTGGTTTATAAGTTTTTTTATCTTCTTATATACTCTATGAGCGGCTACCTTTAAAGCTCCTTCAGAGACATTCAATTCTTTAGCTGCCTCCCTTATAGAAAATTTTTCTATTTTTAGTAGCTGGAAAATTTTTTTTTCTTTATTGGTTAATAAATTCAAAACACTTTCTATTCTGTTTGCATTCTCGTATGATAGAATGGCTTCTTTTTCTAATTTCGTTGGAATTTCCGTAAAAGTTTCCCATTGGATTTCGTTTTTTTTAATTTTTGAATTTTTTCGAATATAGTCTATGTATTTATAATATGCAATGGTATATACCCACTTGTAAAGAGGTAAACTTTTGTCAAAGGTATGAAGAGCTTTATGAATAGAAATTAGAGTTTCTTGAATTAGATCATCTACATCAGTTTGGTTTTGAATTTTTTTAGAAAAGTATTTTTTTAAAATTGAAATTAGTTCTTCTAAAAATGTTTTATATGCTAATTGATTTCCTTTTAGTGATTGAAGCAATAACTCTTTTAGTTTTTGTTCTTCGAAATCCATAAAATGGTATGAATCAAATCAAACCAATTTTAAATTAAGTGTTGTTTCTATCAAGAAAATAATGTTTGATTTGTTTTCCTTTTAAGCAAACTAAAATTTTATCAGTACAGAAATTGGGATTGATCCCAATGTGAATCTTGGCGGATTTTCTTATAGAACGTAGAATTTTGGCATTGCTAAAGTATTCAATCAAATAGAAGAAACATTTAATTTATTTTAAATTTGATTTTCTTAAAAGTTGATAGATTTCATAAAACTTTTGGGATCCATTAATCCCTTTCTGAAGAAATATTGATTATAGATTTTTTGGTTTAAGAAAGAAAAAGTTTTAGAAGCATTTAGCTAAAATATTATTAATTCAAAATTATTCTTAATATTCCTATAGGAAAAATCAATTTTCTTTGAAATAAAAAATAAATATTTTTTAGCTTTTAAGAAATTTTCTAAAAAATACTTTAAAGAAATACAATTTAGTTCGTCCAAAGAATTAAAAAACATTTATTAGGAGTATAAGAATGAAAAAATTATGGATTCTAATTTTGGTTTTAGCAATTTTTTCAATGTGTGGAAAGAAAAAGACTCCCCTATGGTTTTTAGGTGGACTAATCAATCAAGACGCGATTGTAAATAATGCATCAAATACTACGACAGTTCCAATTGAACAAGGGAATACAAATGACAATGGGGGTGGTACAAGTTCAAATAATCAAGTAGGAAACTCTGGTTTAAATATTACATATGATAATACCTACTTTACTCAACAATCCAATCCTACAGGGTCTTTTGAAGGAGTAGTTTTGGCAGGTCCTGATAGCAATACAAATGCTTTTGGCTCTGTTGTTCCAAATTGCACGAATGTATCCTGTCTTTTGGATAGAATTCTTAATGCTGTATCAGGATGGTCGCAAGTAGCTGTAAATGGATATAGTTTAATCAATAGACAAGTATTGAATAACTCATTATTGCCAACTGAACTAGCAAACTTACAATTAACCTTAAATGAATCTAAAACCGCTAACCAACTTAGAAATGATTTAATTCAATTGATTGGTACCGTGGATGGTAGTGGAAATGTTTCAAATTTTCCAGAGGATCCCGATAACGCAAATTTGGATACTCAATTTAGAGTGGTGATTCAGGCAGCCCAAGATACCAATGGAAATGCTGTTGTAATTGTAGGCGTAACGACTGTGTCCAATTATTCAAATGTAGAAGATGAATTGAGTAGCTTAACGGATGGTACAAATGTTGGTCCAGCTGAAGAACAACCAAGAGATTATGTAGATACTTTGTTAGCTGACAATCCCCCAAAAGCAGATTTTCTTTTTGTAGTAGATAATTCAGGTTCTATGCACGAAGAACAAAATGCAGTCATTAATAATTCTTTACTCTTTTTTGATAGATTAGAAAATTTGGGAGTAGATTTTCAATTAGGGACTATTACAACAGATAGTTCAGCAATAAGGGGAGGAAATTTTACAAATAATAGAACCCAGTTCAATAATAATATTAATGCTGGTTTGAATGGTTCGGGAAAAGAAAGTTGTGTCTATTTTGCAGAAAAAGCAATTTCTCATTCATCTCCAAATAATGCAAATGCTAATTTAACTTACGGTGGTGGTTCTTTAAATTCAGTTGGAAGTATTGGATATCCAAGGGGAAGTTCAAAATTAGCAATTATCTGTTTAACTGATGAAAGTGATGCCTATACAAAATGGGATGGAAGTGGCAGCAATACTGATGCTCCCAGATTCAATTATTCTGAGAACATTTTCCTATCAAATCAGTATGTTTTTTATGCGGTAATGCCTTTGAATAGTTCTGGCCAATATGGTTCTTGTACAGGAGTGAATGGAAATGCAAATGTTTATTATAATTTTAGTGAAGCTACATTTGCAACTGCGGCTTTGAATCCTCAAACTCTAGCAATAAATTCTGGAGGATCTGTATCTAGTATTTGTGGAGAAAATTATGGAGCCTTTTTACAACAATTAGCAGATCAGGTTGCAGCGCAAGCATCTTCTTATATGCTATCAAGGATCCCAATTTCTTCTACGATAAAAGTGTATTTAAATGGCCAGGAAATAGAAAGAACAACAACTCCAACTGATGGACAAACAGGTTATAAATATATTTCTTCTGAAAATAAAATTGTTTTTACTGGTAGAATACCAGCAGTTGGTAGTACGATTCAAATAGCATACCAATCTTATCAGCAATAATTTTTTTCATTTTTCGCCTCCGATTAATGAAGAAAATAGCCTCACTTTTGGCTCCCTAAAAAAGATGAGGGGAGCAATTTTTTTTTCTTGCAATTGCTTTTAATAAAAATAGCTATCTATAGCATTTATGCGTAATTTAATTTTTATTTTATTTTTTCCCTTAAGTCTCTTTGCGAATTCTTATAAATTATACAATCATTCTAATTTTATACTTTATATGCCTGCTGAACTTGATATTCACCCCAATCTTGGGAATTATTTTTTGCTATCAAATAAAGAAAAAAGTTTCTATGCGTTTATCAATAAATTACCTGCCAATACTGATGTATCTTTGCTTACTGATCATTTTATAAAGATTATCGCAAATTTTGAATTAATAGCAAAAAATGGTTTTTATATAATTCAAAGAAGAAGAAATCAGATTTTTCCTTCTTTTAAGAATGTAGGTTGCCTAGAAAAGAAGTGGAATGTTTGTTTTGAAATCCTAAATTACTATTATGATACAGAAGAAGTTTTTATAAAGCTGGTATTAAAAAAGTCTTTATCATTATCTGAATTTAAAAATAGAATTCTTTCGCTTTTCCAAATAAATCAATTTGAAACTTCTTTAGATTCATTCCAAGGAATCGATTCTGATAAAACATTTTTATATTATAATATTCGATTTTTAATTCTAAGTAATCAAAAAAAAGAAAGTTTATTAATTCTTACATTTACTCCCGAAGAATACTACGATAAAAATGAATTCATGATTCTGAGATTATTATTCCCAACAAACTATTTAACGAAAAAACAAAAAGTAAAGTTACATAGAGATGATTTTGAATTGAATGATTCTTTTAAAGAATCTAATGTTTTATTTGTTTTAGATAATTCTAAATCGATGAGAATAGTTTTGGATAGGTTACAAAAAAATTTAAACAAATTTAAAAAAAAAATTAAACAATTCAATCAAAAAACAAACTTTGGTATTCTGAATACTCAAAGTTGCAAATTAAAAAAAGAATTTAGTTCTGATTTTGTAAATATTTTAGAAAACATCAATCTGGATTCGGAGGGTAATGCTATTGATTCTTGCACATACCAAGTAGAAAAATTTTTCATTGATTCAGAATGCAATCATAAAAAAAAACCACAAAATTTATTTGTGTTATGTTTTACGAATCAAAGTGATGCATATTATTTATATAGCAATACAAGATTTGAAGAAAAAGAAAATATCTTTAAAAAAAATAACATTTCATTCTATAGTATCATTCCTTTAAATGACGAAGGAGAACCTGATGATTGTAAAGGAGAATTTGTAGATTCCTATTTTATGGGAGATTTTAAATCTATGGAAGAAGCAAAAAAAAATTCCGTTAACCTTAAAACTCTTGCAAAAGAGACACAAGGATTCTATTTTTCTATTTGCAGTCCCTTTTATGAAAATATTTTAGAAGAAATTTCAAATTCAATCCTTTCAAAATCTACATTGATTGAATTATCAAGAATACCAATCAGCAATACGATTCGTGTATGGATAGATAATAATGAAATTCAATACTATAATAAAAATGAAAATGATCAAGATCATTTTTTTATTTTCTACGAAAAGGAAAAGAATTTAATTCTTAAGGGAAAGAATTTAAAGAATTCAAAAATTCAAATAGAATATTTAACGTTTGATTATTGATTTATTTTTTGTATGAATATAAATTTTTTTTTAAAGTTTTAAGGATATGAATTTTAAGACTTAAGAATTATTAATTTCAATTGTATAAAATTTGTTGAATTGAAAAAATTTTGAAAATCAAACAATACTTCCTAAAGTTTTATGATTTTTTCAGAAAAAAAGTTCTGTTTTAGTATATATAACCTATATGAAAGAATTGTATGTATCCCAAGATATACCTCTTTATGAAGCTTCTCCCAATGTATCTTATGATTCTTCTCAGTATTCTTTTCTCGAAACCCACACTATGGGAATCAGCATCCTTCCCGA
>JBKBRY010000014.1:0-68910 GCA_046291925.1 Leptonema sp. (in: bacteria) | reverse complement strand
GAATAGCTATTCAGTGAGCAAATGGGGAAGCAGCGAAAGAAACGACATAAAGATTGAATTTCGGGATGAGTTTTATTAAAATTTTGATTTTAACGTTTGATTTAAAACAAAAAATTTTTCGATAAATTCACTTATAAGCTAAATAGTAAGAGAGCCATTTTTCTATTTCTTCTATTGTCATTCCTTTTCGTTTTGCATAGTCCTCTACTTGATCTTGATAAATTTTTCCTAAGTTAAAATATTTAGATTCGGGATGAGAAAAGTATAAACCACATACAGAAGAAGGTGGATACATTGCAAGATTTTCTGTAAGTACAATAGGGGTTCTTTTAGAAACTTCTAAAAGTTCAAATAAAATTAATTTTTCTGTATGATCCGGCTGAGAAGGATATCCAGGTGCAGGTCTAATTCCTATATAAGATTCATTTATTAATTCCTCGTTGGAAAAATTTTCTGCTGGTGCATAGCCCCAATAGTATTTTCTTACTTGTTGATGTAGAAACTCTGCAAAAGCTTCTGCCAATCTATCGCCTAATGATTTAAACATCAAACTTTTATAATCATCTAAATGTTTTTCGTAATAATTCGCAATTTCTAAAATACCTTCTCCACTAGTTACTGCAAATGCACCTATATAATCATCTTTTATGCCATAGGGAGCAATAAAATCTGAAATATTTTTATTATACTCATCTTCTCTTTTTTTTGTCTGTTGCCTTAAACCATGAAATGTTGCCAAGGTTTCTTTTCTTGAATGATCTTTATAAACGATAATGTCGTCAAAATTTTCAGGATTTGTATTCGCCCTAAAAATTCCAAAAACACCTATTGGTAGAGTATATTCTTTTTTTGAAATCTCTTCTAAAAATTGTATTGCATCATCATATAATTTTTTTGCTTCCTTTCCTAATTTAGGATCGCTTAATATTTCGGGAAACTTTTTCTTCATTTCCCATGTAAGGAAGAAGGGTGTCCAATCAATGTAATTGATTAAAGTATCTAAAGAAGGTCTAATTTCCTGAATCCCTAAAAAGTTGGGTTTTGGTGGTATGTAATCTCCCCAATCGATTTTGATTCTATTTTTTCTTGCTTCTTCCAATGATAGATATTCTTTTTGACTATGTTGATGAAAGCGATTTCGTATTTCTTGGTATTTCTTTTTAACTTCTTGTATAAATTGATTCCCAGTTTCTTTATTTGTTAATTGATTCATAACTGGAACACACCTAGAGGCATCCAGGACGTGGATTACACCGTTTGAATATTCTGGTTCAATTTTTACTGCTGTATGTACCTCGCTTGTAGTAGCACCACCTATTAAAAGAGGAATGTTCATTTTTTCTCTTTCCATTTCTTTAGCAACTTCTACCATTTCATCTAAGGAAGGAGTAATGAGTCCCGAAAGTCCTATTACATCTACACTGATTTCAAGAGCTGTTTTTATAATTTTTTCTTTTGGTACCATTACACCTAAATCAATAATCTCATAATTATTACATGCAAGAACAACACCTACTATATTTTTTCCAATATCATGAACATCTCCTTTAACAGTTGCTAATAGAACTTTTGCTTTTTTTTCTTGTTCTTTTCCAGAATTCGCTTTTTCTTGTTCTATAAAAGGTATTAAAACAGATACTGCTTTTTTCATCACCCTGGCACTTTTCACGACTTGAGGTAAAAACATTTTGCCGGAACCAAATAAATCACCTACTATGTTCATTCCTTCCATTAAAGGTCCTTCAATGATTTTAAGAGTTTCTGGATATTTTTCTTTATCATTAACTGCTTCTAATATATCCTGTTCTATATATTTATCTATACCTTGAACTAAGGAAATTTTTAACCTTTCTTCTATTGAATACTTACGCCATTCTTCTTGGATTGATTCTTGTTTATTTTCACCTTTGTATTTTTGGGCTATTTCTAATAATTTTTCTGTTGCATCAACTCGTTTATTTAAAATCACATCTTCTACGATATTTCTTAGCTCTAATGGAATTTGGTCATAAACATCCAGTTGTCCAGCATTCACAATACCCATATCCATACCTGCTTGAATGGCATAATACAAAAAAACAGAATGCATAGCTCTACGAACTGGTTCGTTTCCTCGAAAAGAAAAAGACAAATTCGAAACACCACCACTTACTTTTGCATAAGGTAGATTTTTTTTGATCCATCTTGTTGCATTAATAAAATCCAATGCATAACGGTTATGTTCTTCTATTCCTGTTGCCAACGCAAAAATGTTAGGATCAAAAACGATATCTTCAGGAGAAAAACCAACTTTTTCTAACAAAATCTTATAAGCTCGCTCACAAACGGAAATTCTTCTTTCATAGGTATCGGCTTGACCTTGTTCATCAAAAGCCATTACGACCACTGCAGCACCATATTTTTTAATTTCCTTAGCTTGCTGAATAAACTTTTCTTCTCCTTCTTTTAAAGATATTGAATTTACAATTCCTTTACCTTGTAAACATTGTAATCCTTTTTCTATAACTTCCCATTTAGAAGAATCAATCATAATGGGAACTTTTGAAATTTCTGGCTCAGAAGAAATCAACTTTAAAAAATGCTCCATTTCTTTGTCTGAATCCAACATCCCCTCATCCATATTTACATCAATTATGTTTGCTCCGTTTTGGATTTGTTCTTTTACAATTTCTAAGGCTTCTTCGTATTTTTTTTCCTTAATTAGAGTTGCAAATTTTTTTGAGCCAGACACATTCGCCCTTTCTCCAATATTGATAAAGTTTGAATTTTCTCTTATTTCTAACATTTCTAAGCCAGACAGACGAAGAACAAAATCTTTTTCTTTAGGTTTTCGTGGTTTACAATTTTTTACATATTCAGCCATTTTTTTTATATGTTCTGGAGTAGTACCACAGCATCCCCCAACTATATTGAGCCATTGATTTTCTGAATACTCTTTGATTTCCTTAGCCATAAAATCTGGCGTTTCGTCATAACCACCAAATTGATTGGGAAGCCCAGCATTAGGATACAAACTAACATAACAAGTTGCCAACTTACTAAGTTCTTCTATAAAAGGTCTCATCTGTTTTGAACCCAAAGAACAGTTTAATCCTACAGACAATAAATAGGGAGTGTGAGAGATAGAAACCCAAAATGCTGAAACAGTCTGACCAGATAATGTTCTACCACTTATATCTACAACAGTACCACTTATCATGATTGGTAAGGATGTATGGAAATCTTCAAAGTATTTTTGAATAGAATAAATAGCAGCCTTAGCATTCAAAGTATCAAAAATAGTTTCAACAAGTAGGATATCCACTCCACCATCTACCAAACCTCTGATTTGTTCATAATAAGATTCTACCATTTGAGAAAAACTAACAGCTCGAAAGGCTGGATTAGTAACATCAGGAGATATAGATAAAGTTTTGCTTGTAGGACCTATGGCTCCAGCAACATATCTTTTTTTTTCTTCTGTAGAATATTTTATGGCAACTTCTTTCGCCAATTTTGCTGATGTATAGTTTAACTGATATACATAATCTCCTAACATGTACTCTTCTTGAGATATTTTGTTAGAATTAAAAGTATTGGTTTCTATAATATCAGCTCCAGCCTTAAGGTATTCCTCATGGATAGATTGAATTATTTGAGGTTGGGTAATACTAAGAATATCATTATTTCCTTTTAGTTCTTTAGGATGGTTTTTAAAAAATTCACCACGAAATTCAGATTCTGTTAATTTGTATTTTTGGATCATGGTTCCCATTGCCCCATCCAATACCATTATCCGTTGAGAAAGTGTATTGGTTATCACATCCCAAATTAGTGGTTTTTTGGTACTCATTTATATATCTCAAATAGTTCTATTTAATAAAATCAATATCTATAATGTTCTGGTTTAAAAGGTCCTTCAATCGGGATTCCAGAGTATTCGGACTGTTCTTTTGTAAGGGTAGTTAACTTAGCACCAATTTTCTCAAGATGCAATCTAGCAACCATTTCGTCCAAATGTTTGGGTAGCAAATATACCCCAATTTCGTATTTTTTTGTATAAAGTTCTATTTGTGCCAAGACCTGATTGGTAAAACTCATAGACATTACAAAACTCGGATGTCCTGTAGCATTCCCAAGATTTACCAACCTACCTTCAGAAAGAAGAATTATACTTTTTCCATTTGGAAATGTGAATTTATCCACCTGTGGTTTGATAGTTGTTCTTTTTATGCCTGGATAATTTTTTAATTTATCAACCTGGATTTCTACATCAAAATGACCAATATTGCAGACAACTGCATTATCCTTCATTCTTTCCATATGTTCTATTCGAATAACGTCTTTATTTCCCGTTGCTGTTACAAAGATATCTGCTTTATCAACCCAATTTTCAATCACATCGACTGTATAACCTTCCATTACTGCTTGTAAAGCACATATAGGATCAATCTCTGTAACAATTACTCTACATTGACTATTTCTTAAGCTTTGTGCAGATCCTTTACCAACATCTCCATAGCCACATACAACAGCAATTTTACCTGCAAGCATTAAATCTGTTCCTCTTCGTATTCCATCTACAAGGGATTCTCTACAACCGTATATATTATCAAATTTACTCTTTGTTACTGAATCATTTACATTAATGGCAGGAATTTTCAATTTCCCATCTTTCATCATCCTATAAAGTTGTTTAACACCTGTTGTGGTTTCTTCTGATACACCCTTAATTTCGCCTAAAAGTTCTGGATGTTTTGTGTGAACATAGTAAGTCAAATCGCCACCATCATCTAATAACATATTGGGGCCTTTACCATCAAAATGTAAAGTTTGCTCAATCGCCCACCAGTATTCTTCTTCTGTCATACCCTTCCAAGCAAAGACAGGTATCCCTTTCGCTGCAATTGCTGCAGCAGCATGATCTTGAGTACTAAAAATATTACAACTAGACCACCGTACTTCAGCTCCAAGCTCAATCAAAGTTTCGATCAAAACTGCTGTCTGTATTGTCATATGGAGAGAACCTGAAATTCTAGCACCTTTTAGTGGTTTATCTTTCCCATATTTTTCGCGAACAGCCATTAACCCTGGCATCTCTTTTTCTGCAAGAATAATCTCTTCTCTACCCCATTCTGCTAAACTTATATCTTTTACTTTATAGTTTAAAATAGTTTGTGTCATATTTTTCTCCTTTTTATTTTATTATTAAATCTATTTTTTACTTTTTATAAAAATACAATTCAACTTACCTTTCCCTCGTCCTTTAAATGTTTTTAAAATTTTAAAATTTAATGCTTTTAACTCTTTTTTTAAATCTTCAAGATGAAATCCTAGCCAAAAATCTGCAAAATTTTTTCTCATTTCTTCTATGGTGTGATGTTCCAAATCCGCAATAACCAAAATTCCGTTTTTTTTAAGGATTCTATAACCTTCTTGTAAAGCTAAAGAGATATTAGGTACATGATGCAAAGCCATCGAATAAACCATTACATCAGCAAATTCTTTTTTTAAAGGAATTTGTTCTACAGAAGATGAGATAAACCGTATGCGTTTCAAATCAGAGATGGAAAATCTTTCTTTAGCTTTTTGCAATATAGCGGAACTCTGATCAATACAAATTAATTTTTTAACTTTTTTAATTAACTCAATTGAAATCCATCCCGTCCCACAACCTGCATCAATGGCAATAGAAATATTATTGGGAACTAATTTTATGACCTGATTTCTATAAAAGTGAGAATCAACAAACTTATTTTGGGCCTTTTCTTGTAAGTCACCAAATTTATCAAAAAAATTAATAGAATCAATTTTTCTTTTTTTTAGTAATTGGAATGTTCTTTGCGTATCCTTTGTTAGTTGATTCATAAAATCTGAATCCCATAAAGTATCGTTCGTATGAATTTGTCGTATTTGATTCCAAGAATCATATATGGGGTGTAATCGAAACTGAGGAGAAATACCATAATAAACTTTTGCACCATCACGCACAGTAACTAAAAGCTTAGATTCTAAAAAGATCTTTAAATGTCTTGAAATCCTACTTTGCCCCATATCCAAAATTTCAATAATTTCGTTAACGCACAAAGGCTCATAAGAAAGGATATTTAAAATACGAATCCTTGTTTCGTCAGATAATGACTTAAAAATTTCCAAAGTGTTCATTTATCAATATACCAAAATATAAAGATAAATTGATATGTCAATATTAAAATGTTAGATTATGAAATTTTAAATCTAATAGTTTTATAACGAATCTAAGCATCATCCCAGTAATAAAGAAATAAACTCCTATCCTGACCATTCAACTCACGCCTCACTATATAACGATGCGCTACCCTATACCCATCCGGATACCTATACCCTAACCTCTCATCGTCCATCCCAACCGCCGGCAATATCGTCCTTATCTCTTCACCTCTCCCCAATAACTCCCACTCCAAAAATACCCTAATTATATAACTGATCGAATACCCACTCAACATCCTTAACTCCCAATACCTCTGCCATACTAAAGGATCCATCCCACGAATTTTCACCTTCTTATACTCCTCTCCCTGCGGCTGATACTCAGCTACCCCTACACCACCCCCTCTGTTCCTTAAATAAAGAAGCCTATTCTTATACTTCTCATATAAATACACTAAAAAAGAACTCCAATCTCCTCTGGATAACCTATCTAAAGAAAGGATCAACTCTGATTTTATGTTGATACAAAAAACATGCTTTTTTTTGAATTCCTTTTGGTCTGAATGTTCCATATAATGATTTATACACAAATTTGCTTTTTTTTTACCAAAAAAATTCAGAAATATACAAAATTTAGCAACCACCTTATTTTTATAAAGTTGAACTAAACACATAAAACTTTTTGAAAAAAATTGGATAACTATTCCAGAAGAACTTAAGATTCTAATAATTTGTAAAATTACCTATATGAATAGGTACTCTTTTTGCTCCCCAGTTCCCCTTTGTTTTATCAAACCTACCTGGAATTACATAGCCACAAAATTGACATTTACCTTCCGAGGTTATATAATAATCACTTAAAGTATACCAATTCCTACCTATAATTTTTCTTTTGCAGTTGGGACAATATGTGCTTTCTGCATTTTCATCATATACATTCCCCACATAAACAAATTGTAAACCGACTTCTTGAGCCACCTTCCGCGCACGAAGTAATGTAGTATGAGGTGTAGAACTTTTGTTTAACATTTTAAAATCAGGGTGAAAAGCTGTAAAATGTAATGGGACATCACTACCTAAATTTTTTAGAATCCACTCGCATTCTTTTTGGATTTCTTGTTTTGAATCATTCTCATCAGGTATTAGTAAAGTTGTGATCTCAATCCATACATTAGTAAATTTTTTTAAATAAACCAGAGTATCCAGAACTGGTTGCAAATAACCTCCACAAAATTTCTTATAAAAGCTTTCTGTAAAACCTTTCAAATCTACGTTTGCAGCATCCATATATCTATAAAATTCCTCTCTAGGTTCTGGGTTTATATAACCCGCTGTTACAGCTACAGTATGAATTCCTAGTTTACGACATTCCTTAGCAACATCAATTGCATATTCCATAAAAATCACTGGATCATTATAAGTAAACGCAACGCTTTTGCATTGTAATTTTTTTGCAACTTTTGCAAGAACTTCTGGGCTGGCTCGATCAGACAAAGTATCCATTTCTTTTGATTTGCTAATACTCCAATTCTGGCAAAATTGGCAAATCAAATTGCAACCAGCTGTTCCAAAAGATAAAACGGAACTCCCAGGGAAAAAGTGATTCAATGGTTTTTTTTCGATAGGATCAATACAAAATCCACTAGATCTTCCATAAGTATATAAAACAATTTGATTTTTTTCTCTACCACGGACATAACAAAGCCCTCTTTGCCCCTCTTTTAATTTACAACCTCTTGGACATACATCACATTGGATTTTATGATCATCTGTATAATGCCAATATTTAGTTGGATATGGTTTCATATCACAATATAAATATTTTTTTGAGTACTTTTCAATCTTTTTTTAGAAAATATAAAATCATAATTAATTTTTAATTGATGACACTTATTGTCCATTATATCTGAACACAATGCAGAATTTAGAAGATAAACCTTACAGAAAGAATGTCGGTATAGTTGTTTTTAATTCAAGTCAAAAAGTACTAGTAGGTGATAGAATTGACTATCCTGAAAAATACCAATTCCCCCAAGGAGGAATTGATGATAACGAAACTCCCGTAGAAGCGGCCATCAGGGAACTGTACGAAGAGACTGGATTAAAATTAGAAAAACCTATATTCGAAATACCGCAATGGTTATATTATGATTTCCCAGAAGATATCCCAGAAGATTTAAAAAAATACAAAGGACAGATGCAAAAATGGTTTTTTTTTCACTGGAATGGAAATTTGGAATCTTTAAACTTAAATACCCATATTAGAGAATTCAGAACTTTAAAATGGATAGACATAGATATCCTCGTAGAAAACATAGTGGAATTCAAAAAAAAGGTTTATCAAGTAATTAAAGAATATTTTTATAAAGTAATCCCCGAATATCTTAAAAATTATGACAATACAAAATAAAACAAAAAGTATTTTAGAAATTAAAAATCTATCTATTGGAATTCAAAAGAACAACAAAATTCTTGGACTCATCGATAATGTAAATTTAAATTTAAAAGAAGGAGAAACTTTCGGACTTATTGGAGAGTCTGGATGTGGAAAAACTATCACTGCCTTAGGAATTACAGGTTTACTACCTGAACCAAACGGCAAATTTCTTTCTGGGGAGATATTGTTAAACTTAGGGGAAAAACAAATCAATGTATTCAGTTTAACTAAAAAAGAATTACAAGAAATTCGTGGTGTAGAAATCGGAGTCATTTTTCAAGAGCCTTCTATGGCTTTAAATCCTTTGTATACCATTGGATTTCATATAAATGAAATTTATAAATTTCATAAAGAAAAAATATTTATAAAGAATATTGATTTTTACCAAAGGGTAGAATATTTATTAAAAAGAGTAGGATTTTCAAATCCCAAAAAAGTTTTAGAATCCTATCCACACCAACTTTCAGGTGGAATGTTGCAAAGGATCGTGATTCTTTTAGCACTTTTATTAAAACCTAAACTCTTAATTGCTGATGAACCTACTACTGCTTTAGATGTAACCATCCAAGCTCAAATTATGAATCTTTTACTTACACTTAAAGAAGAAGAAAAAACCACAATTTTATTGATCACCCATAATATTGGGCTTTTAGCCCAGTATGCAGATCGCTTAGCAGTAATGTATGCAGGAAGGGTCATAGAAGAATCTAAAATAGAAACATTTTTAAATAACCCTCTACATCCCTATAGCAAAGGTTTAATAGATTCTATACCTGAGTTAGATAAAGAAAAAAAAATTAATGGTATATCAGGTTCTGTACCTTCTCCAGAAGAGTACTTAGAAGGATGTAGATTTTCGAACCGATGTGAATATAAGTTTGAACTATGTTCAAAAAAACCAGAAAAATTTCAGTTTAGATCTAATCATTTTGTATATTGTTGGAAATACAATCCTCATTAATCAGTAATTGCTAAAACATAAAAAAGAATCTTTTTTTATCTTCCACGGCCAAACAACATAATTCGAACTGTTTTTATGATTATAGAAAAATCTAAAAGTAAAGAATAATTTTTAATATAATACAAATCGTATTCTAATTTTTGAATTGTATCTTCAAGAGAAGCACCGTAGGGATACATTACTTGAGCCCATCCTGTAAGACCAGGGCGAATTAAATGTCGATAGTAATAAAAAGGTATTTCTTTCTGATAAATTTCTGTTAGCTGAATCCATTCTGCTCTAGGGCCAATCAAACTCATATCTCCTTTTAGGATATTAATAATTTGAGGGATTTCATCCAATCGTGTTAGTCTTAAGAACTTACCAATTTTTGTTACTCTATTGTCATTTTCTCTGGTATAAGGATCCAACTTTTCTGAACCTTTTTTCATTGTCCTGAATTTGTACACAACAAAGCTTTTATTATCTTTACCTAAACGCTCTTGCTTAAATATTAAAGGAAAACCATCACTTAAATAAACCAGAACCAAAAGAATAGGAAGAATAGGTATTATAAAAAATAAAAGAGATAGAGTTATCAATACCTCTAAAATCCTTTTGATCTTAATGATACTGGGTTTTTCAATAATCATAAAACCTTTTGTAGAAAGAAACCAATAGTCATCAATAGAATACAAAGGTATTTTAAAAAAGTAATATTCATAAAACTGAATCAAATCATAAACCAAAACTCCTTTTTCTTTATATTTAAATAAAGTTCGAATCTTATCTCTATCCAAATTTTTAGTAGCAAGGATTATGGCGGTCCATTCATTTTCTAAGACCCTAAAAAAATTCTCTTCAATTGTTCCAATAATTTGATCTTTATTTTGTTCAGGAATATCCTTCAAATTATCCAATAGATAATATACTTTCCATTTCCCTCCCCGGTATTCAATCTCTCTTTGGAAAGATTCTACTATAGAGCTACCCCCTATCACTAGTATTCGAACATTCAGTTTCTCTGGTTTAAGCCAATGATAAAAATAGAATCTTGCAATGAAAAACAAAGGCGTAAACAAAATAATGTTAATCAGGAATATCAGTTTACTTTCAAAAATTATATTTTTTTCCCAATTTAAAAACCCAAAAAATAAATACACAATCCCTATAATAGGGAAGGCAATCAAACTTTTATAATAGATAGGCAAAGGAGAAAAATGACTCCAAGGGTTATATAAATCAAAAATTATAAAAAGCAAAAGGCAGGTTATGATATAAAAAAACAAAATAGGATATTCGACAATTTGAGGGAATGTACGAACTCTAATATAATAAGGCACAATGAGAGAGATATATAAAATTAATGTATCAAACATCAATAAAAGAAACTTATAATGTTTAAAATGATACCTCATACAAAGGAAAGGATTTTTATAAAATTTTTATCGTAAATTATTTTTTTTATTGATTTCTTTTCTATAACGATTGATTGTCAAAAAAACTTTACTTACCGAGTCTGGATCGATTTTTTCTTTTAAAGAAATTGAAATTTTATTGTTTGTTTTATCCAAAATTGTTTTTGGAAATTCTGGATAGATTTCTATCAATTTCTGATTCGTAAAAATTTCAATTTTATGGATCTGAAGCATGCCCTCCAAATCAGGATTGGTCTTGGAATCCACCAAAATCAGTGTTTTTTGTACTAAAAAGTATAAATCCAAAGCATCTGTTATAGCATAATGTACTTCAGGTATTTTTTTATCATAAACTCTTTTAAGTATACCTGTTTTATCAAAAATAAAAAAAATTACTACGATTAGAATGATGTTTAAAAAAATAATTTGAAACGGTCTAGAATAAGGAGAAACTTTGTTTTTTTTAATGTGTTCTTCAATCTCCTTTCGAACCTGCTCTGGACTTTTATAATAGTACTTCATTTTTCAATATTTCTTTTATCTGTTTTAAATATTCAAAAGATGTTCCATATTCTCTTGCCATTAAATTTTGTAAAGTAAGTATAGTCTGAATTCCTAAGAGTAAATAATCAGAAAATAAATTGTCATCGATTTTACTAAAGAATCTCAATAGCATACCTACCAAAACATCACCACTTCCCGCTGTAGACAGGTTTTGATTTTGATGATTCCATATGTATACTTTGCTTTTTTTCTCTTGGGAAGGATACGGCAAAAAAAAGGAAATAGATCCTTTCAGTAAAATTGAACAACCTAATTTTTTATGAAAGTCCAAAATAGAATCCCAATTTTTAACAATATAAGGAAACTCTCCGCCCAATTCTTTCCATTCTCCAAGATGTGGTGTCAATATTGTTAATCTTTTTAAAACTTCTGGATATTCGGCTTCCAAAATAAGCTTTGTTGCATAAGCATCCAATATAATGATAGGCTTATGATTGAATTCAGATAAATATTTAAGAAATTTAATAAAAAAAAACTTATAATTTTCAATATCATTTGGGCTGATTCCACTACCTATTGCTATACAATTAGGTATTTTTAAACTATAAAATTTGTCATCAAAATCTTTTATATGATGATATATAATAGAAGGATCGAAATGTAAAAATTTCTCTTTATGATGAGAAAAATATACCAAATGCAATATACCACCACCACTATAAAAAAAAGCTTTACTTGCCAAAAAGGATGCCCCCTCAAAATTCTCTGAACCAGAAAATATCCAAGCATAACCACTAGTATACTTATGATCATACTTTTTTTTCTTTATAAAATCAAAATGGCTAACAGGAGGCAATTCAACAAACTCTGTTTTAGATTTGACTACTTCCTCTTGTACTTTTGGATCAAAACCACAAGGGAGATTTATGATCTTAGATTCAGAAGAAATTTTTGGATGGAAAGAAATCGCCAACTTTGGCAATCCAATATTAAATATGATATCAGGGATGCAAAATTGGAAAAAATCTATAAATTCTTTTGGATTTACATAAGAATATTCTTCAGATAAACCAGCAGGTATATCTATTGCGATATATTGAATTTTATTTGAAAATTTTTCTTTAAGAAGTGTAATTTTTTTTAGAATATCCATATAAGGCTTTGCAGGTAAATCTTTTTGACCAGAGCCCAATAATGCTTCGATAAAAAAAAGTTTATCAAAACTCAGTAATTGTTCATTGATATAAAATTGATTGATAAAATCTTCCAAAGATAACAAAGGAACATAATTTTTTACCAAATTCTGATAATATTTACTACTTTCGCTTTTGGGAGGATTAGAATAGATTTTGATATTCGAAGAATTCAAAAACATTGAACTTAACATCAGATAGGCTAAAGCAAAACCATCTCCTCCATTATTCCCACTACCACATAAAAAAATATACACATTTTTAGGATGTATTAAATCTAAATGATACATGGATATAAATATAGATTGGCTGGCTAATCCCATTAAAATTTTTTCTGGCACACTTTTTTGAATGGTTAACTGATCAATTTCTTTGACCTGTTGAAATGTTACAAAATTTACTTCCATTCCACAATCTTATATATGCTTTCTTCTATTTTTGTGCTAAAAAATCTGCCTTCTCTATTTATAAAAAATTCTTTCCAAAAAAAGTCTACAAAATTAAAGTGGATCCTTACTTTCTTTAAATATTTATAATCTGAATCATAGATACGAATGATTAATTTATCTCCCTCATTGGTTCCTAAATAAATAATTCCTGCATCTGTAACACCGATCAAAGAAAAATTGGCATCAGAGTTTGTTATCACATTTTGGTAGTTATCCTTATAGTATTCATAATAATTTTTATTAAGTATTTTAAAATTCCCAGTATTCCTAAAAACAACTTCTACAAGAAAAGAAACTTGATCCCCTTTCATTAAGGGTTCCACATTCTCTATCATTACTCTGTCTTTTTGGTTGTTTAGAAAATCTGTACTAATCTCAAATTTTGTAACGTTCTGATTATAATCATACACTTCTACTTGTTGGTTATTGCCTGATATTCTATTAAACAAAAAGATTTGATTCTCTGCACATAACAATTTATTAATTTTATAAGGATCGTTCTTAGTTAGCAATAAGAATGCATTTTCGCCCATTTTTAAATCAGTTTTTTTTATCAAATAAACTTTAGAAGGATTCTCTTCTTTGGTTTCTGGATATAAAATTGCAGGAAGTCTATTTTCAGGCTCTTCTGGCTCTAAAAGTTTGGATGTATCTTTTTGTTGAAAAATCTGGAATACTAAATATTCTTCAGTTATACAAGCTTTCCCTATTATGCCTGTAGGTAATAAAACCAAAGGTATTTTTAAATTTTTTTTTTGTATTTCGTCTTTTGTATTTTTAGGAGTAAGAAGAAATTCAGGTTGTTTGGGTTTTCTAAAATATACATAAAAATTTTTTTCTGGTATGGGAAGCAATAGTTCATTTTTAAAAAGTACTGGTTCTTGAGGCAAAGAATAAATTACATTATCTTGAATAGAAATGGGAAGGATAAATTTGTCTAGTTGTACTTCATTTTCTTTTTGTAATTCTAAAGAAAAAATTACATTCTCTTCTAAATCTTGAACTCCAAAAGCAAGGCAATTCAAACTTAATAAAAATATTAAATAGAAATGATTTTTCATTAAATCAATTTTTCTTTATATTATAGTTTTCGTCAAACGAATTCTATGTACCATTTCTAAATTCTTATAGAATCCTTATAGTTTATGTATATAAATAATTTTTTTAGATTCCAATTCTAAAATTTCCTTTTCTTGACAATATTTTTGCAAAATTTCTTTTGTGTGCTCACCCAATTTTGGGGGAGGCAATCGATAGCTAACGGAAGATTCAGAAAAAGAAAAAGGGCTTCCGGGTACTTTTAAAATTCCCAATTCCTTATCATTGATCTGAATTACAGTTCCTCTTTTTAAAAAATGAAGTCTTTCGAAAGCCTCTTGTAGTGTTAAGACAGGAGAAAGACAAACATTCGGATTGTTAAATAGAGGTTCTAGATCTTGATAAGTCTTATCTTTAAAAAAATTTGCTAACTCATTTTTTACTTCTTCATAGTTTCCTTTTAATGCTTTTTGCAATAAATCTTCTCTTTGAATTTGCTTTAAAAAAACACTAAAAAACTGCCCTTCTAATGCTGCAAGTACTACATATCTGCCTTCTTTACATTGATATACATTATAATTAGGCAATTTTCCACTTAAATAAGTTTGATTACGCTCAATCTCTTTCTTAGAAGAAATTAAATCTGCAAGGGGCAAAATTGCTAGTGAAAATGCTCCATCCATAATGCTAATATCCAAATGCTGTCCTTTACCTGTTTTCTCTCTATAATATAAAGCAGCCAAAATAGATGATAAAGCTACCATGGTTCCACCTAAAATATCTGCAATTTGTACAGCAGGAAGTATTGGCTTGGAATCTCCTATTAGATCTAGAATTCCAGATAATGCTAAATAATTAGCATCATGACCTGCGAAATCTTGGTAATCACTGTTCAGTCCATATCCCGAAATGGAAGCATATATAATTTGAGGATTGATTTTGCTAAGTTCTTCGTAACCTAAACCTAATTCTTTCATCATATTTGGACGAAAACCTTCCACTACTATATCTATATGGGGAATTAGCTTTTTTAAAACCTCTACTCCTTCTTTTTTTTTAAAATTTACTGACAAAGATTTTTTGTTTCTATTCAATAAATAATAATGAAAACTTTGTTGCTTATTCGAAAAGGAACTATCGATTTTCCTTGTACCATCATATGCAACAGGATGCTCAACTTTAAGGACTTCCGCACCCAGATCCCCCAAATAAAGTGTACAAAGAGGACCAGGAAGTAGCATACTAAAATCTAGAACTCGTATCCCTTTTAAAGGACTATTATTTTCGTTTTTATATTCTAAAATTTCCATACATTCAAAATTACTAGATTGACTTAAAAATCAATTCTAAAATGCTGATATACAAGAATTCCGTTTATGAAGTTCCTATATTCGATTCTGATTCTTTTTCTTTTAACGAATCCGATAAATCCCTTCGATTTAGAAAAAACTTTAAACCAAATCTACGAAGAAAAACTAAAACAAATTTTTTCTGACTATCCAGAAATTTTAGTAAAAGAAAACGAATCCTTGTCTTCTTTTCCCAAAACAACTTATATCTTCTATTTAGAGGATTCTGATTTTATACTTTGCAAAAAGAATCCAAAAACTACAAAATTATCCAAAACTCAATTGAAATTCAAATACCGAGATCAGGAATTCGAAGAAATGGGTGAGTTCAATAACTTTCTTGTTAAAAACTTCTTAGAAATGCAAAACATAACAGATGCAATCGAAGGCTTCGAAAAAGGATATGCGGAAGATCCTTTATTTTTTGCCTTTCTATACAACTTAGGAAAACTATATTTATTGAACAAAGAATATGCCAAAAGTATTTTTTATTTTAAGAAAATTTTATATTATTTCCCCAATTATCCAAGGGTACATTATTTTTTGGGGAAAAATTATTATCTAAATAACGACGAAATTCAAGGGGAATTTCATTTTAGAAAATCCATCCAACTAGAACCTGATCAAATGGAATATTATACTGAACTTATTGAAATTTTAATAGAAAAAAAACAAATACCTAAAGCTAATTTATACTATACTTACGCGGAAAAAAAATTCGAAAATCAAAATTTTTTTCTTATTTTTAAGATAAAAAAACTTATTAAAGAGAAAAGATTTAGAGAAGCTATCCATACAATAGAAAGAATTCAAAATAAAGAAATGAAAGAAAGAGATCAATTAGAAATCAAGTTGATTTATGCACAACTTTTAGAACAAATTCAAGATTTAGGGAGGGCAAAAAACATAATAGAAGAAATCCTGAATTCTTCTAATAAAGATTTTTTTAATAAATATCCAAAAAAGGAATTGATAGAACAAAAAGAGAGATTAGAAAAACTTATAAAATTAAACCAATGAGTTGTTTAAAAAAACTATAAATACTTTAATAAATGAGGATAGTTCTTAATTTCTTTTAGCATATTTTTGATAGAATCAATTTTATCTTTTTTAGCAAGAAAGATCACATCTTTTGTTTCCACTAAGATACAGTTTTCCACCCCCAATAAAGAAAAAAGTTTTTCTGATTCTCCCACTATTATATTATTAAAAGACTCATAAGAATAGAAATCAGCTTTTTTGGAAAGTATTGTAATATTTTGTTTTTCGTCTTGAAATTGCTTTTGAGAATTATAAATTCGTTCCAAAGAAAGCCAAGTTCCTACATCGTCCCAAACAAAGGTAGATTCAACAACTGCTATTTTATTAGCTTTTTCCATTATAGCAATATCTATAGGTTTATCCGGAATCGTTGGAAAAACTTTTTTCAATTGGGTGGGATTTTTAAAATTATCTTTTATTGGATCCCAAATCTCTTTAGCATTCTTTTCAAATTCATTTCTTATGGCGGATCCAGTCCAAATAAAAATTCCTGAATTCCAATAAAATCCTTTTTTTAAATATTCTAAAGCTTTAGGCAATTCTGGTTTTTCGTGAAATTGAGTCACTTCGTATACATGATCTTCGATTCTTTGACCTTTTTGAATGTATCCATACCCAATTTCGGGACGAGAAGGAACTACCCCACAAGTGACTAAATAATCTTTTTCTGCAACTTGAATTGCTGTTTCTATAGTCTTTTTAAATTCATCTATAGGAGAAATATAATGATCAGCACTTAGAACCACATAAACCGCATTGGGATACTTTTCTTCTAGTACTAAAGTAGCCAGTGCAATGATAGGAGCAGTATTTCTTCCAATAGGTTCCACAATAAATTGATCTTTGTGAATTTTGGTAAATTTCAGAATTTGTTTTTTTAAAGCTTCGTTACATCCAATATAAATTTTTTTTGAATCAGTAATCAATTTTGCTCTTTCGTAAGTTTCTTCTAATAAAGTTTTTGATGAATAAATTTTTTGCAATTGTTTTGGTTTATTTTCCGTAGATTTAGGCCAAAAACGCTCTCCCTTACCTCCAGCCATGATCAAAACAACTCTATTGGATTGATTTTTTTTCATAAAGCTTCCTTAAGGTGGGGTTTTATCAACAAATGCTTTTTGATTTTCTAAATTTAGGATTTTTTTTGGAGAATTTTCTTTTGTTTGATTTTCCAAATTTTCTGTCAAAGAAAATTTAGAAGGATTTAAATTAGACCAAAAGGATTCTGTAGGCATATAAATAAATTTTGCTTGAGTTGACATTTTTTCTATCTTTAAATAATCTTTTAGTTCGGGATATTTGCGAAGTAGGTTTGCTATCTCTTCTAGTCTTTTTTTTTCGTAGTCAAACAAAATTAAATTAGATTCTTTTTGGGCTTTTGCTTCGTCTATCTTTGCTGAAATTTCCATTTTCTTTTCAATAAATTTTTGCCTTTGTTGCAATACCAATCGGTACTGTTCCACATTCGGAACATAAATCTCTTGAATATAAACATTTACAAATTGGATACCATCACTTTGGAAAACTTTATTTATATCTTGTAAAAAACCATTATGAATAAAATCTTTTAATATTTCTTCCCCTTTTTCCAGATTCTCTTCTATTGCTAACTTTTCTTTAAAAATTTGGTACAGCAAATCTCTTAATTTGATCTCCAAATATGAATTCAAATCTTTCCAATTTCGGTTTGGTAATTTGATAAACAATTCTGGAATTTTATATATATCTAGATCATAAAAATAAACCAAATCCAATTTTATCGAAAAGGAATCGTCCAACCCAAGAATTTGATTTGCTGAAAGAGGATAAACATAAAGAAAATTCAAATGTTGAGATTTGTATACAACAGAATGGAGATGAATTTTATTAGGAATTAAATTTCTAAAAACAAAAGCATAACTATCGGGTGGTATGATTTTCCTTTCAACTCCCCAATCTCTATCTTCTATTAAAATTACTTGATGATAACCTGTCTTTACAAAGCTTTTATAAAAAATGTAACTTAACAAAATCAAAAGTAGAACAACATATACTTTGTTCACATTCAGAAACCGCATTCATTCTACTCTATCGTAACAGAAGCAGGGATGACTATTGTGGAAATGGCATGTTTATATAATAAACTTTTTTTATTTTCTGATTCAATTACAATGGTAAAATTATCAAAGCTAATTACTTTTCCCTTTAGTGGCACCCCATTCATTAAATAAAAAGTCAACTCTCCGGATTGCTCTTTCGCTTTATTTAATACGTAGTCTTGTATATTGTTTTTTTCGCTCATATATTTTGCCTTTTTTCAATAACTTTTTGGTAATTCCTAGTACAAGGATTACAAAAAAAAAATACTTTTCCATGTCAAATCAATTTAAACACAGTACTAAATTTTGAAAAATTCTAAATTATAAATAAATCCAATCCAAAATTTCTCCATATAAATCATTTTCTACATTCTTGTATAGAAATAAATCAAAATGGTTATAATCTCTATCAAAAAAATTGGCTCTACTTACTTCTATGTAATAGCAGGGATTTAATTTGGTAACTATTTTACAAGAAGGATTGGTATCTTTACTATAATACTTGATTAAATTGTATAAAGTATCTTCAGGAGAAAAACTATCAATTTTCCCTGCAACAACCAAAAGAGGAAGATTTCTCTTCGTTATATACTTGATTTCTTTTTTTTCTAATGAAATTTGCGGAAGAAAGAACTCATTGACGATATAGGGATCATACTGATTTAAAAGATATTCTTTATATTTTAAAAGTGTTTTACTATGGATTTCTTTAATCTTTTTGTTAAGTACTTCGGGATTTTCTTTGAAAAAATTTCCTGAATAGGAATAATCAAATCCTGTTCCTATGAGTAAAATTTTATCTACAGTTTTCGATTCTAAAGGTTCGGATGAATTCAATAGGTCTAAAATAGGAATCCCACCTAAGGAAATTCCAACTAAAATCACCTTTTTATCCTGGATAAGATAGTTTTCTTTTATTTTTTTTATAATGATTTGAACTTCTTTTGGTTCTAAAAGCTTTTTTGTAGGTAAGTTGACATAAAGCATTTCCATTCCTTTTCGTAACCAATACGGATTCCAATGAGATAAAAAAACTTTCTTATCGAAGGTTAAAGGATCTAAATGAATCATTAAAATTTTACTGTTTGAATTGGTTTTATATAAATCAATACTTAGAGAATCCAACTCTTGTTTTTCGTAAAATATTACTGTTTTGCAGTTAAAAAAAGCCCAGAAAAAAAACAAAAGAAAATTATACTTCTTGTTCATAGACTTCTCCTAATTTCTTTCATTTAACCATTGAAGTATAGGAAAAATAACATCTTTTTTTGCATTTCTTCCCATTAATAAATCAGCATGACCATAGTCTTCTTCCGCTCCTTGTATTTTTTCTATGATTAGGATTTTTTTATCATATGTAGAAATTCTTTCGTACACATTTCTTATTGTGTAACCAAAACCCAAATGATCTCTTCTACCCAAAACCAATAGAGTCGGAATTTGAATGTTTTTTAAATTTTCCGTATAATTGATTTTCCCATCCAAAGAGTAAAAATCACCTGTTTCTATTCCTGTTTTTAGCTGTAATGCTTCTGATTTTGCTATATTCGTAATCATATACCTCTGAGAAGAACGAATTATTTTATCATCAGTATTATCAGGATATAATAAAATTTCTAATAATCCAGGTTTAGGAGTTAGATCAATACAAGAATAACTATTGATTTTAGAAATAGTACCCATGGGGATAACAGGCAAAAAAGTAATCACACAAGATCCAGTTTTATGCCATAGTTCAAGAGAAGTTGTAGGTAATTCAAAACTAAAAGGGGAACCAACGGTAACAAGATTTGCTATTCGAGTTTCTTTGTAACTTCCTAATCTTGCATAAGCAATCATCCCACCCATAGAATGCCCTATCCAATTTACTTTCTCTGAATTTGTTTTTTTTAAAACATATTCCAAAATGGTGTCCATATCGTAATGAATATAATCATCAATAGAATAGGTATATTTTTTTTCTCCAAAAAACCAAGAAGGCAAACCTGCAGTATCTCTACCCCTTAAATCAACGACCCAAACATCATAACCTTCATTGAACAATTGATAAGCAAGTGATTCTTCTTCGTTTATGGTAAAATAAAATCGATTTGCCATCAAACCATGACAAAGCACAACAGGATATTTTCTTTTTAGTTGACTTTCTTTTGGAGAAAATCTTTCTATTGTGATCTTCCAACCATCTTTAGTTATAGGATGATGCATTTCGCCTCTTAATTTGGGTGGAGTAATTAAGCAAGACATCGTTGTCATTTTTAATAATAAAATCAAGACTAAATATATTGATTTGTTCATAAAAACAATGATCGTCTATTTCTTTCTTTTGTAAAATTGTTTTCAAGAATTAGGTTAAAGATAGAAATTGAATCCTTTTTATAACTTAACAAACATTGGTTCTTCTACTTTTTTTCTTGTCTCTATACCACACAATTCTTCTACAATAGCTAAAGCAAATTCAAAAGCTGTACCAGGTCCTTTACTTGTAAAGAGATTCTGGGAACGAACAACCCTTTCATCCACGTACTTTGCTTTATGCTCCTTTGGTAATGTATTCGGATGCAATGTAAAAGTATTTTCTTCTGTAAGAATGTTATGTTTTAAAAGAACATTAGGAGCTGCACAAATAGCACCAATTAATTTATTTTGTTGATTCAATTTTTCTAAAATTTCTTTAATAATCTTGTTAATTGCCAAACGATTCGCACCTTCTGAACCACCGGGAAGTACAATGGCATCGAATTCCCAATCTTTAACTTCGTCTAATAAATAATCTGCTATATGCTTAGTTTTTCTGGAAGCAACGATTTCTTTTTTATCCACTCCAGCAACTACTACCTCTAAACCAGCTCGCCTTAATACATCAATAATTATGATACCTTCCATTTCTTCGAAACCATCTGCTAAAGGAACTAAGACTCTCATAAATTCTAGCTTTAAACACAAGCAATCTAAGTCAAATAAAAATCAAATTTGTTTTAAATCATATAAGCTTTTTCAGATAAAAAGTAAATCTACCTTAAGCCATCTTGGATACCTTTGTAAATTTTTGCATATGCATTGTGGCTATGTAGGGATTCATAATGTTCAATCTCTGCCATCCAATCTAAAATGGTTTCATTAGCATTCAGTGATCTATATAAATTTCTCGCAATATGTTCCACGAAAGCAGGATACATGCCATTCAAAATGGCAAAGGCTTGCTCATCAACTCTTTTAACCATACTTTGAGTTTCTGTAGGAATTGCTTTTCTTAACAAATTTACGAATTCTGGAATAAAAAAATTTTTTTCTGGGAAAATTTGAACTTTTACTTTAGCTTTGGATCTCTGGGCATGAGCTGTAGCGATTCCAACTCCTTCATTCGTCAGTCCCTGAGCATACTCATATTCGTATTGATGTGCAAGAGAAAGGCTACAAGGACAAGTAGAAGAATATTCATATTCTAATGTATAGAAAATTCTAAAATTATCTTTGAATAATCTTCCTTCGAATAAAACGGGATAGTATTGCCAACCCCACAAATTGCTTTTTAAGGAAGGCTGCTTCATAGGGTATAAAAACTGAATATTTATATAAGCAGACTCATAAATCTCTTCTGAATCTTCGTCTCTCATCTCTAACTGAAACCTTTTTAGAATTTTTAAAATTAAAGAATGCGAAAATACATTTTTTAAGGATTCCTCTTGTAAAATAGAGCATAAACGACTCATATTGATTCCTGTCTTTCCTGATTTTAAATTCACTCTCATAGAAACTATAGCATCATGGCTTAAAACAAAATTCTCTTGCAATTCACTATGGGGAAAAAGAATAGGGATTCGATAATTTGTGATACCTACTTCTGGTATATCAATACCCGAATGATCAGGAAGCTTTTGGAAATCAGACAATCCTTCTTTATCTTTAATAGGAAAATGATTTTTATTTTTATTTATCTTTTGCATAAAATCTACATTATGGATTCTTGCCATATCCTATCCTTTCCGTAATACCAATTTTAATGTAAAGATAATTCTTTTTTTTCTAAAGGCAATAGAAAAATATCTTCTTGCCACTAAATCTATAACAATAATAAATTCCTTTATGGTATTTAAAAAAAAAATATAAAAAATAAACTTACGTAGAGAATTTCCGATATTATGATTAAACAATTAAAGGATACCACTATGAAATTCTACTATTTACAGTTTGTTTTTCTTGTAACTTTTATCATCCAAGCCCTGAATTACAATTTATTATTTGCTGAATCAGCAAGTGAAAAAGCAGTATACCATAGAAACCATTTAATCAAAAATTTAAGAAAGATAAAACCAATGGCATACAATTTTCCCTGTGATCCACTCCCTGAATGTCTACCCACAGATCCTAATGAGCGAATCCAAAACCCAGGTTTTCATGTTTTGATGTATAGAAAAGCAAAGCAATTGTACCAAGAAGGCATTGTTTATTTATACGAAAAAAACTATGTGAATGCGTATTCAAGATTCTTAGAATCACAGTCCGTACTTGACAAACTTTTGGAATCTTTGAGTCAAGTATATATCAATCGATCTGAAATCATGTTGAGAGAATCCATAGAAAAGAAAAATCCAAATGAACCTACGGATATGTCTTTGGTAGACATTGCTATGGATTTTGGCCCCAATTCAAAAGCGCGAAAAGATTTTGCTAGACCTAGAGAAATCCCCATAGACCTTAGAAGATACGATCCTAGAAATTTCCATTGGTCAGTAAATAAATACAATATTGAGCAAGCAACACAAAAAGGATATGAATTTTTAGGGCATGCCAAAGAAGCAAGAAAAAAAGCAATAGAAATTGATCAAGATGTAAGTAAAACAAAGTTATTGTCCCCGGAATTGCTCGTTAAAAGGATTGATTTATATTTAAAATCTATTGAATATTGCCAACAATCCAAAAAAAATGCAGAGGTAATTTTTGCCCTTAAATACCCTTATGACAATTATCCTCTCCACAATCCATTTGGAAAAACAGAAAAAACAGACGAAAAAGAAGGAGAAATCCCTTCTTTACATGGAGTAAAAATGAATTGGTCACAGAATCCTTATGTTCTTCCTAAGGAGCTACATCCTATTTTTGATTTTAGAGTTCCCGAAAAATGGCATGTAGATACAGTAGATGCAAGAGGCATGAGATTTGATGATGAATTTGATGTGATGATAAAATTTCGTTACTATAAAAACAAAAAACCACCAGTAGAAATTTTAGAAGATAAAAGTCCACCAAAACCCTCGAAACCTTTATCTGATACATAAATCAAAAGGCAATAGCCTTTTGATTTATGTAATATCTTATTGTTCGTCACCTTTTAAAGATAAAAGGAGGATGTAAAAATTAATAATATTTCATACTATAAAAAATAAATTTTGCTTTACTTTATTTGTAAATAAAATTAATTTTCTTTTGCCGTCTTGTATAGTGATTCCCTCCTGAAAAAAAGACGGCTTTTTTTTATATCCAATAGGTTTTCTGTAGAGGAATTGCTATCAATTCCTAAAATAGATTCTTTAGTCAGATTTTTCATAAATTTTATAACAAATCAAAGGATATTCATTAAAAGGGCAATCCATCCGAATTATGGAAAAAATACAAGCTTCGTAGATCTTTTTAGATATTTCTTTGGGAAGAATCATTAAAAATTCCGGTTTTTGATTGCATTGGGAAGCTTTGTATAAAATAGCAATATAGAAATGGGAATAAGCATCTTGGCTCGAAATTGTATCATCAAAATTGCTACAACTGAACCATAAAAAAAATAGAAAAATAAAAATTTTTTTTTGCATATCCAAGTCCTTCCTAAAATTTTAATTGAAAGGAAATAGGCATAAAAAAAATTTCTTTTGAATTTTTTAATACGTTAGAATCTTCTTTCATATATCTTAGAGTAGAACCAATTGCAATGATATCCCACCAGAAGTGGATTGCTATACCTTGCCTTATATCCCAATTTTCTTTGTAATGTAAATACCCTAAGTAAGCACCAAAAATAGTAGCAAAGATAGCATTCCCAATTCCATTGCCTAGATGAGCAAATCCAAAGGATAAACTAGAGAATAATAAGCCAATTCCGAATCCAGCTTCTTGTATTGCATAATGATTGATAAATCCTCTAAAAAAAGCTTCTTCGCCCACCCCTGCATTAAAACTTAAAACAGTTGTATAAAAGTTCATATATCCAGAGCTCTTCATTCCTGGATAAAGAAGAGTTCGTTCGGGGTTTTTGGGTGGGTGAGAGGTCTCATAACCTACAAGTAATAAAACGATTCCTATTGGTATAATAAATTTTTGATTCAATAGAAATCTGGGATTCAATGGTGCAATGGCTAAGTCAAAATAATCTTCGTTTAAATGGGCTATGCCACCTGAGTCTCTATAAGATGAATATACTGAATAGAACATTACATGCTGAGCAGATTGTATGAATAGTTCTTCTCCTGTTGTTGCATAGGTTTTTCGCTCATAAGAACCATATTCCAAAAAAGGATTGATTTCTATGAGTTTATTATATCGAATCATCCTAAAAACTCTATCATATTGAGATTCACTCAGAAAGGGATATTCTTTATATAAATACCCATTTTTCTCTAAAGAATCTGCTAAAATTACATCTTCTAATTTAAATTGAATTTTGCGCTCTTTATAAAGAATAGAATCTGAGCGACGAACTTGAGTTAAAGCCCCTCCCAGAAAAGAAAGAAACAAGCCCAATTGCAAAGCACCCGTAGTATTGTTTCCTAATAAAAATTGTCCCATACCAGGGACTAGACCCCACATTGCATAGTTTATTGGTTTTTGTTCTGGTTCTTGTGCCTTTAAAGAAGTAAACAAAATTAGAAGGAGTATAGTAAAACTCAATACTTTAGCTTTGTTCATATCTTCCCTTATGACATTTTCTATAAAGAAAATTTTTTCTTAATGTCAATTCTTATTAAAATTTTTTTAACTCAATTAACAACAATTTTTGTATTTTTTTTTAAAATTTCTAAAATAAATAGATCATGAGGGAAACCCAACGCTTTCTTTTCTCGGATCCAAAAAATGATGTAAAAATCTTCGTAATGGATTGCATAGAAGCCATTTTGAATCATATTGGCATGAAATCTATCATAATAAGAATAAAAGATGCTGGAAACTTCTACATTGGAATTTTCTTTTTGAATCAGATTTCCATAAAAGTCAATTTTTTCTAATTTATAATCTTCTATCAAATATTGAGATTTGAATTTCTCTAAAATAGAGCGGAAACGTAAATCCAAAAAAACCAAATTATAACTTTTGGGCATAATAAAGCAACTCAATATGGGCAATTCTTTTTCTTCAGATTTTTTTATAGAAAACACCAAAGGAAAATCAAAATCTAAATTTTGCTTTTCAATAAAATGAATTTCTAAAGGTAAATAAAAAACTATTTTTTTGGAATTAGAACTTTTTTTTTGAATTGTAACTATATATTGTTCTTTTTTTTGAATTTGCCAATCTATATCTTTTTTTATTTGATGAGAAATCTTGTAAGTCTTTTCGATAACGACCAAACTAAGTTCTTGCAATAGATAAAACATTTGAAACACAACAAAAATCCAAAAAACTAAATAAATAGAAAGGGTATAAAAAATATTATAATTTGTAAAAAAAAACAGAATAGTTAAAAAAAGAAAGAAAAAAAAATATTCTAATGGCAATTGATTCAAATAGAAGATCAAAAAAAGCAAAAGTAAATTTACTAAAGTAATTAAAATTTTTAAAAAGTTACTCTTTTTAAAAATTTGATCAAACTTAAAAAAATTAATTTGATTAAAAACGATCATCCCTAAGATAAAAAACAGTGTTACAGTTAAAGAAAAGAAAATTCTATAAACGAGTGTCCAAACACTTGATAGCAAATAAAACAAAATAAAACTTATAGAACCAATTGTTAAATAAAAAAAGATTGCATTAAAATTTAGTTTTTTTTTCATCTTAGCTACTATTTTTTTGTTAAGGAATACAAAAGAAACCAATTTCTATGTTATTTTTATTTAAAAACAAAAAGTTATTAAATAAAATAAATCTCTTTTTTTCTGTTGTAAATAGACATTTATCGTTTATTAGTTTTAGAAAATCCAATAAAAATCCAAAAATAGCGAAATTGTGGGAGGTTCTAGTTCTATATCTAAAAGTTACATTTGAATTCTTTCTCGACATTGCTTTTCCTAAAGGATTAATAAATAATATTTATAAAATTTATTTAATTTTAAGTTTGGTTGGATTTCTTTTCTGTTCTTTTTCTAAAAGACCCCATTGGATCCTACATTCTGAAATTAATTCAAATGGTTTAACTAAAAACATTGAAAACATAACGTTTCAATTCTTTATTGAGCCAAACTCCAATAAGCAAGAAATAGAAATTTTGCTTTCAGATTTATCATTTTTTATAAAAACCTTAAAAACTTATCCCTATTTGAGTATAATCGATTCTAATTACAATGTAGTTATTTACAGAAATTATAAATCTTATACTGCATATAGACCTTTTGAAATTAATTCTTTAGCACATTTTGATAGAAAACACAAAGAAATTCATATACCATTAACCCTTAGGTATCAATCCAAAGAACATCCTACACCTAATTTTGTGATCTATCACGAATTGATTCATGCTTTTCTGGAAGAATGTTGCAATACTTATCCCATCTGGCTAAACGAAGGACTATCATTACTACTACAAAATGTTCAACAAAATTTCGAATGTAAAAAAACAAAAATTAAATTTTTCGGAGGATTGCTTCAAAATAAAAATAAATTATTAAAAAAACATTGGGAACTTCCTTTTCATCCTAAATTTGAGACACTTTATTCCATATACGATCAAAATCTTTTATCAGGATTTTACATTTACTATTTATGGGAGAATCACGAGCTAATGAACATTATTCACTTAACAAAAACAAATCAATCCATTTTTGATTCTTTAACCAACAATGACTTAAAAAAATATCAAATACTAAAAGATAAGTTTAATAATTGGTTAAGGAAATTGCCCAGCTACGAATATTCTATCCATGGGTGTTGATTTTTTTATCATAAGTAAAAACTTATTTGACTTTTTATAAAGTATTTTTTTTCTAAACTGTAAAATTTTAATATAAAAGGAGAGAGTAATGTACGATGTCAAATATTCACCTTCGGAAGAGTTTGTCAAAAAAGCAAATTTAAAAAAAGATGAATACGAAAGGCTGTATAAAGAGTCCGTGGAAAACCCTGAAAAATTTTGGGCTGAACAAGCAGAGAGATTAAGCTGGTTCAAGAAATGGGATAAAGTTTTAGAGCATGATTTCGCCAATGCAAAAGTAAAGTGGTTTGTAAATGGGAAGTTGAATGTATCTTACAATTGCTTAGACAGACATATAAACACACCTACAAAAAACAAGGCTGCCTTAATTTGGGTAGGGGATCAACCGGGAGAAGAAAAAACCTTAACTTACCTACAATTATATAGAAATGTTCAAATTTATGCAAATATACTAAAAAAATTTGGTATAAAAAAAGGAGACCGAGTACTGATTTATCTTCCTATGATTTTAGAACTGCCTATCTTTATGCTGGCATGCGCTAGAATTGGTGCTATCCATTCTGTTGTTTTTGGCGGTTTCTCTGCAGAATCTTTACAATCAAGAATTGAAGATGCAAAACCGTCTTTAATTGTTACATCAGATGCAGGTTTTAGAGGTGGTAAAATTATCGATATGAAAAAAAATGTTGACGAAGCCCTTTCCAAATCTTCTCATAAAGTGGATCAAGTAATTGTAGTAGAAAGGGTCGGTAAAGGCCATTATACTCATTGGATAAGCGGAAGGGATCATCACTTAAGAGATCTATTGAGTAGTGATATCTCTTACACTTGCCCACCAGAAGAAATGGATGCAGAAGATCCTTTATTTATTTTGTATACTTCGGGCTCTACAGGAAAACCAAAAGGTGTTTTGCATACAACTGGTGGTTATCTATTAGGAGTGAACTTAACTTTTTATTATATTTTTGACCATAAGCCTGAGGATACATTCTGGTGCACTGCGGACATTGGATGGGTTACAGGACATAGTTATATAGTCTATGGTCCTCTTTCTAATGGTGCCACAAGCGTAATGTTCGAAGGTGTTCCCACTTATCCCGATCCAGGTAGATTCTGGGAGATTGTGGAAAGGTATCAAGTTAATGTATTTTATACAGCACCTACAGCTATAAGAGCTTTAATGAAAGAAGGTACAAAATGGATAGAAAAATACAATTTGGATTCTTTACGATTATTGGGTACAGTAGGAGAACCTATCAATCCAGAGGCTTGGGAATGGTATTACGAAAATGTAGGTAAAAAAAGATGCCCAATAGTAGATACTTGGTGGCAAACAGAGACAGGAGCCATTATGATTTCTCCTATACCTGGTGCAATTGATATGATTCCTGGTTCTGCAACAAAACCATTTTTTGGAGTTCAACCAATTCTAGTAGATAATGAAGGAAATAAAATTCAAAATATGGAGGCTTCTGGAAATTTATGCATTCAATTTCCATGGCCTTCTATGATGCGAGGAGTTTATGGTGATCCTGATAGATTTTACAATACTTACTTTGTTCAGTACAAAGGATACTATTTTACAGGAGACGGAGCAAAAAGAACAAAAGAAGGCTATTATATTATTACAGGAAGGGTTGATGATGTTTTGAATGTTTCAGGACATCGAATTGGAACAGCAGAAATTGAAAGTGCTCTTGTAGAACATAAAGCTGTTGCAGAAGCAGCTGTTGTAGGATTTCCCCACGAAATTAAAGGGCAAGGTATCTATGCTTATGTCACTCTAAAGACCGGTTTTACATCCAATGATCAATTAAAACAAGAGTTGATAGATATAGTTGTGGAAAAAATTGGAAAAATTGCAAGACCTGATGTAATCCATTGGGCACCGGGGTTACCCAAGACTCGTTCAGGTAAAATTATGCGTAGGATCCTTAGAAAAATTGCTGCAGGTGAATTTTCTGAATTAGGAGATGTAAGTACATTAGCTGATCCTTCTGTTGTAGAAGCTTTAATAGAAGATAAGAAAAAATTTCATAGTTAAAAAAACTGTAAAGCTCGTTAAATACGAGCTTTACTTAAATGAATATAGAAAAAATTATTTGTCTAACCGAAGAATATGTTGAATTGCTTTATTTATTAGGCGAAGAAGAAAGAATTGTTGGAATCTCAACCTATGTAAAAAGGCCTAAAAAAGCAATTAAAGAAAAAACCATTGTTTGTTCTTTTGTAAAAGCTGATATAGATAAAATTAACCTTCTTAAACCTGATCTAATTTTAGGATTTTCTGACGTTCAAGCCGAAATAGCTAAAGATTTGATCAAAAACCATCACAATATTTTTATTAGCAACCAAAGAAGCATAAATGAAATTTTTAATATTATGGAATGGGTTGCAACCTTATTAGAGAAAAAAAAAGAATATGAAAATCTTCTTAACAGATGGAAAAGTAAAATTGAACATTATAAAAATTTAACCCAAAATTATGATAAAAAAAAAGTCATTTTTCTCGAATGGGATGATCCCTTAATCTCTGGAATTCAATGGGTAGAGGAAATTTTAGAAATTTTGAATTTAAAACCTATCTTCCCAGAATTAAAATATAAAAAATCTGCAAAAGAAAGGATTGTGGAAACTCAAGAAATCATTAAAAGAAACCCTGACATTATTCTCCTAAGCCTCTGTGGAAAAAAAGCAAACTTGAATCAAATTAAAAATTTATTGGAACAAACCACAGCGGCTTTAAAAAATCAGATTTATGAGATAGACCCCTCAATCATTTTGCAACCTGGACCAGCCTTATTCGAAGAAGGAATCGATATATTGTATCATACAATTTATCAAAAATTCAAGGAGGCATAAAGTACATTGCCCACTACAAGTAAAGCAGGATATTCAATTTTTTCTATTTGAGAAATCCGATAAATATTGTTTAATTTTCCTTTAATAATCTTTTGATCGGGAAGAGAAACTTTACTAACAATTACAACTGGTGTTTCTTCTGATCTACCTGCTTTTAACAATCTCTCAGTAATCCTTTCTAAATGGTATAATCCCATATAAAAAACCAAAGTAATCGAAGGATCTGCAAGCAGTTCCCAGTTATAATCGGGAAATCCTGATTCATCTTCTGAATTATAAGAACTATATCCTGAAAGAAAGATTACAGAACGCCCTAATTCTCTATGGGTTAAAGGAAATTTTAAAGTTGCAGATACAGCCAATGCAGTCGTAATCCCTGGTATTACTTCTACTTCTATACCTCTAGAATTAAGATAAATTATTTCCTCTCCTCCCCTTCCAAATATAAAAGGATCTCCTCCTTTAAGTCTTACGACAGTTTTTCCGTTCTTCGCTTGCTGGTATAAGAGTTCATTGATTTCTTCCTGACTATAACTATGTTTACCTTTTCTTTTTCCTACAAAAATTTTTTCTTTAGAAGAAACATCAGGCAATTTGAATAGTTCTTCACTAATTAAACTATCATAGAAAATAATATCCGATTGTTTTAGGATTTTATATCCTTTAAGAGTAATAAGCTCCGGATCTCCTGGTCCAGCACCTACCAAATACACTTTCCCTTTTTTACCTTCTGATACCATCAATTACAAAATTTATTTAGAATTCAATAAATAAATAAAAAAATATAAAAAATTTGGATCAATGAATTCTTTAGGCAACCTAAATGTTAATTTGATCAAGAAAACATACAGAGAAAATTATCTCTGTAAAGACAAAACATAAAACCTATGGATCCTATTTATGGTCTAAAGCTAAGCATAAAATTCAAAATCCATACAAAAAAATGTTCTGATTTCTCTTTAACAATCAACTACTTATAATGAATCAATGGACAAAGAATATAGATATTTTTTTGGATTCATAATTTAAATTAAAATTACATCTAGTTCTTCAGCTTTTTTAATTAATTTTTCTTCTTTCTCTTTTTCTTTACCTATAACTACAGCAATACAAGGAAATCCATAAGCTCTACCTAAAACTTCTGATCTTTTTTTAGCTCTTATTAAATCTTCTTCGTTTGGCTTTAACGAAACCTCTGCAGCTAAAATCACTCTTTTTTCCTTATTGTTTTTTAGATAACCAGATACTACTACATCTAAATTTAAAATTTCTTCCTTCTCTTGCTCTGAGATGACATTTTCCTCTACTTTGTCGTCAAGAAAAGACGCTAAATCTTCGAAGGATATAAGCCTACATTTGCGAATCAATCTACCAAAAAAAGCTGGTGTTTTTTCTCTTACTTTTCTTTCAAAATCAGAACCTTTTAATTGGCTTACATCATCTTTTAATATCTTGACATCCTGCCTTAATACTGCTACATCCTGCTTTAATACATCTACCTCCTTCTTTAAAGGTTGAAATTCATTTTTTAAAAATTCTTCGAATTTTTTAGGAAGATTTAATAACTCTTCAGTTAAAATAAGCCTCCTTAGTTCTTCTAAAAATTCAGGATGTTCTTTTAGAACTTTGATTAAATCGTAAAAAGTCCTAATCTCTGTAGTTTCTTTCATACTATACAAAAAGTACAAAATTTTTATAAAGTCAAAGAATTTTTATTTAAATAAAATAAAAATTAAAGAAATGGTTTGGCATCCACATAAAAAAACAAGTTTAGACCACCCTTATTTCTTACGGATAGATTAGGCTAAGATCATTTTTATAAAAATAGATTGTTATTTTCTTTCTTAATTATTTTTACACTACAATCTTACCATAAAATCCCCCAAGTATCATAAACCAAAATTTATTATTACTTCTTGTAACCTAATTTATGGCAACCAAAAAGTTGTATCGAATTCTATTAGGTGTGCAAAACTTCTCAGTAATCCTTTTATAATTTTCAACTTTTAAAATTTTTATTACATTTCCTAGATTGAATTTTATAGACTTAAAATTTTTTTTATCTATCCATCAAACCTTACTTTTGCTGTATGTAAACTTTTGTGCTTGACCTGTCTTTTTAAAATAAAATGTATTCTATTATGAAAAGATTATTTCTATTTTTGTTTTTTATATTTTTTATCTCTTGCAAAACTAGCTCTTTTTTCTTAGAAACCAAAAAGCCAGAACCTTTTGTAGTTTTAACCTTTCACGAAAATGTTGCACCCGTTGCAATTCTGTTAGAGGAAAGCAACTTAAAATTCGATATCTATTATCCAAAAGAACCCTTTACAGAAAACGCATTTGCCTTAATTTCTATAGAGGAGAACTTCCCTGTAGAAAAATTCATAGAAATTTTAAAATATATTTTGAATTACTACCCAGGACTTAGATATTTAGAAATTATTCCATCTAACAAAAAAAGCAAAAATTCTCTTTTATGGATAGGAAACAAAACAGAAATAGCAATCAAAAAAAATCTTAAATCTTGGAATAAACAAGATTTCGAGAAATTGATCAGTTTGAAAAACGAAAAAGAAGTCCACCAGTTTATTTTAGAAAAAAATCAGATAAATTCTATTTCCAAACCGATGGGACAGTGATCGCTACCCATAACATCCATTTGAATCAATGCACTTTTCAAAATTGGCAAAGTTTCTTTTGTTATAAAAAAATAATCAATACGCCATCCTATATTTCTTTGTCTAGCTCGAGTAATGGGATCCCAATAAGTGTATTTACCTGGAGAGGAATCAAAATAGCGAAAAGTATCGATGTAGCCTAAAGAAACTAATTTATCCAAAAAAGCTCTTTCTTCTGGCAAGAAACCAGAAGTTGTTTCGTTTTCTTTTGGATGAGCTAAATCAATTTCTTTATGGGCTGTATTAAAATCTCCCGCAATGATTAAATACTTTTCTTTTCTTTGTTCTTCCCAAATTTTTAAGCAATGTTCATAAAACTCTAATTTATATTGTACTCTTTCAGGACCACGTTGTCCATTAGGAAAGTATACATTCCATAAATAAAAAAAATCAAATTCTAAAACAATGATCCTACCTTCTTCATTAAATTTTCTTTTAGGATCGTCTTTGGTAAATCCAAATTGATATTTCTTTGGGATTAATTTAGTCAACGTAGAAACTCCACAATATCCTTTTCTTACTGAACTTAACCAATAAGAATTATAAGGATATTCCAATATTTTCTTAGCAGCTGGGTGGCTTTGGATTTGTTCGAAATTTGCTTTGGTTTCTTGTAAACACAAGATATCTGGAGATTCCTTTTCTAACCATTCAAAAAAATTTTTTTCGGATATTGCTCGTAAACCATTCACATTCCAAGAAAAAATTTTTAATCTTTTTTGATGGATGTTTGAAACTTCTTTTTTATGAATATAACTAAAATCTATTGGATTCATTTAAATCAAAAAAAAAGACCCGCCCAAAGCGGGTAAATTCAATTTATCGCAACAACTGTAATACAGATTGAGGTCTAACATTGGCTTGAGCCAACATTGCAGTACCACTTTGTACAAGAATTTGATTTTTCGTAAAGCTAACAGATTCTTCTGCCATATCAACATCACGTATTCTAGATTCAGCAGCTTGTGTGTTTTCGTAAGCTACCATCAAACCTTTAGAGGTATGTTCTAACCTATTGTAGTATGCACCCAAATCAGCCCTTTGTTTATTGATTCTATAAAGAGCTGTATCAAGCACTCCAATTGCATCATTTGCGTATTCCGCCGTTGAAAGGGTCAATAAAGAACCATCATATCGCTTTAAGTTTAAAGCACGAGAAGTCATTGTTTGGATGTACACTCTTTCTCGTTGATGCTGATTTGGACCTATATGGAACCACATAGAAGAGATCCTAGAACCTCTCGCAAAATCACCTTGAAATAAATTCATCTTGTTGAATTCTGCTTGAGATGCTATTCTATCAACTTCATCAATCAATTGAGATACTTCTACTTGAATCATTTGTCTATCTTCTGCAGTATAAATACCATTGGAAGATTGAACTGCAAGTACACGAATTCTTTGAATAATATCTGCTAACTCTTGTAAATATCCTTCAGCTGTTTGGATTAAACTCATTCCATCCTCTGTGTTTCTCTCTGCTTGCCTAAGACCATTGATTTGAGCTCTCATTTTTTCTGAAACCGCTAAACCAGATGCATCGTCGCCTGCTCTATTGATCCTCAAACCTGAGGATAATTTTTCCATGTTTTTGTCTACAGCCCATTGCTGGAATTTTAATACTCTATGCGAATTAATCGCCGCAAGGTTATGGTTTATTATCATATCGTTTCCTCCATGAAACTATTAGATTTAAGAGCTTCCTTGCTCTTGTTTTGCTTATTATTTAAATTCGGATTTTTTTTTTCTAAAATTAGATTCCCATGAACAAATTTTTAGAATTACAAATTTTTAAAAGTTGATGGATTCAAAATTTGGGTAATTTGAACCCCATAAAATTCATCAAGAAGCACTAATTTCCCTCTACCAAAAAGTCTATCGTTAATCAGAATATCTACTTCGTCATCTATATGTTTATCTAACTCAATAATAGAACCTTCACTTATTAAAATTATATCTTTAATACTCATAAGAGTCCTTCCTAATTCAACAGCTAACTTTACGGTTATATCATATAGTTCATTAACTTGTATACTCGATCTTTCGATTTGAGAAGAAGACAAAGAAACAGTACTTTGATTAATTATATCTTCTGCTATTGAACTAGAAAATTCCTCTGTAAGAGATCCTTTTGGCTCTCCAATATTCTGTAATAAATCAGAAAGATTTTCCTCTAAGGAAGGTTCTTTTGATTCTTTTTTAGGAGTTTCTCCTTCTTCAAGACCAGAAAGAATTTTGTCTAAATCTTCAGAGGTTAATTTAGATTCTTCTAATTTATCATCTGCCATAAATAAACTAATCCTATTATCTATATTTTTTCTAAAAAAATTATAAATTTTCTTCGTAATCAAAATATCAACTACTATTTTAAAAATCTACAATTCAATAAATAAAAAAAAGTTGCTTTAAATTTTTATTTTTTTTTAATGAATTTATGTCATTAGTACCCATGAGATTATTGTTAGATCATGCTGCAGAGAACGGTTATGGTATCCCAGCTTTTAATGTGAATAATTTAGAGCAAGTCCTTTCTATAATGGAAGCTGCATATGAAACTGATAGCCCTGTAATTCTTCAAGTATCTAGAGGTGCTAGAAAATATGCTGGAGAAAATTTTATACGACATTTAATTTTAGCAGCAACGGAAACTTGGCCAGAAATTCCTGTAGCATTACACCAAGATCATGGAAACAGTCCAACAACTTGCTATTCAGCTATAAGATTGGGATTTACAAGCGTAATGATGGATGGCTCCCTTTTAGAAGATGGAAAAACCCCTGCAGAGTTCGAATACAATGTAACTGTAACAAGAGAAGTAGTCCAAGTAGCACACAGTTTGGGAATCAGTGTAGAAGGAGAGCTAGGCTGTCTTGGTTCGTTGGAAACAATGAAAGGTGATAAAGAAGATGGCCATGGTGCAGAAGGAATTTTAACAAAAGAGCAACTGCTGACAGATCCAGAAGAAGCTAAAAAATTTGTTGAACTCACCAAAGTCGATGCTCTTGCCGTTGCTATAGGAACAAGCCATGGTGCTTACAAATTCAAACAAAAACCGACAGGGGAAGTATTGGTAATTTCTAGAATCAAGGAAATCCATGAAAAAATCCCCAATACCCATTTGGTAATGCATGGCTCCTCTTCTGTTCCTCAAGAGTTAAGGCTTAAAATCAATGAATTTGGAGGCAATATTCCAGAAACCTATGGAGTCCCTATCGAAGAAATTCAAAAAGGAATCCAAAATGGCGTAAGAAAAATCAACATTGATACAGATCTACGACTTGCTTGGACAGCAGCTATTAGAGAAATAATGTTTAAGAATCCTTCTGAGTTTGATCCCAGAAGTTTTTTAAAACCCGCAATGAAGGCAATGAAAGAAATATGCAAACACAGATTTGAGTCCTTTTGGACAGCAGGAAACGCTAGCAAAATCAAACAGGTTCCTGTAGAAAAGTTTGCTGAATTTTATAAAAATTAATGTCAGAAAGTTTTTTAAAAGATATTTTAATATCCCTTTCAGAAGAAAAAATTCAATTTATTATTTTTGGGGGTGTGGCAGTTGTGCTACATGGTGTGGAAAGAATGACACTCGATTTAGACATTTCCATAAGTAGAGAAGAAGACAATCTTAAAAAATTTTTACAAGTAATGAAAAAATTTAATTTAACACCAAGAGCACCCATTCCCGAAGGTACTTTACTCAATCCCGAACTAATCGACTTAATAATTAAAGAAAAAAATGCTATTGCTTTTACTTTTATAGATAAAGAAAAACCCTTTAAACAGGTAGATGTTTTAATTCATCCTGATTTAGCCTACGAAAGATGGATCCATAAAACAGATACTGTAGAACTTTTTGGGCATAAAATTTGCATATTATCTCGAGAAGCCATTATTGAACTAAAAGAAAAGTTAGAAAAACCAAGAGATAAAGACATTATGGATATAAAAGAACTGAAAAATTCAACCCAAAATCCAAAAAAGGAGGTAAGATAGTATGATAGATTCTGAAAAATCCAAATTATTAAAAATCATTAAAAACTTGGATCCTTCGCTATTTAATGGACATACAGAATTTAAAAATCTCAATCACGAAAGCAAAATACTTTGGTTAATGCAAATCTCTATTTTTATTTTCGAAGTTTATTCCTCCCTTGGTAAAGATCCAAAAATATATTAAATGCTAAATGAATTTAAATTTAGAATCCTATATGATAAGAAAATTTTAGAATTATTTTCAAAAAAACAAAAAAGAAGTAAAAGAGATTTTTTTTCAAACAGTTTATGAATGATTAAATAATCCAATAAAAGCTAATTCAAGGAGGATACTTTTCCTTTGCTAACAAAGAAGAATACAACCCCTGTATAAAAGAACTAAAAAAAAGTTATAAAGACTTATTTACTTAAAGATAATTGTACTTCTGAAGTAACTTTAAAAAAGAGTTGATAACGCTATAGAGGATTTAGGTTTATTGTACGATTGATTGTAGATATTGATCAGAAAAGAATTCTAATTTTTGTAATCAATAACACAAAAATGCTTCCCCAAAAAGAAAAAAAGAATACAAGAAAGCCTTTGTAAAGCAATGAAATCTAAGGATTTGATTGATTTTATATTCCATTTTGGAACTACCACTCATGAGGGTGAAGGATTTGGTTTAGCTTTGATAGTTTTTTTAATTAAATAAGCTAGATTGATAAGCTAAAAATTTTCACGTAAATAAAAATGAGAAAAATACAATCCCAAAAATTGAGTTTCCCTTATCAGAAGACTAAATATGTATAAAGTAAAAGAAGAAAAATTTTAACAACAAACTTATAGATCAAATAAAAAAAATTTTAGCATAATAAAAAAATTCGTTTACCAAAAATCAAAAAAGTAGTGGCGTAGAGGGATTTTTAACGTTTTTCTAATCTTTTTAACACAGATTTTTCGTCATATCTTGAGAAAAATATTGTTGAAAAAACTGATAGCAAAAATCCAGCTAAACCTGTCATTCTAATACCAATATCATTGCCTGGATCCTTTCCAAATAATAATAAAATCGCAAATATAAAAATACCAAACGTTTGTCCAAATTTTTGTAAAAATGTTCTTGCCGCAAAATACATTGCCTCTTTAGGAACCTGAGTTTCTAAGGCATCATATTCCGCAATATCTGCCAAAATAGCATTGGGTAAAATGGAAACAAATGATAAAGGAATTGAATATAAAATCACAATACCAAAAGCTTGAATTTCTGGAGATATGATAGTATTATAGAATTTCTCCCCAAGAAAATAAACATTAAAAAAAACTAAACTCATTATTGCATAAGAAATCACTACAAGACTTTTCTTGCCTACCTTTTTTGCTAATAAATTTACAACAGGATAGAGTACGAAAGATGTAAGAATCATTAAAGGTAACAAAACCCCAATAAGGTTTTCCCCTTTAGTTTTATTATCTGGGAATAACAATACAGTAGTATAGAATAATAGCCCAGTCATTATGATAGTTAGCGCTGCAAAGTAAGAAAAATCAGCAATCACATAATATTTAAAATAAGGATTTTTCAAAGTGCTTTTTAAAGACTCTATAATTGGAATCTCTATGGGTTCAGATTTACAATATCTTTTTTCATCTATAGTTACAACTGGAACCAACATTAACAAAATTGCTATTATCAATAAGATTCCTATCGCAGTCTGAATTGCTGCTGTAAATTCTATCTGAAAAGTATCCTTAATGAAATTAGCCAAAGTAGGAACCTGCGAAGCCAACATAATTCCCAAAGCATATGTAATCGAAATGTAGGTAGATAAGTTTAATCTTTGATTTGCAGGAAATTCAGCAAGCAAAGCAAAATAGGGGGTAACATAGATTGTTAAAAATAAAAAAAATAAAGCTTGCACAACAAAAATATAAATCACATTTAAATAGGAAACATCCTTAACAATAGGAAAGAAAATTAAAAAGCAGAATATTCCTGTAGGGACAGCACCCCATTTTAAAAAAGGGATTCGTCTACCTTTTGGATGTTTGGAACGATCACTTAATCCAGCGATCAAAGGATCCGTTATGGCATCGAATAATCTTCCAGAAGCAGCAAGAATAGAAACCAAATTCAAAAAACCTAAAAAAGTTATTTGTGGTATGTAATAATTGATTCCGGCATTTTCTGGCGGAGCGTAGAAATATACCAATTGTATTCCGATTATATTAACGGTGATAGACCATCCCAATTGACCTATAGCATAAAAAATCTGCTTGCTTAAAGGCAAATCTTCGATAGGACGCATATTCCCCCCAATTAATGTTTGGATCAATTTATTGAATTATTTTTAATTGTCAAAACATTTTTTAAAGAAAAGGATTGTTAGTATAAAACAAACAATAATTTTGGTAAAGTGTTACAAGCTAAAATTTATATTTCTTTAAAAGAAAGTATACTAGATCCACAAGGTATAACGATCCAAAATGCTTTACACAGTTTAAACTTTAAAGAAGTCGAAAAAGTTAGGATGGGAAAATTTATACAATTGTGGTTGAATACATCAGATAAAGAAGAAGCCAAAAAAAGAGTGGAAGAGATGTGCAAAAATCTATTAGTAAACGAAGTTATAGAAACTTACAAATACGAGATTTTATGAAGCATCAGGTAGGTGTAATTACCTTTCCGGGATCTAATTGCGATAGAGATATTCAATACGTTTTAGAAAGATTTTTTTCTATTAAAGTGGATATAATTTGGTATGATTCTACTTTCGAAGAAAAAAAATATGACTTTCTGATTCTGCCTGGTGGCTTTTCCTATGGAGATTATTTGCGATGTGGTGCTATTGCAAGATTTTCTAAAGCGATGAGTAGTTTATTTGAACATGTAAAAAAAAAGAAACCGGTTCTAGGAATTTGTAATGGATTTCAGATATTATGCGAAGCAAAATTATTACCTGGTGCCTTAGTTAGAAACAAGAATTTACTTCACATAGCAAAAGATGTTCCCATTATAAAAGGAAATTGTGATTTTTTTAAAGAATTGAACGATGTGTATTCTATACCTGTTTCTCACTCCGAAGGTAATTACATTGCAGATAAAGAAACTATGAAAGAGTTACTAAACGAAGGACGAATTGCTTTTTACTATAAAGAAAACCCAAATGGTTCAATGAACGATATCGCAGGTGTTTTAAGTAAAAACAAAAAAATACTAGGTATAATGCCACATCCAGAAAGGGCAATAGATCCCTTAAACCAAAAAAAAGACGGCTATATCATATTGAAAACCATTTTAGAAAAATTGTTATAAATTATGATAATTACGGGCATTTCTTTAAACCAAACCCCATTAGATTGGGAAGAAAATAAAAACAGGATATTAGAATCCTTAGAATATTATTCAAAAACAGATAATTACACAACCAATCAAAGTCATATTGTTGTATTTCCAGAACTAGCCCTTTCGGGATACGGATGCGAAGATGGATTTTTATTTTCGGATACAAAAGAAAAATCATTCACTACTCTATTAGAAATTATTAAATTTTCCAATCAAATTACAAAAGCATTAATTTTTTTAGGATTACCTTTTTATTATCGTGGCAGCATTTTTAATTGCATGGCAATCATACACTCTGGTACAATAGTTGGAATGATTCCCAAAAGTTTTCTTGCAGGAGAAGGTCTACATTACGAACCAAGATGGTTTACCAGTTATCATAAAAAATTCTCTGAAATAGCTTACAACTTTAAAGATAAAATTTACAAATTTTATTTTGGTAAAGGCATAATCGAATGGAATGGCATCCGAATTGGAGTAGAAATTTGTGAGGATTCTTGGGTAAATAAAAGACCTGCAAATCAATTTTACGATTTAGATATAGATTTACTTTTAAATCCAGCTGCATCCCATTTTGGATTTGGAAAATGGAATTTAAGAAAAAATATAGCAATTTCTTCTTCTTTATATTTTCATTGTTATTATTTTTCTGTAAATCTATTAGGCAATGAATCAGGAAAAGCAATCTATGATGGTGGTTTTCTACTTTCTAAACAAGGAACATTATTGTACGAAGAGCAAAGTTTTAGTTTTTGTGATGTTCTTATACGAAGTTTTTGTTTAGATTTATCAGATTTAAAAAACAAAAGAGACAGAATTTATTCAAGAAGAAAAGATAGAAAGCTCAATTTAAATAAATTTATATTACAAGTAGAATCTAAAAAAGAAATAAAAAAACCAATTTTTTCTGTAGAAACTCCTAATAGTCCTATGCAAGAATATAAAAACATTATAGATTATATTTCTATTATGTCTCTACCCGATTTTGAAGAAAACGATTCAAATCCTAAGAGAATATTTATTGAATTCTTAGAGGTAGAAAGACTAGGACTTTTTGATTATTTAAGAAAAACAAAAAGCAAAGGGTATACCATATCTTTATCAGGCGGAGTTGATTCCTCCGTATCGGCGATTTTAGTACACCAAATGATACGAAAAGGGATTCAAGAATTAGGATTACAAAATTTTATAAAAAAAATCAATTTTAAAATAAGCGCGGATGAACTTAAAAAGATTTCTTCTTTATCTTTAGAAGATCAAATTAAGCATTTCTCTCAGAATATGATCTGGACTATATACCAAAAAACCAAACAAAATTCAGAAGAAACAAAGATTCAAGCAGAAGAGCTATCAAAAGAAATTTATTCTACCCATTATACTATAGATATACAAAAATTCTTTGAAGACATAATCTCTTTAATGGAAAATCTATTTCAAAAAAAAATAAGCTGGGAAGAAAACAATATCCCTTTACAAAATTTACAAGCTAGGATCCGCAGTGTTTTATCTTGGTTCGTTGCAAACATATCAAATACTATTTTGCTTTCTACTTCTAATCGAAGCGAAGGAAGCGTAGGCTATACCACAATGGATGGAGATACTTCGGGAGGGCTGGCGCCTATTGCAGGGGTAGATAAACCATTTTTATTAAAATTTATGGAATGGATTGCTACCTATCAAGATAGTTATACTAAACCAATAAAGGTTGCAAAAAAAATATTGGAATTGCCCCCAACTGCTGAATTGCTACCCTTAGAAAAAAATCAAACTGACGAAAAAGATCTTATGCCTTATCCTATTTTGGCAATGATAGAAAGATTTGCAATAGAAGAGTTGCTTTCACCTAAAGAAATATTAGAAAAATTTATAAATTTTAAAAATAAAAAAAATATTATTAATACTTCATTACCTTACTTTGATGATTTTTTAAAAATTTTAGATACCCTTACCGAAGAAGAAATCAAGATAAACATCAACACTTTTTTTGAACTGTGGAATAAAAGCCAATGGAAAAGAGAGAGATTTGCCACTAGCTTTCATTTAGATAGTTACAATATTGATCCAAGAGGATGGTTTAGATTCCCTGTGCTTTCTGGCACTTTAAAAATCAAGGATTAGTTTTCAAAATATGTTTTTTTATCTCTCCCCACAAAACAGGAAGTGCTTCTGCTGCTTTGCTTTGGATAAATACATCAACAAAATCAGTATATAGAGAAGGCTCCGAGTTGATTTCTAAAATAAAAGCACCATTCCATTGAGCTTCTTTTGCTAAGTAGACAGGTACAGAGACATAACCTGAACTTCCAATTACAAAAACCAAATCGCTTTTATTTAAAATATTTTGTACATGACTTAGCATTCTTTGATCGTAACTCTCCCCAAACCACAATACATCGGGTCTTAATAAATGCCCGCACTTAGGACATCTCGGTGGAATTTCTTCTAAAGGCGTATTCAAAAATTCTTTGTAGTTACATTGAGTGCATCGAGTTCTCCATATGTTTCCATGTAGTTCAACCAAATTTTTAGAACCTGCCCTTTCGTGTAAACCATCTACATTTTGGGTTACTAACAAAAAATTCTCGAAATATTCTTCCATTTCGACTAATGTATAATGGGCTGAATTCGGATTTGCTTTTTTTATAATTTGTCTTCTCATTTCGTACCATTCCCAAACCAATTTTGGATTTTTCTGGAATGCATAGGGGGTTGCCAATTCTTCAGGTTTATAATGATTCCATAATCCATCTTTCCCACGAAATGTAGGAATTCCGCTCTCGTTAGAAATTCCTGCACCTGTTAAAACACTAATAGAATCGATTTTATTTGGCAATCTTTTTATAATAGAATAAAAATCTATCATAACTCTTTTTTATTAATAAAAAATCTATAAAAAAGAAATATTACAACTACTAAGATTAGAATTCCAATAGTGTAATTATAAACTCTAAGCCATTCCAAAGCTTTTTCCCAATTCTCTGCCAAAATATACCCCCCCAAAAGTAAAATAGTATTCCAGATTAAAACTGCAACAAAAAAGGCGAAAGAAAATATAGATAAATTCATTTTTGTAATGCCTGCGATAATGCTAACAAAATACCGAATTCCTGCAGAAAATCTTGAAACCAAAACAAACCAAAATCCCCATTTTTCAAATATTCTTTCTGTTTTTATTTTTTGTTCTTCTGAAATCATAGTTTCTAAGAGATTTCTTAAAAATTCAATTTTCACTTTTTTATGAAACCTGTGAGCAAATTCTAAAATTGTTTCTCCTAAAAAATACATCAGAAATGCTCCTAAAAAATTTCCAATAGTAGTAAAAAAATAAACCCAAATCGGATTCAAAATCTGATGATACATCAAAAAGCCACTAAATACAATAAAAGTATCTCCAGGCCAAGGTGGAAAGACATTTTCTGTAAAAGTAGAAAACAACAAAAAAAAATAAATCCAGAAAGGATTCAGTTCTTTTATAAAATTAAGGATAGCTTCGGTCATATCATTTTCTTAAAGATCTTGTTGTAACAATATCTTCGAATTTTTCCTAAACCTGAATTTGAATTGCATTTTCGGGACATTTTTTTTTACAAACACCACACCCTACACAATTCTCTAAGATTTGTGGCACCTTATTTTTTAAAGAAATGGCATTTTCTACTGGACAATGTTCAAAGCATTCTGAACAATTCAATTTTCTTTTTTTTGAATTGATCAATGGAAAATTTAAGCATTTTTGTTGTTCTACTTTTGCTTTACCAAAATAAGGAAGTACTCCTGACTCTAAAGGAAGTAACGCTTTCGTTTCGCACGCAGAAATACAAGGATAATCTTCGCATAAATAACAAGCTCTAAAATTTACATCTATAATAGGACCCTCTATTTTTGAAACACGAAAAATTGTATTATAAGGACAAGCAATGATACAATCCCCACATGAATTACATAAAGATAAAAATTTTTCCGGATCTTGGGAACCCGGAGGTCTCAAAAATTGAATTTTGATTTCTTCCGTATTATGCTTTTTTGAGTCTTCTTCAATACTATAAAAAGCAAAAGGCTCTAAGGCATTGATTACACTTTGCAATTTTGCATCTATATAGTTCCCTACAGGAGTTTTATAAAACTCCCTAGCAATTTCTTTTATCCCATCGCTAAGAAATTGTTTCCTATCCATCTCGAATACATGATTCTTTTGATTCTAGTATAAATCAAGCCAAAAAATGAAACATTGATGAAAGGTATCTTAAAGCATATTCATATACATTTTACTTAGGATTCCTTATAATTTTTGAATCAAGTTTTATAAAAAAAACTTGATTCTAACAAAAAATAAAAATTAAGTAAATCATGTTCAATAGAAATCCTTTAAACTTTGCAGTTAAAATGGCTATAACTTTTGCTACCATCGGGTTAATAGTATCGATTCCGATATTATATTATTTTTATAACATCTCCTACCAATTAGTTCTTTCTTCCCTTCAAAGTAGAATCAAAGATTTGGGAAGAGCAGGACTTTTTTTGTTTTCGGATAAAGAATTCGCTTATTTAAAAAAACTCGATCAAGAAATGAACCAAAAAATTAAAAATTTACCTTCAGAAAATCTGAAAGAAATCAAACAAATAGAAGCAGGAGGTACATACGAGATTTTAAGCGACAATGAACATGAAGAAATCTATACAAGTAAAGAATACCAAAACATCGTCCAAATATTAAGAAAAATAAAAGCATTTAGTTCGCCCAAGCCCCTTATACTCAATTTCTACGAACAAAAATTTTATGAATCGAATAATCGACCGTTTGTAAGATATGTATATATTTTAACACCTATCTCAGAATTTCCAGATCACCATTATGTAAAACTTCTTGTAGATAGTGATATGGAAGAAGTAGATGAAAACGGTAATGGTAAAATCGATGAGGATGAAACTTTCACACAAGTTTCTACAATTTATAATGTTAGTTTTACGAAGTTTATACCCAACACATTTAAATCAAAAGAGATTCAATGCGAAAATGAGTTTTATCAAGATCAATGGGGAATTTTGCTTTCTTGCTATTTACCAATTCTTGATAAAAATCTGGAAGTAGTTGGTATCTTAGGATTAGATCTGGATGTATTCTCAGAAAACAATAAACTAAATAATTTAAAAAAAAATTTAACAATCTTATTGATAATCCTTACAGCAGGAATTGCTTTCTTTTCCTACACTTTTGCTAAACTCATCTCTCGCCCTATAATCAGCCTATCTAAAGCAAGCATAGAAGTTTCTAATAAAAATTTCCAAATTGAACTCCCCATCCCCTCTAAAGACGAAATAGGAATTTTAACAAAAAACTTTAATTCAATGGTCAAAGAAATTAAAGAATATTCAGAACATTTAGAAGATCTGGTAGCTAAAAGAACAAAACAATTGCAAGAATCCTTAGAAACCATCCAAAAATTGAAAACCCTACAAGATGGTGATTATTTCCTAATGAGTCTACTGATTGATCCTCTAATCAAAAACTTAAACAAAAGCTCGTTAATAAAAACTGATATTTTGATAAAACAAAAAAAAGAATTTGAATTCAAAGGAAAAAAACGAGAAATCGGTGGAGATTTGTGCATAACAGGAAATTTAAGATTCCAAAATAAAGATAAAGAAATAGAGCGTTGGTTGTTTTTCTTTAATGGAGATGCAATGGGTAAATCTTCCCAAGGAGCGGGTGGAGTTTTAGTAATGGGTTCCTTATTGAATGCAATACTGACAAGATCTGCAGCTAAAGATAAGGTTTTAAATATGGAACCCATCCAATGGTTAAAAGGAATTTGTTTTGAAATCCAAAGAGTGTTTTTAAAATTCGATGGACATATGCTTATATCTGGTGGAATGGGAATTTTATCTGAAAATACTGGACAAATGCTATATGCAAATTTTGAACATCCCAAAGCCATTTTATATAGAAACCAAAAAGCAAACTTTATAGAAGAAAGTACAGATTTTTTTAACTATAAATTTGGTTTTCCGATTACCAATAAATTAAAAATCCTATCTTTCTATTTACAAAAAGAGGATATTTTAATTCTAGGCTCTGATGGTAGAGAAGATATCATTCTTAAAGAAAGCAATGAAATGAATTTTGACGAAGCATACATTTTACCCATTGTAGAAGAAGCAAAAGGAGATTTATCCAAAATCTTTGATTTGATTTTACAAAAAGGTGAGCTAACAGACGATATAAGTCTATTAAAAATCCATTATTTACCAAGCGGTCTTTCAGGTACAGGAAAAAAAGAAAATTTACAAGCTCAAAATATAAAAAAATAAATTGACTTTATAAAATTTTATTTTTTGTTTTAAATATGGACTATAATATCATTATAGCTATAACGTCTCAAGCAATTACTGTATTTTTGGGTTTTTTAGGAACCATTGTGTATTTGAATTCAAGAATCAAAGATATGTATTTCTTTATGGAACAAAAATTCCAATTTATACACGAAAAATTTGAAAAAATTGATCAAAGATTCGAAAAAATTGATCAAAGATTCGAAAAAATTGATCAAAGATTTGAAAAAATTGATCAAAGATTCGAAAAAATAGACCAAAGATTCGAAAAAATAGACCAAAGATTCGAAAAAATAGATGAAAAATTTTTAGAACATGATCAAAAATTTTTATCTTTAGAAAAAAAAATAGAAGAGAAATTTAGAGAACAGGATCAAAAAATTGACCAAAAAATAAATGAATTAAAACAAGAAATTTATAAAATTTTTGATGATTTCAAAATAGACATCAGAATTTTAAACCAAGACATCAAAGATATTCTAAAAATCTTAGCAAGAGAAGAGTTAAATAAAAAATAATTTATGGCTTTTCTAAAAAGGTTTTTAGATTTATTACTAACAGCATTCTATTTATTTTCCAAAGATAAAATGATGATTCGTTCCAATGCAATTGCTTATTCTATTGTAATTGCTATTATTCCTTTACTAACTGTTTTAATCAGAATAGCGAATTTAAATCAAAAAGAATTAGTCGAATCCATAACAAGAGTTTTTATTATTTATGGTATTACAGGTATCCAACCAATATTAGATATAATCCAAGATATTCTAAATCGTTCTAATACAATTAGTGGTATTGGCTTTTTATTTTTAATTTATACAACATTAAAGATATTTCAGGATTTAGAAGAGAGCGCCAACCAAGTTTTTGAAGTGGAGTCTAGGGGATTTTTAATTAGGACTTCTATATATACAAGCTGGATCATTTTTCTCCCTTTAATCATTTTGTTTATGGTGGATTTTTCTGAAAAATTACAACATTTCTTAAAACCTGTAGACTATTTAGAAATCAAAAAAAACAATAAAAATTTTTTTCTTCTTAGAGAAGATAAGATTATAGAAACTTATAACCAAAATTTCGAACCAGAAACAGCTATTGATCTTACCTCCAAAGTAGATTTTTCAACTTTAGATAGAAAAATAGTAATTAATTCAGAACCCCTTGATTTTGAATTGAGTGGCGATGCTTTAAAAACATTTCTAAAAAAGCCTATCCAAATGGAAATTGATAAAGATTTTATTGTAGTAGTTTGTCATCCTTCTTTTATTTTTATAAGTCAGGATGGAGGAATTAGTTGGGATTATCGGTATTTTATTTTTTCCAATAAGGGGAAATCTTTCGAATTACCAAAAATAGAAGATATAAAAATTTATCATAATAATTTATATATTCTTTTAACTTTATACAAACAGACCTATCTGTTTATTTTAAAAAAAGGATATTTAGATGTAAAAGATAAATTTATTATGGATTCTTTTTACAATAGAATTTATATTTACAATAATAAAATCTTTTTATCTGGGCAAGGCAACCTTTTATCCTCTGAAATTGACAATATAAATTGGAGTGTTTTAAATATACCTAATTTAAACACAACTTTCGAAAACTTTTATATGTGGGAAGATTTTTCTATTCTTTTAAGTGCAGCAAAAAGAATAATTTTATACGAAAAAGGCAATTTACAATTCCCAACCATTCGAATCAATCAATTGGAAAATATTAAGAATTTTAAAATTTTTTCCAACAAAACAGGACTTATATTTGGTAAAAAAGATATTCGCTACTCAATCAATGGGGGAAAAGATTGGTTTATTACTAAAATAGTGGATTTACAAGAAAAAGAAAAAAATTTTAATTTTCTCATTAATGATGTGATCGAAGGCTATACGAAAGATCAGTATTATTTGGTAGGAGAAAATCAAACCATATATGGAATCCAAATCTATTCTCTTTCTGTGGATCCAAAAACAGAACTACCTATTGTAAAATTTAGACTCATCCTAAAGAAGGAAAGCTCTTTTTTAAGAAACTCACTTCCTTTCTTTGTTTCTTTGATACTCAATTATTTCTATATGGTGATCTTATTATCTTTCTTTTATCTAATATTACCCAATAAAAAAATTCCTATCCAATCTGCAATGATGGGAGGTTTTATAAGTTCCATCGGAATCATACTCTTTATAGTGATTTTTAAATTGATTCTACCTTTATTAACTAGCTCTCGTTTTATGTATGGAATTTGGTTTACCATACCTTTAGGAATGATCATTTTATTAAGTACGATCCAAATTTTTTTATTCGGGTTAGAAATTGTAAAACTTTCCATGTATCCTAATTTAATTCAAGAAAATATCTTAAAAAAAATCATGCTGAATTATAAAAATAGCAAAGAGCCTCAATAAATTTATTTTTTTATTAGTCTGTACAAAGAGAAGCAATATACCAAAATTGTAAACAACAACACTCCTATATCAATCAAAAAAGGACTGAAAAAAAAGCCAAGCTTTTGTAAAATATAATCTATATAAGAATTGGGTAAATTGTATTCTCCTTTTTGGTATTTGATACGCCAATGAAAGTCCGTCAAAAAACAGTATCCAAATCCATAAAAAAAACCTAAAATGAACCAAGAAAAGAACACAAGATTTAAACTAATAAAATGAATTTTAATAAATTTTTTGTACATCCATCCAAATCCATTCCATAATAGAACACCAATATGAAAAACATGAAAAAGAATATCCAAAATTTCTAAAGTGAAATAAGGTATTTTTTCTATACCAAACATATAAATCTATTCTATTAAAATTTAAATTTATAGTCAAGTTTCAAGTCTTTTATTTTATAGTTGCAATAGAAAGTTTTAAATAAATTTTGTTAAAGAAGTAGTAGATAGGATATCTAAGAATGCATTTAGGGATTAAAAAAATTTTTCTTTCTATTTTGTCTTTAGTTATTTTGCTTTTTTTCTTCTCCAATTCTACAGAAACAAAAATAAAAGACTATATTGGTAAGAGAATTTCTTCTATCAAAATATTTGGTAATAAAAATGTTTCTGAATGGGATATTCGAGACACAATCCCCTTTAAAGAGGGGCAAATTCTTAAAGAAGAAGATATTATTAATGCAATACAAAATCTATATAATACAAACAATTTTGAAAATATAAAATTATATGCTAAGCTGTTAAATAACGAAACCTTATTGATCAATATTTTTTTAGTAGAGCGTCCACGAATTAAAGAAATAAAAATATTTGGAGAAGAAGAATTGTACGAAGCCGATTTAAAAGTGTTATTACCATTTCGAGAAGGAGATATCTTCAATATCCAAGATGTAAAAAATGGGGTTGATATCCTTAAAAAAAAATATTTAGAAGAAGGTTTTTTTTTAATAAACATACACTACACTTACGAAATAAAAAAAGATGGAGCAATTATAAAGTATTTTATTGATGAAGGGAAAAATATACCCATTGCGAAAATTAACATTATTGGGCTAAAAAATCTTAACCCAAACGAAATACTAAAAATATTAGAACAAAAGGAAGAAGGGTTCTTTGAAGATGGAATTTTTCAAGAATCCAAATTCGAAGAAGACAAATTTAGAATTCTAGCATATGCGAAATCAAAAGGATATATTTATGCAGAAATAGATCTCGATGGAACCGGCTATGAAGTCCGATGGAAAAATCCAAAAAAACCAGAAGAAGGTAGAGTTGTAATCATTACTTATAAAATAAACGAAGGTGAAATTCGCTATTTTGGTGGGTATTCTATCGAACATGATTATGAATTCATTAACAAAGAATTCAACCCTCCCGAAAGAAAAAATAAAGCTAAAATTAGACCTATTTACGAAGCTAAAATGTTACTTTCTATGCTAGAATATCAACCAGAGGATTCAGGAGAGGTTTTGGACGAAACAAAGTTTTTTCGAGATCGCAATACCTTACAGCAAGCATATTCTACACAAGGATATATTTTTGCACAAATCCAACCTTATTATACCCAATTTGCATTAACCAAACAAAATTTGGAAAAATATAAACAATGTAAAAACATAATCGAACCCAAAACCGAAGAAGAAAAAACTTGCAATAATATAGCAAATAGTATTGACATAGAAAAATTAGAATCTCTTTTGAAAAAAGATCCAAAAAAAGATGGGATGATTTTACGACATACACATTTCGTAATACGAGAAAACAACAGAGCTTACATAGAAAATATCATAATCAAAGGGATGAAAAAGACAGAAGAAAAAGTAATACGAAGAGAACTTTTAATTAAAGAAGGACAATTGTTTAATTCTACTTTAGTAGAAAAAAGTAGAGAGAGAATTTATAATTTGGGATACTTTAAAGAAGTAAACCTAGAAATGCGACCAGGTTCAGATGATAAAAAAATGAATCTTGTAATTAGTGTGGAAGAGCAACCTACAGGCACCATAACCATGGGAGGAACATACGGAACTCAATCAGGATTCTCTGTGTTTACAGAAATAGGGGAAAATAATCTCTTAGGAACAGGACAAAAAATTTCTGGTAAACTTCAATATGGTCCAAATGTAAGATCTTTAAGCACTTCTTGGACAGAACCTTGGTTTTACGAAGAATGCGAAAACATCTCAGGTAGATATTGGTTTCTAAAACAAAAAACTTTTGATGAATCCCCCGACATAAAAACTATAATTATTCTAATAGAAGATTTTAAGAATGAAAATCCTGAATTAGCTACTTCCCTCGAATACACTATAAAAGAAGAACTGGAAGTTAAAGATTTATCAAAAATAAAAGAAGTTCCCATAGAAGTCTTGGATAAAATTAAATGGAAAATAAGGGTGAAATTATCCAACTTCGTACTCAAAGAAGAAAAATGTTATCGAAATGTACCCCAACCATGGTCCCTTTCTCTGTATGCTGGATACAATTCGCAAAAATCAGAAACATCTGCATTGATTGTTAGCGATCCAACGGATTTATATGAAAAAGCAACCTATGAGTATAACGCCTTTGGAATAGGAATTGGCATTGGGCATTCTTTAGGTCTACATTGGAGTCACTACCATAGATTTTCCCCTTCTTGGTCTACAATTTCTCGACCTTCAGCCTTAGCAGACAATGTAATTATCCAAAGAGAAAACTTAGGTTGGCAATTTAAATCTAGTCTAACAAATGGTATTTCTTATACTTCTATCGATAATTATTTGCACCCTACGAGAGGATCTATAATGGATTTCTCCATAGAGACAGTAGGACAATTCTTAGGTGGCGATGACCACTTTAATCGATATAAAATTACAATTTCCAACTACCAAAGATTAGGAGATTATACCTTTGGTGGTTTAATAAGAAATAACAAATTGATTAGATGGGCAATTTCTTTAGAAACGAGAATCTCCTTAACCTTTACCCATGAAACAGCTCCTTATAAAAAAAAGCAGAATAAAGAAACCAATCCCTATTTGGAAAGAAATGATAAGCTTTATTTGGGTGGATACGAAACAATTAGAGGATACGATTATAGAAATGACAGGCAATTCCCCCAGCCTTGGTTCCAATTTGGGGGTGTAAATCATCTATTATTAGGAAGTCTTGAATTAAGATTTCCCATCGAGCCTTCTACTCTATTTTTTGTAATTTTTTTAGATACAGGAGGAGGTTACATCAATCTAGGAGAATTAACAAAAAAAGACAAAGAATATGTAACTTCTTACGAAGAAAATACCAGAAAGATATTCGATGGAAAAAGTTTCCTCGAAATCTATACTTATGATAGATTTGATCATAGATTTGATCTCCTTCGCTTAAAACCTTATTTTTATGGATCAAGAACAGACTGGAATGATCCTCATAAATATATTCTTTCTGATAGAAATCTTGCTTTCGATAAACTCTTATACTCCTTTGGGGTTGGATTAAGGGTACAAATCCCTGTATTACCTATTCGACTCTTTCTTGCTCAAAAAAGATTTTATAAAAAAGGGCAACTTTTACCTATACCAGGAGACGAAAAATTCAATTTTGTTTTTGGAATTGGTGATTTTAGATTTTGAAAAATGAATCCAAAAAAACCTTATTTTTTACAATTATTGCAATATTTTATAAAATACAAATACAGATTGGTATTAGGAGTATTTTTTGCACTAATCGCTTCCCTCTGCAACTTAATTTCCTTAACCTCTTTTGTTCCAATTTTTAATGCAATTAGTTCAGAGAAAAAAATACAAGTTATCGAAATAGGAAAAGAAGAAAGAGAAATTTACGAACAATATAAAAACAACCAAAGCTTTGAATTTTATAAAAAGCTTTTATATTATTGGGTTAAAACAAAAATTCAAATCAATCAATATTTTGAACCATATAATAATAAAGAAATTACATATAAAATTATTCTAATAGTAATACCCTTATTTTTTTTAAAGATTTTATCTTTAACATTATCGATTTATTTTCTTGGAACTACGAGTTTTTATACAACTAGGGATATTAGAAATGATTTATACGAAAAATTAAATCAATTTGACATTTCTTTCTTCGAAAAAGAACGTACAGGGTTTATTTTATCAAGAGTGGTAAATGATGTACACCTAATTTCTAAAACTCTTTCTGTTGAATTACAAGAGGCAATTGTCAACATTTTCTATATCGTAACACACTTACTTGTTTTATTTTTAATCTCTTGGAAGATGTTAATTTTTATCTTTATTGGTGTTCCTATACTGATGGCACCCGTAAATAAATTTGCTTTAAAAGTAAAAAAAGCAGCAAGAAATCAACAGGAGAGGCTATCTGATTTATTTTCTCATTTACAAGAAATCATATCAGGTGTTCGGGTGATTCGTGCATTTGCAATGGAAAAATTCGAAGAAATGAGATTCAACCTAATTAACGAAAAGTTGTACAAAGATACTTTTAAGGGGCATTATTATCATCAAGTAGGTCCAGCAATTTCAGAAATTGTAATTACTTTTATTTTTATTGTCTTTTTGACATGGGGTGCATACCAAATCACCAAAGGAGAGATTACAAAAGGACATTTTTTTGCTTTTTTCTTTATCCTATTGTTCATTATGAGACCTATAATTCAAATTTCTGTAATCATTAATATTTTAAGCATTCTTGGATTAGCATCTGAAAGAATCTCAGAAATTTTAAATAGATCAATAGAAGCCATAAATACAAAAGGCAATCTTGAATTTAAAAGTTTAACGGATTCAATTCTATTTAAAAATGTGTACTTTAGGTATAATCAATCTAAAAAACAGGATTATGTCTTAAAAAATATTAATATAAAAATAAAAAAAAATCAGATTATCGCATTAGTAGGTGAATCGGGAAGCGGAAAATCTACTCTTATTGATTTGTTATTGGGATTTTACAAACCAATAAAGGGAAAAATCCTATTAGATAATATCGATTTGAAGGAATACAATCTATTTTCTATTAGAAAAAAAATTGGTATTGTACCACAAAATGTATTTTTGTTCAATGCTACCGTAAAAGAAAATATTACTCTATTTGATACATCGATTCCCGAAGAAAGAATAATTGAAGTTTGTAAATTATCTTATGCTTATGAATTTATAAAAGAACTTCCTAATGGTCTTAATACAGAAATTGGAGAAAGAGGTATCATGCTTTCTGGTGGTCAAAAACAAAGAATTGCTATTGCAAGAGCTCTTATACGCGATCCAGAAATACTAATTTTCGACGAAGCAACAAGTGCTTTGGATAACGAAAGCGAAAAAATATTAGAAAAGGCAATTTATTCAGTTATTAAAAATAAAACTGTAATTATGATCGCTCACAGGCTAAGAACTATTTACAAAGCAGAAATGATTTATGTAATCCAAAAGGGAAAAATCATTGAAAAAGGAAGTCATCAAGAGTTATTGCAAAAAGGTAAAGTATACAAAAAATTATATGAACTACAATTTTCGTAAAAAATTATCCGTTTTAGAAAAAATTTATTTGTTATTGCATCAAAAAATTTTTGATTATAGGCTTTCCCAACAAAGCTACTTCGAAGATAAAATAATCATTTCGATTGGAAATCTCTCATTAGGTGGAACTGGAAAAACCCCTTTAGCAATTTTTCTTGCAGATTACTTTCTTAAAAAAGGAAATCAAGTTTTAATATGCTTAAGAGGTTATAAGGGAAATTTTAAAGATGAATTGTTAGTATGCGAAAATGGTAAAATCTTAACAACTCCCTACATGAGTGGAGACGAAGCTTATCTGGTTTCTTATAAATTATTAGAAAAAAATCATAAAAATTTTAAGGTGGTTTGTGGAAAAAATAAAAAAAATTTAATCCAAAGATTTGGAATCAATTGCAATCTTGTAATATTCGATGATGCCTTCCAAAACCCTTCCATATATAAAAACTTAGAAATCACACTGCTAGATACAACTGATGATCCAAAAAATATCAAACTACTGCCCATAGGTAAGTACCGAGAACCTATAGAAGCACTACATAGAAGCGATATAATACTTCTAACTAGAACAAACGAAAATCCAGAAAATGTAGTTTCTTGGAAAGCGATTTTAAATAATTTTTCTATTCAATATTTTTTATCCATTCCAAAAATGATTTCTATAAAACCCAAATTGGAAAAAAAAGAGATAATAGCAGTTTGTGGTATTGGAAATCCCAATTCTTTTTTATATCTTTTAGAAAAGCAAGGTTTAAAAATTGTAGCAAAATTTATTTATAGAGATCACTATTCCTTTACCAATTTGGATATACAAAAATGGCTACAATATAAATTGCCTATTTTATTAACAGAAAAAGACTGGGTTCGAATTCTTTACAATCCTTTATTTCTACAAAATAAAAGTTATTTTCATAGATTAGAAATAGAAATAGAAATTATGAATTCAAAAGCATTCTTAAAAGCAATAGAAAAATTTATAAATAAAATTAATAAAATTTAATTATGATATTTCAATAATATTTGTAAAACTTCGGGAAAACATGATACAGATAGATGACTAGCATCATAAAAATCATTACACTGAACTAAATCTTCATTAAAATCAACAACCGTAAATTTGTATTGTTTTGTAATGTTTATTATTGTATCTTGTATATATTTGATCTCTGGTGTCGTTTGATATATTTTTTTTAAATATGGATTTACCTTTGGAAAAAATATAATTGCCTTAGAATTTTGCTTAAAAATTTTTTCCAATAACAATTGGTAAAAAACAAGCTGTTCATAAGAAATCAAAAAATTTTTTATATATAAATTTTTTAATTTTTCCGTTTCTTTTTTTAAATTTTCCTCAGACATTTTACCAAACCAAGCATATTGGGCACCTTGGGTATAATTTAAAAGTTTTCTTTGGGGCGACTTTTCGTAAATGTAAAAATCTAAATTTTCATCTTGAAAACTAATCAATGTTTGTATGACCTTTTTTTCTTCTTCATCGAGACTTTCGTATTCTAAATTGAATTTTTTTAGATGTTTCTCCCATGGATTTAAAATCGCATTTTTTAGTCTCTTGAATAACGTCTTAAAAGAAAATTGCAATCCCAACAAAGCATATTTTCTTGTTTTTAAATAAATCCTATAATCCTTTTCTGGGATCAGGTTTCTATACTCTTTGATAAATTCTTGATCTACTCCATATGATAAAACAGGTAAACCAAATATACCCGTATTTCTGTTAAATGCATCAGGAGAAATTCCGATGTAAAAGTAATCAGGATTTACAAATTTTAAAATATTCTCTGCTATATATAAATGATACGCGGGCACCGCTTGAGGTCCTGCAAAATTCCATAGAGAAAAATTTTGTATATTTAAATATTTGACTACTTCCATTCCCAAACCAAAGCTTCGCGAATCTCCAAGGACAAGAACTAGTTTGTCTTGGTCTGGAATTTGTTTATTAAGAACCATTTGTCTAAGTCTGTGGATCTGCTCTTTTCTTTGCCTATAATATAGCATTCCTCCCGGTTGAATAAAGTGATCTCTTACTATGTCTAATAAAAAGATTTTATCTAAAAGAAAAATAGAAAAAATTAAAAAAGGAAAAAATAAAAGGTATGGTTTTTGAAATAAGTTCATAATCAAATCCTAAAACTGAAAATAAAAGAAATCTTTTCCCTCAGCAGAAAATTCTAACAAAGCAACCAATATCATAAAAAAAACTAACATCTGAAGGGCAAATTCGTGTTTTTTAAGTCGATTGAGTTTTTCTGGATATTCTTCTATAAAATTAAAAAGTATAACAAAAAGAAAACTATAAAGAATAGTTTCTCCATTCGATGGTAGAATCAATTGAAAATCGGGTAAAAGCATTTTTTTAAGCAAACTTAGTGCTCTATAAAAATCTTTAACAAAAAAGAACAATGCTGTTGTTAACATTAAGAACCAAGTAATCAAAATTCTTAAAAATTTCTTAAAAATATTTACAGGCCATTCTTCGAAACCTCTTTTAAAGCAAAAGGCTTCGAAAGAAAGTATAAATCCCATAAGCAGCCCCCATATAATAAAATTATAACTGGCACCATGCCACAAACCTCCTAAGAAAAAAGTTATAATCAAATTCAAATAATTTCTATACTCAGGTACCCTACTCCCACCTAAAGGAATATAGATGTAATCTCGAATCCACATAGAAAAAGTCAAATGCCAGCGTCTCCAAAAATCCGATATAGATCGCATAAAGAAAGGTGCTTTAAAATTGATTGGGATTTCAAAACCTAAAAAATACCCACAACCACGAGCTATATCGGAATAAGCGGAAAAATCAGCATATAACATCATTAGGGAACTAAACACATAAAGCCATACTTGTATTGTGGAAAGCTCTTCTATAGGGTGATAATGAAGAGGAGCCACAAAATTACTTAAGTTATCTGCTATAATTAGTTTTTTAAAAACACCTATCAGTATGAACCAAAATCCTTTCTGCAATATTTTGAATTCTGGGATTTCTAAATTGTGGATATTTCGGATTTGAGGTAGCAACTCTTCTGATCTCATAATCGGTCCAGCTATCAATTGAGGAAAAAACAAAACATACAAAAGCACTTCGCGAAAACTATGCCTCTCTTGATACCTCCCCGAATAAATATCATAGGTATATGACATTATTTGAAATGTATAAAAACTAATTCCAAGGGGTAAAAAAATTTCTAAACCTTGAATACTTAGATTCTCTCTTAAAACATTTTCTTTCCATTCGGGATGATTCCCTATGGATCCAAGAAAATCCCAAAATAGATAAAAATACTTAAAAACAGCAATATTGAAAACATCAATAAATAGGATAGCAACTACAATCCATTTTTTTTTATAAACTTTCCAAAGTTCTATTCCATAATAATTGATTGCTATCACAAGAATTAAATGAAAAATAAAAGGAACACTCCAAGTTCCATAAAAATACAAACTGCCAAAAAATAATACAGAAAATCTTAAATACTTTGGGACATTCCAATAAAGTAAAAAAACGATTGTAAAAAAAATTAAATATTCTTCTGTTACAAAGAGCATACTATAAGGTTTCTTTCCAAATCAAAGATGGTTCAAATTCTTTGTATTCTCCCTCTGGTATAGGATATTTTTCCAAGCTAAATTGTCCTATAGCAAATCTATAGAGATCTAAAATCTCGTACAAAAGAGACTCAAACATTCTTCTAATATGTCTTTTCTTCCCTTCCATTAGAACTACTTCGTAAATATGCTTTTCTGCATTTTTAGTATTTATAGAAATTGCTTTCAATCTTTCTCCACGATCCAAAACACCTCTACCTGATAATAAATTAAAATCATACAGGGTTAAGCTTTCATCCAATTGAACATAATATCTTTTTAATACTTTGTATTTAGGATGGCTTAATTGATATAAAAAGATACCATCAGAAGATAAAATTACAAGCCCCCTTGACATTTTATCTAATCTTCCTGCATATCCTAAGTTATACTTTTTTTGTAACTCTTCTGGGACCAAATCATAAATAATTTTTTCTTTTTGATTAAATCTTTTTCTTGATACGATATACCCTTTTGGTTTATTCAGAGCAATATAAATATGGTTTGTTACTGGAACAATTCTTTTGCCTTCGAGAAGAACTAAATCCGTTTTTTTTACTTTATAACTTAAATCACGTATAGGAATTCCATTTATAGATACTTTACCTTGTAGAATATAATTTTCTACTTCTCTTCTAGAACCAATCCCACATAAAGCAATATATCTGTTAATTCGAATTTCATCTGGTAAAGAAAAAGCTTCATACTGAGTTTTAAAAAGATCTATCTTTTTTTTTATGTTATCTCTTTGATTCATAGATCAATCATTCTTTTCATTAGAATCTTCTATAATTACTGCTTTTTTAAAAAAAATCTGTTTTTTATCAGCACTCTGGAAATAAATTCTATGTTCATTATAAGTTTCATAAAGAAAAATTTCTTTTCCAATTGGTAAGGCTTTTTCTAATAGAACAATTCCTTTATCAGAAATTGTATATTTTATCTCTTGAGGTTCTTGATTTGAAAATTTATAAATCAAAATACCTTCGTAGGGGTTTTGGATATTTTTTTTAATTTCTAAGCTTCGGTACCCTGTTTCTCCCCTTTCATTGACTTCCCACCATGTACCTTCTATAATATTGACTACCAATTTTGGATCAAAAAAATATTCTTCTTCTTTTACTTTTGTTTTACTCAATAAAGAACCAAAAATCCAACCTACCAGTCCTCTTTCTGTTTTTACATAATACCAATAGGACTTGGAATTTCCTATTACTTCCTTTTGATTGGTTTTATACAAAACATCTACAGCTTCGCCCAAATTTAGCAAGGAAACCTCAAAGCTATAAATGCTAGGCTCGGTTCGTAAAACGGATCCTTGCTTGATTACGTAGAGTTTTTCTTTCGAACTTTTCTTGAATAATTGGATATACTCTTGAGAATGCAAATCTCCTAAAAATAAATACAATAATGACGAAGAAAAAAAAACAAAAAAAAAATTATTTATATTTCTTAGGTGCGTAAGGATCCCCATGAATCCAAATTCGAGTAGGTTTTGTATCAAAATAATTATTTGGTGGAAACAAATTATCCATGTACGCATTGTAGATTGCCTGTTGAAGCACTTTTTTTACTACAGGATTATCTTCAAGCAAAAAAGCATCAGACAAATCGTAATAAGCTTCTCCAAAAGATAATTCTCTAAATGCAGATGCGACATCATAGCGAACTTTTGGATCGGGATGTCTTAAATATTCCAATAAAGCTTTGTAATACTGTCCCTTGGTATTATCATTGAGTAAAATGGCAAAAGCAATTCTTGCTTTAACTTGGTCATCGTTTTCTACTTCATATTTTTTTTCCAAGGCTTCTAATGCTTTTAAGGTTCCAATTTTTGCTAAAGCAAGGATTGTAGAAAGCTTTAAATCTTTGTAGGGATGCTCCAAAAAAGGGATCAATACATCTGCACCTTCTGCTTCTTTAATGTTGCCGATTGCCTGAATAATAAAAAATGCCACGTTTACATAATTATAACCCTTCATACGAATTTGCATCCATTCATCATTAGGATCGATAGCAATAAATTTTTTAAAATCGTCTGCAATTGACCAAGCAGCATCTGGTGATGTAGGATAAACATAATTATCAGAAAGCAAGGCAGGTCCTATTTCTGATCTCTCATAAAAAAGTTCATAAGACTTTTCTTGAGAAGCTTTTTGAACATTTTGGTTGTATTTTTCCTTTTCTTCGGTAATTATTTTATTCACAATTTCTAAGGCTTTTTTTAAAGGATCCAATGCTTCTTTTCTTCCAATTTCTCCTAAAGCATGGGCAATACTTGCTTTTACATAAGGATCAAAGGCTGCCATTTTTCGATAAAAAGGATCATCCAAACTTTTTAATAACTCCCTAGATAAAGGTCTTACAAAACGGTTTTTTCGTAATGTTGCCATGTAATGTATAGCATTGATTTTTTCAAAAGCAGTACCATTTTCTAAATCTCGCTCTAAAGTAATATATAATTTCTCATAAAACTTTTTTGTTTCATCACCCTCTCCCGCAACAAGCACGCTTTCTACGATAAATAAAAATACAAAAAACAAAAAAGGATAAATTTTCATAAAAAACTCCTTATCTAAATATCGAAATATGAAATAATAAAATTTATATCTCTGAATTATTTTTTACTTATTTAATAAAATTCTTAAACATATCAATCTAAAAATTGAACACAAATTCTATAGATTTCAACTAAAAAAATAATTGATTTATTTTTATAAAATAACATTCTGTAAAATTTAGGGGGTAATATGGCAGTAAGTATTAAAAATATAAACTTTAATTTTTTGGTTGATTCTGAACCAAAAACTTTATATGGATTATTAAAAAGAGCAGCTTCTCTTAATCCAAATCAAAAAACATTTTTAAAAAGAAGAGGAGATGGAATTATAGAAGGCTATACTTTTCCAGAATTGCTTAAATTAACCGAAGAACTTGCAATAGGTTTGATTGAATCAGGCTTGCAAAAAGGTGACAAAGTACTCTTTTTGTGTGATAACTCTAACCATTGGATGCTTGTAAATTTAAGTATTATTGTCTCAGGTGGAGTTTGTGTCCCTCGTGCCACGGATGTAACGAACGAAGACATCATTTACATCACGAATCATTCAGAAGCAAAATTTGCAATTGTTCAAAATCAGAAAACTTACAATAAGATTTTATTGTTGATTGAACAATTACCTTCCCTTTCTAAAGAAAAAATATATATTTTAGAAGACGAAAAAAATTATATTTTAAAAAATCACCCCAACTCTGTGTGGGATGCTCTTATAGAAAAAGGAAAAAACTCAAATCACCATATAAACTTTTTAGAAAATCTAGACAAAAATTCAAATCCCGAAGAATTAGCAGTACTAATTTATACCAGTGGAACAACAGGAACACCCAAAGGGGTAATGTTAACCCAAAAAGGGTGGATTGCATCTGCAAAAAATAGTCTGGCAAAGTTAAAAATTAAACCAACCGATACTTGTATAAGTCTGTTACCGCCTTGGCATGCTTTTGAACAAATCATTGAATATTGCTTTGTATATTGGCCTTTACCTTTTATGATCACAGACATAAACAATTTAAGACAAGATTTAGAATTTTTTAAACCTACGATCATGCCCTCAGTCCCTAGAATATGGGAATCTTTATACAATGGAATTATTGCAAAAATTAAAAAAGAACCTTTATTAAAGCAGAAAATTTTTTATTTTTTTTTAAAAATTGGGGAAATATGGTTTAAACATAAAGCGATATTAGGCGGTTATGATTTCCAAATTGAAAAAAAAATTTGGTTCAAAGATATTTTGGATAGGATCCTTTCCTTATTCATTTTGACTTTAATTGCGCCATTAAAAATAATTTCTTTAATTGTATTTCGCCCAATAAAAAAAGCGTTAGGTGGAAGGCTTAGGGCTTCTTTATCTGGAGGTAGTGCTCTGCCAGAAGTAGTAGATAAATTTTTATCTGCAGTGGGATTAACTGTTGCGGAAGGCTATGGAATGACTGAAACTTCTGCTGTCATTTCTGTAAGAGATTTCGACAAATTAACACCCGGAACTATTGGTACACCTTTACAAGGATACCAAATCAAACTTAAAAATGAATTGGGAGAAGATATAAAACATATACCAGGAGCAAAGGGAACTCTATGGATTAAAGGAGAACAAGTAACCTTAGGTTATTACAAAAGGAAAGATTTAAATGATATTGTCTTTGATAAAGACGGTTTTTTTGATACTGGCGATTTAATGAGGATTAATTGGAGAGGACAACTCTTTTTTACAGGTAGATCAAAAGATACGATAGTTCTTGCAGGAGGAGAAAATATAGAACCTGTTCCAATAGAAGATAAATTACTCCAAAGTGAATATATAGATCAGGTTATGGTTGTCGGGGACGAAAAAAAAACCTTAGGTGTCTTAATCGTACCTAATTTTGAATTGGTAAAACAAAAAATTCCAACGGCAGAAAATGATTATACTCAATGGAACAACAACAAAGAAATAAGAAAATTGTTTAGCGATGAAATTTTAAAGTACATTAATCTTAAAAATGGTTTTAAATCTTTTGAATTGATTCCAAGAGATACTTTTTATATTTTACCAAGACAATTCGACTTAGAAAACGAAATGACGAAAACCCTTAAAATAAAGCGAAATGTAATCAAAGAACATTTTAAACAACAAATAGAAGAAATGTACAAATCTTAATTTTTAAAATTGCCTAATCAAGAAAAGCTTGATAGGAAATGCCAATAAAAAATTTTGGATTTATGCCAACCTATACTTACAAATGTATATCTTGTGGACACCAATACGAAAAACTTCAAAAAATAACATCACAACCTGATACAACATGTCCAGAGTGTAATGGGGAAGTGGAAAGACTGATTGGTGCGGGTGTTGGTATCGTATTTAAAGGTACGGGCTTCTATGTTACGGATTATAAAAACAAAAACAATTCCAATAATCCAAAGAAAGAAACAGCAAAAACTTCTGAATCTACAAAGAATTCAGAGGCAAGTTAAATCTACTTTGTTTTTCTCAATCTAAGTCTAATGTCTCTTGCTCTTTTTCGATTCAATTCTAATATTTTGCTTTGTTTTTTATAAGTTTCTTCTTCAAAATTTAGAAACATTCTTCTTTGAACTCTTTCGGGTAATATATACCAACTAGCACTCGAAGTAGTAAAAACTTCGGTTGCACCACCACTCCCACTTTCTTTATAAATCATTCCTCGTGTATACAATCTTCTTTTTCTTACCGCAGTCAACCATGCTCTTATTGAAATTGGAGTATTTAAAGGTACTGCTTTATGGTATTTTAGATATAGTTTTTCTGTCATAACCACATGCCCCAAATAAAAACACAAACAACCTTGGGCTTCATCTAATAAAGAAGCCAAAATACCACCGTGAGAATAACCAGGTGCTCCTTCATAAGTATTTGCAATTGTATAATTAAAATCAACTTCTCCATTTTCTTCATTAAAAGTAAAATCTGCTTTTAAACTAAACGGATTCTCTGGACCACAACCAAAACAATTTTTATGATGCCAGTCCTGTCCTGTTTTGCTAGGACTAAGATAGGGATCAAAAGTTATATCCATAAAAACACTTTTTTATTTGATTGATATATCAATCAATTATTTTTTTGCTATGTATTCGAATAAAATCCAGCCCCCCTTTGTCTTTTTATGATTTAAAATAAAAGAACCATCGAAAATTAATTGGCATTCTTGATCTTGTTCTTCTGAGATTCCAGTAACAATTATTTTACGAGTTTGTAGATGTTTAATATAATTCATATATTTTGCAAAAATTGGTAAAGTCAAATTGGCGATGATGATATCGAAAGTATAAAGCATAAGTTGAGGTAGATCCCAGCTACCTAAGTACAATTCCATTTTTTGTTCCCAATCAGAAAAATTATAATATAAATTTTTTTTTGTAGACTCAATTGCTAAAGAATCTACATCAAAAGCAACAATTTTTTTTGCATTTTTTCTAAGTAAAGCAATGGATAAAATACCAGAGCCACATCCAGCATCCAAACAAAATTGATTTTCTACTGGATTTTCGTCAATCCACTCAATAGCCAACTGCGTAGTTGGATGTAGTCCTGTACCAAAAGCAATCCCTGGTTCTATAAAAATTGGTAATTTTTGCTGATGATCTTTCTGAGGATTTCCATCCCAAATAGGAATTAAATAAAAGTTCTCAGAAAGAAAAAAGGGAGGAAAAGTTTCTTTAAGATTTTGCCAATAATCCTGATCTTCTATAAGATTTGAATCTATATAGTACTCCGAAATACCTAAAGACAAAAGTATGGTTTCTAATTCCCATTCCACATTGTGGGATTCTTTAGAAAAATACAATACAAACTTTTTGGTCTTTTGAGAATTTTCTTCGTCGTACATAATTTCGTAATATCCATAGCAATCTTTGGGCAAAAATTCTTCTAAATAAGAACTAAAAATATCATAACTTTCATGAGGAACTTCAATAACCAGTTCTTTTAATCCATTTGTTTTTGAATTTTTCATAATTCCAGAGATTCATTAAAAAAGAAATCAAATTCTTCTTTCGTAAATTCAAGTGGTTCTATATACAATTCTTTTTTTTCCATTTTTAGGAGAATGCTAAAAGAAGTGGCATAAGCATCTCTTATAATCTCTTTGATTGGCTTCTGATGCATAATTTTTTTAATAGAAGAAGAAGGATCAAACTCCAATTCTATAATATCATCCGGATTGGTAACGATTTGTTTTTTTTCTCGAATATCTTTAAAAAGTATCACCAATACTCTTTCGCACTTTTTTATATAGTTTAACATGACTTTATAAGTTTCTCTTGCTGATTCTATTCTTCTTTTCTCGAAATAATCCAATTTTTTTTGATAATCGATACTTTTTTTATCAATAAGAGTATCTTCGATAACTTTTTTATATTCTAAGTAGTCACTATAGTATTTCCGAAAGTATTCGTATATTTTTCTAAAATCCTCGTACAAAATGGACATTTCGTCTTTAAGGTTAACTTTTAAATCTCCCCGATAAAAAGTATTTAACTGTAGTTTATTCGTCATAAAGATAAAACCAAATTGGTCATCAAAAAAATTTATATAAAGAAAGGTAATAAAGATCTTATCATATAAAGTTATATCTTTGAATTCTTGTTTTGTATCGTATTTTTTTCTTAGTTCTTCTAAAGAAAGTAAATTTAGAAATTTAAGTCCATATTTGTAGGTTTTTTCAATTGCTTTTTGCTTTTTTTCTTCTTCGGGATCTACCGGTTTTTCTTGTTTTTCATTCTGTTCATTAGAAGTTGCTTTTTTATCTGTTTTGATGATCTCGTCGAGGGAGACATTCTGGTAATCTTGAAATTTCGTGGGATCAATTTTTTCTTTAGGGGAAAGATTCAATATCTCTTCTTCGTATAAAGAAGTAAAGGGTTCTAGTTTTTTTCCTTCTAAGAACTGAGAAATCAAAATAAATTTAGGAAAAGCGTTATACATCAAAATATCCCAACTTTGTTGGATTCTTTTCTTTTTGTTTTTGTATATATCAGGAGATTTTTTTTGTATGCTTTCTATAATATCTACACTTTCCAATAAAGTTTTTAATGCCAATTCTTTATAGGATGCCAATATGTAAAATTGTTTTAGATAATGGAACAAAGGAATTCGGATTGAATCTAAGATTTCATTTCTTTCAGAAGAATGAGAAGTGAGATCCGCAAGTTGCATTCTATTATGGAGCAAATAGACTCTTTTTAAAAGTTCTAAGCAAAGAGGAGGAAATTTTTTTTTAAAATGATCTAAAAATTTGGGTTCAGAAAAAAACTCTAAAGTAATTATATTGAGCTCTAAAAGGGATCTTCTGAATTCAAGATTTAAAAAAGATAAAAATTCGGATCTAAAAAATTTCCCATCAAATGTGATGATTTTCTTAAGCCACAAGTTTAATTTTAAGACCCATAATGCAAAAAAAGAAGAAGCTTTTTTTATGATTTCTTCTCTTTTTGCTTTTTCATAGGCAATCCTTTCTGCTTCTTTAAGTTTCTGTTCTCGGTAAACTTGAGATGGAAGTTTTTTTTCTTCTTTATAGTTGCTCTTGGATTCTTTAAAATCTGGAATTTCCTTGGAAATTGCTTTTTCTTTTAAAATTTTGCCTCCTTTTTCTTTAAATTTTTCTAATAATAATCTTTTTTCTTCTTCTTGAAGTTTATCCACTCGGATTGCTTTTCTTGTTTTATCAAACTCGTACTCTTGCATAATTCTTTTAATAAAAATATTCTCTTGTATTTCTAAAATCAATTAAAAAAATCACTTTATGACTAAATCTCAAATTCTTAGAAAAATTCAACAAGAATTTTCTAAAAACACAAATTCCCAATTATTGGGAGTTCTATTTTTTGGATCAAGAGTTAAATTTAAAAAAAAGGAACTTGATCAAAATGCAGATTATGATATAGGAGTCATCTACGAAGGAAAAAATCCTCAATTAGAAATTCCCGATAACTGGGATCTCTTTTTATGGAGTAAGAACAAATGGCAAAAGGGATTTGCACTACAGGTAGAATTGGTACGATATGCAAAAATCCTCTATGATCCCGAAGAAATCATACAGAATCGATTTAAGCTAATCCAAGAAAAGATACTGCCCCATTGGCTTACCTATTTAAAAAAATTTTGAGTTGAATGGGTAATGATTAAATAAAAAATCTTTTCAAAAGAAATTGTAAAAAATATTTATCAACAATGTTTTATTTAGTTTGGTTGATTTTACTTGTAATTTTTCAATGGATAGTGCTGGTAATTTCCTACTGGGAAAATTTAATTCGATCGAAAGAAGAATATACAAGAGATGAACTAATTGATTTTTTAAGAATCTATGATGTTCAACTTCGTAAAATGAACCCCAATCATTCCCCTCTTGGTTATCTTGCTTTTTTATTTGGTATAGGGGTAAGTTGGATTTTAACTTTGATAGGTGGTTTTTTAAGTCCTGATACGGGACCCGAACCTGATTTTGCAACAGGCGAAGTACCCAATTATTTTTTTCAGTCTTTTTTATTTGTAGGAATGCTACATATTCTATGGCCTTCTCTAATTGTTTTTTTAGAAGAAAAATTTGTTCCTGATATTGTTTTAGAGTTTTTTAAAAAAGATAAATCTTTCTTTAATGGATTGGCAATCAATTTAGTAGCCATTTCCTTTAGTTCTTGGGGAGTATACCATTCAATGAGTTTTTTATTTGCTTTGATAAATGGCATTGTACTATTGACTTATGCCTCCTACCAAATCCAAAAAAAAGATAACACCCAAGAAAATTTAGAAGAAGATTTAGAATTTGACGATAAAAAAAATAAAGACGAAGAATTGGAAGTATGAAAAAATCAACAATCATAAATCTTATTTATCTTTTTACTTGCTTTTTGTGGGGACAAGACATCAATTTACAAGAAAGTGATCCAATATTTGAACCTGCAAAACAACTACCACAAACTCAGCTTACAGGTTTTTTAGAAGATGGATGGGGAACTCCCTTTACGGAAATTTTAGATAAATTCAAAAGTTTAGCTACCTCTCCTATTACCAAAGACAATATCCAAATTTTACATTTAGAAAAAAATCGTTATATTTTGATAAAACGAAATAATATTAATTATCAATACAACTTTTATAAAATTCCTTACGAAGTGCTGCGATTACAAAATCACGAAGTCACAAAAGAAGAATATGAACAAAAAGTAGGTGAACTTTATCAGGTTAGGGTAATCCTTCCTTTTATCGATTCAAAATTACTTGAACAAAAATTAGAAGCTGCATACGGAAAAAAAACCAAATCCACTGTAGACGAAAAAACTTTAGCTGGAGTAGATATCTGGGATTTGGAAGGTGGATATATATTTCTGTGGTATGAACCTTATAATAAAAAAGCTTTTTCCAGAAGAATTGATTTTATTAGCAAAACCCTTTCCGAAAGAATTTTAAAAGAATCCAAAGATTATTTTGATTCTAAAGAAAAACAACTGCTAAAAGATCTCATTATTAAATGAATCGTTTTTTTTAGAGAAAAAGATGAATTTATAAAAATCACCTTGCAAACATAAATTGTTTTTTATTCGTTTTTTCCATGATTTGATTCTTTAAAGTAATCATATAAAAAATAAAAAAAGGAAAATCCTTACAAGATCCAAATTTGGGTTTTCAGTGCTCTATCCCTTGGAAACACCAAATCTAATCTTCCCAAAAATGGATAACTATCCAAAAGGTGTTTTCATATACTACCCAATATTTTATGTAGTATCTGCATCTTTTTATCGACAAAAAATCTTTTTTTTTAGCGTGATAACTATATCGGTGAAATAACCAATATCCCCCATATGCCTTCACCACTCCTATCTTTCAAAAAATGGATAACTATCCAAAAGGTGTTTTCATATACTACCCAATATTTTATGTAGTATCTGCATCTTTTTATCGAC
>JBKBRY010000013.1:0-73599 GCA_046291925.1 Leptonema sp. (in: bacteria) | reverse complement strand
TCAAGTAATAAATCTTGTTCTTCCGAAAAAAATTCAAGTTTTGTGAGTTCTTCTGGCAATAAAGTAACTTTGATACATTCAAAAGAATTTTTAGAAAAATATCGATCATAGAACCCTTTGCCTTTCCCCAGTCTTGCAAAATCTTTGTTGGCTCCCAAAGAAGGTATAACGACAACAGCATTTTTGGGAAAATCCATAAAAACTTTTTTTGGTTCCCATATTCCATACAGGTTTTGATAAAGTTTCATATAATCATTCCCATTTTTATAAAGATAAAAATTCATAACACAATTTTTATAATCTTCTATAACGGGGAGGAAAATCGTTTTATAATGTTTTTCCAAAATTTCTAGTAGAGGAGGTTCTTTTTCTGTCGGATAATAAGAAAAAATTCTTTGGTAATCCAAAGAAGGATTTGTGATAAAGTTTTGAAAATTTTTTAATAAATCATCTTTTTTTTTTTAGAAAATTTTCCCATACAGCTATACAATATTTTCTGTATTCTTGCTTTGTTTCCATGAAAACCTTTTAGAGAATAGGATCGCCTAAGATTCCTTCATCTAAGAGCTGAATTAGTTGTTTTGTTTTAGATACAATCAATTCTGTATCGGATACTTTATTTTTTTCTTGAAATAACTCATCTGCGATATTAATTGCTGCAAGTATGGCAAGTTGATTATAAGAAAAGCTTCTACCACCTTCTAAAGAAATTTCTTTCATTTTTTGATCTACATAACGAGCAAGTATCCGAATATAATCTTCTTCTGCTTCCTTGCTTTTAAATGTAAATTCTAACCCAAAAATATCTATATCAACTTTGCTTGTTTTCTCTATCGTCTTCATTTTCTTCTATGATTAAAAAATCCTCATCGTTTTCTAACTCAAAAACACCTATATCATCATCCAAAACTAAATCTTCTTCTAAAATTTCGTCCTTTTCATTGTTTACCAAACTTTGAGATTTTTCTGTTTCTTTTGCTTCTTGAAACTCTTTTTGAAACTCTTCTTGATTGTCTTCAAAATCGATTTCTTCTGGTTCATCTGCTAATACAATTTCATCTTCATCTTCATCGAGAACTATAATGTCTTCTTCGTCTGTAGATATCCTTTCTTGCGTATCTAAAGAAGATTTTATCACTTGTTCTTGTTCCTGTTTTACTTCTACTTTCTTGATTGGTTCTTCGATTTCTATTTCTACGAAATTTTCTTCTTTGGACTCTGATTTAGCTTTATCTTCTTCTACGATAGTCAAATCTCCATTAGAAATTATAGGTGGGGTTTCTTGTTTTTTGGTTGAAGCAAAAGATTCCTTCGCCTGATAATTTGTCTCTTCTGTAGTCGACAACTTGGTTAAAATTTCACTAATTCTTTTTTCTAAGATAGATTCTTTCTCTTTTAATTCTCTAAGTTCTTCATTTGTTTTCTCCAATTGTTGTTTAAGGTCTCTGACATCTCGCTCTTTTTGATCCAAAGTGATTTTTAGATCTTCATACTCTTTTCGTAATTTTTGATTCTCTACTTCCAATCTTGAATTCTCTGTTCTCAAATCACCTATTAATTCTAAAGCTTTTATAATTCTATTTTCTAATTCATCTAATTGCTCAAGAGTTATCATTATAGCTCCTTATGAATGGAATTCTTTGGATATATTTTCGATAAAAAACTTTGTATTGTAAAGAAAAAAATTAGCTAATCATAAGAAATTTTAAAAAAATTCAAAAGTAAAATTTTTGCTATGTTCTATAAAATCTAACAACCCTTTCCAAAGGATCGTATTTAAAATAACCCTTTCTCATTAAAGGACTTTTTAATTGTTTATATTTTCTACTTTTAGCACCAAAAATAAGTTCTACATTGGGGTATAAAACTTCTTGAATTTGCAGCATTGCCTCTTTATTTCCCTTTTCGGAATACAATAACATTTCTTTTTGTTGGAGGAAATTTTCTGTTTTTTGTTGTAGCTTAGTATATACCAACTTAAGTTTTTCGTAAAAATCCCATTGTTTTTCTAACTTTTCGGGATGAGATTCTAAATAATTTTTGTTTTTTTCTATTTCAAGTAACATTTTTTTATTTTTTTCTATTTCCCAATTTAAAGAAGTCAGTTGTGTTAACAATTCGGGAGAAATGCCCAAGTAAATTAGAGTATAAGGTTCTGCAATGGTTCCTATTTTTTTTGCAATTATTTTTTTCCCACATACAGTTTTCCCACCAATTAATTCTCCTCTTCCTTGTTCTAAATGAATCTCTTCTCCAGCCATTACCTCTGAATGTATAATCAACTCTTCTACATAGATATTTTTTTTTGCTGTAACTTGAGAATTCTGGATAAATTTTGCATAAATATTGCCTTCTGCATATACTGTACCACCCTCGTAACTAACAATGCCCCCATTCAATATAATATCCGACAGGGCGTATAGTTTTACATTGCTTACTGTTTTTTCTATAATGATATCCCCTTTTGCTTTGATCTCAAAACCATCCATTACTCTATTTTTTACTTTTACTGTTCCCGTAAAATCAATATTACCAGTAGAAAAATCTACATTTTCTAATTCTAAGACCTCTACTACAGAAATTTTTGCATAGGTATGATCCTCATTCGTTTGGATTTTTACTTGTCCCGTAATCTTAGAAAAAAGCTTCCCATCCTGAAGTATGGTATTTTCTCCCGCTTCTAATACTGCATTTTTGGGTTGAGTAAAAGGAATGGGATTGCCCAAAATATCTACGCCTTCTTTACCCATTTTGGGTGGAATGATTTCTGCTAAGAGTTCTTCTTCTCTACAAGTCTGTATAACATTCAGATTTCTAAAATCTACTCTTCCGTTTTCTGTTTCTTTTGGGCGAATATGAGGATTTGGATCAAAATAAAATTGAATTCTTCCATTTGTGGAAGGTTCCGGAGGAATAGCTTTTGCAATCAAAAATTTCTTTTTCCAATCTCCCTGTTCTTTAAGTTCTGGCAATTTTCTTTCTGCCAATTGTTTTAAGAAAATCTCATCAACTCCGATTTGAATATTTTTTTGTCTGATTTTATTTTTAAGTTCTTCGTAAGTAAACCATTTTCCTTTATAAATGGGTGGAGTAATTTCAATATACGCTTCTGTAAAATCCTCATTGATTAGTATTTCGAATTCTGCATCAACGGATTCAGGTTCTTCCCAACTCCCAATTTCGTACCATTTTCCATCTGCTTTTCTGACTAAATCTTTTACATAATTTTCTTCGTATTGAATGTTAAACAAATTGAGTCTATCCCTTACTTCTTGCCACTGAACATTATTTTTTGGATGGGAACCAGGAAAAATACATAGATAAGCTCTACCCGAGTGGTTTTCTAATAAGAAATATCCTTTTTCTGATTTTACTAAACCTTCTGTAAATTCTTTAAAATCCATACTCCTTTTTTATAATCGACAAATTTTTTCAAAATGTAAGAAATAATCGGGATAGGTTTTTTTAACACAATCAGGATCTATAATTTCTATCTCGGTTAAAAAAGAACCCAAAGAAAACGCCATTGCCATTCTGTGATCTTGATAAGTTTCGATTTTTGGCTTTCTAATATTTTCAATAGGATAAACAATCAAGCCATCTTTTTTTTCTTCTACTTTAGCACCAAATTTTTTTAGTTCCGTACTGAGCCCTGCTATTCTTTCTGATTCTTTAAACCTTAAATTTTCCACATTATAAATTTCTATAGGTGTATTCGTAAAGAGCCCTGTAACCGCCAGAGTCATTGCAGCATCTGGCATTTGATTCATATCTATAGAAATCCCTCTAAGCGTACCAGAATTTTCAACTGTTATGGAATCCTTATCAGAGGATACTTTCCCCCCTATTTTTTGTATAATATCTAAATATTGGATATCTCCTTGAATTGAATTTTTAGAGATTCCAAAAACACTAACGGGTCCAGAAAGCATACCTGCTGTAAAAAAATAGGTAGCAGCTGTTGCGTCCCCTTCTATGTAGTAATCCTTTACTGACTTATACTTTTGAGCAGGAATTTTAAAATATTTATAATTTTCATTAACCACTTTTACTGAAAACATTTCCATAATTTTTAAAGTTAAATCAATATAAGGCTTACTTACCAGCTCATTTGTAACGAATATTTCGATCTCTTTATTTGTTAAAGGCGCTGCCATAAGTAGTGCACTTACAAATTGGCTTGAAGTTTTACCAGAAATAAAAATTTGGTTTTTTTTCCATTTCCCTCTTTTTATTTTAATTGGTGGAGTTCCTTCTGGAGAACATTCTAAATCCACACCAATATTTTGTAACGATATAACAAGATCTTGAATAGGTCGTTTTCTCATCTGTTGATTTCCATCAATAATGATTTCTTTTTTTAGATCTTGCGTAGAAATTATAGCAACGAGAGGCCTTAAAGCAGTTCCTGCATTGTTTAAATTAAAATAATTTTTTTTAAAATCAAACCCTTCTCTTCCCTGAATCCTATAACTTGATGAATCCAATTTTTGAATGTCTACAGAAAATAGAGGTAAAGTATTTTTTAGAATTTCCACATCTTCTGAATTAGGCACATTATGCAAGTTGGTAATCCCTTCGCTCATTGAAGATACCAATAAAGCTCGGTTTGCAATAGATTTTGAACCAATCAAGTCTACTTTTCCTACAAAGGACTGTATTTTGGGAATGTATAATATCTCATGACTCTCTGAAAAGTATCTTTTAAAGATAGACATAGAAACGAGATTTTTTTTTTTAACTGATTATGCAAGGTAATAATTCGAAATCTTTAGAAGAAACCCAAGAAATCTTGTTAGACTATAAAAAAATTCAGACATTTTCTGAATTCCCAAATTTATTACCCGTTATCGTACAAAATTACCTAACAAAAGAAGTTTTATTCCTTGCTTATGTTACACCAGAGGTTTTACAAAAAACAATAGAATTAAAAGAAGCTGTATTTTTTAGCACATCAAGAAAGGAAATCTGGCATAAAGGAAAAACATCAAAGAATTATTTAGAAATTGTTGAAATTCGAGTGAATTGCGAACAAAATTGTTTATTATTTTTAGTAGTTCCAAAAAATCATGGAGTTTGTCATACTAAAGATGCTAATAATAATTATAGAAGTACTTGCTTTTATCGAAAATTAAAAGATGATCATTTAGAATTTATTAAAGAATTTTTATAAATTTTGATTTAAGATCTTATCGAAATTTGTCAACGGCTTAAAAACAATGCTTCGTTCTTTCTCTTTATTCTTTTCTTTCTCTTCGAACTCTTTAATAACTTCTTCTCTAAAATATCTCTGAGAAGAAAATCTAGGTTCTCCTTTATTAGGTTGTATTCGCACATACTTGCCATCAGGCAATAGCAATCGAGCATTGTGATTATCCATAAAAATTACATCCAATATATGAATAATTTCTTTTTTTAGCTCTTCGTTTTCGATAGGAAAAAAAATTTCAATACGTCGATTTAAATTTCGCGGCATCAAATCTGCCGAAGATAAAAAGATTTTTGGATTTTCATTGTTTTCGAAATAATAAATCCTACTATGTTCTAAAAATCTTCCTACAATAGAGATTACTCTAATGTTTTCGCTTATTTTTGGTAAACCAGGCTTTAAACTACAGATTCCCCTAACGTTTAAATCTATTTTAACACCTACAGAAGAAGCCTTGTAAAGTAAAAGGATAATTTCGGGATCTACCAAAGAATTGATTTTAATTTTTATTCCTGCTTTTTTGCCTTTCCATGCATTTTTTATTTCGTTTTTAATTAGTTTTACAATCGTCTGTTTTAGATTGATGGGTGCAACAGCAATCTTAGAAAATTTTGGATTGGAAACATAACCTGTCATTGCATGGAACAAATTGGAAATATCATTATTGATTTCTGGATCTGCTGTGATCAAAGATAGATCTGTATAAATTTTAGAAGTGATTGGATTATAATTTCCTGTTGAAAGATGTACATAGGATTTTACACCATCCTCTTCTCTTCTTATGATTTGTAATGCCTTTGCATGGATCTTTAAACCCAAAAGTCCATATACTACATGAATGCCATGTTTTTCCATTTCTCTTGCCCAAACAATGTTTCTTTCTTCATCAAATCTGGCTTTTAATTCTACCAATGCTGTAACTTGTTTCCCTCTCTCGGCAGCTTCGATCAAAAATTTGACTATGGGACTATCTCTACTGGTTCTATATAAAGTTTGCTTGATGGCTAATACATTCTTATCAATCACAGCAGCTTCTAAAAAATCCAATACTGTTTGGAAAGAATCATAAGGATGATGGAGTAAAATATCTTTGTTTTTAATAATTTCAAAAATTTGCTTCTTATCTTCTAAACTAATCAAATTTCTAGGGATAAAAGGTGTATCTCTTAAATCATTTCGATCCTGAAGGTTTTCATAGATTTCCATTAAATTAAAAAGGTTTAACATACCAGGTTTTTCGTAAGTTTCTATTTCCTCTAAATCCAATTTGTCTCTAAGAAAAACGACTAAATCTTGAGGCATACCTTTCCTATAACTCAATCGTACTGCTTCGCCCCATTTTCTATTTTTTAATTCTTCTTCTATTGTAGAAAGTAAATTCTCAGAACTTACTTCTTCTATAGAAAGTTCCGAATTCCTATTAATCGTAAAACCATGAATACTTAGAATTTCGTTATTTCCAAACAATTCTTTTATGTAGATTTTAATAATTTCTTCTAAGGGAATAAATCTTTTGATTTTTAAAGAAAACTTATTTTTGGGAGGGAGTTCAATAAATCTTGGCAAAACATCCGAAGGAACCTCTAAAATAGCATAACTTACTTTATTCGGATTTTTTTCTAATTTTAATTTAACAGCTAAATTTAATTTATTATTTAAAATTTTAGGAAATGGATGAGAAGGGTCAATTGCTAGTGGTGTCAGGATTTTAAAAAGTTCCTTGCGAAAAAAATCCTTTAAATATTTTTTATCTTTTTCTGTAAAAAATTTTTCAATATTCTCTTTTTCCATGTAAATTTCTACGCCTTTTTCTTTTAAAGAGTCAAGTATTTCAAATAACACCTTATATTTTAAGGGGGTCAATTGATGTACTTTCGTATGAATTTCTTTTAAAGTTTCTTGAGCTGTTTTTCCATCCAATTGAATTTCGTTTATAGAAGAAGCAACAATTTGTTTCAGTCCTGCAACTCTTACCATAAAAAATTCATTTAAATTAGATTCAAAAATGGAAATAAATTTAAGTCTTTCTAATAAAGGGTTATCTTTTCGCATTGCCTCTTCTAAAACTCGAACATTAAATTCAAGCCAAGACAATTCTCTGTTAAAAAATAAATCATAATTATTAATGCTAAAAATGGAGTTCGCAATATCTTTGATTTTTTCTTTCTTAACCTGAACATTTGTAGAAGCATTATTTTCTAATTTGGTTATAAAATTCATAATAAAACTTAAATAAATTCTAAAAGTGTCTAAGTCAATAAGTAATTTTAAGAAAAAGAAAAAACTAAGAAAATTCTCTAATAAAAAAAATTCATTTACATAAGCTCTTAGATTTAAAAAAATGATTTGATGTTTTCTAAAAAACCCTTTTTCATTCCTTTCTTCTTGTTTTTTATGGCTTTTCTTGTCGATAAACTAATTTTATTAGATTCCTTTCCCCTATACTATTTAACCACTGCATCTTTTATAAATTTTGAACATAAAGAAAAATTAACTTTAGAATTAAAAGAGTATTTGTTAGCTCCTAACAGAAAAAAAGTATTGGTAATTTTAGGAAATTCCCGAAGTATGTCTTTCTCCAATGAATACATTTCTAAAAAATATCCCGAATGGATACTTTTCAACTTTTCTGTACCAGGCGGAACACAAGACTATTTTTTGTATATAATGGAAAAATTCAAAAAAGAAAATATCCAACCGAATGCAATTGTTTTTGTTGTTACTCCCCAAGGAATGAATTTAAAACCAGCTGTAAAAACAGACGAAGTTATGATTTTTGGCCTACCTTTTGATTTTGTATTAAGACATTTTTCTGATTTCTCTATAGATCAATTGACGAACTATTTAGGAAAAAAATTATTTGCAATTTATAAATACAAACCAAAAATTCATATAATTATCAGAAGAAGTAACGAATGGGAAATGTTAAAATTTACAAGCTTTTTAATCAAAAACCAAATGATTTTAGAACAAGAAAGAGGATCTGTAAAAGAAAATGAAAATCAAGTCCTATTTTTTTCTCAAGAAATTATTGAAAAAAATGCTGAATCTATTTGGAATGATTTTTATACACCATTTATTTTAGATAAAAAGGCTATATTATTTTTAGAAGATTGCATTAAGATTGCCAAAGAATTAAAAGTTCCTCATATAGCATTGCTTTGGGCACCTGTAAGTCCTTCTTTAAAAAAAAGAAAAGAAGAAAAAAAAGTTGCTTTTTATAAAGTAAAAGATAACATTGCTTTAACAGTAAAGGAAATTTTTATCAAAGAAATGGAAATGTTAATCCAAAAACATAATGTACATTGGTACGACTTTAATTTTAGCGAACCCATGCAGTGTAATTACTTTTTCGATGCTAGTCATTTGTCTTATCATTGTTTAAATGAATATACAGACAAAATATTCCAGAAACTCAAAAACTAATATGAAGTATCTTTTAATTTTACTATTTATTTTTTTATTAAATTGTAAATCTTGCAACAAACCAACACAGAATCTCTTAAAGAAAGAAGATTATGAAAAATGTGGCGAATGCCTCCATTTGCAAACTGGTAGTGTTTGTACCGTAGAAGGAACTTATTTTAATAGTTGTTTAGCAATTTGCAAACAAATAAAAATCCTTTGCGAAGGTGATTGCCCTTGCAAAAATGAAAATTAAAACAAAGATTCTTTTAAAACAGGAAAGTAAATGATTGTATCATTTTTTATAAATAAGTTTTTTAGAATTGATTTATCTATAAAAACGAAATCCCCCACCACTTCTTTTATAGGTATATTTAAGGGACTTTTAAAAACTTTTATTGTATCCTTACGATCTAAATATACATCTGCCTGATAACCATAAAATATATAATCTTCTTCTGTCTCTACTAAGAAAGAACCAAACCAAACAGGACTTTTAAAATCCGTATAATTGTATAATTGGGGAAAGCTTAAAAACATCCAATTTGTATATCGAGTTCTTCCCTTAATTTCGATATTAGATTCCTCTTCTAATGGAATCAAATAAGAAATTTCATTTTTAAACTGCCAAATTAGATGATCACAAGTCCAGCCCTCAATTGGATAAAGTCTATCTTTAAAATCCTTTTTTCCATATGTATAACAATTTTCTGCATGTAAATCTAAAATTTTCGTATTCTTATCGTAATACACTCTACCTTGGTAAATCCTTATTTTAATCGATTTATTTTTATCAAAGCTAATATTTTTTAATTGGAAAGAAATCTTAGATACAATAGTTTGGTTTTCTTTGTAATTTTTTTCTAAAAAAATTAGTTCACCCATTAAATTTTCCCTAAATATGTGATTATTTTGCACAAATTTATAAACAATAAAATTTTGCTTTTTTGGTAAATTTGGAATCATCTCCTGCAAACTGCCCAGATTTTTATAAGTAAGGAAAACAGGTCCTAAAGAACTTTTACAAAATAAAAAAATAGTGCTAAGGATTGTAAATAGCTGTAATTTTACAATATTCGCCTTCATTAATAAATTCAATCGATACAATTTTAAATTTATCTTTTATTGTAGAATATTCTTTTTTTTGCAATTCATATTTTAATAAGATCTCTGCAGCTTCTTTAGAAGTATTTTCTTTCATCACACGAATATTTTTTTCTAAAGCATTTGCAGATGCTTTTGCAGTAGAAATTAATATAATTTGCCCACCTTCTTCTATTTTTTCAATCCCTGTGATTACCTTTTCTTTAATAGTAAGGCAAAATAAAATATTCAACAAGCCTAACAAAAAGATTTTATGCATTTTTTAAAGCTGAAAATAAAAAGCGAAACTTTTCCTCGTATTGTTTTTCGAAATCCAATAGTATATCCAAATGTCTCAAAGTTAAACCAATATCATCCCATCCATTTAAGAGGCATTCTTTACGAAAAGAATCGATTTCAAAAAAATACATTTTTTCGTCTTGTGTTTTAACAGTTTGACTCTTTAAATCTACTTCTAAAGTAGCACCAGTATTTTTTTCTATATAATCGAAAATTTCATCTACATTTGTTTTGGGTAATACTATCGGTAACATTCCATTTTTAAAACAATTGTTATAAAATATATCCGCAAAACTAGGAGCAATAAGAACTCTGATTCCATAATCAAATAACGCCCAAGGTGCATGTTCTCTACTACTACCACACCCAAAATTTTCTTCTGTGACAAGTATAGAAGCATTCTTATAACGAGGTTGGTTTAAGACAAAATTGGGATCAGGTATAGTTCCTTCTTTATCTAAATACCGCCAATCATGAAACAAATGGATACCAAAACCTGTTCTTTCTACTTTTTTTAGAAATTGTTTGGGTATAATTTGGTCCGTATCAACATTAGCTCGTCGTAAAGGGGCTGCTATACCTTTATGAATTGTAAATGGCTCCATTGATTCCAAAATAATAAAAAACAGGTTTTATGCAACCAAATTTTTGATTCTCTCAATTTTTAAAAGATATTGCAGAAGTTTTTCTTCTTTTTTTTGCATTATTTTTTCTTCTTGTTTTGATCTTTCATGATCATAACCTAATAAATGATAAAGGCCATGAACCAATAAACGAGCAAATTCGTAAAATAAGCTATGTTGGTTTTCGATAGATTGCTTTAAAGCTACAGGGAAGCAGAGAACAATATCTCCCAAAAGAGTTGGTTGTTCTTTTTCTCTTGGAATCTTTTCTCCTTCTATAAAAGAAAAACTTAAAACATCAGTAGCTTTATTTTTGTTTCGATATTGAGCGTTTATTTTTTTTATTGTAGTTTCATCCACAATCGAGAGGGATATTTCTAAAGGCATCTTGAAATTTTCTTTTTTACTAAGGTATACAAGGGAAGACTCTAAAAGATGATAAAAAAAAAATTTTAGATTTGGGTATTGAACAGAATATTTTCTTGGAATTTTGATGTAAATATTATTGCGAATTTTCGTATTCTTCGAAAGCATGAATCACTTTTTCTACGATTGGATTTCTTACAATATCTTCTTTAGAAAAATATACAATTTGGATTTCTTGAATATTCTTTAATATAGAGATAATTTTTTCAAGACCCGATAGCCCCGGCTTTAAGTCGCTCTGCGTAATATCTCCACAAATACACATCTTTGAATTTTTACCTATCCTTGTCAGAAACATTTTGAGTTGAGAAAGAGTACAATTTTGCGCTTCATCTAAAATAATTAAAGAATCATTTAGGGTTCTTCCTCTCATATAAGCAAGAGGGGCTACTTCTATTTTATTCAGTTGGATTAATTGAGAAGTTTTTTCTGTTCCTAAGGCATCAAATAAAGCATCATAAATGGGTCTTAGATAAGGATCCACTTTCTGGATAAAATCACCCGGTAAAAATCCCAAATTTTCGCCAGCTTCTACTGCTGGTCTTGTTATGATTAGCCTTTCTATTTCTCCATTCAAAAGCATTTTAACAGATGTGATTACTGATAAAAAGGTTTTCCCTGTTCCAGCTGGTCCTACTCCAATTGTAATAGGATTCCTTTGAATTGATTGAATATAACTAAATTGATTTAGGGTTTTTGCATAAAATTCTTTTCCTTTGTAGTTGGCAAATATCCTAGCTTTTGTAAAAGCATTTGTATCTTTTAAATTTTGACTTCCATTGCTAAAATTATTCTTTCTTAACAAGGAAAATAAATATCGCAAGTCGAATTTTTCAATTTCTCGATTTCGATAGTAAATATCCAATTGCTCTAAAAAATATAAGGCATTGTCTATATTTTCATTAGAGTTGGATCTTAGAATTAAAGAATTGCCTCTTGGAATAATTTCTACCTTTAAAAGTTGCTCTAATTCTAAAATATTTTTGTCGGACACCCCACAGACATAATGAAATAAATTTTGATCTTCAAAAACGTATTGTTTTTGATACAAATTCAATGGATTCATCATTCTTTGGCTAATCTATTGTAAAGAAAATAAAGTTGTATAAAAAATCAATTCTTTTTTATAATGATTTCTTATTTTATTTGATTCATTACATCTACTACTTTTTCAATTTCTTGTTCTGTGATCATAAAATGGGGAGCTACTCTTACAAAATTACCTCGTACTGTACAAAGAATTCGATTTTCCTTAAGAATAGAAACTATTTGATTAGGGTTTTCCACAACGAGAGATAATATACCCGATTGGTTTTCTTTATTAAACTCCAAAAAACGGATTTTCTGATTTTTACAATTTTCTTTAAAAATTCTATGTAAATAAAAAATTCTTTCTTGGATGGATTCGATAGATTCATGGAAAAGAAATTCAGCACATATGGTTAAAGCCAAAATATCGCTATAAGGAAGAGTGCTATATTCAAATTTTCTTCCGTCGGTATAAGGCTGCCAAGTATGATTTAAATAATCCGAACCCTGAAGCATTAGATCAGCTCCTGCCATAGTAACCTCAATTTTCTCTCTGAATTCTTTAGAAGTATAGAGAATGCCACTACCAATAGGTCCCATCAACCATTTCCACCCCGAACTAGCTATAGCAGAAATATGGTATTCTTCCGGATACAAAGGTAATGAACCTAAGCTTTGTGCTGCATCTACAACCAAATCTATTTGATTCTCTTTACAGAATTTTCCAATTTCTTTTAGATTGGCAGCAAAACCAGAAGTAAACTGCACACTACTAATTGCCAATACTTTTGTTTTTTTTGTAGTAAGATTCTCTATATCTCTTAAAGAAAATCCTATGGGATAATCCTTGGAAATTTCTTTTGCATTTAAGGCAAGTTTAGGATTGTTTTTTATTAATTTTAATTTTGCCCTTTTTTTAAATTCCTGCATTTTCCAGGGATAATGATTGGATGGATATTCATGAATATAACTTAAAATCTCGTCATCTGGTTCAAAAGGATAACCATTAGCAATCAGAGAAAGTCCTTCTGCTGTATTCTTAACAAAAGAGATATTTTCGGGTGAGGTTTTTAATAATTTTGCAAATTGATCACGAAATTTTTTTAGTAAATCAGGATATTCATTAAAAACAAAAGCTCCCAATTGAGAGTGTTTTTTTTCAAATTCAATTTTTTTCTTTAGGGCATGAGGATGTAAGGGAGCAATACCACAAAAATTCAAATAGATAAAATGATTTTTAAAAGGAAATATTTCTTCCATATAAATTGCTGAATTTTCTTTCTGCTTCTTTCCAAACCCGAAGGTAGTATTTATACCTTACTCTATGTTTATTTAAATTCTCCCCGAAACTTCGATCATCTGTAATGTAAACTTTTGTCACTGATACCTCTTGAATACTCATCTTAAAATAGTAGCAATAAGTCCAAAACTCTAAGGGAAAGCCATATCCTTTTTCTGTAAAAATATTTTCTATTCGGTTTAATTTATATCTTTTGAATCCACAAAAAGCATCTGATAGATTAAAATGATATTTTTGATTAATTTTTTTTGTAATTTTTTGGTTTATAAGAATTCTTTCTCTTGGTGGTTCAATACCATAAAATGGAGAATCGGGCATATACCGAGAACCAGAAACTACATCCACAGAAAAATCCAACTCTAAAAATTTATATAAATCTTCTACTTTATGTTGTTTATCACAATCCATAGTAACCAAAAAATCAAATTGATTTTTTTTTGCATACTCTAATAAAAAAATCATAGAAGCGCCATATCCTTGATTGGGATACCTATGGATAACCTCTAAATTTTTATTTTTACTTTGAATCTTCTCTAAAATTTCTTTCGATGCGTCAGTAGAACCATCGTTTACAGCTACTATTTTAGAAATAGATTTAGGTAGATGTAAAATAAGATTTTCGAAAAAATCAGAAAGATATGGTTCTTCATTATATACGGGTATACCTAACAAAAAATTCATTTATATTTTAATTAAAAAACTAATTCTTTTTTAAAGCACTTATTTTTTTTTCTATTAAATTATGTACTTCTTCGGGTGGGGCTTGCCCTTTGGTTTCTTTCATAATTTGACCTACCAAAAAGCCTTTTACTTTATCTTTACCTGCCATAACTTGATTTACTTGCTCTGGAAAAGAATCAAATACTTTATCTATAATTGTTTGCAATTGAGAGGCGTCCACAGGCTTGTAATTGTATTTTTTTATAACTTCTTCGGGATCCAAATTTTCTTCATATACATGTTCAAAAATTTGTTTAGCGAGTCTTTGAGTAATTTTACCTTCGTTAAGAAGTTTTATGATAGTACCCAATCTTTTGGGCGAACATTCAAAAGAAGTAATGGGAATATCTCTTTTATTAACCACACCCAATACTTCGTCTTTAACCCAATTTGATGACTTTTTTGGATCTCCACATTCTTTTAAAGTTTCTTCGAAATAATTGGCAATATCTGTATCTCGAGAAAGTATAATACAATCATATTCAGGAAGATTGTAATCTTTTCTATACCTTTCTTTTTTTTGATCCGGTAGTTCGGGCATCCTTTTTTGGATTTCTTCCACAAAAACAGGAGAAATTTCAAAAACAGGGAGATCGGGGTCGGGAAAGTAACGATAATCCTCCGCATCTTCTTTAGTTCTCATTAGTCTTGTTTCTTTTTTCTCAGCATCCCAAAGTACAGTTGACTGAATGATTTTACCACCTGATTCTAACACAGAAATTTGTCTTTCTATTTCGTAATCTATAGCATTCCGTACGGCTTTGAAAGAATTTAAGTTTTTAATTTCTACTCTTGTTCCTAAAGGTTCCCCAGGTTTACGCACAGAAACATTTGCATCGCATCGTAAACTGCCCTGTTCCATATTTGCATCGCTGATTCCTATAGAACGTATGATTCCACGCAAAGTTTGTAAAAAATACCAGGCATCTTCACTGCTTTTTAAGTCTGGTTCTGTAACAATTTCCAATAATGGTACCCCAGCTCGATTTAAATCTACAAAAGATACAGCTTCTTTACTATGATAGCTATGTAAAAGTTTCCCTGCATCTTCTTCCATATGGATTCTATGAATTCTAACTTTTATGGTTTCTTGGTTGGGTTTTTTAAATTCCACATATCCATCTCGAGCATAAGGTTGATCATATTGAGAAATCTGATACCCTTTTGGTAAATCGGGATAAAAATAATGTTTTCTATCAAATTTTGTAATTCTTGCAATTTTACAATTTAATGCTAATCCAGCCATAACAGCCATCTCTAAAACTTTTTGATTTAATACGGGCAAACAACCAGGAAGTCCCAAAGTAACAGGTCCCACTAATGTATTCGAAGGAGAACCAAATTCATAAGGATCGCTACAAAAAATTTTTGTTTTAGTTTTCAGTTGACAATGGATCTCTAAACCAATAACAGGTTCATAATTCATATACTTATTTTTTTTAACAGAAGTAAAAGGCAAGTAGATTATGAATCCAGCAGTTCTTTCCATTGCCAATCAAAAAGGAGGAGTGGGGAAAACCACAACAGCAATTCAAATTTCTACTCTATTTGCAAAATATCATTATAGAACTCTTCTCATTGATTTGGATCCTCAAATGAATGCTTCTTCTCTTTTCGTGGAAACAAAGGATATAAAGCAAGAAAATTCTATTTATGAGATCTTAAAAAATCCCCATACTATAAAAAATGCAGTCCACAAGACAAAATTTGATTTTTTAGAAATCATTCCTTCTATTCTCAGTCTATCGGAATTGGATCAACTTCTTGCAGGTAATATAGAAGGATTCTTTAAATTACAAGATGCATTAGAACAAATTTCTAGTACATATAAATTCATAATTTTGGATTGTCCTCCCAATTTAGGTATGCTTACCTTGAATGCTTTATTGAGCTCTCAATATGTGGTTATACCCTTACAAGCGGCTAAATTTTCATTAGATGGAATTAAAATCATTTTAGATACCATAGAAACTTTGAATAAAAAATTTCGTACAAATATCCAAATTTTAGGTTCCCTAATGACCATGTATGACGAACGAACAACTTTATCCAAAACTATGTTAGAAGAGATGAAGTCCCTTATTCCAGTTTTTAAAACATATATTTCCCGAAGTATCCTGGTGGAAGAAGCCCACTTAATGAAACAACCCATATGGGAATATGCCCCAAAATCCAAAATTTCTATACAATACGAAACTTTATTAAAGGAAATTTTAGATGCCATCGAAAAAAGATAAATTATCCAAAAAAATCAAAGAAGAAGTGCAAACCAATCTTGGGAGCAAAGAACAAGAAACTTACAAAGAGGTAATCCAAGAAATTCAAGAATTGCAAATAGAAAAAAATGAAAAAACAAAAGAAAAAATTCAAGACAAACAAAATATCAATAAAAATCAGGAAACTATGTCCAAAAGAGATTCTATATACAATGTGTCTTCAGATTTAAGATTAGAAGATTATACTGAAGATACCCAAAAAAAAGAATATGGTGCTTTTCTTAAAAATTTATTAATCATTTTACTCTTTCTTTTAATCTTGGCGGGTCTTTGGAAGTTGGGAATCTGGTTATTTGCACCCAAATACTATCTATCTATCGCAACTTCAGAAATAACTGAAGATAATTACAAAAACTTTTTGGAAGATAAACAATTCTTTTTAACACCACAACAAATGATTCATATAAGATTTACTTGGACAGAAAAAATATCCAATTACTTTAGCATCCAAATACTAAAAAATAATGGACAAAACTGGGTAGAAGAAGCCACATTAGGTAGACGGATTCCCATTACTGCAAATTATATTTACTTTGCAGGTCCCTTAGATCCGGGGAATTATAAAGTAAAAGTATTCGACGAAAAGAAAAAAAATTTAATAGAAAGGGACATAGAAATCCTTTCCTCCGAAACCAATCCAAATCCATAAAAAATGAGAATATTTCTACTCTTGACGTTTATAATCAATTGTAATAGATTGGAAGTACCACCAAAACCAAAAAGTGTCTTAGAAGGAGCCGTTTATAAAAAAAAATTTAAAATATGGGAATACAGAAGCGAACATAAAGAGCTAGTTTGGAACCAAGATGGAAAATTATTAAGGGAGGCAAACTTAAAAAATAACCTCTATGACGGTGAATACTTGCAATTTTTTGAAAATGGAAGGATTTCAGAAAAAGGATTCTATGAGGAAGGTTATAGATTAGGAAAATGGTATTTTTATTACCCCAATGGAAATCTTTATTTAGAATTAGAATACAAAAAAGAACCTGTAGATGTAACTTTATTTCGTTATAATTCCTCTATAGGGAATGAAAACGGTCAATATAAAAGATACTACCCTAATGGAGTTTTAGAAGAAGAAGGATATTACTATGCAGGTAAACTACATAAAAAACGCATAAGATATTATCTAGACAAAAAAATACACTTTATTGGATATTATTCTTATGGAAAAAAAGAAAATCGATGGCAGTACTACTTTAATAGCAAGCTAATTCGGGAAGAATTCTACAAAGAAGACAATCTTATAAAAATCCTACGATATTGAAATTCTTTTTATCAAAAGAAATCATTAGGTAAAAGGATCGAAAAATTTATGAACTTATTGATTTTTGATTTGGATGGGACATTAATTGATACTCGCTTGGATATGGCTTTATCTGTAAATAGGATAAGGAAATTATATCAACTACCAGAAATCCCCATTGAAGCACTACAATCTCTAATGCACCAAGATATGGATCTTTTGTATAAGAACTGTTTTCCTGAACTTATAAAAGATTTCATACCTGAAGATCTAAAACAAAAATACGAAATCCATTATGCCCAACATGTCTTAGAAAATACAAAATTGTATGCTGGCATAGAAAGCACTTTACAAATTCTTTCTAAAAACAATTTTTTAACCCTTTATGCAAATAGACCGGAAAATTTATGCAAATTACTTTTAAATAAATTCAATCTGATAAACTACTTTAAGAGTATAATAGGTAGCGATAGCTATCCTTATAAAAAGCCAAACCCTGAACACATTTTAAAAATTATCTCTCAAGAAAAGGTTTCTACTACATATGTGATTGGAGATTCAGAAATGGATATGGAATTAGCTAAAAACTTAAATGCGAAATCCATCTGGTGTAAGTGGGGGTATTACAAAAATATGGTAGAATTTACACCTGATTTTATTGCAAAAACTCCAGAAGATTTACTCAATCTTATAGAAAGCAAAAGTTAGTATGATTCTTTTAATATCTCTACTTTATACTCTTCTGAATCGAAACCAAAATTAGATTGCACATAGATATAAGTGGCGTAGGCATCCGCAAGAGTACAAGAGGGTCCATATACAATTACAATCTGATTTTTTTTAGGATACTCTTTTCGGTAAGGGTCAAAAATATGGACTTGTAAATAATTCCCGGAGGAAGCCATACAAATGTTTTTTAATATTCGAACCGAAGCAATTTGTTTATGACTTAGATCCGAAGAGGGGCTTTCCAAAGCAACCTTCCATCCTAAAGTACCAGAGGGAGCATCTCCTAAACAAATTTCCCCTCCTATTTCAATTAAATACTTTCGAAGATTTTTAGATTCCAAAAATTTTTTTACTAAATCTACCGCATAACCTTTTGCAATTGCATTGAAATCAAACTGTATCCAAGGATATTTTTTTTTAATGATATAGTGTTCTTCTTCTACTTTAATTATTGTAAAAGCGTTGCAAATGTTTCTTAGTTGAATTTTTTTTTGCTCAACAATGCTTAGAATTTCTTTTTTAAAAGGAAAAAAATATGCATTGGTTTTATTACACAATTCTTGTGCTATTTGATACAATTCAATCTCTTTTCTGGTTAAATAAGTAGTTTGATTATGATTCAATTGAGTTATTCTACTTTCTTTTAAATATAATGAATAAGAAAAATTTATAAATTTAAAGATCTCTTGGATTTCTTTTTTTAAAAAATCCACATCTACTTTTTGTTTTTCTGGTAATTCCACTACAATAGAGTAAGAAGTTCCCATTGTAAATCCTGAATCCTCCCAGTAAGAGGGAATAGAAAGACAACAACAAAAAAGAATAAAAAAGTAAAGAGATTTCAATTTATAAAAATTTTTTATTTTCGATAAAGAAGAGAAGTCCCTCGAGAGAAAAATAAAGATCTTTATTTAAGATTTTAAAATAATCCATTAAAGAGAATGCATGGAATTTTCTAAAAGTTTTTCTGAAAGCAATCAAATCCTCAATCCCAAATTTTATATGAGGGTAACGATAAATTTTGATTCTTTGAAGATCAGAAATTTTTAAATCTTTTTTAATTTCCTCAAATATATCAAGAAAAGAACCAACATGATCGATCAATTGGTTTTTCTTAAAAGCAAGAGATGTATACACTCTTCCTTCTGCAAATTTTTTAACAAATTCTATAGTAGTTCCTCTACCTTTTGCTACTCTATCCAAAAAAGCATTATAGATATAAATGGCAGAATTTTTTAAAAGTTTGCGAGATTCTTTTTTTAAAATAGAAGATTCAGAAAAAATTTCAGTTGTTTTATCGAAAAGAAATTTTTCTTTATGAATTTTATATTTCCTATACAATTTAACAAAATTCGGTCTAAGCCTTAAAACGCCAATAGAACCCGTAATTGTAAAATGATTTGCAAAAATTTTATTAGCAGCACAAGAAATATAATAACCACCAGATGCAGCAACAGAACCTTGAAAAACATAAACAGGTTTTATTCTCGAAAGTTTCTTTATTTCTTGGTATAGTATTTCGCTTGCATCGCTCATCCCCCCGGGACTATTTAAATAAATGATCACTGCTTTTTCTTTAGATTCTTGTAACTCCTGTATAACCTTACTAAAAGCCCTAGCATGGATTTTATCAGTTTTTGGTTCCTCTTCTTCTTCTCCAAGGACAATAACTCCATCCATTACCAATAAAGCGATTGGTACTGCTTTATTAACATAGGGAAATAATAAAAATTCTCTTTTTTTGGCTAGCTTTAAAAAGTTTTCGTATTCTAAGATGCTCTTAATTTCTTTTTTTGTTTTATTTTCTTGAATCGTATCTCCTAAGCCCTTGACTGGGTGATAAATATTTGTCTCTATCGTTTTTGTACCCCCATTAGAAACAAACTCTTTCAATTGCACCAAATCGATTGTATCTGTAAAAAAACCCAATTCGAGTAATTCTTTTGAGGAAATAATAGATTGATTTTTAAACAACTCCCAAAGTTTTTTTACTAAATCTTTCGATAAATTTTCTTGTCTTAAAAAAAGTTCTAAAATGAATTGTCTTCTATTTTCCAATAATTCCTTATAATTTTCTTTTGCAAATTTTGAAATTCGATTCCGAGAATACATCTCACCTGCACTTTTATATTTTCCAGCAGCAAAAACTTCTACCTCAATACCAATTGTCTTTAAAAAATTTTTTAAATAAAATTGTTCGTAAAAAGGAAGCACTACCACAAATTGTGACCAATCCGAGGAATACCTAAATGTTCCAACAGAAGCAATCAAAAGAGACTTTAAACCCCCTTCCTCTACATAAGAATGAATTTCTTTGCCACTTTTTTTTATCTTCTCTAACAAAACCAAGGTATCTTCCACTTGATTCCAATATAAACTTTCCAAAGAGGGAATATAAAGAATGATTTTTTCTATTTTTTTTTCTTCTGCTACCTTTTTTAAGAATATTAAAAAATCAAAATAGTCCACTTCTGGTTCCCGAAAAAATCGTATGAAACTTCCCCTTTCATACAAACTAAATTGAGTGGGAATCTTAATAAATAAGATTTTTGGTTTTGTTAAAAAATAGCGGATTTTAAAATATAGATAAACTAAAAATCTAATAGGAAAAAAAACCAATTGAAGTCCCAATTGAATCATAAACCCAAAAAAATAAACTTGCTTAGATTAAAAAGTATTATTTTAAGAATAGGAATATTTAGACTTTATCTTATCCAAAAATTCCAATTCTCTTTTTCTGAAATCTTGAATAAAAGGTTTCATATCTTTAATATTTTTTGAAATTTTATAACCTTCTTCCATAGTTTCTACTAGGACTTCGGCGCCTACCAAATTGGCTGCAACTTTTATAGGTGCCATAACCAATTTTATGACTGGTAATTTTGCCAAAGCAAAAAAAAAGGATAAGGTTTCGCATATCAGTTCAATTTGTTGTTTACGTTTTTCGTACTGATTCTTTTTATGAATGATTTTCTCAATGTTTTCAAAGTCAAAGTGATTATCAGAAATTAAATTTTGCTTTAACAATTCTTCAGCTATTTCTAAGTCCAATTCATCTGAAATTTTAATTAGTTGAATAAGTTTATAAATATTCTCTACCATATCTTTTCCTACAAGATTCAGTAACTTATTATATAAATTTTCGAGGACCATGTCTCTTTCCTCTTTGTTAGAGGGTGCATACAAATAATTCTTAAAAAAATCGGGAATTTTATCAAATCCCTCAACATTTTGAATATAGTCTTTGTAAGTGTTTTCCAATTTTTTAATGATTTGAAAGACAACGAATTCTTTTGCTTCTTTTAAACTTTTATTCACAGTGAATAAAATTCATTTTACAGGATAGAAAATCAAGTTTTTTTATAAAGATTTTGTATAATTAAAAGAAAATTTTTTATTTGTTTTTAAAAATCATTGCGTCCTGAATGTTGAATTTTTCTAAATCTTTTTTTATATTTTTTGCCTCTTGTAGAGATTTTGCGTTGGAATATACCACATATAAATTTTTCTTTTTTTGTATATATCCATCTATACCTGAATTTTTTAGTTTTGATACAATTTGATTTGCTTCTTCTTTATTTTTGTAAGCTCCAATTTGAACTGTATAAGTATTTTTTTGTTTGGAAATTAAGGTTTCTTTTTTGTCTATTATCTTTTTATTTTCTTCTTCAGGATCTTTTAAAGTAACCTCTAACTTTTTATAATTTTCTGACTTTTCCAATTCTTCGATAGGAATGGTATTAATTTTTTGATTCTTAACAGAATCATTAGTTTCTTCTTTGTTTCCTATATTTTCTTGGATAGATAAGTTTTCCTTTTGCTTTTCCATCTGTGAAATTTTTTCAGGAGAAGGTATATTAAAAGACTCTCCCAAATTTTGGTTTTTGCTTTTGCCTAGCTTAAATCCAAAGAAAAAACTTATAAAAATGAATAAGAAAAATAAAAAAGCCAAAAAAAGAATCCTTTCTGTATCTAAGTGAATTACATAAAATATTCTGTTCTTCATATATTACCTCCTGAATCAATTTTTGTGATTAAGTCGTCCAATTGTTTTTGTAGTTTGTCTAAATCATTTTCGTTTTCTATGATAAAATCAGCTTTTTTTCTTTTTTCATTAGGATTCATTTGCATATTTTCTCTTTTCCAAAAAGCTTCTTCTGTCCAATATCTATTTTCCAAAACTCTTTTTTTTCTAATAGCAACAGAAGCATCTACTACAATAATATAATCAAAAAGGTTTTTCTTATCTAATTTCGATTCGAAAAGTAATGGAACTTCAAAAACAATAAATCTACTTTTGCATCTTTTCAAATACTTTCTAATAAAATTTTCCACTTGTGGATGGATCAGCTCTTCTAACCATTGGAGATCTTCTCGGTTGCTAAAAACCTTTTCTGCTAAAAATTTAGAATTTAACTGGCCATTTTCATAAAAACACTCTCTACCCCATTTGTCTATTAATTTTTTTTTATTCTTTGGTAAAGCGTATAAGTTTTTTGCTACTTGATCTGTATCTACAACAAAGAAATTTTTATTTTTTAATATATTCGCAATTGTAGATTTACCAGATCCTAATGTTCCTGTTAAGCCAAGAGAAATAGGAAATTTTTGAGAATTCATAAAGAAGATAATCGGATAAAATTTTGCTCTACAGATAAAATTGTGTTTTCTCGAAAACGAATAGAAATCTTACAAAAATAATCAGGCTCTGTTTTACAAATATAAATATCACTATTTTTTTTGATTTTATAAAATTCATTCTTCCCAATCATAAATATAAAAAAATTTTTCGATTTTTCTCTTTTAAGCTTTTCCAAAAAATCATAATTTACACAGTTTTCTTCTAAAAAGAAATTCCATAAATTGGAGTCCTCTTCTAAGTACCACAATTTTTTTAACTTATCATCTAGTATGGGACAATTTTTGAAAAACAAACTTGTGATTTTTATATTTTTATAAAAAACACTGGTATAGATCTTATAAAGATAACCAAAACTCTCTAAACAATCAAAACATATGATTTTTTCTTTAAATGGTTTGATCTTTTCTATGATAGGAAGAATTTCTTGATTTAAGAATTCTGATTCTACAGCAAAAAAAGGGATTCCATCAAAAGAATATTGGGAAAGAACATCCAAATAAAAGTTATAGTATTCTTTTAAATATTTTTTTTCTTTATCTAAGAGTAAAATCTTTTTGTAAGGAAAATCTATAAAAAATAAATACATCTCGTCTTTAGATTCTGATTTAGAAATTTTATAAAATCGATTATAGTAATCTCTATTTTTTTTTAATATAAGGGGACTTCCAATTTCTTCTATATTTAAAAAAGGAAAATTATAATAATAAAGATTGACTTCTTTAGAGTATACAATACTTATAAAGATACCATACAAAATTATTATTCTAAGGAATAGCATAATTCTTGCCAATTATATGATTTTTCTGAATACCATTCTTGTAAAGTTAAAAAAGTTTTTAGATTTTTTCTTAACTGATTGGTTTGGACACATCCCAAAAAAAGAAAATTCTCTTGTTTTAAGAAAAGAATAAATTCATTTAAGGAGTTCGTATAGATGCTTTCGTCTAGATGATAGATTTGAAAGTGGTAATAATACTTTTTATCAAACTGGATTTTATTTAAGATTTTCCCTTTGAAAAATTTTTTTCCATCCCAAATCATAAAATCTTCGGAACTATAATCAAAATCTAAGGTTAAAATTTTCGATGAAGAGTTATAATGATGAATTTTAACAAATCTGCATTGAAATATTTCGCAAAAATCACAAAATTCAGAAGTACACAAAAAATAATCAGAATATATTTTGTTTTCTAATTCAATTTTTTGTTTATTTGTAAAATCTTTTGAACTAATTCCCTTGTAATACATAAAACCATCAGAAGAATTGGAAACAATACCAGAAGAATACGTAGCTCGAGAAGAAGAACAACCCATTTGATCCAAATACTCCATAAAAAAAAATGAATTCTTATTTTGCAAATAAAACCCATTCCCAGAAGTTTCCATACAAAACTGAAAATTTTTTATATTGGTATCGTTATTTGTAATTTCTTTTTTTTGTCGAAAAAGCAAAGAAGAAAAATTATAAATTTTGCGGTATTCTTCTTTGATTTTATTGATTTGTAATGGATCCTGAATTTCAAAAAAAATTTCGGAGTTGGAATCTCTAGCACTCAAACTATAATTATAAGAACCTGTGTAAAGGATATCGTCAATAATTAAAGTTTTGTGGTGTAGTTTCCCTCCATGTGAGATAAAATTTGAATCTAAATAAGTAAAAGGAAAATCTTCTTTATATAAAAAAAGGTTCGAATTATTCAATAACAAAGATATTAATGAATTTTCTTGAAGCAAGTTAGAAGAATCCAAAATACCTGAAACAAAAAATTCAGTTGATTTTATACTTAAAGAATTCATAAGAGTTGGATCATAAAAACTGAATATAAAAAAATCGATAAAACTTTTTGCATTTATTATGGCATTATTGAGAATCGATTGGATTGCCATACCATTTTTAGGTGAATCTAAAATTTTTATTTTATAAAATTCCTTTTGAATTACAATAGGAGAGTTATAATTTTGCTCATAAAATTTTTTTATAAGCAAATCTCCTATTTCTTCTGAAATCCTAATATAAAAAAATAAATTGGAATTGTAAAAAATATCACTTTTAGTAAAATTTCCCGTACCAGAAAAAAACTTAGTTTTATCAGAAAGGATGAATTTTATATGTTGTAAACCGGATTTCTGTCTTACTTCGTAAGGCAAGTTTAAGAGTTTTAACTTTTCGTAATTTTGATCAGGGGAAAGAACGATTTTAACGGGAACACCCTTTAGATAAATTTCTTGAATTGCATTGATGATTTCTTCATCATCTAAATCATAAGAAAATATATAGATTTCTTTTTCTGTTTCTTTTATGATTCCAAGTATTTTTTTTTGTATAGCCAAATTATTTAGTGAATCAAAAGGATTAGAAAAAAAATATTCAATTTGGTTTTCTTCTCTTATAAGAGATTGTAATAGGATTTCTTCAAAATCAGATTTCTTACAAAACATAAAAATCATAAATATTAAAAAAGAAAACCTCATAAACTCTCCTTTTCTATAAATTTCAAAAATTATACATAAACGAAATAAAAAGACTTTCGCTTAATTCTTTAAATTTTTTGGAATTATAATCTTTTTTAAAAAGCTTTGAATAGTTAAGAATTGTTTTAATTTTTTTAGAATTTACAATCAAAGCCAAATTGGGTTCCAAAAATTCTTTTTTTGAATCTTCTTTTGAAGAACCAATAAAAGAGATAGGTTCTAGATTCATTTTGAATTCTTCTAAAAAATTTCTTTTTTTTATTTTTTCTTTTTCATAATATCCAAAAGAAATCAAAAATTCATAAAATTTATAAAAAAACTTTAATTTTAAAAAACCGGTTTTAGCAGGAACTATACTATTATTATCACCCTCCAAAAAGGTTATGCCTTCGCATATATTTTCTATATTATAACAGATCTCGTAATTAGAAGAAAGCTTAAAGGTGCTGCTCATCTGTAAAGTAGATACATAATCACTAAAAATAGAAGTAAAACCAAAATATTCCCATTGGTTTTTTATAGAATTCCATTTGGATCTTTCAGATGTACTGCCTTCTATGAGGATCTGAAAAAAATCCATTTTATAATTCAAAAATACAATATATCGATTTCCGTAGATTTTATAATTATATTTACCTTTACTAAAAAAACCTTTACTTTGGCTAATTTGCAATCTTATAAGAAACTGATAAATCTTAAAAACAAAATGAGAATCATAAAAATCTAATTCTAAATAATTTTTTTGGTTGGAATATTGGTTTTCTTGGTATACATTATAATACCCCAAATAGAAATCAAACCATTTACTAATAAAAGTATAATGTAGTTTGTAATTCAAATTGTTTTTATATTTCTCTATCAAATTATTTTTTTTGAAATGGTGGATTAGGGCATAATTTTTTTCTTCTATCGTTGTAACAAATTTTTGTTCTTTTTCGTACAAAAAAATTGGCGAAATCGTAAAGATGGAATTCAGAAAATCAAATCGAACATCAAAAGAAGGAAAATAAGAAATCTTACTATAAGGTTCTTCTTGGTTTTTGTTTTTTTCTAGTAAAGAAAAGTAAGGGTTTATGTATCCCAAAGCTAAAAAAAAATTCTTGTAAGATAAACTAACAAAAGAATTCTGAAAATTATACAAATAAAGTTTTTCTGGTTCCTTTGGACGTCTTTCTAAAACTTCCTCATCTTCCTTAAATTGTAAATTATATAATAAAACCTGATTCAATTCGATAGAATAAAAATCATCTTCTTTTGGAAAATTTCGGTAAGAATATTCAATTCCACTAAAAAAAACATTTTGTAGATTTTTTTCTCTATTTTGCCCTTCCAAATAATTTGTTTGGAAAATGCTTTGGTATAATCCTAAATCGAAATAATTTGGTTTTTCCTCCTCAGCCCCAATTGTTTTAGAAAAAAACATAAAAAGAATCAGAATTTTTTTTAAATATTTCATACCTTTACTCCACAGGAACTAGTCGATAATTAAAATTGCCAAAATAATTACCTAAAACACTATAATTATTCTTTGCTATTTTATTATTGGAAATAGGGAAAGGAACCTTCTTAAATTCTAAATTTCCGTAGCTACATAATTTTATTTTCTTGTTATCTATATAAGTAAAAATTTGCACTGCTTCTTGATTTGTAATACCATTCCCAAGTTTACTCGTAGAAGACGTTAAAAGATATTTATCTACAAAAGGTGTCTCGGGTTGGTTCAACTTTATTTCCAAAAGATTTTCCTTTGGTTCTACCACAATTATACATTCATTCGAGTTAATTCTATAAAAGCCCTTTTGTAAAGTAGATAAATAAGAAGACAATTGATAATTATGAAATTTTCTTTCATAAGGTATCAAAATTATAGATGTATTAAAATCTTCCAAAAACAATTCCAAATTTGCATTCTCTAAAAAACAAATTCTTAACCATTCTATTTGATTGGGCTGAAGAGACTCAATAAAACATAAAGGCTCTTCGTTAAAAATTTCTTCGTATTGTTCATATTGGTAATCCAAAAGAATTTTAATGATTTCTTTTTCGTATTTATTGGTAAGATTTAGTCTCGAAGAAGAAAAAAATAATGTTTGATTTTGATTCAAATAGACATCTTCTAAAAGATTGTTTTTTGAGTCCCATAGCTGTACATTTTCGTAATCGGAACTCGTAACCAATCGAAAATTTTTGTTATCATATTCCACAGAATAAAGATAAGGTATACTACGATTTTCTTTATTGGGAGTTGCATTACCTTGACAATTTTCTAAATTTTCTGTATTTCGGGTTGGCAGCAAAATAGAAAATTCTTGAATAAAATTTAAAGATTTAGGAATAGGTTGTTCTATATAATTTTTGATTTCGAAATCTCGAACTTGAATAAATTGCTTCTCTGTTTTAAAAATAGAACTTGAATTAGGAATGGTTAAATCAAAAAAAACAATAGAATTTTCCGAAGAAATGCACTTAGGATTGTTTCCAAAAAGTATAAATTTCCCTTTGGTTTTTGGAGAAGGGAAATAGTATGTCTTTTTATTTTTAAAATTATTTACTTCTACAAAATTCTTATTTTTTGAATGATTTGCTTCGCATACGAATTCTATGAATTCATCTTCAGAAATTTTTTTATTTGCACTATCTTTCGGACCTCCTATAAATATTTCTGAGATAGAACATTCATAACTTCGTGATGTTGGATTTTCGAATCCAGGAGACATGGCAAAATTACAATTTATCAATCCTATACAATCTTTAGAATGAAATTCCCAACTCTCGTTATGAAATACCAAGGAATGTATAGGAGAAAAAATTTGGTCTTTGGGATCCCCATAAATCATATAAGTATTTTTTTCCATACCCTCGAAAAGTATTTTTTCTTTAAAGGGGAAAAACTGTATAAGAGAAATAGAATCCTTTAGAGACAACTTTATAAGCTCACTGTTTTGAATCATATTTTCTGTTATAAAATAAGATTTGGAGCCAGAAAAAACAAAATACCCTTCTTTTATTTCTTGAGGTAATTCTACCAAAGAATCTGCAAAATGGAGATAAACTTTATTATATAAATTTTCACATTTTTGGGAACTATAGATTTCAATAAATTTTCCATAAGGAGAAATATGAAAATTGACAAAGAGACCAAAAGGATTGATTTCTGTAAGTTCCCATTTTGATAGATCACATAGATTGGTTTGTTCAAAAGTTTCGAAAAATTCCAAATAATTTAAATCCTTAATAGAGCATGGTTCTTTCCATAAACAAATTTCTAAAGGAATGAATTCTTCATCATATAAAACATGCCAATGGTTTCTTAAAATTCCTTTCTTAAAATTTATAGGAAATTCATATATATCGGAAAAAAATAAAGTCAATACCTTGTCTTTTAGTATATACTCTAAATCCTTTAAATTAAGTAATAAATTGCTATAAGGAAATAAAAATATATATTGATTGTTTTTTTGATTAAACGTATAAAAATATTCGTTTTTTGTAGAAATTCGTATAGAATCTATATTTTCTTTAAAAAAAACTTTAGAAATATACAATCCAGTTTCCAAAGGAGAAATAGAATTTATAAAGTCTTTTATGTTATAAAAAAAAATAAAAAGAGTATCGTAAAATGCTTTATCTTTAATTTTGATATAATAAAAATTAGAATTTTTTTTGTATAAAAAAGTAGTCGTATCTTTTTGGAGGAAAATTGCATATTCTGCCTCATAAAATCGCTTAGGGATGAAAAATGAATTTGCATTTTTCTGAAAAAATTTACTACTGTATAAATACATTCTTGCAGATGTACTCAAGTCAATATTTAGAAAAGTATTATAAATGATTTCATAAGATTCATTTTTTAAAGTAGATATAGAAATTTTATCTATTTCTATTGTTTTTAAATTCAAAACTTCTAAGGTATTTGCTTCTCCTATGCGATTAATAAAATTTTTTATATTTTCAGAGTTACTCAGAATTTCGAAACTACAAAACCGAAGAGAAACTCCAAATTCGTTATAGTAATAAAAAGAATTTAAATAATAAAAACAACCATCTTCCTGAATTTCGGGTTGGATAGAAATGGGAATTCCTATCTTCTCGTAACTTTCTTTCGTTTTTAAATGATCCAAAGTAAAAATCTTTTCTTTTTCCCAATCTTTATAATTTTTTTGTAAAAAAAATATCTCAAAACGATTTTCCATTTTTTCTGTAAGCACGAAGTTGTTTTTAGAATTAGGTTTCTTACATGCTAAGATTATAAAAATTGTTATAACAATAAAAAGATTCTCAAGAAGCTTCATATTCTTATTGTATGATTTTTTTTGATTTTTTTTTGAAATTTTTTAAAAAAATTAAAGAAATATATGTTCGCATTCAAAATAGAAATTACTTTACATAAAAATATTGAAATGTTTTAAGGAATCGTAAAAACAAAAGTGATTTTAGTTTTTCTATGAAAGAGATTGTTCTTTTTATTACTGATTTTTTTGGTCCCAATCCCGGTGGAATAGAAAACTTTCATACTGGGATCTTGGAAAAATGGATCAATGATGAAATTATATTAATCTGTTTTGATAATTTTTTTTATTTTGATCAAAAAGATTTAGAAAATTTTAATAAAAACATACGCCATAAATTTTATAGATTTTTTATAAAAGAAAAAAACTATTTTTCAAAAAGAGATAATGTAAAAGATTTTATAAAAGTTTTTGAAGAATTAAAAAAAAATTATAAAATCAAACATATAATTTTAGGGAATGCCTCCTTAACTACTAGACTAATCATACCATTTATTTTGGATTCAGAAATCCCCTATTCAATCATTTTACACCCTATAGATTTAGAAATACTATCTTTTTATAATTGGAATTTAATCAAGTGGATTCGTAAAGCAAAACAAGTATTTGTCTATACAAAACACTTTTACGAAATTGCACAAATCAAAGGAATCCCCCGAGATATATTAGTCCAAATCCCCTATGGACTTTATACCATATGGGAACAAAATCATTTAAAGGTAAGTAAAGAACTAAAAGAAAAAGTTAGCGAAAATAAAACAAAATTTAAAATTCTGACGATGGGACCATTAACAAAAACAAAAAGAATAGAAAGAGTTTTCTCTATTTTAGAAAACCTCAAAAAAAAAATCGATTTAAATATGATTCATTGGTATATAGTTGGTACGGGTAGTGAGTATCATTACTTAAAAGAAATGATTAACATTTATAAACTCAATTCAGTAGTCTCTCTTACGGGTCTATTGAACCATAGAGAAGTTGGATATATGTATTACCATTCAGATTTATACTACCACCCTGGCGGAAAAGATAACGATCTTTTTTCTGGATTTTGTACAACAATTTTAGAAGCCTCCTATAGTTCTCTGCCTATTGTGTCTGGTTCTGGTGCAGGGATTGAAGAATTAATACAAAACAATTATAGTGGATTTATTTTGCCTAACGAAGAATATAGTGGTATTTCGGAAAAAATATTAGAACTAATCCAAGACTCTAATTTAAGAAAGAGAATTGGGCAAATGGCAGAAGATAGAGTCTTAAGGGAATTTTCCATTGAAAGAAGCGTACAAAGCATTTTCGAGAGGATTTATATATAATCTCTTTACTATAAATTAATTTTTGATTTTACTTCTTGAATCAACTGATCAAAAGCTTTAGGCTCAGAAAATGCCAAATCAGCTAATGATTTTCTATTTAAATTTATATTTGCTTTCTTTAGAAGGGACATAAACTGAGAATAGCTTAATCCATGTTCTCTTACTGCTGCATTAATTCGGACAATCCATAATTTTCTATAGTCTCTTTTTTTAACCTTCCTAGAATTGTAAGCATGCTGTAGGGCGTGCATTACAGTTGTTTTAGCTACCCTATACAATAACTTTCTTCCACCTCTAAAACCTTTAGCTAATTTTAAAATTTTTTTTCTTTTTTTGTGATGGATTTTAGTAGTTTTTACTCTCATAAATAAAATTCCCTTTTCGTAAGATTCAGTGGAACATATTTTGTATCATTTTTTTATTTGTTTTATCCACAAAACCACCTTTTACCAATCTTCTTTTTCTTTTTGAACTTTTATGTGTTAAATTATGATTTTTAAATGCCTTTGTTCTTTTTATTTTTCCTGTAGCTGTAAATTTAAATCTTTTTTTTGCTGCACTTTTTGTTTTTAACTTTTGCATTGTTTCTCTCTTAAAATATAATCTTAGAACATTTTTTTTAGAAAGCTTTTTCTGACAATTTATTTTTTTGATTTTGGTGTAAGGACTGCTACAATTTGTTTTCCATCAATTTTAGGTTCTAGTTCTATATTTGCTTTTTCTTGAGTATCTGTAATAAAGCGATTGACTATCTCCATTCCAATTTCTGGATGAGATATTTGTCTTCCTTTAAACTTCATTGTAATACGAACTTTATTTCCATCTTCTAAGAATTCCAAAGCTTTTTTTAATTTGATTTGGTAATCATGCGCTCCAATCTGTGGGGTAAATTTTAGTTCTTTGATTTCAATTACATGTTGATTTTTTAGCTGTATCTTTTTCTTTTTTTGTTGTTCAAACTTCCATTTACCAAAATCCATAATTTTACAAACGGGAGGGTCTTGATTTGCAGAAACTTCAACCAAATCCAATCCCATCTCTTCAGCTATTCTTAAAGCTTCTGCTATAGGAACGATCTTTACACCTTCTTGATCCATTACCAAGCGTACTTGATTTGCTTTAATCTGATTGTTGATTCTTGGTAAATTTAAACCTTCTTTTTTTTTAAATTTATCTTTCCTTAACATGCAACTCCTCTCATAATGATGAAAACTCCTTTTTTATTCAAGTTTGTACATTTTATAACTATATTTTTTATTTTTGCAAGCATTTTTAATTGATTTTAAATTTTTCCATTGGATATTGGGAACATATTTCTTGGACTTCTCTCTTTAGTTTTTCTTTAATTTTTTCATCGTCTATAAAATTGATTAAATCGGAAATAATATTTCCAATTTTTTTAAATTCCTCTTTTCCCAAACCTCTTGTAGTTAAAGCAGGAGTGCCTAAACGAACTCCACTTGCAATAGCAGGAGGATTGGGATCAAAAGGAATCGTATTTTTATTGGCTGTAATTCCAATCTTATGAAGTTCATCTGCAACTTTAGCACCTGTTAAACCTTTTTCCCGCAGATCCAACAAGACAATATGATTGTCAGTTCCCCCACTTACCATTCTGATTCCTCTTTCTAAAAAGGTTTCTGCAAGAGTTTTTGCATTTTCTATCACTTTTTTTATATATTCTTTGTAGTTAGGTTTTAAGGCTTCTCCTAAAGCAACTGCTTTTGCTGCAATAACATGCATCAAAGGGCCTCCTTGAATTCCGGGGAATACAGCTGAATTGATTTTTTTGGCAAATTCCTCCTTCTGAGTTAAAATCATTCCTCCTCGGGGTCCTCGCAATGTTTTGTGGGTTGTAGTTGTAATTACATCTGCAATCCCAACTGGGGTTGGATGATAAGACGCAGCCACCAAACCTGCAATATGAGCAATATCTGCCATTAAAATTGCCCCTACTTCTTCAGCAATTTCTTTAAATTTTGCAAAGTCCAAAATCCTTGGATAGGCAGAAAATCCCGCAATTATCATTTTTGGTTTATGCTCTTTAGCAAGCTTATAGAGAGAATCAAAATCAATCCTTTCTGTTTTAGGATCTACTCCATAAAAAACAGGTTTGTAAAGTTTACCTGAAAAATTTACTTTTGAACCATGAGTTAAATGCCCCCCATGAGACAAATCCATTCCTAAAAAAACATCCCCAGCTTCTAAAAAAGCTAAAAAAACAGCAGCATTTGCCTGGGCTCCCGAATGAGGTTGAACATTTGCAAAATTGGCATTGAATAATTTCTTTGCTCTTTCTATTGCTAAATCTTCTACAAGATCTGCATTTTCACAACCATTGTAATACCTTTTGTTAGGATAACCTTCTGCATATTTATTGGTTAAAGTAGAAGCATAAGTCACTAAAACTGCTTGGCTTACAAAATTTTCAGAAGCAATCATTTCAAGATGATCTTCCTGCCTTTGGTTTTCTTTTAATAAAATTTGGTATACTTCGGGATCTTCTACCTCAAGATATTCTTTAATCATAGTTTTCTCCAATTGCTATTTTTAATGGGAATATTGAATTGTTTTAATGGGCTCATAAATTCCGTTATAAATCCATTGGGAAGTTTTATATATTTTTTTAACTTTTTCTTTTAAAGTAATACTCATTTCTTTAAATTCCTCTTTATAAACAAATCTACTGTAGGGCATATTTAAATACTGTTTAAGTTCATTTAACATGCAATCATAAAAAAGAGAGATATCAAAATCCTCTGGTAGGTTTGTTAAAAATTCTTTGTGAGTTCTTTGGTGTCTATAATCGGGTTCTTTGGGAGGATGCTTTAGAATTTGATTAATTTCCTCTAAAATCGAAGCATTCAAGATCAAAGTGCCATGGTGTACTAACATCCCATATTTTCGAAATTGAGAATTACCAGATATTTTTTTAAACTGTGCATCCTTTTCTATTGCTAGATCTGATAAACCAAGAATTCTTGCATGTATATTTTGTTTTTCTAAAGAGCGTACAAGCATATTCAATAAAATTTGATAAGATTCTGGTATGGAAATCAAATTTTTATGTTTGTTTATCGGAAGTATAATGGTATAATTTAAATTGCCATAAGAATGGTACACTGTACCTCCACCAGATAATCTTCGCACAATTTTTATATTTCTTTCGGCGATATCTACAAAAGATTCAAGTTTTATATTTTCATAAATTTTGCAAGTTCTACCCAACACAATGGTTGGGGGGTTCAACCAAAATCTTAACAAACCACTAAAATCACTTTGCTGGCTATAATATTCTGCTAAAACTTCTTCTATTGCAATGGATATATATGGGTTTCGTATTTTAAGATCAGGAATTTCTATAATCATATTCGCTTTTTTACTACAAAAAGATTACCAAGTTCTTCGTTGGAATCAAAGTAATAATAATCACTTAACTTAGAAATTACATAAAGACCAAGTCCAGATTCGCGAAATTCACTTAAATCTTTTTCTATAAAAACGTTTTTTGTAAGGCTTCTTGAAGAAAAATCGCGAAATCTTAGTTCTACATAGGTAGTATAGAACAAGTATTCAAAAAAAATCCATCCTTGTTTATAATTTTGATAAGCATGCTTAATAATATTACTTACTATTTCTGAACATATAATTTTAATATCAAAGGCAATATTGGGTTTGATTCCGTAAGCAAGAGAAATTTCATAAATAAAATTCCGAAATGCTTTTAAGAATTTAGGATCCGATAAAATTTGCATTCGAATTTTTTGGTTCGTATCTTTTTTAGTGGAATAACCAAAACCTTGAATTAAAATATTTTTATAAAAAGTAGAACTTTCATTTTCCGTAGTCATTAGAGTCATTTTACAGCCAGTTTTGACATTTTTTTTCTTTCATTCGGATTCAGATATTTTTTTCTTAATCGAATATTTTTTGGCGTAATTTCTACATATTCATCATCTTCTATATACACAATCGCTTGTTCTAAAGTAAATTTAGTTGGTGGAGTTAATCGAATTGCCTCATCGGAACCACTTGCTCTTATATTGGTTAGCTTTTTTTCTTTGGTTGGATTTACTTCTAAATCTCCCTCTTTGGAATGTTCCCCAATAATCATGCCTTTATAAACAGCAGTTCCCGGTTCTATAAAAATTTTACCTCTATCTTCTAACTGCCACAAAGCATAAGAAACTGCTATTCCATCTGTCATAGAAACCATAACTCCATTGATACGGTTGGATATGGCACCAAGGTAATGATCGTAATGAGAAAATTTCGAAGTAAAGGCAGCCATTCCTTTGGATTCTGTCATCAAAAAGTTTCTAAAACCAAAGAGACAACGGGTTGGGATCATATATTCAAGTCTTGTCGTGCCATGGCTAAATGCTTCTATATGTTGCAGTTGACCTTTCCTTCTATTGAGTTCTTTTATAACAGAACCTGAAAAAATTTCTGGCAAATCAATAATTACAATTTCGTATGGCTCTAATGTTTTATTTAAAGAATCTGTTTTGAAAATTACTTCTGGACGAGATAGCTGAAGTTCAAATCCTTCTCGTCTTAATGTTTCTGCTAAAATTGCCAATTGTAAATCCCCTCTGCCTTGTACTTCGAATCTGTCTTTTTTTTCTTTATCTTCTCTTATTCGAATAGATAAATTGGTTAAAGTTTCTTTGTATAATCTTTCTCTAAGATGCCTTGAAGTTAAGTATGTACCTTCTTTACCAGAGAAAGGAGAATCGTTGATCAAAAAAAACATAGAAACAGTAGGTTCATCGATTTCAATTTTTCTTCCTGGTATAATTTTGGAAGGATTACAAACAACATCACCTATTTTGATGTTTTCAATCCCAGCAATCCCTACTACATCTCCAGAAATCCCTTCAAGCAATTCTATTTTTTTTAAACCATAATATCCGATAATCTTTGTGATTCTTCCTTTTTCTATATTTTTTGTATCGTTTTTAAGAATCTCAATTACATCATTCTTTTTAACTTTACCCTGAAAAATCCTACCAACACCTATTCTACCCACATAATCATCGTAATCCAAATTCATTATTTGAAGTTGTAACGGTTGATTTACTTTTTCTGGTATTGAGGCTTTAGGAACATATTCTATAATTAAATCTAAAACAGGAGAAAGAGAAAAATTGAAAGAATTACTCATTAAATCTTTTTGTAATTCTATACCAATTTTTTTGATTTCTCTTGTCGCATAAAAATATTTTGCAGAAGTATATACAATAGGGAAATCCAGTTGTTCAGAAGTAGCACCCAATTCATCAAATAAATCAAACACTTCATTAAGAACTTTATCAGGATTTGCAAATTCTCTATCGATTTTATTAATAACAACAATTGGTTTATGACCTAATTTTAAACTTCTTGCAAGAACAAAACGAGTCTGTGGCATAGGACCTTCCACAGCATCTACCAATAGAAGACTGGAATCCGCTATTCCCAAAACCCTTTCTACTTCTCCACTAAAATCTGCATGTCCTGGTGTATCAATAATATTGATTTTATGTTTTTTATAAAAGATGGATGCATTTTTTGCTTTGATCGTAATTCCTTTTTCTCTTTCTAATTCTAAGTTATCCAAAACTCTTTCTTCTTGTATTTTTTGTATGTGATCTGAAGCTCTTAATAAGCCATCTACTAATGTTGTTTTACCATGATCTACATGAGCTATGATTGCAATATTTCTTATATCTGTAAAATCTTGCATATTTTTTTTGGGGACAATTTTTTTTACATAGTGTTTAAAACAAGAAAAAAACTTTATATGTAATGAATAAACAAAATCCCAGATATAGATGCAATTTGATTGGCATTTATATTATTCTATTTTTATAAAAAGAGTCCTTCAACAATCATCTTTTTTTGTATCTATTCTTTAATTTTATATTTTATTTGTAATTTTTAAATCCAAATTTGTAAAATAATGTAAATAAATTTGATTTTTTAATCCCTAATTTCTGCTTTACAAAACAAAAAATTCTTTTTTCTTAACTCATATGCCCTTCGCTACCAAAATCTACGAAGCTTTCAAAAATGAACCAGAAAAAGCTAAAATCCTCTCCGAATTCGCTGAAGCCATGGAAAAATCTCTGGAAATATCCTCTAAAGTTGCCACAAAAGACGACCTCGAAAAAACAAAACTAGAACTACAATACCAAATCAAAAGCCTAGATGCAAAAGTCGAAATCAAACTAAAAGAACTAGAAGGCAAAATTGAAACTACACGAGCCGAACTAGAACTCAAAATAGAAAAAACTAAAAACTCTTTGCTCAAATGGTCTTTCCTATTCTGGCTCTCCCAAATGGCTACTCTCTTCGTTATCTTGTTCACTATCCTAAAAACTCTCGATAAATAACAATACCCGTATAGAAAATCCTCTGAAAAATCTTTATATAAAATTCATTTTATTAAAAAAAGTGATTCATGCTCCTCAAATTCTCATTCTCACGCCCCTTTAAGAGAAATCTTTTTTTAACGTTTTTAGCTCTTCTTTTTTTAAAAATGATATATTCTCTTCTAGTATTTTTCTAAGATAATTAGAAAGTTCCTCTACACTTAAATTTTTATAGTCTTCGGGGGAAATAGGTTCTCCAACTTTTGCCCAAACTTTTCCCGGATAGATTCTCTGAAAAAATTTATCCCTTTCCACGGGAATAATATATTGAGAACCCCAAATTGCTATAGGCTGAATTACTACATTCGCTTTCTTAGCTAATATAAAAGAACCTTTTTTGAAAGGAAGCATTTCTCCATCAATTTTACCCCTTGTTCCTTCAGGAAAAATAATCACAGATTTACCCGATTGAATTTGTTCTGCTGCATCGAATAGAGATTGCATAGCCTTTTTTTTATCTTCTCTTTCTACCGGTATATAACCTGCAGCCTTCATAGAAGGACCAATTATAGGTAATTTAAATAAAGATTGTTTAGCCATCCATCGAAAAGAAACATCTAAAAAACTATAAAAAATAAAAACATCAAATAAACTTTGGTGGTTACAAATAAAAATTACTGGACCTCTCTTATAAACTTTTTCAACATCATAGAGTTGAATTTGAATTTTAGAAAATTTTACAATCGCTTTTCCCCATAAGATAGCAATTCGATGAACTTCTTCTTGTTTTTTTAAAAAAATATAAGGTGTTACTCGAATCCCATAAAGAATTGTTAAAAGGATGATTCCTATCCAGTAATATAAAGAAATCAAAAGATTGGATTTTCTTCCTTTTTGCTTTAAAATTTTTTTTATATCAAGTTCTTGTACCATAAGAAAAGAATAATTTGAATAAAAATTGTTGTCAATATTTTATTAAAATGGATTCATTAAAATAGATAAAGCAAAATAAAAATTCACTTGCTTTATAAAAGCCTTTAAAAATATTGCACTTAAGATTCCTATATTTGGTGTAATTTATGGCAGTACCTAAAAGAAAAACTTCGAAACAAAAAAAAAGACAAAGAAGATCTCATCAATCAATAGGAAAACCTATTTTGGTTGCCTGCAAACATTGCGGTGCATTGATAAAACCTCACAGAGTATGTCCCGAATGTGGATGGTACAAAAATAAAATTGTATATACATCCAAAAGAATCGTTACAAAAATCTAAGTGGTTGAAACTTATTGATTTTTCTTCTTTTGCTTAACTCTACCATGAGGTTATTTTTACTTTTGTCCTTTTTGAACAATATAATATTTGCCACCTATAATCTTTGATAGCTTGAACATTCAACAGTATATAAACAAAGTTTAAGAATTTTCTTTAAATAAGTGACTCTCAATTTAGCAAAAGAGCAAACCCTATTTCTTTTAGATTCCTCATATGATGTTACCAATCAAATCAAAGATCTATTAAAAATTGGAATTGTTTTTTTCATAATTATCATTGTGAACACTTAAGGGATAATCTGTAAAAGTGTTAAAATTAAATTTTTCTAATAAGCAATCACTTACGCGAATTTTATATAAAAAAAAAGGATAAGTGGGAATTTTTAGAAATTTTTTATAGAAATTTTTTTAAATAACTTCAAGATATTTTTTTACTAGAACTTTTTGGGATCAAAATGAAACTTTATGGTCATGGAAATTTATAAAAGAAAAAAGAAATCATTGATCTTGAATCATTTTGAAAACACAGGAAAGTTTATAAAGGATACCCTTAACAAAAGATAAAGTCAATTTAGCCACACAACCTACTAAGGCTTTTGAACCAAGATGGTTTATGCAAAAGTTACCTGCAAATCCTCAAGAATCTTTTCAAGATTTATTCGATTTAAAAGCCAAACATTTTCTTACTATTTACTAAGAAGCCTTTTATTTAGCAGAAAGACTCACAAATGTTTCCCCTATTTAACTAAAAAAAGAGTTTGAAAAACTAAGACGGGAAAATCATAAAGTTTATTTTATAAAAATTGGAGGAAACATTCAATATTAGGTTTCCATTTTAGTTTCTCGAACCCCTCCAATAATTCCTCTTTTAGAGTTTTCTATAAATTCTATTAAAAGTTGGATATCTTGATCTTCTGTAAATTCTTTTTTTAAGACTTCTAAAGCATTCGAAATAGACAACTTTTTTCGATACAATATTTTATAAGCATTTTTGATATTCCTTTTTCTTTCTTCTGTAAAATTTGCCCTTTTCAAGCCTACTATATTGATACCTACAACTTGAGCAGGATTCCCATCTACCATCATAAAAGGGGGCACATCCTGAGCAATTTTTACAACACCTCCAATTATCGCAAAATCTCCTATTCTACAAAATTGGTGAACCCCTACCAGACCACTAACAAAGACTTTATTCCCAATTTTCACATGTCCAGCAAATATACTACTATGAGTTAAAATAGTTTCATTTCCTATAATACAATCATGTGCAATATGCACAGAACCCATAATATAATTTTTGTTTCCAATTAAAGTGGCACTTTCTACAAATGTTGCTCGATGGATATTGACATATTCTCGTATAATATTTCCTTCTCCAATTATTAGTTTTGTTGGAGTTTTAGGATTAAAAGAAATATCTTGTGGTAAGCCTCCTAAATTACAATAAGAATAAATTTGGTTATCCTTACCAATCTTAGTCCCAGAATATATATAACAATGAGATCCAATCATTGTATTATCTTCAATTACTACATCCTCTTCGATGATTGTATAAGGTCCTATTTTGATATTTTTTCCAAGTTCTGCCTTTTTACTAACAATGGCGGTAGGATGAATTTCATTCACATAGTCAAGTTTTTTTTATTTCATATTAAATCAATAAAAAAAAATGGGCATTATGCTAATAGATACCCATTGTCACTTAGACCTATTAGAGAAAAATCTTTCCTTAAAAGAAATTCTAAAGGAGTGCTATAAAAATCAAGTTTTAGGAATCATTCAAATTGCCACAGACATTGATTCTTCCAAATGGAATCAAAATTTTATTGAAGAATTTTATAAAAAAAATCAAGGAATTCAAATCTTTTGGACGGGGGGATTGCATCCTGAATCTGTAAAAGAACCTATACAAATAAAAGAAATGTGTGAATTTATCAAAAAAAACTATAAAGAAAAACATTTTGTAGGTATTGGAGAAACGGGATTGGACTTTTATTACAATCAGGAAACTAAAGAGATACAAAAAGAATCTTTTTATAAACATCTTTTACTTGCAAAAGAACTGAATTTACCTATAATCATACATTGTAGAGACGATAAACAATATAACGAAACTAAGTTAGAAGCTATAGAATCCTTATACCAAATAGCAAAAGAACTACATCATCCCAAAGGGATTATGCATTGCTTTACCTATTCTTATAAAGAAGCAAAAAGATTTTTGGACTTAGGCTGGTACATTTCTTTTAGTGGTATCCTTACCTTTAAAAATGCAATTTTTCTACAAGATTGTGCAAAAAAAATTCCTATTTCTAAAATTTTAATAGAAACAGATTCTCCTTTTCTTGCAGCTGTACCACATCGAGGGAAAATTAATCAACCTGCTTATTTAGTTTTTATTTTTGACTTTCTAAGCAAACTTTTAAATATAAAAAAAGAAAATCTTTCCGAAATTTTAAACCAAAATACAAAATCGATTTTTAATTTATAAATAAAAACTAAAAAATTTACTTTTTACAAAAATTAAAGAATTTTTAATATTTTGATTTTAAAAAAAAGAAAATTCCAATGCCTCTTCGATTTCTTTTTTTAATTGTTTGTTTTCTTTTAGAATGCCTTGAACTTTTTTATCATTTTCTAAAATTCTAGAAAAGTCAGGATCCATTTCTTTAGATTTTTTTAGATTTTCTATACCCTCAGAGAAATTTTGATTAAAAACCAAATAAATAAATTTAAAATAATAGAGCAAAGCTACATTGTTTTCTTTTAAAACATTCAAATTTTCTTTCAACTTTTCGAAATCGCTATTTAGATAATAATGGTAAGATAGAGTAAAAGGCAATACATTTTGGGTTTCGATGCTAAATACTGCCTCTATAAATTTTGAATCTATGTCAGGGTTTTTTTCGTAAACATGATTTTTCAAATAGGTATTGATAAGTAAATTCTTATGGGGTTTTGTCTTTATGATTTTAAAAGTATTTTTCTCAAGAAGACTTAAAATCCTTGAACTTTTTTCAATATCATTTCTATACTCTATAAGCATAACCACCAAAAGCTGATTTATAAAATTGGACCATCTAATATATTTAAAATCATCAAAAGGATTTGATATAAAAATTTTATAAATTTCTTCTATATTATCTTTATACAATAAACGAACTAAATTGAAAATAGTAAATCCTTCTTCCTTTTTGGAAAAATCAAAAGTAGTTTGATTTAATTTTAAATCTTGATTGATAAAAAAAAGATAAAATGATTCTATAAGAAAATAATTCTCTTCTTTTTTTATTTTCATTTTTTTTAAATCGAGAAAAGTTTCTTTGAATTTATCCAAAACTTCCGAGTTCAAATAACAATAAGCTTTAGCTAAGTTTAAGTAATATAGAAAATTAATTTCAGGTTTTGGATTATTTTTTTCTGCATTGATTAAATAACGAATACACTCCTCGGGCTGTCCATAATAGTAATAATAAATTCCCACTTGGTAGTTCGCATACCAATGATTAGGTTGATAACTTAAAACTTCTAAAAAATTCTCAAAAGCTTCTTTATCTTTTTTGTTATTTTTATAAATGCTTGCTGATTTTAATAAATATTCAACTTCATTAGTAAGAGAAAAGAGTTCTTTATAAGCTTTTGCGGCTTCTAACCATTCATTATTTTTTTCCAGTTTTTCTGCTAAAACAAGTAACTCTAGAATTTTCGTTTTTTTTGGATCTTGCTTTTCCTGTGAGATTTTGTAAATTTTTTCTACCTCTACATCGGGCTTAAATTGCAAAAAAGATTTAGAAATTAAGTATAGATTTTCCCAATCTTCTATATATTTGTAATAGCTGAGTACTTTCCAAAAAGCTTGTTCTTTTAGTTTAGGATCGCAATTCATTTTTGTAACTGTTAAAAAATTAGAAATAGATTTTTCTTTTTGATTCATCTTTTCCAAGGCAATACCAGAATAAAAATAAGCTTCGCATTGATGTGGATTTGCTTTAATTTCTTTATTCAAAAGCTCTAAAGCTTTTGAATAATTTTTTTCTGCAAGGGCTTTTTTAGCATAAAATAGATTCTTTGATTGCCCCAAAAGGGAAAAAGAAAAAAATAAAATACATATTATTGAAATAGAATTCAACTTCATGGATATTTTGTTATCGTTATTTTCTTGACAACAAGTTCATGTTTTAAAAAAAAAGCTTTGTGTCAACAAAATTCATAGAATTAAAAAATATTTCTAAATTTTACGCAAACAATAAAGCATTGGAAAATATTAATCTGTATTTAAATAAAAACGAAGTTGTTGGGATCTTAGGCTTAAATGGTGCAGGTAAAAGCACAACTCTTAAAATACTAGCAGGGATCTTACCTCCATCAGAAGGGGAAATTTATTTAGAAAACGAATGTATTTTTAGTGACAACAAAAAAATGAGCGAAAAAAAAATTTCCCTTGGATATCTACCTGAATTCGTAACCTTCTATCCTGAATTGACAGTGAAGAATTTTTTATATTTTATGTTAACTATCAAAAATGTTCCTAAAGAAGAACAAAGCAAACAATACGAAGAGATTATTCGCAAAACCAATTTAGAAGATCACCAAGATACAATCATTAAATACTTATCTTTAGGATACCAAAAAAGGGTAGGTATAGCACAGGCAATTTCTGGAAATTCACAATTGATTATTTTAGACGAAGCAATTTCTGGCTTAGATCCTAGGCAAATTATAGAAATTCGGAATTTAATCAGGAACTTATCCAAGGATCATACCATAATTATATCTTCGCATATTTTATCAGAAATTTCTCAGACTTGTGACAGAGTCTATATACTACACAAAGGAAAGATGGTAGCAGAAATACAAAAAGAAAATTTAAACAATTTGGAAAAAATCTTTATGGAGGTTACACAATAATGGAAAGATTCATAGCTATTTTAAAAAAAGAACTCCAAACTCTACCAGTAACTGCAATACCGCCCTTAACGATAGGGCTTTTAAGTTTTTCTGTAGGAATCCTTTCTCTTTTGATTGTTTTAAACAAAGGAATTACTTATCAACAGGCATCGGCTGTATTTATATATTTTTTTTATATATTGACTTTATTTTCCGGTATGTTTTTATCAATTCCATCCATTGTATACGAAAAAAGATACAAAATGCTTAACTTTTTGTTTATTTATAATTTAACAGAATATGAATTCATCACTGCCAAAATCCTTTTTTATACATTTTTAAATTGGTTTGGGATCACTCTTTTATTTGTTTTGTATACGTTTTTGATTATCAAAACACCTTTTTATATTGTAGTATCCAGTCTTATTGGTTTCTTATTTTTGTCGTATTATGCATCTTCTATCGGAATTTTTGCTTCTTCTTTAGTGAATAGTGTGACAGGTTCTTTTTTCCTTGCTGGTTTTATTTTACTCTTGATTGATATAGGAGGCTTTTTTTCTGGTCTTCTTCCTTCACCTGCAAAAGAAATTTTTAGTTACTTTCATGCTTTAAATCAATTCCTTTCAATTTCTAAAGGATTGCTTGCTTTAAAAAATATTTTCTTTTTTCTTGCTGTAGGGATTTTTTTTCATTTTTTAGCAATTATTATTTTACAACTATACAAACTCCAAGGCATAAAGGACTAAAGGAGAAAGTATGAGTTTTATAAAAAATATTTTTGGAATTTATGGAATTGTATTCCACATCATGGGTCTTCTATTACTTTTTATTTCTTTTCCATTACTACCCAATCAGGTCTTAGGATTTGGTTTGCTGTTTTCGGGTATTTTGGTGCTTCTTGTTGATTGGTATTTTTTATTTATAAATTATATAAATAAAAAAAATTTTTATTATTTTTTTATAATAGAAGTTGTTATTTTTGTTATTTTTTTTGCAATTTTTTATTTAGAAGTACCAATCCTAAAAGAAGAGAAAAATCAATTTTGGAAAAATCTAAAAACATTTTTAACGTTTTTATTTTTAACAGGAATTTTCTTTATTTTAATCTGGAGAATCATTTCTAATTATGATTACTATATAAAAAACTTAGAAAAATCTTCCTCGAAAATTCCTACCACCCATTATCTACTACGCATTTTAAGTTTATTTGTTTTATTAGTGTTTCTTAACCTTTTTCTTTATAAATGGGACTATAGTATAGATTTAACACCAGGTTATTACACTTTCTCGAAAAAAGCTCAAGAAATTCTTAAAAGCATAAAAGATCAGAATATCAAAATTTTCGTATTCTTGCCCGATCAACAATTGGTGCAATCCAAAAGGGATACTACTTCTGCAGAATTGTTTAATTTTTCCGAAGAGCTTAAAATTTTATTCAAATCAATTACTACAATCAACCCTTCAATTTCTGTAGAATTCCACAACGCAGATCTCATGGAAAACAATTCTTTAAGCTTCGGAAATGTTATGAATGGCACTATTATTTTAAGAAATTATTCAAAAAGTATAGAAAAAATCCCTTACACAGAAAGAAGAGTTTATGTTTTGAATAGCGTGGATTTAGAAAATTTAGAACAAAATTTAATTCGATCCTTATTGCAAATTGCAGATAATCCTATTAAGATTTATTTTTCTACTGAATATGGAGAAAGATTTACTTCTTACCAAAAAAAACCTTATGATTTAGATTATTTTATCGATATCCTAAAAATTTATAACTTCGAGGTATACGAATGGAATCAAGAAAAAGGCTTTCCCAGTAAGATTCCTGAAGATTGCCAAATATTGATTTTTTCAGGTCCTACGGAAAAAATTTCTAAGGAAACAAGAGAACAAGTCATCGAATTTATCGAAAAAAAAAGAGGCAAAGTTGTATTTTTTATAAATCCAGAAGGTAAAGAAGACTTTGCTTGGATTTTTGAGGCTTTTTCACCAAATTATATTTTTTTAAAAGACAATTTAATGCATATAGAGAATAAACCAAATCTGATTTATACAGATCAAATTGCGAATTTGGAACTTGCACAGAATTTTAAAAATATAGAAAGAAAAAGATTTTTATTATTTGGCAGAGGATATTTCGAAAAATTGAATCTTGATAGAAAACCAAAATACGAAGGCTACGATACAAAAGAATTTTTATTCACCCCTTTCCATACGTGGATAGATAAAATTCCCAATAAAAAGAAAGACAAAGAAGAAAAAAACCAAAGATTTCCCCTTGGATTACTAATCGAAAAAGGGGATTCTAAAATAGTTATGATTTCTGACATAGAGTGGCTATCCAATAAAATTTTAACAGAAAATCTATATAATCTAAACACACTACTTGGAACCGATATTTTATTTTATGTTTCTAACAGAATGAATATCCCAGGAATTTTAGAAAAAAAAAGAGAAAACCAAAACATTATGATATCCGAAACAGATAACATCAAAATTTTTGTTTTAGGAATTTTGGTTCTTCCTATTTCACTAAGTTTAATCACTTTGGCCCTTGTTTATTATTATAATAAAAGACACAAATTTAAAAAAGCATATGAAAGTTAATTTTTTATTAGCAATCCTTTTAGGATCTCTAATTGGAATTGGTGTTTTGATTTTTCAATTTGATCATAAAAAATTCTGCGAAGATATAAAATTTTCATCACTAACCCTAATAGATACTCCATACGAAATCTCTATCAAAAGTAAAAACAATCATGTATTGATTTCTTTCCAAAATCAAGAATTTGTAGCTTCTTCTTTTATAAAGAATTTTTACAATTCCATTAATCCCCTATGTTCTGATTCTTCCTACGATTATAAGTCTGAATTTTTTTCAGAAACTTTTTGTTTTACTTTATCAAAAACACAAAACCTTCAGATTTGTCGTGGTAAAAAATTACAAAAAGGTTATCCCGTTATCTTAAAAAGAGAAAATCAGATTCCATCTAAAATGTACATTATAGAAAGCTATTCATGGGATAGAGTAGAAGACTCCATTAAAAATTTTAACGAAAATGATATCAAAAATTTTTTGAATCCTTTAGTGGATAAAAGAATTCTAAAACTACCTGAAAAATCTTTTGTCAGCTCTATTCAAATTCAAAAAGACAAAGAAACTTTAAGTTTTTTAAAGAAAAATCAGGAATGGTTTTATAACGAAAAAAAAATCAATACTCCTTTAATTTCGAGCTTTATTAACCAAATCCTTATGCTGGAATACAATTTAGATCCGTTTTATATTCCTACAAATAAAAACAATCTGAAAGAATTGTTATCAATAAATTTTGGGATTGATTTTGAAAAATGGAAATATTCGATTTTCCAAAAAAAAGAATTTAAATTAAAATTTTATCTAAATAACGAACACTTCATTGTAGCTCTAGACGAAAAAGATTATCTTCTTGACAATTCGATCCAAGAAAGTCTTTTAAAAAATATAGAAAAACTAAAAGCAGAAATCCATCAAATCAAATGAAGAAGCTGTACATAAGTTGTATTTTTTTCTTATTATCTTGTGGTAGCTTAACTAAGGAATTTAATAAAATTCCTATAGAAAAAAGAAAAATTTATTTAGAAAATTTTACAAACCAAACATTCGAGCCATATGTTCATCAAGAAATGTACGAGACCATTAGAGAAAAAATCCATCTTAGAGGCTCTCTAATTCTAGTAAGAGATAGGAAAGAATCCTCCTATTCAATTTCAACATCTCTAATTCTCTTTCGAAGAGAAGGTCTTTTATATGATAACGAATTCCAACCAAATTTTTATCAAATTGATGCTATTATAGAAATCCGAATTTTTAATAAAGAAAATTTCCTTATCCAAAAAAAAGAAATTTATGATTCAGTTCGCTATTCCACAAAAGAAGGTTTTTTCGAAACAGATCTTTTTGCAAGAAGAAGATTATATGATAGATTTGCCTATAAAATCATATCTTCTATTGAACAATCCTTATACGAGGAGAATCAAAAATAGGAACTATGCAAGAAATAGAAATTACACAACCCAATGATTTCCATATCCATTTGAGGCAGGATGATTTTTTAAAAGATACACTCAATCATGCAAAAAAATTCAAAAAAATTTTAGTAATGCCAAACCTCAAACCCCCTATTGTAAAAATAAAACAAGCAGAAGAATATCGAAAACAAATTTTATTCTATATTAAAAAAGATTCCTTAGAATTAGAACCTTACTTTACATTATATTTAAACCAAGATACGGATAAAAAAGAATTAAAAAAATTTAGAAATTATCCTTGGCTTTTAGGAATCAAACTATATCCTTCTGGCGTTACCACAAACTCTGAATATGGTATCGATAAAATTGAACATTTTTATTCTTACTTTGAATTAATGGAAAAGTATAGAATTCCTTTAATGGTGCATGCAGAAGCCAATGACGAAACAATTGATTTTTTTGATAGAGAAAAAGTATTTATAGAAACCCACCTTACCAAGATTAGAAACAAGTTCCCTGAATTAAAAATTACTTTAGAACATGTATCTACAAAAATTGGAGTTGATTTTGTTAAAGAATTCAACAATATAGGAGGTACTGTAACACCCCATCATTTACTTCTAACAAGAAATGATTTGTTTATTCCATGTTTGCAACCCCACCTTTATTGTTTACCCATCTTAAAAAGAAAAGAAGATCAAGGAGCAATAGCTAAAGAAGTATTGTTGGGAAATCCAAAATTTTTTGCTGGAACAGATAGCGCTCCACATCCACGCGAAAAAAAAGAAGCAAATTGTTGTGCTGCGGGGATTTTTTCATCTACTATAGCTATTGAACTTTACGTAACCTTTTTTGAATTACACCACTCTTTAGACAAAACTCTAATAGAAAATTTTCTTTCAATAAATGGATGCAAATTCTATGATCTGCCCATACATTCAAATACCATAAAAATTCTAAGATCCTCTTTTACCATTCCCGAATCCTATCCCTTAGGTAAAAAAGCTGTAATCCCCATGTGGGCTGGGAAAACTTTACATTGGAAAGCTTCTTTTTAATATTTAAAAAAAACAAAAAAAGAATTTACTAAATAGAAGTAAAATATATAAAGACTTTTAATTTATGGATATTAAAGAAAAGGTCGTACGATTTAGTATATCTTTGCCCGAAGAATTATTAGAAATTTTGGACAAACAGTTTATTGATAGAGGTTATGCTTCGAGATCTGAATTCATTAGAGATTTAATCCGAGATAAAATTGTAGAAGAAAAATGGGAAAATCCCCAAGAAGAAGTAATTGGTGTTTTGTCGATCATTTATAATCATCATACTTCAGATCTGTCAGAAAAAATGATCCAAGTGCAACATAATAATTTAGTAAACATTTTATGCAATCTACACATCCATGTAAATCAGGAAGATTGTTTAGAAGTTGTGGTAATGAAGGGCATAACTCAAGAAATACAAAAGATTAATATCGAAATTTCAGGTTTAAGAGGAATCAAATTTTCCAAAATCACTCGAATTTCTTCTATTAATGTTTAAAGTTCCTTAGATGCTTTATCTAAAAACTTTTTTTCTGCCCTTGTTAATGACTCAATTCCCTGCCGTGATATTTTTTCTAAAATTCTATCAAGTTCTTCTTTCATTTCTATTCTTTTTAAGATTTCTTGCCTTTTTCTCTCAATTCTTTTTTTCTTCTGAAATTGGGAAATTTTGTCTTTTATTTTAGTAAAAAAGTTTTTCTTTTCCAAATTTTGGGCAGAATCATTTTTTAAATTTAGGTTTACATTACTATAAGTATAGGACTGAGATTGTTTTAATTTTTTTAAAAAAAAATACAATCCAGAACTCAAAACACCTCCTAAAGAAATAACAAAATAATTCAAAGAACTTAAAATCATAAAAAGAAACATAAGAAGAATTACCCACTTCATTTTGATAGGAAGTACCATAAAAAATAAAACTTCCCGATTGGGCCATAAAATCCCATAAGCCAACAATACGCCAGCAATCCCAGCTTGAACACTAAATGCATACAACCCTTGCAGTAAAAAGGAACTTACCAATAGCAAAAATAGTGCTCCACCAAAAATTCCTACAAAAAAAAATTGATAAAAATTTTTTGTTCCCCATACCCTTTCCAATTCGGAACCAAAACCCCATAAAATCAAAATATCAAATAGGAAACCTAAAAAGCTACCCAGTTGGATAGGAACTACAAAAAAATGGGTAAGAAAAGAAATAAAAGAAAAATTTGATGAACTAAGAAGGAAACTTTCTAAGGAATAATTAGGAAAAAAACTTGCTATCAATTGAATCAAATAAGATATGGATAAAAGAAGAACTATGCGGAAAACCCCAACAGTCATTAAGGGATATGAATATCCATAATAAGAATTCATAGTGTAAGTTAAGGAAAGCTATGAGGGAAAGTCAAGAAAAAAAAGAAATACTCAACAAAAATAGTATATTCCTAACTGTTTTCTTTGCTCTTTTGTTCGGTCTTTTTTTGTCCGAAATCAATATAAAAGATTTAGAATTGCTAAAAAAATACCAGCCTTCCGAAGCCTCAATCCTTTATGATATAAAAGGAAAGCCCTTTGCAGAACTGTATATCCAAAAGTTCGAATCTATCCCCTTAGAAAGAATACCACCTAGTGTGGTCCAAACTTTTGTAATCGTAGAAGATGATAATTTTTACAATCATATAGGTTTTGATATTGCAGGAATCCTTAGAGCAAGTTTCAAAAATTTAATATCTGGAAGAATTGTCCAAGGGGGCTCTACTTTAACTCAACAAGTATCCAAATTGTTATATTTACACCACTTTAAAGTGAGAAAAAAAACTTTTTTTCAGAAATTTAATGAATTTTTATATGCTTTAAAACTGGAACAATACCTATCAAAAGAAGAGATTTTAGAACTTTATTTAAATATGGTTTACTTTGGACACGGTTGCGAAGGAATAAAGTGCATCACACAATTTTATTTTAACAAGCAAGTAGAAGACCTTACCTTGGAAGAGGCAGCATTGCTTTCAAGACTACCTAAATCTCCAGTAAAATATTCCCCTTTTAAATATCCCGAAAATGCTAAAAACCAACATAAATTCGTTTTGAGTCGCCTCGTAAAAAAGAATCTATTGGAAAAAGAAGAAGCAGAAAATATGCATAATCGATTTTGGAATCACTATTGGGGATATTTTATAACTACCTCTCCCGCATCCAACATAAGAACTAAGAGACTCGATCTGGCACCTTATTTTACGAATTATATAGAAACGATTTTAAAAAAAAATCCATTTTTAGAAAAAGAAATTTTATATTCAGGCGGATTAAAGATCTATACAACTTTAGATTTAGATTTACAATTGATCTCCCAAGAAGAAATGGAAAAAACCTTAATCGAAGCTGACAAAGTAGGAAGAAATTACGCTTTATCAGAAGGAAAGTTAGGTGTAAACGTATCCTTATTTAGTTTACATAACTTATTTTCCAGTATACTTCCTATTGGAAATCCTAAAATAACAGGACCTACTCTTCTCCAACTCTTTAAAATATCATTGGAATCGGAGCTTTTGGATTCATTAGAACTTTTAACCCTTCTACAACCATTAGAAAAAGAAAATATTGCATTAGAAGAGCTACGAAAAGGAACTTTAGATTTTTCTCACAATTTACAGGTAGAAGGTGCTTTATTAGCCATTGATCAAAATACGGGTGGTATCCGCGCAATGATTGGAGGAAGAGAATTTTCTTCCAAAAATCAGTTCAATCGAGCTTTATTTGCAAGAAGACAGCCTGGTAGTGCATTTAAGATATTTGTTTACGGAGCCGGTCTTGAAAACAGAATCATTAACTCCATGTCTCCTTTAAGCGACACACCTACGCAAAATATTTCTGATGATGGTAGCGTATGGTCGCCAGGAAACTACGATGGTGAATATTATGGGCTTGTTCCTGCATCTTTAGCTTTTGCCTATTCTATAAATACCTGTGCCGTTGATCTTTATTATAAAGTGAGTCCTTCTTTAATTATTCCTTTCGCACAAAAATTGATGAAGATACCCAATCCAAAACGCTTTAGGGCAGAACCAACTTTAGCTCTTGGATCAAGTGAAATCACTCCAAAAGAATTGGCTGTTGCTACAGCTATAATAGCAAACGAAGGAAAGGATGTAATTCCCTATACAATTCGATACATTTATGATAAGCAAGGAAATTTAATTTATTCTCAAGAAGAAATCGTAAAATACAATCAACTACAAAAATTTTTAAGAGCAGAGAATCAAGTTCTATCTAAAGGGACAGCGTTTATCTTAAGAAAAATGATGGAAGATGCAGTAAATAAAGGAACTTTAAGAGAGGGAATTCGCAACAATAATTTTATGGGAGATTTGGCAGGGAAAACCGGTACTACTTCTAGTTGGTCTGACGCATGGGTTACTGCATTTAATCCCGAAATGACTTTTACCTTATGGTTTGGTTTTGATAAATCTTCTATTACTCTCGGCCCCGGACAAGCCGGAGGAAGTGTAGCAGCACCCACCTTAGGTAAGATCCTTGTAAGATATTATAAAAAAACAGGAAAAACCCCACCAAAATTTTCGCAAGAAAAGCCAGAGGAGGTAATTTCTTTTGAATGTGGATATACTTTAAAATCAGACATTATTAATGGCAGTTTAAAGCAATCTCCCTATGAACATATTTGTGGAATTCAAAATTTGATTCAAGATCAAAGAAAATTAATTATGGAAGAATTAGGAATTAAGCCCGAAGATTTGGGAATTCAGAATAAAAGGAAAATCAAATTCAGAGACTAAAAAGGATTTTTTTATGAAAAGTAGAAAAATAGGATTAGATAAAGTAAATTCAGAAATTGCTAAATTGTACTTAAAAACCTTAGAAAATACGGGAAAATATAAAATAGGAGAACAAGTATATGTAGTAGTTAAAAACATAAAAGATAAAGACTTTATTTTTGTAGATTCTGATATCGGTCCTGGTATTCTTCCCAAAGAACAATTGCTTGATAGAGATCAGAATTTAGAGGTAAACACAGAAGAAACCATTTGTGTTTTTTATGCTGGAACAAAAAATGGTGAGAATTTTTTTACTACGATCCCTATACCCCCTTATGAAAAAATTATCATGGAAAACGCCAAAATTAATCAAATTCCTTTAAAGGGAAAAATTGATTCTATCCTGGAAAGTGGTTGTTATGTAAAAATAGGAGAGCTTTTGGCCTTTTGCCCAAAATCAAAATTAAAAAAAGAGGTAATTAAAAACGAAGTTTTGCATTTTTTAGTTATAGAAATCAATCAAAATAATTATGTAGTATCTTACACTGATTATCTACAAATTCAAAAAGAAGCGCACAGAAAAAATCTAATCCAATCTCTTAAAATAGGATCCATTGTAATAGGTAAAGTTCGCTCTATTAACAATTATGGTCTTAGTATCGATTTAGGATTTGGATTGGAAGCTTTTGTACCCAATTCAGAAATTTCTTATAAAAAAACAGAAAATATCTCCGAAAAATTTAAAATCAATTCAGAAGTGCGCGGAAAAATTATTAACCTTAATTGGAAAGAAGACAAAATCATTGTTTCTTTAAAAGAATTAGAAGACAATCCATGGCTGGGAATATTACCCTTTAAAAAAGGCGATATATTAGATGTGGAAATACTAAATATAAAAAAAAATGGCCTTTTGGTAAAATTAAACGAAGGGTTTTTGGGTTTTATACCAGCAAAAGAAATTTCTATAAAACAGAGACAATTAAATAAAGAGTTTTCTATAAACCAAAAAGTAAAAGCTATGATTCTACAAATTCAACCCGAACATCAAAAGATTACCTTATCTATAAAAAAAGCTGAAGAATTTATGGAAAAAATTGAATACCAAAAATATTTAGCCAATCAAGAACAAGAGGAGGAAACAATCGGAAAAATTTTATTCCAATCCCAAAAATAATTTCGTAAATAAAAAAATCAACGTTAAAAATTTATAATCCATTAACTTTTAGGTAAATACCAAATTTCTAAAATAAGGAGGTTTGAATTTAAATGAAAATTCTTGTTACAGGTGGCGCAGGTTATATCGGAACTCATATTGTACATGATCTCTTAGAAAGAAATTACGAAATTATCGTTTGTGATAATTTTTCTACGGGAAATAAAAAAAACATAATTCATCATCCCAATTATAAATTAATAGAAGGAGATTTCCGAGATCCCTTTATCTTAAAAAAACTTATAGATTTTAAACCAGAAGTAGTATTTCATTTTGCCGCATCAAAAGCAGCTGGAGAATCTATGGTAGATCCAATGAAATATTCTAACAATAACATTCGTGGAACATTACTATTATTAGAAAGCATGATACAAAATAACATTCAATATTTTATTTTTTCTTCCAGTGCTGCAGTTTATGGAGAACCAGAATATTTACCCATAGACGAAAACCATAAAAGAAATCCCACAAATTATTATGGTTTCACAAAAATGGTAATCGAAGATAACTTAGAATGGTTTTCTCGACTTACTTTTTTAAAATATGCTTCTTTAAGATATTTTAATGCTGCTGGATATGATGTAAAAGAAAGAGTTTTAGGAATTGAAAAAGAACCACAAAACCTATTACCCATTGTAATGGAAACTTTACTAAACCAAAGAAAGGAAATGGAAGTATACGGAAATGATTACCCCACTCCTGATGGAACATGCATCCGAGATTATATTCATGTAAATGATTTAAGCGAAGCACACATATTGGCAATGGATTATATCATAAAAAACCAAACCAATTTAACTATAAATCTAGGCTCAGAAAAAGGAATATCCGTTTTAGAAATTTTAAAAACAGCAGAAGAGGTAACTCAAAAAAAATTGAATTATAAAATTACGAAAAGAAGACCAGGGGATGCAGCAAAACTTTTGGCTTCTTCTCAAAAAGCAAAAAGAATTCTAAAATGGACTCCCAAATATTCTGATGCAAAAACCTTAATTCTTACCATGTGGAACATTTATAAAAAGAATTTTCAGTAAAATGAAAAATTTTTTCTTATTTTCTTTGTTTATTTTCTTTTCTGGAAGTTGCTTAAATATAACAAACTTAAGCAAAGAAATAGAATCCCACTTTAAAAAAGGAGACTTCGACCAAGCTTTACAATTGATTCAAAAAGTAGAAAATTCCCTAACAGATTTCCATAAGTCTCATGAACTTATTCTTTGGAAAGCTAGAATTTTTTCCCTTTATCCAGAAACTTTTGGTATATCTACACAGTTATACAAAGAATATCTTTTAAAAAACCAAAATTCTGATATTTATTATGAATTGTTTTTATTATATTTAGATTTAAAAAAGGAAAAGGAGCTAAAAGAATTGATAAGTGCAGACACACTACCAACAGAATTAATTTTTGATCAAAAAATCATTCTTTTAAGAAATTTTTTAGAGTGCTATTTAAAATCCATAAGTTCTTATGATCTTAGAGAAATTTTAAATTTTTCTTTTAAAGTTTCTGATGCATACTTATCTAATTATTGTAGGTTAACTAAATTATCTTTATTTTTAAAAGAAAATTTAAAAGATTGGAATTCAATCAAATTGAATCTTTATAAAAGAGATGTTTTTACGATTCAAGTGAATTCTTTTAAAAACATATTCACAAATAAACAAAAACACAATCAAATAATCAATTTATTAGAACTTTACTTTAATCAATTACAATTATCTATAAATTCCTCAAATATCAATAGTAAAAAAATCCTATGTGAACTACAACCCCGTTTCCCAGAATTTGAAATCACAGAATTTACTATAGAAAACTGCAAGAAAGAAATCAAAAACTCCATCCTCGTCCAGAGAGAGCTTCTTGATAAGGTATCTAATAATTATAAAGATAAGATAAAACCCCTTTTTGATGAATCTTTATTTCTTTTACAAAAATAAAAAAAGCATCCTATTAGGAATAAAAAAATTTTTGGTTTAGGATGCTCTATCAAAAACTATATTTTCTTTTTGACCATATAGATCACTACACCCCCCATCCCTAAAATAAAAAAAATTGTAAAAAAAACCAAAATATCTACTACATCACCTTTAATCATAGTTCCCTCCTAAGTTTTTTATAATTGTATGGATAGTTTTGTTTTGTCAAATACATTTAGCTATTGTGGAAGAAAAATAGTTCATAATGAAATTAAATCTTATTTTCAAACAATGGATTTTTTTTCATTTATTTTTCTATTCCCATTTGCTTTAACTTAGATTTGTATAATTGGATTTCGGATTCTAACCGCGGTAGAGAAGACAAATTTTCTAATAGCACAGGTTCTCTATATAGATAAAGATAGTTATATAAGTCTTTTAACAATTCTTCTAAGGCATTTTTGACAGTAAGATTATGGATCCTTCCAGAAGAATGGATTCTATATTCAGAATAAGGTAAAAAGCGAGGTTGATAATTAAAATCTTCAATTGGTAAGAGCTTGGTTCGTTGTAAGTTTTCTTTTAAATTTCCCTTCTTCTCTAAGTTTTCTGCCTCTTCGTGATTATATAAAACTATACGAACGTACTGAATAAATTTTCGAAATACACTAAAAAATTTATTAATAGTTTTTATAAAATTCTGTATGATAATATCTTTGGCTTTTGTCTTTAAAGCTAAGTAATAATTCTGAAAACTAAACTGGGCATTTTTATATTGTTTTAAAAATTCATTCAATTCCTGAAACAATTCGGAATACAACTCTAATTCTTTTTTTAACAGATTGGTCTTAAAAATACTCACTTCTTGATTTTTATTGTTCGTATCTACAACTGTTACAGTTCCAGAAAAAAAAGTAACAAAATTCAAATCAAAATCAAGAAGTAAGACAGATAATAGTCTATGGGGTTCAGAAATATAAGTCGATACCATTTCTTTTGTGACCCTATTTTCTCCATATTGCCTTTTTAAAATGTAAATCACTATTTGATTTAAAAATTCAAGCTTGACCTTATTATCTTCTCCAATGAGAAAATACTTCTTTTTTATGTACAAAATATCTTTGATTGTGTTTTCCCTTTTCTCTATTTCCATGTTGAGCTTATCTATCTTTTGATGAATTAACTTCATTATACTTTCTGGTGCTCTATATTTATCTGTAACTGGCTTTTTAACATTTAAAATATTAAGTAAATCTTCCCAACTAATTATTTTTTTCTTACTAAGTACATAGAAAGATAAAATTACATTTGTCATTTTAGGTTTTCTTTCTTCCAGCCGAGAAATGATTCTCATCACAGTTAAACAGTTGGAAACGAATTGTACCAAATCCTTTTGATTTTTTAACCAATCTATAAATTCTTCCTCTAACATTTTCTTGTAATTAGGAAATAACAATAAATTTGCATACAATACTTGCATTTTTAGAGTTTTTTGAATTAAAGAATCCAATTCTATTTTTTGTTTAAAAAGTGGATATACATTTATATATTCTTTAAAAAACTGATAAGTTGTCACTACAATATTATATTCTTGAGGAGGGAAATCTTCCCAACCCTTGTTAATAAAAAATCCCATTCCTCTTAGAGTATCTAAAATTTGTTTTTCTTCGAAAAGATTAAAAATCTTTGGAACCTGGTTAGAAAAGCGAATATTAAATCCAAACAGACCAAAAGATAAAGTACCTGTTTCTTCTCCCCATTGGGTTATGTCAGGACCTTTAATCATTTTTTTTAAATTCGAAGAGAGATGGTTTTCATTGGATTTTGTTTTTTTGTTTTTGATTGCTACTGAATTTTGATCTTTTGCTATAGACTTTTTCTCTGAATAACTTTTTTCTAATTCTCGAATTTTTTGAATTCTTACAAAAATATCAGAATAAGTATTGACAATTTCTTCTACTTTTTTTTGTAACTCGGGAGGACGCTCTTTTTTATAAAGTTCACCAAAAACCTTATATGCCTGAGATTTTGTCAAAGGTTCATTCATCTTTTAAATTGTATTGGACTCATTTTTTAAAAATTTTTAAACCTATTTTTTAAGATTTAATGGATTTTCCACGGTTCGAGAACCTGGAGGTGGTTTATAAGAAAAGAATTGGGAAGAAATATTATTTAAATATATGATATTGGAAAATTTTATAGAAATTTTATTTTCTGGATCTTTTATAAAAGTGATAGAAATAGGAAACAAATCCGTATTCCAGTGTATGATTATTTTTTGGTAGTTCTTATCATTTGGTTCTATAACTGCTTTATTGCCTTCGATTTTTCTTGGGTAAGCAAGTATCCACTGGAACCCTCCTCCAGGTATTTTTTCTTGTTTGCCTGCAACTTTTGAGTCGGGATCGTAAGTAAGAATATTTTTGTAATTCGAAGCCAATATGGTTCCATCAGAAAGTCGTATATGGATTTGTCCCTTTTGGTAGTAGAGTACGCCTTTTTGTTGTTGTAAGCTTCTTTCAATGCTAAAATTAGCTTTAAAAATAGAATTGTGAAATTTATTTACTACAGATTCTAAAATATCTGAATGGATGGTATTTATAAATAGAAAATAAAATAGTATTGAAAATTTTTTTTTCATACTTATATTTTTTTGGTGGGGGGAACCCCCCCAAAGACTAACTATACATTTTTTTTAATTCTTGAGTAATTGCGGGAACAACTTTAAATAGATCATCTACGATTCCATAAGTAGCAACTTTAAAAATATTTGCATCAGGATCCTTGTTGATTGCAACAATAATCTTAGATGAACCCATACCTGCTAAATGTTGAATTGCTCCAGAAATTCCACAAGCAATGTAAAGATTTGGAGAAACGGTTTTTCCTGTTTGCCCTACTTGATGACTATGATCAATCCATCCTGCATCCACCGCTGCCCTACTTGCTCCCAATGCAGCCCCCAATAGATCTGCCAATTCTTGTAAGACTGGCCAATTTTCTGGTCCCTTAATACCTCTACCTCCAGACACAATTATAGAAGCATCGGTTAGTTGTACTTTTCCTGCTTCTACTTGCTGTAGATTTGTAAGTTTCGCTTTAATAATGCCTTCAGATATAGTAGACTCCTTAACCTCTTTTTTCCCATTATAATTTTCCAACACTTCTTGAGAATTGGGTCTTACTGTAACAACCACTGGGGTGGAAACTTTGATTCTTGCATAGGCTTTACCAGAATAAATTGGTTTTTTTAATTCAATCGAATTTAAATCTCCTTTAATTTCTATTACATCCGCAATAAGATTCGCATTCAATTGAATGGCTACTCTTCCTGCATAATCCTTTCCTAGCATAGAGTGGGGAGCCAAAACTACTTTTGATTGATTTTCTTTTGCGATTCCAGAAATTAAATTTGCCCACCCTTCGGGAGAAAAATCTTTTCCGTTTACTTTGATCACTGTATCCGCTCCACAATTATGCAATTCCGACACATGGGAATCATTTCCATTAAATAAAACTGCAACTACCGGGCCACCTAGTTTTTGACCTGTTGATGCCAACTCTTTAGAAATCTTTTTTAAATTTCCTTCTTTTAATTCTGTAATAACTAGTACAGACATAGGAACTCCTTTATTGATTATATAACTTTTGCTTCTTCTTTAAGTAATCTAATAAGCTCTCTTGCTTTTTCTTCTGGTGTTGCTCCCTCAATAATCCTTCCTGGAGGACGAGGTGGTGGAGGTTCAATTGCTAAAATTTCTATTTTTGGAACACTAACGCCCAAGCTGCTCACTTGCACTATATTAATGGTTTTCTTTTTTGCTGCCAAAATACCCTTTAAAGGAGGATATTTTGGTTCATTCAATTTTTTAGTTGCAGTGATAAGAACTGGCATTTCTGTTTCTATATCAGCAGTCCCACCTTCTATCTCTCTTGTAACTTTTACTTTATTTCCAGAAATTTCTATTTTGATTGCATAAATAATACTTGGTATATTCAAAATTTGTGCTATCATTGTAGGCACCATAGAAGATTGAGAATCTATAGCAATATTTCCCGCTAAAATTATATCTGGATTCTCTTGCTTTAGGTAACTTGCCAAAACATTTGCCGTATAAAATACATCTAAAACATTATAAGAATCATCTTTAATGTGGGTTACTCGATCTACACCCAGAGCATACGCTGTTCTTAATGCATCTTGAACTCGATCAGGTCCTAAAGAAATGGCTACCACTTCCGCTTGGTGTTTTTCTTTGATTCTCATTGCTTCTTCTAATGCATGTTCATCAAAAGGAGAGACAATCCATTTGATTCCAGTCTCATTGATTTGATTTCCAGAAATCTTACCAGCAATTTGTGTTTCCGTATCTGGTACTTGTTTAATCAGAACTGCAATCTTCATTATTTACTCCTTATAGTTTTAAATTTGGGAAATTTAAATTTTATTCATTTTTAAATAAACATAATTCATTTAAAAATGAATAAAACTAAAACAGGTACAAATATTAATTGTAAATCTTAGTGTCAAACGATTTATAAAAACTTATCATTGAATTTTTTTGTTTTGATGATTTTTTAAAATTTTTTTTGAAATCCTTATTTACTTTTTTTTTACATAATCTATTTGATTTACAAACATGTACTCTCAACAGAATCTCTATGGAGTATATTTTTAAACGCTTACCCTTTGCAAAACATAAGATTCAACAAAAAAATCAAATGTTTGACAATATCAAGGAATGTAAAGATTGATACCTATGTTAAAAGATCAAGCCAATGAAAATTATATAGAAACCCTTACCCCCAAACAAATTGTAGAAGAATTAGATAAATTTATAGTTGGACAAACTAAAGCAAAAAAAATGGTTGCTATAGCCATACGAAATCGATTACGTAGACAAAGAATCCAAGATTCACAACTAAAGGAAGAAATATATCCTAAAAATATCATAATGATTGGTCCTACTGGATGTGGAAAAACAGAAATAGCCCGAAGATTAGCGAAATTAACAAAAGCACCTTTTATAAAAGTCGAAGCAACAAAATTTACCGAAATAGGGTATGTGGGTAGGGATGTGGATTCTATAATACGAGATCTTGTTGCTAACTCTTATAATTTAGTTCGCAAAGAATTCGAAAAAGAAGTACAAGAAACAGCAATCAAAAATGTCGAAGATAAAATTATCCATATTTTGATTTCCCCCACGAGAAAAAAACAAACTGAATCCAACCCAAACCAAGAAGATATTATAAAAAATCCTATGTTGTTGTTAAAAGCATTTATGGATATGAGTCAAGTAGGAAAAGATATACAATCCGGAATGGAAAATCAAAGCAAAGACTTCGTACAGGAAGATCAAAGATTAAGAGATGCAATAAGAGAACAACTACGCAGGGGAGATCTTGACAAAATGGAAATTGAAATCGAAATCCCAGCACCTTCTATTCCTTTGGTTCAGGTTATGGGAGCACCTAACTTAGAAGAATTGAATATGCAGCTACAAAATATGTTTGGTGATGTCCTTCCTAAAAAAACGAAAAGAAGAAAAGTAACTGTAGAAGAAGCAAAAAAAATTTTATATCAACAAGAAGTAGATAGATTGATTGACCAGGAAAAATTACAATCAGAAGCTATAAGAAGAGCAGAACAATTAGGTATTGTTTTTATCGACGAAATAGATAAAATTTGTGGAAGAGGTTCTCATCACGGACCTGATGTTTCTCGAGAAGGAGTACAAAGAGACTTATTACCTATTGTAGAAGGTTCCACTGTCAATACAAGATATGGACCTATAAAGACCGATCATATTTTGTTTATCGCTGCAGGTGCTTTCCATACTAGCAAACCCTCGGATTTAATTCCAGAACTACAAGGAAGATTTCCTTTAAGGGTTGAATTGTCCGAACTTTCTGAGGAAGACTTTAAAAGGATTTTAACTCAACCCCAAAATTCTTTAACCAAACAAGCTATTAAACTATTAGAAACAGAAGGTGTAGAACTAAAATTTACTGAAGACGCTATTAAAGAAATTGCTTCCTTTGCTTATGAATTAAACAACAAATTAGAAAATATTGGAGCAAGGCGATTGCACACAATAATAGAAACACTCTTAGAAGATATTTCCTTCGAAGCCCCAGATCTTCCCGAAGGTAAAAAAACATTTGTTATAGATGCAGAATATGTAAAACAAAAGATTTCTGGTATTGCACAAAATAGAGATTTAAGTCAATACATTTTGTAAGGAGTATCTCTTTGTTTAACGATAGTTCTTTACTTAAATTTTTGGAAAACTTTTACAATCGATGGATACACAAACTCATACCCGAAAAAGAAGATGACTATGTTTTCGAAATACAATCTCCAAAAAAAAGAAACTATTTTTTGATTTTCCTTAAAATTCTACCTTATATTGCTCTTATAGAATTTTTGGTTTCTATTTTTATTGATCCTTTTGAAAATGTAGTTTTGCATTTTCCTTGGAGAGAAAGTGGCACTCCTTTGTCTGGCGTACTCCGTATGCTATCTGTAACTGGTTTAGTTGGTTATGCTACAAATTATATAGCTATTAAAATGTTATTTCATCCTAGAAATAAAAGACCCTTATTAGGACAAGGATTGATTCCAGCAAGCAAAATCAAAATTGCCTATAAATTAGGAGAATCCATATCAAGAGAAATCATCAATCATGAATTGATCGCAAAAGAGATCCGTTCTAGTGGGATCTTTCGAAAATATTTTGACAATTTTAATCACACTTTCGAAGAAATCTTACATACGAAAGAATTCCAAGACGATTTAATCCAATTGATAGAAAAAATTTTTAATGAAATCCTCCATTCAGAAGAATTTAAAAAAAATGTTCGAAATTTTGTAAAAAGTATTGATTTTGATAATTTAACAGGTCTAGAATCTGGTATTCTCAAAATATACAAATGGTTAGGAGGAGACAAGGATATTGCCAAAAAAGTCGAAGAACTTTTACTATCAATGCAAATCAATCTTGATGAAAATCGAGAAACTATTTTACAATACACCTATGCAATTCCAGAACATTTATATAAAAATCGAGAATTCATAGAAAATGCATTTATCAATATAATCAGCTTTCTAATAGATAGAATCAACATTAAAAAAGTAATGATTCAAAATCTACTTGCGCTGGATGAACTAAGATTAGAAAAACTACTATTATATTCTACCTCAGAACAATTGGAATACATACAATACCTAGGATGTTTATTAGGGATTCTGGGAGGTCTTTTTATTTGGCTTCCTTTTGAATCATTTGTTTTGTTTTTAGTTGTAGGCATTCTCTTATTTTTAATAGATGAATCCCTTTATAGAATACAAAAAAAATGAATCCTTTTTTAAATCAACTTAGAAACGAAAATTCAAAACGAAATCCTTTTAAATAATTATCCCATTCGTAAGAAATAGAAGTTCGAATTTGTTGCTTGTAATTCTGAGGGTTCCTGGTCTTTTAAAATCAATTTTAACTCTAAAAAATCTTAAAAATAGCAATCCCATTTTGTACATTAAAAAAAATTTATTTTTGATTTTTTTTTAAGTTTTTATTGTAAGATTTTAGCAAACAAAATTTGCTTAAATTGTCAACTTGCAAATTGTTTATTCTCAATTTGAATTTGCATCATCCACTACTGATCCTATTTCTCACTTGATTGATAATCATTGGTGCTTTGATTCTTAAACCCCATTGTATGATCCATTCAGGAACAAAGGGTAAACCCGGATCAAAGCTCGCTTTAAAAATCATTAAAGTCTTTCCTTTATAAGGAAAAAGTCGAATGGCTCCTCGATTGATTTTTATATCCCCTCCTTTTTCTTTCCATTGTTTGGAATAAAGATGATCGTATATGTTTTCCTCGATAATTGTCCAACGGTCATCAAAAGGAAAAGGAAAATCTATTAATTTTTTTTTAATATAATAATTCTCTTTTTTGTAAAGGATATGATTTTCTAAAATATCTTTATACATTTTTTTATTAGGATCTTGTAAAATTACCCATACTTTATCTGGTTTTTCGTTTATAATTCCTATGACAGTAATATAACCATGATTCTCTGATGTTTTCTCTAAGATTTTAAAAATATTTCCTTTTTCTACTTCGGGGAGAATATGGCTATAGTTTTCTATTGTCAATTCTTTAAAGTCAATTGAATATATATAATAATTTATAAAAAATAATAATAAAAAATTAATAATTTTTAAGAATTTCATACAAAGTCTCCATTTGCTTTTGGGTTCCTATACTAATTCTTAAAAATTCGGGATAATTCGAAAAATAACGAACTAATATTTTATTTTTTAACAAATATTCATAAATATTTTTTGCTTGTTTATCGGGTGGTGATGTAAAAACAAAATTTGTGGAAGAAGGCAAGGTAAAATACCCCAAAGAATCCATTTTCCTAATAAACCATTCTCTTGTTTGAATAATTTCTTCGATTCGCTTATAAAAATATTCAAGATTATCCAAAACCAACTCACCTGTCTTTTGTGAAAAAAAATTTATATTATAAGAATCCTTGATTTTGTTCATTTGTTCAATAAAAAATTCATTTGCTAAAATCCAACCCAGTCGCATACCAGCCAAAGAAAAAGCTTTAGAAAAAGTACTGCAAACCATTAAATGAGGATATAGAATCCCAGCTTCTTCGGATACACTTTCGCCACCAAAAAAAACATAAGCCTCATCTATAAGAATAGGTTTTTGGATATTTTCACATAATTCTTTGATTTTCTTTTTGGATAGAGAAATTCCTGTAGGCGCATTTGGGTTTGTAATGATTATCAATTTGGGATCATATTTTTTTTCGTACTCGATGATCTTATCAATATCTATAGTAAAATCTTTTTCTACTGGGGTTGTATAATAATTCACTCCTAAAGAATTGCATAATACAGAATATAAACTATAAGAAGGTTCTACAAAAAGTACTCTATCTTCCTTTGTTAAAAAGGTTCTAAAAACAATAGATAAGATCTCATCAGAACCATTACCAATTAAAATATTTTTTATATCTTTTTTATAAATATTTGATAATTTTTTTCTTAGTTCTAAAGATTCAGGATCGGGATACAAATGGAATCTATTTTTTTTTACAATATTCAGAAGAGAATCTAAAATAAACTCAGGTAAAGGATAGGGATTTTCGTTTGTATTCAATTTAATGATTTCTTCTTCGTTTAATTGTAAGCCCGGTACATAAGGAGACATTTTTAAAATATTTTCTGGAATAAATTTTTTTAGATCATTCATCCATAACAAAAAAAAACAATACATCCCTTGGACAACCAAAAACATTCTAAGTCTATATTAAAAACAAAAATTACAAATATAAGAATTCTTGATGAAATTTAATGTTAAAATTCTCTTCCAAAAATAGTAAACTTTTTAGGAAAAAGATCTTCTATTTTTTTTGCAATTTGTTTTTGTGAGTAGTCGTAGCATACTCGAATTGCATTTTTGATTGCTTTTGCATTCGAAGAACCATGTCCAATTACACAAGCGCCATTAACACCCAACAAAGGAGCTCCCCCATATTCTGTGTAATCCATTCGTTTTTTGATTTCCGTTAATACTGGTTTTAAAAGAAATGCTCCTGTTTTTGCTAAAGATGAATTTTCAATTCCTTTTAGTAAAATCCTAAATATAGTACTAGCCAAACCTTCGGTAGCTTTTAGTACTACATTGCCAACAAAACCATCACAAACAACAATGTCGGCAAACCTTGGTGTTCCACCATAGAGATCTCTTCCTTCGATATTCCCTATAAAGTTTATAGGCAATTTTTGTAATTTCTCTGCTGCCTGAACAGATACTACATTACCTTTATGATTTTCTTCTCCATTCGAAAGGATAGCAATTCGAGGCTTTGAAATTCCAAAAATTTCCCTTGCATACAAATCCCCCATTAGGGCAAACTGAACCAACCATTCGGGGCGAGAATCCACATTGGCACCTGAATCCACAAGGATTGTAGTACCTCCATCTTCTCTTGGAATAGGAGAAGCAATACAAGGACGATAAACTCCCAAAACTCTACCCATATAAAATAAACTAGCTGCCATTGTGGCACCTGTATTCCCAGGAGAAAAAAAACCTACAGCTTCTCCTTTTTTTACCAAATTTGCACAAACCACAACAGAAGCATTTGTTTTTGTTTTTACTGCCTTAGAAGGACTTTCCTCCATTCCGATGACTTCTTCTGCATTTTCTATCAAAATCATATCTTTATCATATTTATATTTAGATAATTTTTCTCTTAGAATCTCTTCTTTCCCTACTAAAATAACAGGAATATTCCATTCCTTAACTGCCTGTACGGTTCCTTCTATAGCAGGTTCTGGACCTAAATCTCCACTCATCGAATCTACAGCTACATATTGCATATTTTAAAAATAATCCATGGTAGATTTATTTGTCAATGATAAACAAAAACCTATTTTGGTAGAAATAAAATCCTTTTCTTTTTAAAAAAAAATCAAATTTTGGTCTTATGTCATTCGATCTATCATCTAAATATAATCACAAAGAAATAGAAGAAAAATGGTATAAGGAATGGGAAAGAAATAAAGCTTTCTCTCCAGAGTACGCCCACGCTTTAAAAAAAAAAATTAAAAATCCGCCCTATTCAATTGTAATACCTCCCCCAAATGTTACTGGACAACTTCATGTAGGTCATGCTTTAAATATGACCATACAAGATGTTTTAATTCGCCTTGCAAGAAAATTAGGTTATAATACTTTATGGATACCTGGAACTGATCATGCTGGAATTGCTACCCAAAGCCGAGTAGAAAGAGAACTAAAAGAAAAGGAAAATCTAACCCGATTCGATTTAGGAAGAGAAAAATTCTTAGAGAAAGTTTGGGAATGGAAAAATCACTATGGAAATGTAATCACCAACCAAATGCGTAAATTAGGAGTTTCTGTAGATTGGACTCGCGAAAGATTTACAATGAATGAGGAGTTATCTTTTGCTGTTCGCAAAGTATTTGTAGAATTGTATCAAGAAGGGCTGATTTATAGAGATACAAAAATGGTGAATTGGGATCCCGAAACAAAAACAGTGCTATCAGATCTCGAAGTAGAATACGAAGAAAATTATAAGGGAGAATTATGGAGTTTTGCTTATCCATTAGCAGATTCTACTGGGGAAATTGTAGTTGCCACCACTAGACCAGAAACAATGTTAGGCGATACAGCAATAGCTGTACATCCCGAAGACGAACGTTATAAACACTTAATAGGAAAAAAAGTAAAACATCCATTATTGGAAAGAGAAATCCCTATTATTGCAGATGCCATTTTAGTAGATCCTAAATTTGGAACAGGTGCTGTAAAAGTAACTCCTGCTCACGACTTTAATGACTTTGAAGTCGGGAAAAGGCATAACTTAGAATTTATTACTATATTTGACGAATCAGCAAAAATAAACGAAAAATGTGGACAATACAAAGGCTTGGATCGGTTCGAAGCAAGGAAAAAAATAAAAGAAGATATCATCAATTTAGGTTTATTTCGAGGTGCAAAAGACCATATCCTGAGTTTAGGAAGATCCCAAAGAAGCAATGCCATCATAGAACCTATGATTTCTACTCAATGGTTTGTAAAAGTGCAACCATTGGCAAAAAAAGCAATAGAGTATGTACAAAAAGAGATTATAAAATTTATACCCAAAAGATGGGAAAATCTATATTTCTCTTGGATGTATCAAATCAAAGATTGGTGCATATCACGCCAATTGTGGTGGGGGCATCAAATCCCAGCTTGGTATTGTAAAGACTGTAACCATATCAATGTATCTTTAAAAGATATTACTAAATGCGAAAAATGCAAATCAAATAATTTAGAAAGAGATCCCGATGTATTGGATACTTGGTTTTCCTCAGCTTTATGGCCCTTTTCTACTATGGGCTGGCCTAAAAATACAAAAGATTTAAAAACATACTACCCCACTACAGTTCTTGTAACAGGTTTTGATATTATCTTTTTTTGGGTAGCAAGGATGATCATGATGGGATTACATTTTTTAGATAAAGAACCTTTTAAAGATGTATATATCCATGGATTGATGAGAGACGAAAAAGGAAGAAAAATTTCTAAAAGTTTAGGAAATAATATTGATCCTGTAGAGATCATCCAAACCTACGGGGCAGATGCATATAGATTTTTTTTAATAGCTACTCTTACCGAAGGAAAAGATATAGTATATTCCGAAAAAAGGCTAAGAGGCTACCAAAATTTCTGCAATAAGATATGGAATTCCGCTCGCTTTGTATTTATGAATCTTACAGAAAACTTTAAATTAAATATAAATTCTATTTATAAATTGAATTTGGAAATCGAGGATTATTGGATTCTTTACCATTTAAATCGAGTGAATGGTTCCTTAAAAGATCTATTAAAAAATTACAAATTTCATTTAGTTGCTGAAGATCTTTATGAATTTGTATGGAACTATTACTGTGATTGGTATATCGAAATTGTCAAACATCGTTTAAAAGAAGAAAATCAAACAAAAGAAGTAGCATTACAAGTCCTAAGTTATGTATTATACCAAATTTTAAATCTTTTACATCCTTTTATGCCCTTTATAACTGAAGAGTTATTTTCGTATTTAAAAGACAAATTGGAAACTAAAAATCCTATAAGCTATTTGATGTGGGAAGATATTCCCGAGCCCGTTTCTTTACCAGAAAGTTCTATTCTTTTAATGAAAGATCTACAAGAATTGATTACAAAAATCCGCTCATTAAGAGTAGATTTGTCCTTACCACCTTCAAAAAAAATTTCTGTACAAGTTTATACCCCAAATGAAAATTTTAAAGAATATTTAAAAGCAAAGGAAGAAGGAGTAAAAAAGCTAATTCAAGCTTCGGAAATCCTATATCTAAACAGTGAAATTGAAAAGGAAGAAACACCAAATTCGATTACAGAAATTTTTCGCAGTGGAGTCATTAAAATTCCTTTAGAAGGTATTGTAGATATCAATCAAGAAATTCTAAAATTGACAAAAGAAAAAAATTCATTAGAAAATATTATACGAATTGCAGAAGAAAAACTCAATAACCCAAAGTTTATAGAATCAGCACCTAAAGAAGTAATTGAAGATCAAAAACAAAAAAAAGAAGAAGCATTATCAAAATTAGAAAAAATTCATATAACTTTAAAAAAATTTGAGCAAATACAGAAATGAATCACAAAAAAAAATATGAACTTTTAGCTCCAGCCGGCAATTGGGAAAAGCTCCAAATTGCTTTGCATTATGGTGCAGATGCTGTATATATGGGATTACCAGAGTTTAGCCTTCGAAGCAAAGTAAAAGACATGGATCTAGAAGTACTTCTCAAATCGATTTCCTATGTAAAAAAGAAAAGTAAAAAAATTTATATAACCATTAACATTTTTCTTCATAACAGAGACATTCCCAAAATCATTGAGCATTTAAAAATTTTAGAAGAAGCAAAACCTGATGCTATTATTTTTTCAGATCCGGGAGTATTGCATCTTGCAAAAAAATATGCCCCTTCGATACCTTTGCATATTAGTACACAATCAAATGTGACCAACATAGAAGCTGCGAAATTCTGGGAATCTTTAGGAGTACAAAGAATCATTTTAGCAAGAGAAGTAAGCATAAAAGATATTCAAGATTTTAAAGAAAGCATAAACTGCGAATTGGAAGCCTTTGTACATGGTTCTTTGTGTATAGCTTATTCAGGTAAATGCTACCTTTCTGCATATATGACAAATCGATCTGCAAATAAAGGAGAATGTACCAATTCTTGTAGATGGAAATATCAAATCTATTATCTTAAAGAAGAAAAAAGAGAAAGCGAATTCTTACCTATATACGAAGATGATAGAGGTACCTACATAATGAGTTCTAAAGATTTATGCATGATTGAATACTTACCCGATTTAGCAAATGCCGGTGTTTATAGCTTTAAAATAGAAGGTAGGATGAAAGGAATTAACTACTTGGCTGGAGTTGTAAAAACTTATAGAGAAGCCATTGATTTATTAGAAAAAAATCAGTTTCAGGTATCTCCTCGATGGTTCGAAGAATTGAATATGTTTTCGAATCGAGGATTTACTACTGGAATGTATTTTCAAGAACATCCTCTGAATGGTTACCAACATGATGGAGTAAATCGCAATTCTCAAACAGCTACTCTTGCTGGTGTTATTGTTGAAAAAGAATCCGATGGTATCTGGATTACCGCAAGAGATAAATTACAGTTAAAAGATAAAATTTTATTTTTAAAAAACGGAATCGAAACAGAAATTTTTTCCATTGAAAATATAAAGACATCGAACCAAGAACTTCAAATCTTAAAAAATGGAGAAACTGCTAAAATTGTTCTCAACAAAGAAATCCCCCAAGTATTGGAGCCCCTTGATATTGTTCGTAAACCCATTTTATTAGAACAAACCACGGATTAATCATTTGTACCATTGCTGATAATTTTTTTCTGTAGTAATTAAGCCTTCAATTTGGTTTTTATATTTTTTCTGATTTTGTATCTGTTCCTGTAACTTTATAATTGTAGCACTTTCCTCGGGAACATAATTTTCCAATTGATGATAGATTTCTTTTGCCAATCCTAAATTTGCATTTTTCGCAAAAATTTTTGAATATTCATCATAAAGCATATCTTGGAAAATATCTTGTTGAATACCTGCATAAAATAAATCACTTTCTTTGTTTAAGGTATTTCGCATACTATTTAGCATCATTTTAACAAACAGACTTTCGAATTCAAGAGCAACATCATATAATTTTTGTTTTTTTGGATTGATTTCAATATTTTCTCTAATTTTTGAGGTAGGTATTTTCCCTTCGATTTCTTCTATATAGTTTTTTTTATTTTCTAAAAAAGGAAAGTATTGAGTAATCTTGTTATTTACCATCACCAAGTTTATCGGCATGATTGAAAAAATTTTAATTAATAAATTAAAAAGCTTTTTCTATAATTAAGTCTTCTAATTTTAATTCCTGAACTAAAAGTATAAATTTGATTTCTGAAGAATTTTTTAAGTACAAGTAATCGTCTTCTATAATAAAATATCCATCTTTTTCTAAAAATAACTTCTTTAAAATTGAAGCCCTCTCTGTTATATCTGTTAAAAAAATTTTTGTGATTCTTTTTTGGTTCTTTTGCTTTTGGTTTTCTATATTATAATCTTTCAAAAGATTTTTTACATATAATGCAGTTTCTAAAGAAGAGTCAATAAGATTCAAATCAGGATAAATAGAAAGGATAGCTTTTTTTAATAAAGGATAATGAGTGCAGCCCAAAATAATATCTTGAATTTTATTATCTACAATTTCTTGTAAGTATTCTTTGATCACAGCGTAAGTAATCGGATGTTCTAAAAAGTCTTCTTCTACAAGAGGAACAAATAAAGGACAAGCTTTGGAAAAAACTTGTACTTCGGAATCAATCCTATGTATGATTTTAGAATAGCTTTTAGACTTTATGGTACCCCGTGTGCCAATGACCGCTACTTTAGAATTTCTTGAATTTTTAAAAAAACCATAAATTGCAGGTTCAATTACTCCAACAATAGGAATTGAAAAATGTTTTTTTAGCACTTCTAAAGCATAGGAAGATGCCGTATTGCATGCAACAACCAAAAGTTTTATGTCTTGCCTAACTAAATAAGAAGCAATTTCTAAACTGTATCTTTCTATGGTTTCTTTTGAACGAGATCCATACGGAACTCTTGCAGTATCTCCAATATAGATATATTCTTCGTTGGGAAGAATTCTAAACAACTCAGCAAGGACAGTAAGCCCTCCTAAACCAGAATCAAAAACACCAATTGGCCTTAGATCCATTTAAGCATCTTTCCCTAATTCAAAAGCTTCATGAACTTCTCGGAGAGCTAATTCCCCTAAATTTTTTTTAATAACAACAGAAATCTTAATCTCAGAAGTGCTAATCATTTCTATATTGATATTATTTCTAGCAAGAGCTTCGAACATCCTTCCTGCAACTCCGGAATGAGACTTCATACCAATACCAACAGCTGATAAAATTGCAATATCATCATCTACATCATAAGTTCCACTACCCATTTCTTTTATAAAAGATTCTACGACTTCTTTTGTTGTGGATAAGTTTACAATGGGAACAGTAAAAGAAATTGTATTTTTTTGATCTTTTCCCGTAGATTGAACAATCATATCTACATTAACATCTGCTTTAGCAAGTTTGTTAAACAAATTACTTGCCAAGCCAGGACGGTCGGGAATATCCATTACAGAGATCCTTGCTTCATCTGTTTTTAAAGTAACTCCTCGAACTAAAACTTTTTCCATAATTTGATCCTCCGGCATTACTAAGGTTCCTGGGTTATGATTAAAACTCGAGCGAACATGGATAATTACATTATACTTAGAAGCAACTTCTACACTTCTTGAATGCAATACACCAGCACCCAATCGAGCTAGTTCTAACATTTCCTCGTAAGCAATTTTATTAATTTTACGCGCTGTAGGAACTTTGTTAGGATCAGTGGTATATACTCCATCTACATCTGTATATATTTCGCAGGAATCTGCTTTCAGAGCGGCAGCAAGAGCAACTGCAGTCAGATCCGATCCACCTCTTCCTAATGTAGTGATATTAAAATCTTCATCAATACCCTGAAATCCTGCTACGATACAAACTTTTTTTTGTTTTAAATTTTCTTGTATCTTAGAGGCGTCTATTTCTTGAATTCTTGCCATAGAGTATTTATTATCAGTAAGAATACGAACCTGTGCACCCGTAAAACTGATAGCAGGAATACCAATAAAATCCAAAGCCATTGCAAGAAGAGCAATAGAAACTTGCTCACCCGTAGAAAGCAACACATCCATTTCTCTCAGTTTTGGATTTGGATGAATCTTTTTTGCCATATCAATTAATTGATCGGTTGTATGACCCATAGCAGAGACAACAACGACGAGACTATGCCCTTGCTCGTAATACATTTTAATTCGATTTGCTACATTTTTAATTCTATCCACATCTCCAACGGAAGTTCCACCATATTTTTGTACAATCAACATAATTCTAAAGGCATTTTTTAAATTTTGTTTTTTAAGAAAAGAAAAATTTATTGCAATAAGGATTTTCAAAAGAATTTTGTGTAATTTATAATGAAAAAAAAAAGATCATTAGAATAGCCTTCTATGTTGTTTTTATTATCTATCTAGTTTTTCTACTTCAACAAAATTTATCTCTTAGAAAGTTTGGATTTTATTTAGTTCTTGATTTTTCTTTTTTCTTATTTTTCAGTTTAAAATTTTTTAAAAACGAGAAAATACCTTTTTTAGAAAAACTTTATAGAAGTTTAGAAATCCTATTTATAGAAATTCTCTTCAACCATATTATTTTCCTAAACTTTTTCATTATAAAATTTCAACAAGTGAACTTCCATTACGATTTACTACTACTATTTCTTTTCTTTTTATTTCTTTTACTAACAACAAAAACAATTTGGAATTATATTCCTACTTTAGTTTTTTTCGCTCTTTTAAATCCTCCAATCAGTTTAGTTCATTACGATCATTACCATTTAAAAGAATATATCTTAATTCTTTTTTTTATTAACTTTATCTATATCTTGTTAACAAAGAATTTTATTATCGGTCTTTTTAAAAGGAATGATGCTTACAAATATTTATTCGTATTTTACATTTTCTTGTTTTTTTCTGGTTTGATACAATTTTTTTATATCTATTCTGTAGAAAATATTTTCTATAATATAAAAAGGTTTGTACTATATGGAATTTCTTTTATTCCTTTAATCTACCACTTAAAACGAGGAAACTTAAAATCCTTAATCCACTTATTCCATTTACTTTCTGTGTATTTCACATTAAATCTTTTTATCTTGACCTTAATGCTTGTTTTATACCAAAATAAAATATTGAATAAAATAAATGAAAATTTTTTCGCAATGTTTTTTGATTGGTGTATTTTTTTTGCAATGTTTCAAATAGTAAAACCAAATCCAAAAATTTACAAAAAGGTAGCTC
>JBKBRY010000012.1:0-74090 GCA_046291925.1 Leptonema sp. (in: bacteria) | reverse complement strand
CTACATGGGGAAGCAAAAACGATCCTCGAATAACTCCTATTGGAAAATTTTTAAGAAAGACATCCTTAGATGAGTTGCCACAATTTTTTAATGTCTTGCTTGGAGATATGTCTGTTGTAGGTCCAAGACCAGAAAGACCCCATTTTGTAAAACAATTCAAACACAAATATGAACAATATATGTTAAGGCATAAGGTAAAATCTGGAATTACTGGATGGGCTCAAATCTTAGGTTACCGTGGAGATACTTCTATAGAAAAGAGAATCGAAGCAGATATCTATTATATCGAAAATTGGTCTTTCTTATTTGATATTTTAATCATTTTAAAAACAATACCTGCTTTAATTAAAAATCCAGGCGAATAGTATTTTTTACAGAAATTCGATGATCTTGGAACTCCAAATTAAAAGTGTGGATTTTATATTCAGGAACACTTTGGATATATTCCTCCCAGCTATTTTGATAACCTTTGTACAAACCTATTCCTAAAAAAATTAATTGGATTCCTATAGAAAGATTTCTATAAGAAGCAGATCTACCTGCCTCTATAGAAAATTCTTTTGTAGTCTTATAACCACCCCGAATGGGATCCTTGTAAGAATACCCTAAACCATAGTAGAAATCTGCATATTTTGCTGCCCTTTCTAAACTTTTGTAAGACAAATATTGCCCGTGAAATTGAAAAGCAGAATAAAGAGAGAAAGCTCTTATAATCAAAAAAAAGTTTCCCCAACCTACCTCGTCTTTTTTATAAAAGTTATAACCCGGTATTAGAATTTCCCAAAGATAAGAATATGAAAATTTGGAAGAAATAACCTCTTGTGCAGAAGGATCCCTTGGCAGAACAAAAATAAGCAAAAGAATCAACAAAATAATTTGAATATTTTTGCTTTGTTTCATTGAGGCACTCTAAAAGAAACAATTTCTGAAGGAGCCGATTCAGAACCCAAATCATAAGCAGTAATTACAAAATACAAAATTCCGCGGAAATCTCTTACAAGTAAAAGAGATTCGGTTTCCGATGTAATTTCTATAAGATATTTTTTATCATAAAATAAATCAAAGGTTGGGTATTCATAATATAAATAGATAAAATAATAAGGAACATATTGATTTGTATCGGGATCTAAGGAGGGGCTCCATGTGATTTCTAAAGAGAAAATTTCTGGTTTATATTGAATTTGTATGTTTTGTACTTTTTCGGGTTGTTGAAAACCATTTCTTAAATATGGTAAAAGTATATAATAAAAAGAGTTGTATTCTTTGGTTTTGCAAGTCACTAAAAAAAATTGAATGATCAACACAACACTAATTTTTATATTCCTCATATAAAGATTGCCAATACAAAAGATTTTTTGCATTTTCCTGAATATAAGAATTGTTGCAATTCTTTAACAACCATAGGGATAACTCTTTTACTTCATTTAATTCAATTTCTAATGATTCCCATTTCTTCGTTGGATTTCTAAGCCATAAAAATTTCTCCAATGTAAAATCATTAATTTCTTTGCAATTTTCTATTTTCAAAATATTAGTTTTTTTAGTTTCCATTTTATAATCTTTGTTGAATATTTGATTTCTTTTGGATTGAGAAAAAAAATAAAAAATAATTTCTTCTTTTAAAATGAATATAGATTGATTTTCTTTTTCCCAATGAATGTTTTTATCAATCCTTGACAAATTATGTTCTAAAGTAACTTTTAAAGGAAATGCAACCATACAAGAAGTAAAAAAAATTAACCAAAGGGTCAAAAATGATTTGCCATATAACTTAAATAAAATTTCTTTTATCATCTATGAAGTTCAAGTATTTACTTTTTTTTATTTTTTTATACTTTTTTGCAATTCTTTTTTTGTCATGCAAAAAAGATCCCGATACCACAACCGAAAAAATAATCCTCTACAATCTCTTCTGTGCCCAAGGCATAAATGCTTGTTATGACTCTTGTGCTGAAAGTACTGGCTTTTCGGATAGTACCATTACTGGCACAGAATACAATAACTTTAAAAGCTGCACCTCTTCGTGCGATTTCTATTGCAATCTTTCTTTTTTATTGATTCCTAAAGATTAAATAAATTTTATTATAATTTTTTTTAGTCTTTTGTCCTATAAAAATTCTGTAGTACTTGTTAAATTTCGTCTTATTATAGTTGACTTTTTTTAAGTATAAAAAAAATTGGCTATTGTGCAATGCACAATAAAAGTTAAGGAGTTCAAATTATGGAAAATCTACAAAAAACATTAAACGATTTATTAAATGTGGGGATTGGTTTTTTTAAAGCAAGCGAAGAAAATGTAAAGAAAGCAATGAGTGAGTTCGAAAAAATCTACGAAGATCTAAAACAAAAAGGAGCAACAGAGAATAGTGAATTGGTTTCCAACTTAAGAAAAAATTTGGATGATATAGTAAAACAATTGAATGAATTAAATTCCAAAGCAAACCAAACCTTTAGCGATGTATCTAAACAAATTAACCAAAACTACCAAAAACTAGCCCAAGAAATCGAAAAAATTGTTCCTAAAGAACAATTAGAACAATTTAAAGCTAAATTAGAAGAATTGAATTCTACAATTCAAAATAAAATCGATGAATTCTCAAAACAATTCAAAAAAGAAGATAAAGAATCTTAAAATTCATCCCAGAGAATAAGGTAAGTCATAGGCTTGCCTTATTCTTATTTTATTATTTTAAAAATTTTATAAAATCTTTTTAAAGAACTCATAGAGTATTAATTAAAACCAGCTTTTTGATTCAAACGTTTTCTATAGATTGAATAGATAGGTCTTTTAAAGTTGATCGAAAATTTTCTTTTTTGTTTTGCAAGTTCAAATTTCCATTTTAATAAGATTTCTTTTTCTCTTTTTAAAGCATAGATACTGATTTCGTCTAATTCTTTTGTTGAAATATTCTTGTTTATAGAAAGTTGTTTGTCCAATTGAATTAATTCTTGCTGGAGTTCAGTCAATTCGTTTTTATAATCTTCTTGTAGGCTTGGATAATTCTCTAAAAGCATTCTATGTATAAACTCTGCAGTCCACCATAAAGAGGAATCAAATTTCTGCGAGGGAACAGATAAAGACTCTAAAACTTTACTTCCAAAATAAAAAGGCTTATATAGAGATAAGCAAGGATGACTGGTTCCCGTTAACCAAACTGTAATCAGATTTTTTCGAAGAACAGATATCATAGAACCAGTAGTTTCACTTGGGGTCAAAATTCCTCCAGAGTGTAAACAAATAGATTCCATACTATCTAGTTTATTTTGAGGATTTTCTCCATGAGATTGTAAAGTTTTTATACAATCCATTAGTTGTATTTTATCATGATTTGCAATTTTTTGGGTAAGGGATCTTCTAACGTTACATTTACTAAAATAAGTATAAAATGTATCAGAAAAAGAATTTTTAAAATTAAAATCTTCTTGATTTGAAGGGAACCACTTTTTATTTTTGGCAAAATGGATTGCTTCTAAATGGATTTCGTCATAGTCATTCGTTAAAGTCAAACCATTGGAAATGGAATAAAAATCTTTAATTTTCTTGTAAGCCCAAAATTTTCCAGCAGTTTCCAAGACAAAAGCTTCCTTTTTGTCTACTATTAAAAAGCTATTGTGATAATAAAAATTTTTATTTTCATATCCACCACAAGCATCCTGTCCGTAGATTTCTATGAGTTCTATAATATATTCTAAGGATTTTTTGGCTGTTTCTTTTCTTTCTAAAGCTAAACGAATCAAGTCCATTCCTGTCAATCCAGAGTTGTTTTTATTGAAAGGAATTTTAGTAAAAACAGCCTCGTTACCAATAGAGACTCCCCATTCATTTACACCCATCTCTGCTCCCCACATAAAAAAAGGCTTACATATATAAGCTTCGTAAGTCTCAGAAACTTGGGGAATCACTATATAGGTAGTCTTTAAAGTTTTTTCTTTATGTTTTTTTCTATTTAGATGCTGAATTGCCTGGGCTTCGTTTGGTTCTCGATCAGAGTTTTTGCAAAGCAAATTTGCTTGGTAGATGTTTTGATTGGCAGGAATAAAAAAAGTATCACACATAATCATAAATAATCTTTTTATGATTGAAAAGCAACCAAAAAAACTTGTCTTTAGTTTGATTGAATTTTAATTACATTTATATGAAAGAAAATACCAAAAAATTCTTTTTATTTTTTTTAATTACATTATTTTTAGTTTTGGTTTTGAGTTCTTTTATTTTTCCTTACTTTTTTTTTACTTCTAAAGAAATTTCTTTAAAAGATATAATTCTTTACCATCGTTATTTAACTGACGATTCCTTAAAAGGAAGATACCCCAATACTGTTGGTTCAGAAAAAGCCAGAAATTGGATCCTTTCTTTTTTTAAAAGATGGAATTACTACCCAGCTTTTGAAAACAGCTATTTTATGGAATTCACTTTCTTAGGAAAATATATAAAAACCAATACAAATAAAATAGAAATAGTATACTGTAGCCAAAATTGCAGTGCACCAATAGAACCTATGGGTATATCCCCTCCAGGTGTAATAGAAGGAATAGTTGTTGATGGAAACTATTGCATAGAAGAAAAAAAGGAAATCTCCTCAATTGTAGAAAAAATTAGAAATCCAGAAAAATATATTTTACTTTGTAAAAGATATGGACCAGAAGAAGATAAAAATCTTAAAGAATTTAAGAAATGGATAAGTTTCGAAAATAAATACCATAATATAGACCGATTTCATTTTAAAGGTGTAATCTTTTTAAGAGACAAGGGAGAGAACATAACACTAGAACAAATGTATTTTCCCAAAAAAGGAAAAACTCTGGCAGGATTTTTAGATAATGTCAATTACATAGATTTTTATAAAGAAATGAATCATTCAAAACCCATAAGAATCCACCTACACTACGAACGAGAAAAACTAAAGGGAAAGAATTTGGGATTTTCCTTAAAACCAATCAAAGAAAATCAAAAAGTTATTTATATAGGTGCTCATTACGATCATTTAGGAACAGGGATTCCCGAATTTTCACTTGGACCAACAGGAGAAATTTATAATGGTGCTGATGATAATGCTTCCGGCGTTGCTGGGATCATGGAATTAGCAGAATATTTTACCACACAAAAAATACCAGAAGATTGGAATTTGGTTTTTTTATTTTTTGATGGAGAAGAATGGGGACTTTTAGGTTCAAAAGAATTTGTAAATTCAAAATTTTTTAGTCAGAATGCTATAGCTATGCTTAACTTTGATATGATTGGTAGATATAGCCAATCATTACAAATTCAAGGAAAAGATTCTGGTGATGATGTTTGGAGAGAAATTCTAAATAGTTCCCTAAAAAAAATGGAATCTAAGTACTCATTAAAGGTACAACTGATTCCTGGTGCTTCTGGACCTAGTGATCATACATCCTTTTACGAAAAGAAACTTCCAGTATTATTTTTTTTTACTGGAACTCATAAAGACTACCATAAACCTTCTGATGATTATAGCAAAATCAATTATGAAGGTATGGTTGCAATTTTAGAGTTAGCAAAAGAAATCCTTTTCATTATCATAAATTCCAAAGAAATCCCTAAATACAATAAAGTAAAAGAAGATAAAAAAACGTATTCTTATAAGATTCGATTGGGTATAATTCCTACCAATTACTATTCGGATGATGGTTTAGAAGTGGGAGGATTTATAGAAGATGCACCGATAAGCAAATCGGGAATCCAAATCGGAGATAAAATTATCAAAATAGGAAATAAAGAAATTAAAAATATCTATGATTTAATGGGATTTCTACAATCAGCAAAGCTTGGAATTCAATATGAAATCGTTTATAAAAGAAATCAAAATATATACAAAACATATACAGAACTTATAGGAAATTAAGGTATTTTAATTTAACAACCAATGATAAAAAAAAAGCATTCCAATCAATGTAGAATGCTTTTTTTATTTATTTTTTTGTTTATTTATTTTTCTTGCAAAAATTTTCTTAGAACGGTTTGTAGGATACCACCATTTTTATAATAATCAATCTCGACTTCGTTATCCAATCTACACAGCACTTTGAACTCTTTTTGTTCTGTTCGTACTGTTAAAATTTGATTTGGTTTTATGGAATCATTTAGTCCAAGAATACTAAAAGTTTCTCTTCCAGTCAATCCCAAAGTTTCCGAGGATTCTCCATCAAGAAATTGCAAAGGTAAAACTCCCATTCCAACTAAATTGGAGCGGTGAATCCTTTCGTAACTTTGTGCAATGACAGCTTTAATTCCTAAAAGATAAGTTCCCTTTGCAGCCCAATCTCTGGAAGATCCTGTTCCATATTCTTTTCCAGCCAAAACAATTAAAGGAATTTTTTGTTCTTGGTATTTCATACTAGCATCATAAATAGTCATTTCTTCTCCTGTTGGGAAAAAGATTGTATATCCACCTTCTTTATCGACCAATTGATTTCTTAATCGAATATTTGCAAAAGTTCCTCGTGTCATAATTCTATCATTCCCTCTTCTTGAACCATAAGAATTAAAATCTTCCTTTTTTACTCCCTTCGAAATTAAATACTGACCTGCAGGTGAATTTACCGAAATGGAACCGGCTGGACTGATGTGATCCGTTGTAATAGAATCTCCAACTTTTACCAAACATCTTGCGTTGACAATATCTTTTAAAGGTTCAACCGCCAAACCCATGTTTTTAAAGAATGGAGGTTCTTGAATATAAGTGGAATTTTCATCCCATTGATATAGGATTCCTTCTGAAGTTTTGATTTGATTCCACATTTCATTCATAGAATTTATATTTGAATATTTTTTATGAAACATTTCCGATGTTATGATGGTTTGGATCACTTCATTTATTTCTTGATTGGATGGCCAAATATCTTTTAAGAATACAGGATTGCCCTTTGGATCAATTCCTAAAGGTTCAGAATAAGGATTGAAATTGATTGTACCTGCTATGGAATAGGCAACCACTAATAAAGGGCTTGCTAAAAAATTTGCTTTTACATGGGGAGAAATTCTACCTTCGAAATTTCTATTTCCCGAAAGAATTGCACTAACCACCAAATTGCCTTCGTTTATCGCTTGAACAATCGGTTCATCTAAAGGACCAGAATTTCCAATACAAGTAGTACATCCATAACCTGTAACATAAAAACCCAATTCTTCTAAATATCTTAACAAACCAGATTTTTCTAAGTATTCAGTAACTACTCGGGATCCTGGTGCTAAGCTTGTTTTTACAAAAGACTTTCTTTTTAAACCTTTTTCTACAGCTTTCTTGGCTAATAAGCCTGCACCAATCAGAACAGAAGGGTTCGAAGTATTTGTACATGAGGTAATTGCTGATATAACTATATCTCCATTTTTTAATTCTTCGTTGTGATCGTTTTGGATTTTTACTTTTTTAGAGATACTATTTTCATCCAATCCATAACCACCTTCTTTTATGTTTGCTTTTATTAAAGTGTTCCACTTTTCTTTTAAATTTTTTAAAGGAATCCGATCTTGAGGTCTTTTGGGTCCTGCAACTGATGGTTCAATGGATCCTAAATCCAATTCTAACACATCCGAATATTCAGGTTCGGGAGAATTCTCCTCTCTAAACAAATTTTGTTCTTTGTAATATCTTTCTACCAACTGAAACCATTCTTCGGTTCTTCCAGTCATTCTTAGATATTGTATCGTTTCTTTATCTACAGGGAAATAACCCGTAGTTGCTCCATACTCAGGTGCCATATTTGCGATGGTTGCTCTATCTGCCAAAGAAAGATTCTCAAGACCTGGACCGAAATATTCTACAAATTTTTCCACCACTCCACGTTTTCTTAGCATTTCTGTTATTGTAAGAACTAAATCAGTAGCAGTAGCCCCTTCTTTTAATTTCCCAAGCAATCGTACACCAACCACTTCTGGAACCAACATATACATTGGTTGTCCTAACATTACAGCTTCTGCTTCTATTCCACCTACTCCCCATCCTAAAACACCCAAACCATTAATCATAGTTGTATGAGAATCGGTTCCTACTAAACTGTCTGGATAAACTATACCATCTTTTACTAATACTACATTTGCCAAATATTCAAGATTCACTTGATGAACGATTCCAATTCCGGGGGGAACCACTCGTAAATTCTGAAAAGCATTTTGACCCCATTTTAAAAATTCATATCGTTCTCTGTTTCGCAAGAATTCCAATTCCATATTCTTTTGCAAGGCATCCGGTGTTCCGTAATAATCTACTTGTATACTGTGATCAATTACTAAATCCACAGGAACCAATGGATTGATTTTCTTTGGATCTCCACCAAAGCGAAGCATAGCACTTCTAAGAGATGCTAAATCTACCAAACAAGGAACTCCTGTAAAATCTTGTAAAATCACCCTACCTAGCATGAACGGAAACTCTTCTTTGGGTGCGTTTTTAGGATTGTAATTCAAAATACTCCATATATCTTTTTCTTTTACTTTATAATCATCCAAATTTCTTAAAGCTGATTCCAATAAAATTCGTAAACTATAAGGGAGTCTAGAAATTTTTTTGCCAGTAATTTTCTCCAGCTCCGGTAAACTATAGTAAGTAAATTTTTTATCTTGAATTTGGAACTCTTTTCGGGTTTGGCTATTAAGGGACATATAAACCTCGCAATTATAAAAATTATTTCAAATCCATATTCACTTGCTACCAAGTCAAGTAAAAACAAAAATTGATTGAATTTTTTTATAAATTTATTTTAATGATGAGAGCCTACAACAATAGTTATTTTTTATAAAAGTTAAACATACCTCAGGAGATTTTACCATGATGATATGTTTATTTATCGCTTTGGTTTTGCATCCTGTTCAATATTTTTATTTAAAGAAGAAATATAGTATAAAATTTGCCAGATTTGTTCGGAATTTAGATCTGTCCTTCCTCCCTTTGCTGGCATAGGAGGTTTTCCATTGGGAATTCCATTCCATACAAGTTTAAATAAATTTGTTTCTTTGGAAGGAGGATTTCTCCATTCATTATCTAATAAATTTGGACCTACACCACCTTTTAAATCTTGACCATGGCAAGCAGCACAAACCTGAGAATACAATTGTTTGCCAGCATTTATTGCTTCTGATGTCCTCTGAGGGACTAACAAATCTTCTTTTGCTGAAACTAAATATAAATTGGCTTCTTTTTTATATTTAAGAGAAACTGATTCTTGTAAAAAAATGGATTGGTATATTCCCAATAGAATTCCTAAAATAATTAAAATAAAAGCTGGAAATGTAATCCATCCGGGCATTTGTTTTGGATTGTAATTCATAAAAAGCTCCTATTGGTAAAATTTTGCATTGTATTGTAATTTTCTACTACCTAAGTACATCAAAAAATCGATCAACACATCTCCTTTGGTTTTATCTTCTAATGCAATAAATACAGAACGTTGGTAAGGATCACTTAAAGGCAATCCCGAATTCATCATCATTCGTATTCTCCAAGATAAAAATAAAGTTTCTAAATCTTCGTTTATAAATAGATATGCATAATTATGATAGTTTTTAGAATAGGTTGAACCCATTTTTCCCTGTAAAAGTTGTTGCAATGAATCCAGTGTATATTTAGAAGAAACAGTAGAAAGATCAGGACCAATCCTTCGAGAACCTGTACTAAAAGGGGTAAAAAATATAAATTCATCTGACTCGATAGAAGGATCAAAAGCAAATTTTTCTTTATCAATAAATCTAGAAATATCAGCTTTTATAGCACGAATACTTAGTGTATGACAATACTGACAACCTTCCTGATAATAAATTTCGTAACCTTTTAAAACACTTGGATTTTCTGGCGGATGGGTAAACGAAAATTTTCCATTTAAATCCAACTGATAAGAAAACACAAAAACTATAAAAAAGCCAATTCCTATCGAAAGCAAAGTAGTTATGAACAATCGAAATGGAGTAATTGTTTTCATTAGTTTGCTCCTTGATTGATTTTATTCCCTAAAGGATATTTTATGAGATAGAAAGCACCAAATAACATCACAACTTCGAGGAAGATCCGCAAAGTTATAAAAATCTTTTCTTTTTCTATTATGTTAGACCATTCTTTTATTAACAATTCTCCTTGATCATTTAAAGAAAAAAATGATTTGCTCGTTACGATGCCTTCTAAAAGATAAAATAGAAAAGCAAGTATAGAAAAAATAAGAACTAAGTAAAGTATAGTTTTGCTTATACGTTTATCGTTATAAAAAACAGCATTATACATAATAAAAATTGGCAAGTTGGTAAAAATTAATTTTTGAGCAAATTCAGAAGAATCCATCACTGTGAATTGAAAATATTTTTGTAGGATAGGTAAATTACTCAATAATAAGAAAACTACAAATAGGGATAGCAAAATTCCAATCACTGTAAACACAAGTAAGGGTTCTGTTTTATTTTTATTGTACAAATTATGATTGAGATATAAAATTCCTAATACTAAAACCAAAATCCCAGATAATAAATAGTTGCCAATATGGGTCCAAAAATTTTGGTAAGGAGATAAACCTAAATTGGAACCAGAAGTAAAAGGAATTAAAACAGATATTATCATTAAAAAAGCAAGCAAATTAGATTCTTCTTGAATATTATAAGTTCTCCCTAACGTGCTATATACTAAAAAAATCAATGGGAATAGAACAAAGAAAATCGAAATTGAATTTTTATAAAACTCCGTTACCATAGCATCTTGATAACCAGAAGTTGGTGGTACTGTGGTTATGTACGAATTAGGAAAGCCAAAGTTACCCAAAAAAAAGGTGACTATCATGCCCGTGAGAATCACAACCAAAAATTGTAATTTTTCGGAAAAAATATCTGTTTTTTTAGAATGTATGAGCAATTGAACCAAAACTACAGTTAATGATAACAAAATCAAATTATCAGAAATAAAATTCATTTCTCCATAAAGTCTACCTTCCATTTTGCCAAAAAGAATTGTTATCAAACCGAAAACCAAACCCGACTGGTAGATTGCAAATACTAAATTAGCAATAATTTGTGGTTTTTTTTGATCAATTTTGAGAGATTCTAATTCCCAATAAACAGATGATAAAAAATAAGAAACTATAGATCCAAAAATCAAAATATTTGAATAAAAAGGCTTTAATTTTCCAAACCAAAAAAATTCACTTGTTTTGAATATAAAAAAGCTTAGTTCTAAATCTCCAATAAAGCTAACAAATATTCCTAAAATAAACCAAATTGTTCCAGCATTTTTAAAATACTGCGAAGTTAGCAAATATCCTGATTGCATATATTAATTCTCCGTAATTTTTTTTAAGTAATTGATTAAATCATTCCATTGATTTTCTGTAAACAAATACTCAGGGTGAATTTTTTCAATTTTTTCTCGTTGAATCTGGTTACTTTCTAAAATTGGAATACCGATGTAAGAAGATTTTCTTCTTGCTATATTTTTTATTGGTTCACTTCGGGATTCATCCAAAAGATTGATTTTTAAAGAACCCTGTACGCCCTCCCCTGCCATTCCATGACAATTTTCGCAATTTGTTTTATAGAGAAAAGCACCTTCATAATTTTCTTTACGCAAATCAAAAATTTTTTGTATTTGTTCTTCCTTTAAAGCTGTATAAGACTCTTCTTTTTCTATTTTATAGTTTGCCTTTTGTATAAGCTCATCTAAAGGTTGGGGTCTTTCTCTCTCAAAGGAAGAAGTATTTTTTCCAAGGTACCATTTTCTATTCTTCGAGTAAACAGATTGGACCTCTTGCAGTGCTTTTTGTAATGCTTGCTTTCTTATGTTTTTACCTTCTTTTGTTGATGGTTCTTTCCCCAAAGAGTAGAGGAAGTTGGCTAAAGCCCATTTAGCCTTATCTGTCAAAGAATAATAAGCATGGTAGTTGAACATTTCATTACCTGTATTGGGTGTTCCTACAGAAATTGCTTTAAAATAATCCAAGGGTGTTTTTTCGGGAGAAATTTCTGCTGTAAAATCTGGAACATTCACACCAGAATCTTTGATTTCTTGAGCATCTGACGTATTGCTTTTATAATCATTTCCATGACAGCTTTTACAATTGACTTCATTGGATGCATAAATCTTGGAACCTAAATGAATGGCTTCAGGTGTTGGTTCATATACTAGTTCCTCTTTATTTGAACAACCGATTACAACCAAAACGATTATCATTAAAAAATTTTTTACTTTCATATCTACCTCTTTGGATTAATGATGAGAATGAAGGCATTCCTCTAATCTTGGATCTTTTATAGGTATAATCTTGACTTTGGATAAACCGTAAGAAATCACTAAAATATAAAGTCCAGAATAAAAAAATAAACTACCCAACTCCTGCCAAGAAATCATTACAAAATTACCATGATCCAGAGTAGGATACAAAACCCAATACATGTCTACTACTTGACCTAATAAAATTACTAAAGAAGAAAATGCCATCCATTGAAAATTTCGTTTGGATTCTCTTTTGATTAATAAAAAGAAGGGTACCAAAAATCGATTGAATACTAAAACCAAAGATACCAATGCCCAAGGAGTATGAGAAAAGTTTTCATTATAAAGACGATAGTTAAAGAAAATAGTTTCTTCAGGAATATGCGCATACCAAATCAATAAAAATTGCGATGCTATTCCAATATAAGCCCAAAAGATAGAAGAACCCCATAAATATTTGCCTATATCGTGCAAATGATCTTCAGTTAAAGTATTTTCGTAATATCCAGCTTTCTTTAGGAAATAACTCCATATAGCTAAAACAGAAAACGAAGATAACAACACACCAGCAAATATGTATATTGCCCATATAGTAGAAAACCAATGAGGTTCTAAACTCATACTTAAATCCCACGAAGTAGTAGAAATCGTAATGCCAAAGATTACTGCAAAAACAGCAGATATTTTTGCTAAATTTGGAGTATGTTCGAATTTTCCATCAATATCTTGTTGAGTAGAATATTTCCAAAAAAACCAACCAAATAAAGTCCATATGAAAAAAATAATAACATTTCTTGTAAGAAAAAAAGGTTTGTTTAACCAACCTGATTTATGTTTGATTAATTCATCGGTTTCTTTTGCATGGGTCCAATGATGAAAAATAGTATCTATTCCTGTAAGCATCAAAATTAGAAAAATGATCACAATTACAGGCATAAACCAAAAATGGCTTTCTGCCAGTCTGCGATAAGTTACACTCCAAGCAGCACCAGACAAATGATGAACTGCTACAAAAAAAAGAGAACCTATTGCAATCGGAAGAAAAACTAAAAAACCTAAATACAATGAATAAAATAACCTGGGATTACCGTGAGTCTCTGAATGGGAATGCCAAGGAAAAATTATTTGTAATACTATACTAAGAATACCTAAGCCAAGAAATATAAAGGAAATGGTTTTTAGTTTAGAATTAAAAATAAAATTTAATTTGTCTTCGTTTGGTAAATGCATATGTTCCTCCTATTTTGCACTTTGCAATAATCTTATATAGTGGATGATCGCCCATCGTTCTTCTGGAGAAAGTTGTGCTGCATAAGATTTCATTCTTGCTCTCCCTACTGTTATGATATGATAAAATCTGCCGTCTTCCCAGTTAAGTACGTTTGACTTTTCTCCTGCCAAGGCTGGGATTGCAGAGATTCTTGGAGAAAGTGGTCCGTCACCTTTCCCAGTATATCCATGACAAATTGCACAAAAAATGTTGTATTGTTTTTGACCTATTTCTAAAATTTGTTTTGTTGGTTTTAATGGATTCTTTAATTCTTTTGCAGGTGTATCAAAATCACTTGGTTCGTAAAAATAGGGTTTGTAATGGATTGGGATAGAACCTTCAGGAGGGACTCTCATTGTAGAACCTGGACCTGTATGCGCCTCTAAAACATCAGAAGCTTTCATATTTTTGTTTTCGTAATTTAAAAGTAAAGTTGTTAAATCTTCTTCTTGAGCCTCTACTGCCAAGTTGTCATACATATCCAAAAACCAATGCAATCCCGATTTGTTTCCTGCATAATTGCAATTCAGAAAATAAACCATTAAAAATATTATAAAAAAATTATAAAATAATTTTATCATATCAACCTACCGTTTTAATGATTTCTGGATTTAATTGTTGTAATGTGGATTTGATTTGCTCTTCGTTATAATGATTCGAATTGGATGGTATCCAAATGACAAACTTATCATTCGTAGAACGAACCTCTATTGGCATGCGAGAGCTTTTGGGCATTCTTGATAAAAGAAATAAACCAGCCACTGTTCCTAAACCCCCAAATAAAACTGTCAATTCAAAACAAATGGGTATCATTGCAGGCCAACTAAAAGTAGGTTTACCCCCATAATCTAATGGATAGGAATTCAAATTTGGATAGGCATCAATTGCATGGGTAATGGTAGTTGAAATCAGATTTTCGTGTGTATTGTATTGTAAAAAGAAAGCGAAAAGAAATCCTGTTAAACCTGCAAAAAAAGTCAAATATGGTAAGCGAGATCTCTCGTAACCGAGAGCATATTCTAAACCATGAATAGGAAAAGGAGTAAATGCATCTAAATTCGTATAGCCATTATTTTTTAAGATTTGTGCAGATTTTAGTAATTTTTCTGGGGTATCAAAAACGGCATAAATACCTTTGGCGGGCTCTTCATAACTATAACGAAACCATTTTAAAAGAAGATTATCAAAAAATTCAATTTGTTTACCAAAAAAACGATCCAAAAACTTTTCTATTGAATTTAAAATATTATCTAATAATTGCATAGAAAAACCTCCTTTTAGTGTCCATAACCTTTTGCTTCTGGTGATTTTACTAAAGTTTTAATTTCAGCCACAGCTATTGTAGGGAAGAATCTTGCAAATAATAAAAATAAAGTAAAAAACAATCCAAAGGATCCTAATAAGATTCCAAATTCATGCTTAGTCATTATATATAAATCCCAACTTGATGGTAAAAAATCCCTCTGCAAAGATGTAACTACAATTACATACCGCTCAAACCACATACCTATGTTAACAAAAATGGATATAATCCATAATGCTATGGGGTTTGTTCGTATTTTTTTAAACCAAAACAATTGAGGAGATATCACATTGCATAAAAACATAATCCAATAGGCCCACCAATAAGGACCAAAGGCTCTACTAATGAATGTGAATACTTCGAATTTACTTCCAGAATACCAAGCAACAAAAAACTCAGTAGTGTATGCAATTCCTACCAGAGAACCTGTTAACATAGTAACTTTTGCCATATTTTCCAAATGCTTTTGCGTTATATATTCTTTAAAATTAAAAACTTCCCTCATAATTACTAATAAAGTTAAAACCATACCAAAACCAGAAAATACAGCACCAGCAACGAAATAGGGAGGAAATATTGTCGTATGCCATCCTGGAATTACGGAAGTAGCAAAATCAAAAGAAACGATGGTATGCACTGAAAATACTAAAGGCATGGATAAACCTGCTAAAATCATTGCGGTTGCTTCGTAATGGGACCATGCTTTAGCACTACCCACCCAACCCATAGAAAGAACAGAATAGATTTTTTTTCGTATTTTGTTTATTAATGAATCTTCTTTTATAGAATCTCTAACAGTAGCAAAATCTGGAATGAGGCCGATATACCAAAAAACTAATGAGATCGTCAAGTAAGTGGAGATAGCAAAAACATCCCATAATAAAGGAGATCGAAAATTTGGCCATAATGTTCCTCTTTCATTTGGATATGGAAAAATAAAAAAGGTTAACCAAGGACGCCCCACATGAATCAAAGGATAAATTCCAGCACAGATAACTGCAAAAATTGTCATGGCTTCTGCAGATCGGTTGATTGCCATTCTCCATTGTTGGCGAAATACATATAGAATAGCTGATATTAGGGTACCTGCATGTCCAATTCCAATCCAAAATACAAAGGTTATGATAAAGGTACCCCAGCTGACAGGAACATTTATCCCTATAATTCCTATACCAATTGCAAACAAATAAGCAATTTCGCCAAATAAAAGAAGCATCAAGCTAAAGGCTACAATAAATGCACCCCACCATAACTTAGTGGGAAATGTATTGATTGGTCGAAGAATATCTTCGGTTACAGTATTGTAATTCTTATTGCCTTCTACCATTGTGGGTTGAATATATTCTTTTTGTTCTTTTGTTAAAACTTCTGTTGCCATAGGGTTTTCCTTTTATTTTTAAGTGTTAACAATAGGATTTCTTACTTTTGCTAAATAGGTAATGGATGGTTTAACTCCCAGAAAATCCAAGACTTTGTAGCCCCTTCCATTTTTTACTAAACGAGAGACTTCGGAATTAGGATCATTTATATCTCCAAAATAGATCGCATTTGCTGGACACACTTCTTGGCATGCAGTTTTAACCATACCATCTTGAATTCTCGGCAAACCTTTTATTTTAGAATCTTGCCTTGCTCGATTGATCCTTTGTAAGCAGAAATTGCATTTTTCTATAACACCTCTTCTTCTAACTGTAACATCAGGATTCATAGCCAAATGTTGAGGCTCTCTTAAATGTTCAACTAAACCTTCCATGTAATTCCAATTCTCAAACCAATTAAATCTTCGTACTTTATACGGACAGTTATTCGCACAATATCTTGTTCCAATACAACGATTGTACACCATTACGTTAATCCCATCATCACTATGAGAAGTGGCACCTACAGGACATACATTTTCACAAGGTGCATTGCCACATTGCTGACACAACATAGGCTGGTGTACAACTTCTGGGTTTGATTCATCACCTGAATAATATCTATCAATCCTCATCCAGTGCATTTCTCGTCCTACAGAAACTTCTTCTGCTCCTACTGTAGGAATGTTATTTTCTATATTACAACTAGTTATACAAGCTCCACAACCTGTACAAGCATTCAGATCTATAACCATATGCCAACGTTCTCTATCATATTCCCACTCTGGCATCAATTTCGCATTTTCTGGGTATTCAATAGGCTGTTTTGGTGCCTTCCAGCCTCTTTGGTATTCAGTAAAAGAAGTTTCTAGTACTATTTGGCGATCATATTGAGATGAACCATCATACGGAGCATTGGGTAAATTGGTAGGCGCAAAAAAAGCTCGATCCTCAGTATTCCTACCTTTTCTATATACAGTTTGGGTACAGGGAATGGTTATTTTTTCTCCTGTCTTTTTAAAGGGAAAATCTGAATTTTCTGGAATTAAATTTACAAGTTTTAAAGAATCTTTTTCTATAGAAGCAATTTTTAAAGCATCGTCGCCAATACCGTTTCCTGTTTTGCCTACATTGGTTCTACCATATCCAAGAGGAATTAAAATTGCTTCAGGATGTAATCCAGGTTGTAATTGCAAAGGCAATTTAAGGACTCCATCCTTTGTTTTGATTTCAACGATTGATCCTTGTGTCAGTTTTAGCTTCCTTGCTGTGTCGGGTAAAATTGCTGCATAGTTAGTCCAAACAATTTTGGTCACGGGATCAGGAAGCTCTTGCCTATAAGCATTATTTCCACCTGTTCCATCATAGACAGAAATGTTATAAAACAATCCAATCCTAAAACCATTGGATTTTACAGGTTCCTTGGGTAGTTGTTCTAAAGAAGCTAAATTCAGTTTTCTTGGTTGATTTCTTTTTGTTAGCTTTTGATATTCATAATACCCGTTTTGTAAAACTTTAACCCAAAAGTCAGTAAAATTTCCTTTAGCAAATTGAGACCATTCTTTCTTTAAATATTGATAAAAGTTTTCGGAATTTCCCAAGCTCCCATAAGCCAATTGAATCAAATAGTCTTCCAAAGAAAGAGTATCATATAAAGGACGAATGGTTGGTTGGATAACAGAACGGATTCCTTTGCGAATTTCTACTTCGCCCCAAGACTCTAAGTAATGAGATAAAGGTAGCACTGCATTACTTAAAATTCCTGTTTCGTCGATTCTGTCACTAAAAGAAACTACAAAATCGGCCTTTTGCAAAATGCCAGCTACATCCAAACTCTTAGGCAAATGATAAACCAAATTGGCATTTGCTAAAAGAACAGTTTTAATTTCTCCTTTTTGTATGGATTCTAAAACTTTTAATATCGTAGAAAAAGAATCTCCCGAAGATAAACGTTGAGGATTCTCGTAGTCGATTGTATAACCATCGTTTTCTAAAATTGAATTTAACAAATTAACAGCAATTTGGGCATTCAAAGTTCCATCTAAAGTCAAAGGGGAACCTGTAATTACCAAAGATTTTGATTTGTACCTTGCCAAAATCTGGGCAACAGTTTTGATTATATCTTTTTTGATTCCTGTAATTGGTTCCAGTTTATCAGGAGAATAATTGTTTAAAAGGCGAATCACCAAATTTTCTTTTGCATAAGGTCCAATTTTTAACTCATTATTCAACTCATAAGCTAGGCTTAATGCAATTAAATAGGCATCCCCTGGTTTGATAGGATATCTATGATCGGCATTGGATCCTGTTATGGTAAACATAGATTCGAATACAATCAAACTATTGTATTCATTGTTTTTTTTATTTAAATTTCTTTTCTCTGTAAATTCCTTAGTATATATAACAGAACCAGGAAGACTACCCAAGAAATCAGCTTCTATAGAAACAATCACTTGCGCATCAGAAATAGAAAAACTTGGTAAAATGGATTTATTATAACAAATATTCTGCCCATCAACAATTTGTCGTAAGCTTTGATCGGGCCTAAATTCAATGTGCTTTCCATTCGGAAATTGTTTGATAAATTCGTTTATTAATTTTTTCGTTGAAGGACTTTGTATAGGTCCCGTAATCAAAACATAATTGTTGGATTCAATTTTTTGTTGTATCTGAGAAATAATTTCATCTCTTTTTGCTTTTACTTTTTTTTGGTTTTTGATATAAACGGGATATCGCAAACGATCAGGATCATACAAGTCCAAGAGAGAAGCAACTTCTGATCCCGAAACACCTCCTTTGGTTAAAGGATGATTGGGATTCCCAGCAATTTTTATAGGTCTACCTTCTCTTGTATGTATAATAATTCCAGTACCTTCAGGTGTAGAAGAAGCATAATACACTTTTTCCCCCGGCGTGTATTCGGGAGATTGAATGATTGCAGGAATGATCTGTTCAGTAGGTCTTCTACAAGCCGTCTGCACCATCCATGCAGAAGCTCCCATAAACTTAAAAAAATTTTTTCGATTCAATTTTTTATTTTTTGCTTCTTTAAGCATCTCTTGAACAGTAGAAGCAAATTCTGGCTTTTTCCATTCTTCTATCGAAGGTTCAATTCTTTCTTCTAAGGATTTCCAGTATTTTTTATAAGTCATATCCCTATCCTTTTACAAAAATTTTAATAATGACAAGTTCCACAAGTGGTGATGCTTATAGCATTGTTATTCCCTGCAGGTTTTTCTTCTTCTGTGTATTTTCTATGACAATTTACACACCAACCCATATTGAATTCTGTGGCAACATAAACTTTATCCATAGTTTCTACATTTCCATGGCAGGTTTGGCATTCGAATCCTCGGGCAACATGGGCTTTGTGACTAAAATGGGCATGATCTGGTAAATCATATACTTTATTCCAACGAAGAGGAATTCCAGCTTCGAAAGATTTTCTGATATATTGAATATTAGGACTATCCCCTGCTACCTCACTATGACACTTCATACATGTATAGGTATCGGGAACAATCGCATGCTCTGATTTTTCTACTGTATAATGGCAAAATCGACAATCAATACCAACTTCGCCAGCATGAATTTTATGACTAAAGGGAATTGGCTGATCGGGCGCATATCCCATATATTTTGGGTTTACCCCGTATAGGTAATATACAAAGCCAATAGTTAAAACTATCAAAGTGAGCTTACCACCATGCTTTCGAAAAATCCTTTTTATCGCATCCATATTGATTAACCTTATATTTCGAATTTAAAACAATTTTTATTTTTATCTTTCTATGTCAATCCTATATTAAAGATTTATATATACGAAATAAAAATTCTAGATTCATTTAAAGCTTTCTTTGACAAAAAATTTAAATAAAATTATTAATTCTACTTACAAACTACAATATAAAATAAATTTACTGGTATATTTGTTGCAGGAAAACTTAAATAAAGAAAGAAAAATAGTTTATTATGATTCTCAATATCAAATAAAAGTTGAGAATTTTAAAAAACATTTGAATTTTTAAATGAGAAAAGGAGTAAGGAAATATGAAGTTAGATAAAATCACCACAATGACACAACAAGCAATCCAATCCTCACAAATTTTGGCGAAAGAAAAACAAAACCCCGAAGTAACGCCCGAACACTTACTTTATGAAATTTTCAAACAAAAAAATGGGATTGGAGAAATGTTATTATCAAAATTAAATATCCAAAAACAAACAGTACTTTCCATATTCGATACAAGTATAAACAGTCTACCCAAAGTTCAAGGGAATTACGAAGTTCATCCCTCTTCTAATTTTATTCATTTATTACAGAAAGCAGAAAACTTAATGAATAAAAAGGGAGATCAATATCTTTCTACAGATCATATTCTATATTCTTATATTGAAAATCGATTTAAGCATGCACGAGATTTAGAAAATTTGGGATTAACAAAAGAAGCAATCGATCAAATCATCAAAGAGCTCCGAGGAGATAGACCTATTGTGAGTGATCATCCAGAATCTTCTATGGATGCTTTATCAAAATATGCAAGAAACCTAAACGAATTAGCAAAAAAAGGAAAGTTGGATCCCGTAATTGGTCGAGAAGAAGAAATCCGAAGAATTATGCAAGTTCTTACCAGAAGAACAAAAAATAATCCAATTTTGATCGGGGAGCCAGGTGTAGGTAAAACTGCAATCGTTGAGGGCTTAGCTGGAAAAATTGTTGCCTCTGAAGTTCCTGAAACTCTAAAAGATAAGGAAATCTGGACATTGGATTTAGGAAGTATGATTGCAGGAGCTAAATATAGAGGAGAATTCGAAGATAGGCTTAAAGCTTTGTTGGATGAGGTAGTTCGCTCGGATGGGAAAATCATTCTATTTATTGATGAAATTCATACTATTGTTGGAGCAGGTGCAGCAGAGGGTTCTTTAGATGCTGCAAATATGATCAAACCTTCCCTTGCAAGAGGAGAACTTCGATGTATTGGTGCTACTACCCTTAAAGAATACCAAAAATATATAGAAAAAGATATGGCGTTGGAAAGAAGATTCCAGCCGGTTTACGTCCAAGAACCTTCTGTAGAAGAAACCATAACAATCCTGAGGGGGCTTAAAAATCGATATGAACTCCATCATGGAATCCGTCTTACTGATAGCGCAATCATTGCTGCTGCAAAATTATCAGATAGATACATTCGAGATAGACATTTACCCGATAAGGCAGTAGATCTTATAGACGAAGCTATGAGCAAAATGCGTATAGAACTCGATTCTTTACCCGAAGAAATCGATAAAATTTCAAAAAAAATTCAATCTCTAAAAATAGAAAGAGAAGCCTTAAAAAAAGAAAAAGACAAAGCTTCGATTCAAAGACTACAAGAATTAGAACAAGAGTTAAAATATCTGGAAGAAGAATTTATAGCAAAGAAAGGAATTTGGGAAGAAGAAAAGAAAATTCTAGAAGAAGCAAAAAAAATTAGAGAGAAGATAGATGATTTAAGAATTCAGGAAAAAGAATACGAAAGAATAGGAAATTACAATAAAGTGGCAGAAATTCGATATGGTCAAATTGTACAATTGGAAAAACAGCTCAACGAATTAGAAAAAAAGATAATCGAATCCGAAAAAAAATATTTAAAAGAAGAAGTCACAGAGGAAGAGATTGCTTTAATCGTAAGTAGATGGACAGGAATCCCTGTCTCTAAAATGTTACAAACAGAAAAAGAAAAATTATTAAATATTTTTAATGAGCTAAAAAAACAAGTAGTAGGGCAAGATCATGCTTTACAATCCGTATCAGAAGCAATATTAAGAAATCGTTCTGGTCTTTCTGAACCCAATAGACCCGTAGGAGTATTTTTATTTTTAGGACCGACAGGAGTAGGAAAGACAGAAACTGCCAAAGCATTAGCAAGGTTTTTATTCGACGATGAGCATGCCCTACTTAGGTTTGATATGTCTGAATATATGGAAAAACATGCTGTTGCAAAATTGATTGGCGCTCCACCCGGTTATGTAGGATACGAAGAAGGAGGTCAACTTACAGAAGCTGTTAGAAGAAGGCCCTATCAAGTAATATTATTTGACGAAGTAGAAAAAGCTCATCCCGAAGTATTTAATTTATTCTTACAAATGTTTGATGATGGAAGACTTACAGATTCAAAAGGAAGAACAGTAGATTTTAAAAATACTTTGATCATCATGACATCCAACTTAGGTAGTCATTATTTAATGGATCTAAACTTAACAAGCGAAGAAAAAGAAAAATACATTGATCAAGAACTTTTAAGATATTTTAAACCTGAGTTTATTAATAGAATTGACGAGGTGATTTTATTTAAACCAATTTCTGAAGAAGTACTTCGAGAAATTGTAAAAATACAATTAAAAATTTTTAAAGAACGAGCAAAAGAAAAAGGTCTTCATCTTCAATTTTCTAAAGAATTGGTTGAATGGCTTTCTAAAAAAGGTTATGATCCTCAATTTGGTGCAAGACCATTAAAAAGACTAATACAAAAAGAAATAGGAAATTTCTTAGCAAAAACAATTTTGGAAGGTAACTATATCCCAGAGAAAGAGTATGTGCTGCATATATCAAGAGACTCTCTAACATTGGAAGAACTCTCTCAGATCAAAGCAAAATCTTTAAATTAAAGAAACTGAAAGGCGAAACTATTGAGAATAAAATCTTTTACACTAAGGGATCGTATTCTAAGTAAAAAACCTTAGAAAACTTTAACTCATACAAAACTGTAGCAGCTTGCTTCGCTCGAAATCCAGAATTGCACATTACCACAATGGGTTCGTCTTTTGGTATCTCTTGTACTTTATAAGGTAGTTCTTTTAAAGCTATTTGTTTTACTTTTTTAAAATGATTCTTTTGGTTCATAGTGGTTTCATTAGATTCTCTTAAATCGATTACGGTAAAAGAGTCTAAACGAGAAAGATCTTCCAAAGAAATAGAAGAAATTTTTATTTCCTTTCGCTTTTGATTGTTTGGATTTAGTTTATTAGCATATCCGTTGCACAAACATTGTTGATTTTTATTTATCTTTAGTTTTAAATTTTTATTAGATAATAGATCAAAATAAAGCAATTCATTATTAAGAGGATTCAAATTGACCAAAAATTTTATAGCTTCTAATGCCAAATAAACCCCTGCAATGCCCGAAACTGGACCTAAAATCCCCCTTTCTATACAATTTAACATTTGCGAATCTTCTAAATTTGGATATAAACATTCAAAACAAGGACCACCTCGAAAATTGAATAAAGCCAACTGGAAAGACCATTGATCCAAAGAACAAAAAATAAAAGGAATATTCTCTTCTAAGCTGACTTGATTGATGATTTTTCTTGTTGCAATTGTATCAGTGCAGTCTAAAATTAAATCATAGGTTCTTACCAAATGTTTTTTTTCGTAAGTAAAAACATCTTTGTAAATTTCGACTTCTAAATTTTGATTATACTCTAATAAATTTTTTTTGGCAGCTTCTACTTTGTAACTTCCAACATCTTCTTCTTTATATAAGGGCTGACGTTGTAAATTTGTTATATCTACTTTATCAAAATCGAATAGCCCTATCTTTCCAATCCCAGCTAAAGACAAATAGATAGCAGCCGGACAACCTAAACCGCCTAAACCAATGATCAAAACTTTTGACTGAGAGAGTATATATTGTCCTTCCAATCCTAAATCCTGAATAATGATTTGTCTACTAAATCGTTTTAAATCCATAAATAGCAATCCGTTTTTTCTTCTTTTTGAATGGTTTGATTTACCCTTACAAGAATATACCCTTCTGTATAAGCCAAAGAAGACAACATATAGGAGCCTTGTTGCTTATACAAAATAAAACGATTTTCTCCTATTCGCTTTATTGTATAAAAGGTATCTCGATCTCCTTTATTGATGATTTCTTCTTCTGATTTTAACTGTATTTTATTTTCAAACCATATACGAGAATCAAAGAAGCGAATTGCTGGTAAAACATAATGATAAAAAGAAATATAAGAAGATACAGGATTCCCAGGTAAACCAAAAAGCAATTTATTTTCTTTTTTAGCAAAATAGAAAGGTTTCCCAGGCTTTTGGTTAATTTTCCAAAATAAAGGAATAAAACCAAAATTTTCTACATCTTGTTTTACATAGTCATATGGACCAACAGAAACTCCACCAGTGATGATGATTATATCTACTTCGTCATAATATTTTTCAATAACTTTATAGATTGCTTTTTCTTCGTCTTTTATGTCTAAAGCTTTGTAATGTTCAATCCGAAATTTATCTAAAAAATAAGAAATAGTAAAAGAATTCGTATTGATAATTCTTCCATTTTGTAAATCCTCCTCAGTTAGCGTTTCTTTATAAGAAACCAATTCGCTTCCTGTTGTGATCAATAATACTTTTGGTTTTTTATATACAAATATTTCGCTTATATTATTTTGTAGCAAAAAAGAAATTTGATTTACATTTAGACACGTATTTTTATTAAATAGAACTTGACCCTTTTGAATTTCTTCTCCCTTCTTTCGAATATTTTGAAACTTTTTTTTAATTTGTTTTATTTTAATTTTTGTTTTTTCTGAATCCAAAAACTCAACATTTTCTATTGGTACAATAGCACCTGTATTGATTGGGATTTTTGCCCCCGTATTGATTTGCACACATTGATTTTTAGAAATGAAAGAATCAAAAGGACTACCAGCCTTGCTTGTCCCAATCATATCCAAAACAATTTCTTTAGAATTCTGTAGTAGCTCTTCTACATCTTCTAAAGAGATAGCAAATCCATCCATCGCACTATTATCAAAATAAGGGCTATCCAAGTTGCTATATACATCTTGTGCTAAATAATAGTCCACACAATCATAAGTCTTTCGTAATTCAAGTTTTGGTTCTGGTATATTATTTTTTATAGTCTGTATCGCTTCTTCTATGGATATCATTTTAATGCCTTTCTCCTTTCATCATTCTTTCTGCATGAAAAACAGCTGGTAAAATTGCATCTAAGCTTTCTTCTACTCCTTTTGAACTACCTGGCAAACTTATAACTAAACAACCTTTTTTCATTATTGTTATAGCACGAGACATCATAGCTAAAGGGGTTCTTTCGTAACCATAATTTCGTATAGCCTCAGCTATTCCGGGAACTTCCTTCCCTTGAATTTCTCTTAAAACTTCTACAGTTTGATCTCTTGGTCCCAACCCAGTTCCTCCTGTTATAAAAATAAAAGGCACTTTGTTTTCGATTTGTCTTAAGATCCAATTTTTAATTTCTTCGAACTCATCAGGTACTATTGTATATTCTTTACACTCCAAACCGTAAGAGGATACTTTTTCTATAATTAACTTTCCCGACTTTTCTTCTGGGATGGGTTCTCCTCGAATGTATTTTTGATATATAGTATCTGAGCAAACCAAAACAGAAAAACTCAAACCTTCTTTTACTCTTTTCCAACGATCTGATTTTCCTCCTTCTTTATGGATCAATTTAATTTCAGAAATTTCTAATTCTTTCGTAATTGGTTTTAATAAATCATATAAAGTTAAAGCAGCAATAGAAGCTCCCATTAAGGCTTCCATTTCTATGCCTGTTCTGTAAATCGTTTTGGTTTCTACAAAAATTAAAATTCGATCTTTCTGTACATCAAATTGTATATCAAAAAATTCAATAGGAAGAGGATGGCAATGGGGAATCAATTCAGAAGTTTTTTTAATACCAAGCATTGCAGCAGCTTTTGCAAAAACCAAAGGATCTTTTTTCGGTAAATCATTGTTTACAATTTTTTCGTATAAAAATTCAGGAAATTTGACTACAGCCTGAGCTTTTGCGTATCTTAATGTTTTGAATTTATTTGTTATGTCAATCATTTTAACCACCTAATTGATGCATTGAATTGGAACTTCCTTTGAAAAAATTCTGTTTATATTGTAAAGATTTGTCTAAAATTTCTTTTAGATTCTTTTTTGAATATTGGATGCCTTTTTCTTGCGTAATGCATCCATAAAGATTTCCCATGGAATCGATTCTAAGTCTATCACAATCATAACAAAAAGGATCTGAATGATTGGCGATAATACCAAATTTATACCCTGTATGAGTAATCCAATATTTAGAGGTAGAGTGTTTTTCTCTTGGCAATTCCTTTATCTGATAATCGCTTTGTATTAAATTGATTATGTCCTCTTTTCCAAAAAATCTTTTCTTATGGAGCTCAATATTGACGCCCATTTGCATATATTCTAAAAATCGTATTGGTATTCCCCTACCACCACAATAATTTAGTAAAGGGAGAATTTGATTTTCGTTATATCCTTTTATCACAGTAGTATTGATTTTTAGTTTGATTTTATAATTTTGAATGGATTGTATTAAATCATTGTAGAAAAAAAAATTCTTTTTTGTTCCCATTCTTTGTAAAATTTGATCATCCATTGCATCTAAAGAGAGATTGATACCATCCAATCCTGCTAATACAAGTTCTTTTAATCTTCTTTTTAGTAGGGTTCCATTTGTAGTTATAGAAACTTCAGGTATTTGTAATCTTTTTATTCCTCTAACTACATCTCCTAAGTAAGGATAGAGTGTGGGTTCTCCCCCCGTTAAATGGATCTTCTTGATATCAATATAATTTTTTAAATTTTTAATGATATCTATATAAAATTTGGACTTTTGGATTAAGCTTTTTTTATAAACCAAATCCCCAGTCTTACAATACACGCAAGCGAAGTTGCATATTGGTAAAAGACTTAACCTTAGAGTTTGGAATTTTCTTTCCCCATTTTTTTGAGCATTTTTTTTTGTTTCTACGGATAGTTGCATCCTACCTCCTTTGCAAATCCGGCAGGCAAAGTCATTTCTTCCTTTACCCTATCGACCAATTTCCATAGCTTTGCGCCTTAGGAGAATTGGTTCGGAGGATTTATATATATAATATATATTATATATATAAATTACAAAAAATCAAAACTAATTTTTTAAATAATTTCTATAATTTTCTATTAATGTCTTTAAAATTGCCATTAAATTAATATAAAATTCATGATTCGAAGAATTGATTAAAGTATTCATAAATTCTGGTACCCAAGGAAGTAAATGTTCAAAATAGAATTTATCCCTTAAATCTCTAAGAATTTCCAGTTTTTCTTCTTTTTCTTCTCCTAAGAATTCATCACCCACTAAAATATTGAATTCTTTTAAAAACAAAAAAGAAATAAATCCCAGCTCTACTTTTATGGCATCGGGACTACCATGTTTTTCTGTATTAAAGGGATAACCAACAGCCTTATAAAAGCCCATAACATCTCCAATTAGATTTCCTTTTTCTAAAGAAACATAACTCCCTTCCGAAAAGGGAATTCCTGTTTGGGTATTAAACATTCTATGGTATTCCGCTTCTAATGGTATCTTTTCGTAGATGGTTAATTTATTTAAGATGGATATTTCTTGTTGGTAATTTCCTTTTTTATAAAATTCATAGTCTTGAAAGGGTATACTTAAAAAATCTTTTAAAGTATCAAAGAAGAGGGACTGGTTTTTCCAGTCCATTTCCTCTAATCCTAAAGCCATAAAACGATATAAATCAGATAAAATTAATAAATTTTCTGAATTGGTTTGTAAAGCACTCATAATGGATCACTCAATTTTAATTTCATTCCATGGAGTATAGTTTTTTCTTGCACCTATGTCTCCATTGTTTCCACCCCAAATTGCAAATCCGATTCCCGTTTTAGAATTTGGTTTTAAGTTTGGCAATAACTCAGTATCGATTTTGTAAGAAAACATCACCTTCCATCCTTTCTCTGTTTTGATTCCCCAAGCGCGAATTTCGGGATTTTCTGAATGTGTGGAAGTTCCAAATCCCATCGCTGTTAATTGTTCCGCAGGAGTTTCCCGTTTGTCTTGAGATAGTGGATTTCTTGCTTCTTTCGCAATATTTTTACCAAACATATAAGTTTCTGTAAAGACATTAGGATAAATTTGCTCTAAATCCACAAAACCTTTCTCTACATCTCGGTTCCATACTGCTTTCCAATGAAAAATTACAACTGCTGAGCCTTCATGTCCCATAAAAGGGCTTGTAGAATTAAAATCTCCTCTTGGAAATTGAATAGCACAAGCATCACTTGCCCTATCTGTATCTACAAAATCATTCTTTGTAGGATCCAACCATTCCAAAAGAAAAGCTATATACTCTCCATTATGGAAAGATTTAAATACTACATAAGGAACAGTTCTTTTTTGTAAAGACGGGGTTGTTATATTCTGGGGCATTAACTCAATTTTTTTTGCGTTAATTTTATTCCATTGGGAATGATTCGGGTCAAGATTAAGAAAAAAAGAATTATCCATGGATATTTTTTTTATTATATATTCTTTGGAATACAATCCATTAACTACAACAAACATCAAAATTAAAAATTTATAAAATAATTTTAATTTCATATTTTTCTCCCTAATAAAGTATTCAATTATAAAGTATTCAATCTATACACTTCTCTTTCCTTATCGAAGAAAGGTCGTTGGAAAAATGGTTCTGTATAAGGTACTCGTACGATTTCTTCTCCTTTATTATTATATCCCACTGCTTCGTTTTCTTCTGCCTTAAACTTCGTAATAATCTCTGGTGTATTTCCAAACAACAAAAAAGCAGCTAAGAGTTTTTTATCCTCATGTACCTTTCGATAAGTTTCTATTGCTTGTTTAACATTTGGACCAAACATTTGTTTTAAAAATTTCTCGGGAACATGAATAGGAGGAATGTAATATACATTGGGTTCTAAACCAAATTGAGGATACAAGGGCAAAGCAACTTTTTTTACATAGACAATATAATCTATAGGATTATCCTCATCAATAGAATCGGGTTTAGAAAGCCAACCCTGAAGGCGAATTTTACCTATACAAGTTTGAACGCATCTTGGTTGTTCTCCCCTTTCCAGTAGAGGATAACAAGCAATACACTTTTCTGAGGTTCTTGTTACTATATTATAAAATGTCTTTTTGTAGGGACAAGCTCGAACACATTCTTTGTATCCTCTACAGCGGGTCTGATCAATCAGTACTACACCGTCTTCGTCTCTTTTGTAAATAGCCTTTCTTGGACAAGCAGCTAAACAAGCAGGATATGTACAATGGTTACAAATTCTTGCTAAATAAAACATCCAAGCAGAGTGAACATTTTTAAAGAAAGCTCCTTTTTCTACTATTGAAGAGATCTCGTCTTCTCCTATATTAGGGCTTATATAATCCTCGCTTTCTGGTAGAAAACCAAGAACTCTCTCTCCCATTGGGGTTGCCTCGTATATTGTTTTTCCTACATATTGATCCTTATTCCATTTTTGTTCCCCAAGCAATTCCAAAATTTTTAGATCCCAAGCAATAGGATAGGATCCATAAGGTTTTGTTTCTACATTATTCCAAAACATTTCTTCTTGACCTTTGCCAGATGTCCAAGTTGTTTTGCAAGCAACAGAACAGGTTTGGCAAGCTATACACTTATTGGTATCAAAAATATACGCTACTTGTTTATTGGGCCTATTTTCTTCGTATGGATATTCCATTTCTCTATTAATTTGCCAATTGTTTACTTTAGACATAAAAACTCCTTTATATTTTTTTTATAAATTTTAACTTATAAAATTTCCTTGTAAGTATTTTTTGAATAAGGGGGATTCATAAGTTGGACGAATTCCCTTTTTTGTTACTTCCCAAGCAGTTTTTCCTTCTATACCACCAGCCTCTGCTTTCGTAATTTTAACAAAGGATTCTCTTGGTGCACCCGTTGGACAATGTACATCAGGTGCAAAACCTTTGCCTATAACTTGACCAATTAAATTTTTTCTTACTAAAGAATCTGTCATATGGGTGGGTTTAATGTAACCTCTCGTACAACTCTGATGAGAACCACTTCTAAATAAAGAAATGTATCCTGTTTTCTCGTTAATAGCTAAACCTTTGGGATTGGTTTTTTGCCCTAAAACAGTTCCATAAGTTGCTGGAGACATATTATGCCACATTCTTGTAATACCTCTTGGTGTACCATTATAGAATCGAACTCTACATAAGAGTCTTGCAACTTGATAATCTTTATTACGATTCTGCCATCCCTTAAAAGGTCTATCGTGCGGATCTGCATCTACGTAAACATAATCACCATCGTTTAGTCCCAATTCTCTCGCATCAAGAGGATTGATATCTATATACGCTTCGGATACATAAGGTTTTCTTTTATCCCTTCGGTACATATCTCCAAAAGGACCAAACCAAATGGATATAATATCAGTATCATGTCCAAATGTATGAACCCCATGCCTATATTTGGGTGTATGAAAAACAAATCGATACCCTTTATTGAGTAAAGGATGTTTTGTATTTTTAAGTTGTTCCCAAGACTTAACAACATTTCTTCCTTGTCGAATTTCTCCGTCTAGATTATTGATATCAACCCCATATTGATCTGGTGTCTTGGGTTTTATTGCAATATGACTTTTGGCAACAATTGTGTTGGGTTCATAAAAGGTAGAATCAATAGGTTCTCTATAAACAGGTAAATTTTCTCCAGAATCGATAAATTCTTTTTCTTCGCGGTAAAATTCCAATCTACCAGATTTCGTATAAAATGGTTTATTTTCGACTACTTGTTCCCATCCTGTTGATTTCGTGCTTGTTCTTGTCATCACCAAAGCTGGAATTCCTTCTTTTGCTTTTTTCTCTAAATCCAATACATTGTAGCCTTTTAAAGAATTGCTATTATCAAAAATTCTTTGTAAATACACATGGGTTTTATCTTCATAAACAAATTTCCAATAGGTTTTGAATCGTTCATCTCCAGTCAATTTTGCTAAAGCTTCTGCAATACCAGCTGCCACTTCTATATCAGATTTTGAATTATAAATTCTTGGGAAAGATGTCCTTGGATATATATACAGAAAAGGATTGGTAACAGAAATGGTTGCATCTACATGTTTAAACTCAGCCCAACTATCTACAGGGAAAACAATATCAGCATATTCACAGGAAGGGGTCCACCACCATTCATTGATAGCTAAGAATTCTACTTTTTTTAGGGTATTCATAATTAAATCAAAATGTCCTTTGATATTTCCAATTAGAGAATTGCTATTGGTTACATGAATAAACTTTGTAGGTGTAGGTATATGAGTTTTTCCTGTGATTCTTTCCTTTCCCACTCGCAAAATGGATTCTCCATGATTAAAATAATGAACAGATTCTCCCGTCCAATAGGCTTTTATATTTACAGGTTTTTCTTCCTCGGTAGTAATCTGAAAAGGATCTTCAAAAATCCAAGTTGGCAAACCACTAAATATGGCTCCACGGTAATTCCCTGCAAAACTTCCTATATTGGCACCCGGCTTACCAATATTTTCCGTTAAAGCACAAAGCAAAAAAGCAGTTCTATCTTTTAGATCATTATTAAAAAATTGATTAGGTCCCATACCAAAAAAGAATAAAGTTTGACCCTTATTTTTGGTTAATTCATTATAGATTTCCAAAATTCCTTCTTTTGGTGCCCAAGTGATTTCAGAAACCGTATTTAAATCAAAATTATTGAGGATGTACTCTTTTATAAGATCAAAAATAGGGCGTACTTCGACTTCTTTTCCATCGGCAAGCTTAATTTTATAAGTACCTTCCAAACTCGCATTTATGGTAAATTGATTGCCATATTGATCTCGATTGACTATGATAGGAGAATTTGTGTCTCGATCCCAAACCACATAATCACCCCATTCTTTTCTTAAGCTTTCCGCCACAATGGGACCAAATTGTAAAGTAGGTTTCGGTGGTTTTTCCCCTTCTTTTAAGACTACAATGTTTTCTTTTAATTCAGCCAATTTGTAATTTTTATCTATATCATTGGCACGAAGAATTTGCAAAGTATCCATTCGAACTAAATAGGGCATATCTGTATATCGCTTAACAAATTCCTCACTATAGGTTTTATTTTTTAGAAATTGATAGCAAATTCCTAAAATCAATGCAGGAGTTGTTCCAGGTCTTACCACAAGTCCTAAATCCGCTTTGTTCATAGTCGCACTATATTCTGCAGAAATTACAATCACTTTTGAACCTTTCAATCTTGCTTCTGTTAACCAATGGGAATCGGGCATTTTTGTGGTTAACCAATTCATCCCCCAAACCACTAACAACTTACCATATTCTGCATTCATTAAATCAAAATCATTCGTCTGCTGCCCAGTAACCATTGGATGACCGGGAGGTAAATCTGTATGCCAGCTATAATTGTCCCAACCTCTTGCCCCTACTGCCTTAGCAGGATCTACATTTCGAACTTTTGCATCCAATAAAGCCATCATATTGGCTAATCTGTATTGTGCAAAGATTCGAGTAGCACCCAGAGCTGCCATTCCGCCTCTGAATTTTAGGGTTTGAGTTCCTGCACCTTTCATTGCCTCTATCATTTCTGGATCATAACCTTGCTTTGATAAGTACTCTTTACCTGATTCTCCTGAATAAGTCTTTACAACATTTTCTAAAGTTTTTGCAGTAATTGCAAAGGCTTCTTCCCATGTAATTTTAATCCAATCGTCCTGTCCTCTTCTAAAGAAATTTTCCGGCGGCTTTCCTGTTTCTGAATCTCTTGGAAAATCTTGCTTATACCATTCATAAAATCCTTTTCGAATCATAGGTTCTTTGACTCTTCTATCCCCATAAAATCTTCGAATCAAAGCAAGACCTTTCTGGCAACACCTTGGATCCCATCTATGAGATGTCTTATTTCCATAGATATCTGTTGCTTTTCCATAACCAAAAGAAGGACCAATTCTAACAGCAATTCCATTTTTAACATATACCTTTAACAAACAATTATGAGTGTCATTCGGTGCACATAAGAAATGAAATGTAGAATCATAATCAAAAAGATTTCTATAGTGCTTTTCCCATTCTCGGTTGGGATATCCCTTTAAAGGATTTTCATGTTTAAAGGGTTCAGTAAAAGCAAACAATTGCTTATTTTTTAAAGAACCTAATACTGCTGAGCTTCCTGCAATACCCAAAAGCTTTAAAAAGCTTTTCCTTGATATTTCCATAATTCCTCCAATGGCTAATTAAGTATTTAATAATTTTTTATCTTAAATATTTTATAAATATAAGCAAGAAAAAAAAATTTACTGGCATTTTTTTTGTTTATATTGAGATTCATTCTAAAAATAAAAATTTTTAAACTTTTTTTAAAGAATCACTTTTTCTAAAATTCTTTGTTGTGGATAAATGACAATTTTGTTATTATTTTTTAAATATTTATTCAATTTTTCAAAAATAGAATCATACGCATTTATGTAAGATACATAACCTTTTCTTGAACATAAAAATATTACCAAATCTTCTAAACGTACATTATTCAAAACCAAATCTAAATCCTCGAAATCTTTCCATAAAAAAGAAATAAAATGGATTTCTATTTTGTTTTTGAAATTTTTTAAGAATTCTTGTACAGCATTTTGTGTATTTTGATTGCATAAAATGTACATAGGTATTGACAATTTTTTACAGAGTAAAGTTATTTTTCTAAATACAAATTCAAAACCAGGTTCCTTCTCACTATATTCACCCAAAAAAAACATAATTCTATGATTCCAAGTAATCGGATTTTCTAAATTACATATAAAAATATTTTTATAGATGGTATGAATCATATTTTGTAATTTTTCTCCAGCAAAAAATTTCTCTAATATATTTGTTCGACTTGGCCAACCCAAAACAACCATTTCTGCCATAATCTCTTTTGCTTTAATAGCAATTCCACTTACAGGATTTTGGTCAATAGCTGTAATTATATTAAATTTGTTTATACTTTCAGGTGAATTATTCATAAGAAAATTTTCTATTTTTGATTTTGTGTTTAAAATATTGGATTCTGCCAATTCGTCATTGGGTACTACCGTCAGAATATTTAAAGAATTCGAAGAATTCGGAGGAACCATTAACAGCGACAATTCAATGAGCCTATGCATTGTTTCTAAATTCACTACTGGAATTAAAATAGTTTCTTGGGTATCCAATTCCTTAATTTTTTCTATTTCTTTTTCTTCTTCCAAAAGTATTTTTTTACTTGTATGCTCCGTTAAAAGAGAAGAAAACAAAGAAGTAAACATGATCAAAATGATGGTTCCATTCAAAATGTATTCGTCTACGAGGTTCAGTTCATAACCTACTAAAATCACTGCCAAAGTTGCTGCAGCATGAGCACTACTTAACCCAAAAATTAAATTTACTTGTTTCCAATTAAAAGGATAAAAAAGTTTTAAAATGTAAGATGCAACCCCTTTACTTAATATAGCACCAAAAGAAAGTATCAAGGCAATTTTTAAAGTTTGAATATCCTTAAAAAGTAGATTTACATCTATCACCATTCCAACAAAAATCATAAAAATAGGTATAAAAATAGCATTACCAATCAAATCAATCCTTTGCATTAACAAAGATGTATTGGGTATCATACGATTTAAAGCTAAACCCGCAGCAAAAGCCCCTATTATAGGTTCTAAATAAGAAATTTCTGCCAAATAAACCGAGAAAAAAATAACACTAAATACATATGCCAATTGAATGTATTTTTCACTTTCTATTTTCTGGAAAAACCAACTTGAGATTTTTGGTATCAAATAAAACATAATCATGTAAAATATAGCAAAAATCAATAAAAATTGCAAGGTAAACTCATAATCCAACTTACCCTTTGAATGGTTCACTATAAATATAAACAACAAAAGCACTAAAGTGTCCGTAATGATGGTTCCTCCTACAGTTATTGCAACTTCTTCTCTTTTAACCAAATTATATTTGCTTACGATAGGATACGCAAGTAATGTATGAGTAGAAAACATTATGGAAACCATCAGACTGGCAAGAAAATCAAAATGCAAAATCTTATAACACAAAAAGAAAGCTATAAATAAAGGAACCCAAAAAGTCAAACTACCAAACACAATGCTTTTATGCTTATTTTTCTGGAACTCTCGAAAATCCAATTCTAAACCCGCCAAAAACATAATATATAAGAGTCCAATCTTAGAAAAAAACTCAATTACTGGTGTTCTTTCAATCAAAGCTAAACCATGAGGACCCAGAACCATTCCAAAAAGAATAAAGCCAAACACAAAAGGCAAATTCATTCTTTTAAAAAGAATGGGTATAACAGAAATTAAAAAAAAAATTATAGTAAAATAAAAAAAGTTGTTTTTTTGAGCTTCCGAATAAATAGAAACAAAATTCGATATGAATTGGTTCATTTTCTTTAACTCTAAAAAATTTAAAATCATACTTATTTAAATGGTTTATTGATTCAAGCAAAAAAATCATTCTGAAAATTCATTAAAAAAGGAAAAGATGTCTGGATACTTAAAATCAATAAGATCTTTAGAATAAAGACTTTTTAAGATTCGCGTTGTTTTCGTAGATTCCAAACTCTTACTGATTTCTATTTGAAAATTTGCTTTTAAATATTCCAAAACCTCTTGAAGGTATGTATTTTTAGGTTCTATGGCAAGAATTAAATTTTTTCTTTTGTATCCTCTAAAAATAGAGGTTTCGATTCCTGAATCCCAAATTTTAATAGAAGCTTTAAGTAAGATCTGACACAAATCATATACATGAATCCTATAAACAATTTTATTAACCCGAAATAAAGATTGAGAATTTCCTTTTTTTAAAGACAACAACAGATTTCTTTCTCTACCATAAATTCCCCCTGCTCGGACTATCAAAGCATAAGGAAAAACATTTAAAATTTTTTCTTCTAATTCCCAGCGAAGTTTTCCTTTTTCAGTAAAATAGGGAATCTCGGATTCTTCTGTATAAGTTGCATTCTCATCCGGATATACAGAAGTAGAGCTAATGTGAGTATATACAAATTTTTTTTTAGTATACAAATCCAATAAAATTTCTTTGTAAATGGGATTGATCATTTCATTTTCTTTAAAAATAGGAGGTATAGAATCAATTACAATTTCTGGTAAAAATTTTGAATTTTGTTGAAATTTTAAGTCTTCTGGTATATCTTCTTTTTGTGTTAAAATTTTATAATTGAATGAATCAAAATTGTTTGCCAAAAATTGTGTTGTAAAACCATATCCGCAAATTAATATGTTCATGGATTCTCGACTTTTCTTCTATGTTTACATCGAAAACATAAAAAAAGGAATTTATGGAAATCAAAGAAAAAAAAGTTACAGACTTTAAAAAAGATTATTTTTTACCTCTAAAGCCCATAGGACCATTCTTCCCTGATGTAATTTTGAACCAAGAATTCCTCTTATTTGGAGATAGTAAATCCAAATTCAGTGTTTTTGTAGATAAAGAAGATTTTGCTAAAGAAGAGTTTTGGAATTTTATAAAATTATTTTATAATCTGAATCTTATTAAAATTGCAAAGTGGTGGGATTTTTTTTTAAAAGAAATAGAACCTACTGGTTTTTTTCTTACAAAAAATTGGAAAGACAACTACAAAACAAGAAGTGATTGGGAAGAATGGAAGTCCTTTCGCAAAAATTCAGAACTCCTCTATGAAATGTACGAGTTCTCTATACAAATTATCCGATTATGGGACAGATTGGACACAGAGATCCAAACTTTATGGCTTAAGATTTTAGAAATCATTCCCATAAAAAGAAATCTTCTAAAGGAAATTATCATGGATTTATACGATTTAAAATACGATCAACAAATTTATGTTTCGAAAAAAAATTATGAATATGTTTTAGAAAAAAAAGAAAAAAACGAAATTACTATAGAAACTCAAGAAATCCTTAGAGAAAATGTTAAAAACCTAAGGTATCCTAAATATTACCAAAGAAAAAAAGAATCTTATTTTTTAAAAAAGAGAATTGAATCTTTAATAAAATTAAAAAACCTCGAAATTGCTATACCTGAGGACTTAGAATCTAAACCTATAGAACTCAAATTTTATCTTTATTCTGATAAAGATTTAGATACTATCATAGAAAAAATCTCTGAACCTATGATAATCAAAAATATGAAAGAGTTAATGGGAAAAGTGTTTCAAGAGTTATGAATTTCATTATATTTTTGTTGATTTTATTCATGCTACTTCCTAAAATTTCTTTTTCGGAATCTTTACCAAAAAAATTTAAAGATGAAATTCTTACAATAGGAGATATGTATTACCAAAAAAGACAATATGATCAATCCATTATTTTTTACGAAATAGCAAAACAAACTCTCGATTTTGAATCCGAACTGTATTCGAAATTGCTTTTAAATTATATACGTTTAAAAGAAAAAAACTATAAAATTCAAGAAGCACATCTCAAAGAACTGATAGAACTAAATTCAGAGGATTTTCTTTATAACTACATTTCTTTATACGGAAGTTTTCGATTCGGATACTATCCTATAGCTTTCTCGAAAATATATAAAATACAAAATTCCCATATAGAACCTACAAAAAAGGAATATGCAAAGTTGGTTTTTGGTAGTATCTATTTCGAGGAAAACCACAATTTGGCAAAAATATATTATCAAAATCTTTACAAAGAATCTACAACAGAAGAAGTAAAAACCATAACAAAAGAAATCCTACAAGAAATCGAAGATTTTGATAAGAATTTTACATTGAAAAAGCCCATCCTTGCAGGGATTCTTTCAGGAATTTTGCCCGGCGCTGGTTATTTTTATACAAACCATTATATGGATGGAATCTTTTCTTTTTTTTGGAATGTGATTTTTTTAGGTGGTGGTTTGTATATGTACTCTTTAGAGAAAGAGTCTCAAAAACCACATATTGTTTCTAGTGCCTTTCTATTGGTAGGAATTGGAATTTATTTAGCAAATATAACAGGATCATATACAAGTGCAATACGATACAATAATTATAAAATTAGAATTTTTTACCAACAATTAAGAAATCTTTACTTTAATACGGATTTTATTGAAAAAACTTCTGGGATTGAATTTCGAATCAAATTTTAACGATTTTTAAAAAGAGTTTAGGGTATGAATATTCAATGGATTCTTTTATTTTTTGTATTTTCTTGTTTATCTTCCCAAAAATTCGAAAAGCTCCTAAAACCAGAAAAAAATTTTGGATTGCTATATGTATTGAGAAGTTTTAATCCTACCCTTTCTCTTTATAAAGTGGATATCCAAATTTGGAAGTACGAAAAGCATTTTAAAGATAAAAAAAAGAATTTATTAAAAGAGTTTTCTCTTAGTACAGGAGAGTTTGTAGTTTTAGTTTTAGAAGAAGGTTTCTATGAAATTTTTATTTTGAATAACCATTTTTCACATATTTTTTATTTAGAAAAGGGAAACCGAATCTTTAAAAATATAACCATTGTTTCTAAGGATTTTTTTAGTATTGCTGATTTTTTTATAGAAACTATAGATTCCGAAAAAGCCGTCTACTATTTTTTGGAGGGAACAAAAATGAGTCAAAAAATTATTCAATAAAAGGTAAGGTTATAAATTCTTTTGTATTCTTTGAATAAGATTCTATAAAAGTTAAAATTTCTAAAATTTTTTTTGAAGTAGGCGAAGTTCCAAAATGAGTCCAATTGGAATGCCCTCCCCTATCGACTAGTAAAAAGACTTTTGGAGTGTTTGCTTTAAGAAATAAATTATACCCCATCTCCCATGGAACAATAAAATCTTGGCTTCCATAAATAAAAATTATTGGTTTATGGATTTGATCAATATAATGGATTGGTGAATAGGAATCTTGGTATAGATTTTTTACAAATACGCGAAAAGGGATTAAACAAAATAAATCAGAATGATAATCAATAATTTTTGAATATTGATCAAAAGTTCCATCGATTATAAGCATAAGAATATCTGAATGTTCTTTAAATTTAGAATTTGCAAAACTTGTAATCAATAAAGCTCCTCCCAAACTTTGCCCCCATAAAATTATTTTATTCTCTTTTTTAAAACTTATAGAAAACTCTATCATTTCTTGCATATCTTCGAAATTTTTTTTGTGATGAACTTCTCCTTCGGAATTTCCAAAACCCCGATAATCCCATACAAGAAGATCGTAGCCAAATTTTGTTAACCAGTAGACACTTAGATAGTGAGCAGAAATATTCTGAGCATTTCCATGAAAGTATACAATCAATAGATTTTTCCTTTCTTTTGTTTTATTGCTTACTGGAATATAATATGCATTTAGGAGGATCCCGTCTTGCGTTTTAAAATAAATATCTTCGTAAGAAATCTTGACTTTTTTAGGAGAATAATAGTCAACTTTCGAAGGATGATAAAACAAATTGAAACAATTGCTAAAATAAATAAGAAATACTAAATTTATAAATTTGAGTAAATTTCTGAAACTCATATAAAAGGCGAATCTCAAAATTTTTAAATTCATTATAACCCACTCCCATACTATTGAAAAATTGCTCTTCTTTAGCATTATAGATTAATTTTATTACAAGGTGAACTCCTTTGTACTTGTATAAATATAAATTTTCTAAAATAGGAGAAAAATTCTTTTGATTAATCTCCATACCACCCAAAACACTAAAATTTAAATTTTTCAGTTCAAAAGTTAAACCGCCAGTGCTAATCCAATAACTCATTGAATAAATTTTTAAATCCTTTATAAAATACGGTTCTTTTTTAAAAGTAATCAAATAAAAAGATTGTACTTCGTCAAAAATATTTCTATAGAGTAAAAAATTGATAAGACTGAATGGTTTTGCTTCTTGGTAGAGGTTTTTATATCCTATTTCCACATGATAAGAAAAAAGAAAAAAAAGAAAATTTATAGGATTTAGAGAATAAAGATTCATAAGTTTGAATTGTTCTAAATAAATTTTTTTTTCTTTAGATTCATAACGAAAGTTGAAATAAAAATTTTCCAATTCACTATTCTTAGGCAATCCCCATTCCCTATTAAAAAAATCATGATAAAGATAACGCCAATTCAAATCGATTAAAAAAGAAGTGGAATTCAATTTTTGTATTGTTCCATACTCAATTCGAATTTGAGAAGGCTCATGACTTTCTTCTGGGGGTCCAGAAGGACTATGGAATTTATACATATGTTCGTCTATAGGATATTGAGTCCTTTCTAATAGCAGTTGTTCATAAAATTCTTCCTCCTTTGAATCTAGTTTGGATTGAATTTTTTTGTATTTAAAATACAATAACGAAGTATCATAAACAAATAAAAAATTAAAATTCTTTTTCTGAATTTCCATAGGCAAAAGATGCTTTTGTAGAATCAATTCAAAATATTTTTTTTCGTATTCGTTCATTAAGCTGTATCTTTGAAGGATTTGACTTTTAATAGAAGGGCGATAAATTCTTTTTTTTATTAAATTCTGTTCTTTAATTTTTTTTACTGTCTCAGATGGGATGACAAAACCTTTTAAATCTTCTATATAGTTTATATTTTCCAAACCAACTTGCAGTAAAACCAAAAGTTTATAAGAACAATTTTCCGTAGCAAAAAAATAATCAGAATAACTAAAATTTGCAAGTTCCCAGTTATGTTTTAAAATCCAATCTATTTGATCTTCTTTTAAATCCAATTCATATTCCCATAAATCTCGACTTTCTATGTCATTGTATTCTTTGATTTTTATATAATATGGCATTACAGAATAATAACCATAATAGCCACCAAACAAACCATAAATTGCATAACGAAAGGGATCTAAATCTTCTGGATTTGCAGCATAATTTATGGAATAGTCTAAAATTTCATCTCTTTCGTAAGAATTGATCTTTATAAAAGTATGCCCAAATATAGATGCGGGAGCACCCAAATAATAACTTGCAAAAACTAAAGATAAAGATTTTGCTTTGAACTCATTAAAAAAAAGTTGATAATTTTTACAGTCTACGGGGGGGAGTTCTTTTTCTAAATCAATAGAAAATGTTTTTAAAATTTCTTCTATGAATTTTCTTCTTGCTGGAAAAGCACAAATAGGATGAAGTTCTTTATTATTAAACCATGTTTCTTCTATAAAAAATGATTCTATGGTTGCCAACCATTCAATTCGTGGATTTTTTTTGCCTTCTGGGAAATTTTTTTTTGGATCGAATCGAGATAAAAAAAAATCCAAAGAATCTACTTGGCTCTCCCATCCACTTATTGTAATTTCGTAATGGATTAATTTCAACCATTTAGGATGATTATAATATTCCTTCTTATCCAAAAGGAGCAACAATGACTCTAAAAAAGGTTTTTTTTCTTCTGGTATTTTGAATTGGTATCTAGTGAATTCAAGAGTCCAGATTGGAATTGCAAAAAAGAAAACAATCCCTATCTGGAACTTCATTAATTTATATTTCTTTTACACAAGATTTAGAAGTATAAGATTTAATTTTTGATAACAACTCGGAAGGAGTTGTATTTTTGGTAAATAGATCTTTATAATTTTCTCTTGCAATCTTAGAAAAAGTATTTACATCACAATTGAGCATTTGGGCTAAAGCAAAAACTTTTTCCCCTGTTCCAGAAGCCAACTCGTTTTCTAAACTTTCAAAATTTACAGTTACAAAGATCTCTTGTTGTTTTTCTTGGTAGGCTTTGGAATCAGGTGTACAATTGGAAGTTCCTGTAGTAATCCCAAATGTTTGATTACCTGATGTCCCATTGGTTGTTGCTGCAAAAATTTGTAAGAAATTATTTTGCTTAATAATTAAAGAACCCAAACCACAACCTGCCATACCGTATGGGGCAGAATATACGTGCCCAACAGCTATCATCCCTAAAACAAAACCAAAGAAAAGTTTTATTTTTTCTATCTTCATATTTTTCTCCTTTAATTTAAAATTTTTATGGCAACATAAAACAATTCATAGAACAAGCAATCTTTTTTCGTTTTAAAAAAAATATAAAATTCTTTAAAAAAATTTAGTCTAATTCTAATTGATGGGAAAGTTTTATAATTTTTTTTGAATGTATGAAACTATATAGCATCAATCCTGCTACAGAAGAAATCATTTTTGAATTCAATGCCCATTCCAATAAGGATGTAATGGATACCATAGAAAAACTGAGTCAAAATTTTCCCAAATGGAAAAAAACAAAAATCTCTCAAAGAATTCAAGTATTGCCGAAAATTTCAACTCTTTTAAGACAAAATAAAGAAGAATATGCTAAAATCATCACTTTGGAAATGGGAAAACCCATTACCGAAGCAAAAGCAGAAATCGAAAAATGTGCTTTATTGTGTGATTATTACTATAAAAAATCAGAAGAATTTTTAAGACCAGAAGATAGAACTCATTGGACGAATTCTCATAAAGAAGCTTGGATAGAATACGAACCTTTAGGAATTGTTTATGCCATTATGCCTTGGAACTTTCCTTTTTGGCAAGTGTTTCGATGTTCTATCCCTGCTATGATGGCTGGGAATTGTTTATTATTAAAGCATTCTCCTAATGTATCTCAGTGTGCTTTGACTATAAAAAAAATTTTTTATGAAGCGGGTTTAGAAGGTATTTTTGATGGAATTCTCATCGAAAAAGAAAGAACCCAAGAAATTACTGAAATCATTTTGTCAAGCCCAGAAATACAAGGAGTTTCTGTAACGGGAAGTGTCTCTACAGGTAAATTGGTTGCACAAATTGCTGGAAAATATCTAAAAAAAACTGTAATGGAATTGGGAGGTTCCGATGCTTTTATTGTCTTAGATTCAGCTAATATAGAGAATGCTGCGAAAACAGCAGCTTTAGCCAGATGCCAAAATTCTGGACAAAGTTGTATTGCAGCAAAGCGATTCATAATACTAGATTCTATTTATAATTCTTTTATGGAAATTTATTTAGAAGAAATGAAACTCTATGCCCATTCTCTGGGAGAACCTCTAAAAGAAACCACAAGAATGGGACCCATCGCAAGAAAAGATTTGTTAGAAAATTTAGATTTATTAGTACAAGACGCGATACAAAAAAATGCTAAAGTTCTTTTAGGTGGTAAAAAAGCAAAAATTCCAAAAGGTTATTTTTACGAAGTAACTATTTTAGAAAATTTGAATCCTACAATGAAATTGTATTTCGAAGAAGCTTTTGGACCAGTGGCAAGTATTTACAGAGTCCCCAACCTGCAAAAAGCAATCGATTTAGCAAATGATACCCCTTTTGGCTTGGGTGCTTCCTTATGGACAGAAGATTTAAATTTGGCAAAAAAAATCATACCCGAAATTGTTGCAGGAAATGTGTTCGTAAATTCTTTAGTCAAATCAGATCCTTCTTTGCCATTTGGTGGTGTTAAAAATTCTGGACATGGTAGAGAACTATCTAAAGAAGGACTACGTGAATTTACTAATATAAAAACAATTAGAATATTTTAATATGAATCAAAATTGGGAACTAATCGAAGAATTGTTTTTTGAAGGACCCATTGTTGTCTTTCATTGGCTGCCTACCGTAGATTGGAAAGTTGCTTTCGTAACAAAAAGTGTAGAAGAGCTAACGGGGTATTCACAAGAAGAATGGATAGAAAGCAAAATTGTCTATAAGGATATTGTTCATCCCGATGATTTACCAAGAGTTCAAGAAGAAGTATACCAAAATTCTTACCAAAATCAACTCAAAAGATGGAAGCATAAACCCTATCGAATTTTAAAAAAAAATAAAGAAGAAATTTGGGTGCAAGACTACACAATATGTACCTACACAAATGGTATTCCCAATTCCTATTATGGATTTTTGGTAGATATTACAAAAGAATACTTATACGAAAGAGATTTGGAATATAAATTAGAACTTTATTATAATTTGTTTGAAAAACATTCAGCAGTAATGCTTGTTATTGATTCCGCAGACGGAAAAATTCTAAATGCCAATGAATCCGCTTGTAAATTTTATGGCTACACAAAAGAAGAATTTCAGAAAATGTTTATACAAGATCTCAACACTTTGTCAAGCGAAGAAATCTATTTCAAAATTCAACAAGTGAAATCAAAAAAACAAAACTTTTTTTTGTTTAAACACAAATTAGCAGATTCTACCATAAAAGATGTAGAAGTTTATTCCTCACCAATTCCTTTGTTGTCTGGAAAAACTTTGTTATTTTCTATTGTTCATGATATAAGTGAAAAAATCCAAACTCAAGAAAATTTAAAGCGATTGCATGTAAATTTAGAGAACTTACTTAGAAAAGCAAATTCAGGAAAGAGTAAAAATACTAAAAAAATACCAACTTTTATTTGAACAAAACTTTTTAGGAATTGGGATCCTTCAAAACAATCATTTGATTGAATACAACCAAAAGTTGATCCAATTATTAAAGCCATTGGAAGAAAAAGCACTGCAAAGGAATTTCTTAGAAAATTTTGAATTTCCATTTGGATTCAACACTCAAAATATATTTCAGCTAAAGAAAAATTCTTACGAAGTAAAACTTAAAAATAATAATAAATATTTTTTTCTTATGGTTATACCCTTCCAAGATTTAGAAAACTATGAACAAGTAGACTTTTTGGTTTTGTTACAAGACATAACAGATAAAAAAAAAGTTGAGTTAGAAAAAAAAGAACAAGAAGAATTTTTACTCCATCAATCTCGATTCGCTGCTATTGGAGAAAGCCTTGCAGCCATTGCTCATCAATGGAAACAACCTTTACAGTCCATTCAATTGATGGCATTTTATTTAAAAGAAATATACAATGATGTAGAAACTCACAAAGACCAACTTGTCTCTTTGGCAAATGATATTTTGGAACAAGTCAATTTTTTAAACCAAACCTTGCAAAATTTTCGCGATTTTTATAAAGACTCCGAAGAGAACATATCTTTTTCTATCCGAGAAGAAATCCTAAAAGTAATTCAAATTTTAAAATATCCATTGGAGCAAAACCAAATTTCTATAAATGTAAGTAAAGAAGATTTTATAATTTTCGGAAATCCAAACTTATTTAAACAATGTATTATAAATCTTATAAACAATTCTAAAGATGCCCTATTAGAAATTCAAAAAAGAAAAAAGGATTTTCAAGGAAAAATCTCTATAGAAATTTACCCTGATAAAAAAATCATAAAAATATCAGATAATGGAGGAGGAATTCCAAAAGAAATTCAAAAAAAGTTGTTTATGCCTTACGTTAGTACTAAAAAATCAGAAGGAAGCGGTTTGGGACTTTATATTACCAAACGAATTTTGAATAAAATAAAAGGAGATATCTATTATAGTGAAATTCTTGGGCCAGAAAGAGGGGCTTGTTTTAATATAAAATTTAGCTAACTTATGCAAATCGATCCAAAATTTTTAGAAGTACCAGAAGATTTTTCTATCCTGATTGTAGAAGATAGTAAAGTTTCTAGAGAATATTTAAAAAATATTTTACAATACCACTATAAAAATATTTACCTTGCAGAAAATGGTTTAGAAGGAATTCAAAAATTTAAAGAATGGGATCCTTTAATTGTAATTTCCGATATAAGTATGCCGGAAATGGATGGTTTAACTATGATCCGCGAGTTAAAAAAAATCAAAAATCATTTTTATGCGATTATCCTTTCTGCCCATGATGAAAAAGAATTTTTGAAAGATGCCATTTCTATAGGTGTATATAGATTTATTTCAAAACCAATCCAAATACCAGAATTATTAAGTACGATAGAAAATATAAAAGAAATCCATATTTACCAAGAAAAAATTAATAGACAAGCTGAACTAATAGAAATCATTTTAAATGCCTTAGATATTATATTAATCATCACTGATGGGAAAGAACTACACGCACTCAACCATTATGGTTTACAATTTATAGGTTTTTCTAGCTTGTCTGAGTTTAAACAAAAGCACAAATGCATATGTGAATTTTTTATAGAAAAAGAAGGATTTATAAAAAACTCTAAAGATTGGTTACAAATAGCAGAAAGTCTTTCTCACGAACAAAGAAAAGTAATCATCCAAAAAAATTCTACTAAAGAAAATCATATATTTAGTATCAATATCCACAATTTATCTTTGCATCCCAATTTAAAAATCATTTTTTTTTATGATATTACCGTACTCGAAAAACAAAAAGAAGAGTTAAAAGAATTGGCAACAATGGATTTTTTAACAAAAATTTATAATAGACACCACTTTCATACCATCTTAGAATTTCACATGGAAAAGCATTTGCGATACAAAGAATTAAACCCATTTAGTCTTGTTATGTTAGATTTAGATCATTTTAAAAAAATTAACGACACTTATGGCCACTTAATAGGAGACGAAGTTTTAAAAGAATTTGCTTCTCTCGTAAAGCAAAACATACGTAAAGCTGATTTTTTTGCTCGTTGGGGTGGTGAAGAATTCCTAATTCTTTCCACAGAAAACACAAAAGAACAACTCATTGAATTCGCTGAAAAAATTAGAAATTTAGTAAAGCTTCATTTCGAAAAGCATCCTAAATTACCTCCAATGACCGTAAGTATTGGAGTAACCCAGTTTCGATCTACGGATAATTTAAATTTAATATTGGAAAGAGTAGATCAAGCTTTATATTTAGCTAAAGAAAAAGGCAGAAACCGAGTAGAATTTTTATAATGATAAAACCAACAAAAGTAAAGATTTGACCAAATAAAAAAACAAAAAAAAAAGAGAATGATGTCAGAAAATAGAATTCAGGATTCTAACGAAATGATTTTTAAAAATTCTGAATACTGGAACAAACACTTTCAGGAAAGATCTACAGAAATTTTTTTAGCTTCCCAATCTTCTCGAAGAAAATGGATTTTAGAAAGTTGGGGACTAAAATTCCATACAATTGAACCCCAATTTAACGAAGATTCCTTTTTAGAAAATTTAACCTCTATCAACAAAAAAGACATTTACTGGGAGGTTAAAACTACCCAACATAAAGATTTGATTCATGAAATCTGCTCGAATTTAGCAATACAAAAAGCTTTATTGGCTTGGGAAATTTTAAAACAAGAACAAAAAAACTTTATCGTAATTTCTGCAGACACTTTTGTTTACTACAACCAATACTTTTTTACAAAACCCACAACAGAAGAAGAAGCCTTTCAGATGCTATCTTTTTTATCTGGCAAAACTCATACAGTACTTACCTCCCACTGCATCTTAAACAAAGAAAAAAAAATTATAACTAAAGAAGTAATGAGTTTGGTAACTTTTCGAAAACTAAGTCCATTGGAAATCAAAACCTATCTTTCTAAGAATCAATTTACGGATAAAGCAGGAGGCTATGGAATTCAAGAAGAAGGAGCTATTTTAATAGATTCGATTGTTGGGGACTATTTAAACATTATTGGTTTTTCCCTTTCTGCGATTCGCTTTTTACTAAGCGAAATGGATACTTAGAATTATGGAAAATGTTTTTGTTTATGGCACCTTACTTTCTTTTTTTCAACACTCAATATTTTTAAAAATGCAAAAGGAAGGGGAATTTTTAGGAAAAGGGGTTGTTCGAGGAAAATTGTATGATGTCGGATCTTATCCTGCAGGAATACCTCACAAACATTCTTTAATTTTTGGAGAAATTTATAAAATTCCAGAAATATTATTTTTTGAATTGGATGACTACGAAGATTTTAATATTAATTATCCAAGAGAATCTTTATTTAAAAGAAAATTAACAAAAACCTATATTTTTGATTCCTTTCAAAGTTTAACAGAAAAAGATAGTATTGATAATTTGAAAGAAAACATAAAGCCTTCCATACCTTGTTGGATCTATTGGTATAATCAAAAAATCTTTGGATTGAAACAAATTGAATCGGGTAATTACCTAAACTATATAACCATAAAGGGAAAAAATCATTATGAACCAAGATCAAGAAAAAGAAATCCAAGACTTATATAAAAAGAACCATCCATTGGAAAAGTTATATACCCTAACCCAAATTCTAAGAAAATACTGCCCTTGGGATAAAGAACAAACCTTAGAAAGCTTGCAACAATCTTTACTTGAAGAAGCATACGAAGTCATCCAAGGAATTCAAGAAAAAGACGTATCTAAAAGAATTTCTGTTTTAAAGGAAGAGTTAGGAGATATACTGTTTTTAGTCCATTTTTTAATTCTAATATGCGAAGAGCTTAATTATTTTGATTTAAATTCAATCTATAATTCCAGTATCGAAAAACTAATCCAAAGACATCCACATATTTTTAGCCATACGAATGTAAAAACAACTAAAGATGTATTGAAAAATTGGGAAAGTTTTAAGCAAAAAAAATTTGGGGAAAATACGGAATTTTTACCTGCTTTGCTAAGAGCTCAAAAAATTCAAACCAAAGCAAGTTTAGAAGGGTTCGATTGGCAAAGAACAAACAACAATTCTCATATAAAAGAAATTTTTGATTCTATAAAAAAGGAAATCGAGGAATTAGAACAAGAACTCCTTAAAGAAGAAAAAAATCAAAGTCCAATTGAATTGGAATTAGGAGATGTTTTATTTAGTATAGTAAACTTAGCAAGACATTTAGAGGTATCAGCAGAAATTTCTTTGCATAGAAGTATTGATAAATTCATCTCCAGATTTCAAAAAGTTATAGAAATATATAAAGAAAATTATAAAGATACAAAAGCTTCTCTACAAATTCTTGAAAAAATATACCAAAATATTAAAAAAAAGAATGGAAATTAAATCAAATTTTTCTTTAAAAGATAGAACTACTTTTCGAATGAACGGTACCACAAAATATTGGATAGAACTTTCTAAGGAAGAAGATATAATTCAAGCTCTCGAATTCATAAAACAAAAGAACTTAAAATATTTTATATTAGGAGAAGGGAGCAATACGGTAATCAATGAATATTGGGAAGGAGTCATATTACATCCTACTACGAATCAACTACAAATACAAATTAACAACACAAGATTTTCTTATACACTCCCCACCCAACAAGATTATCAAGAGTTTTATCCGATAACAAGAGACGAAAATTTGATCAATGCAATAAAACAAAACAAAAAAAATCTTTCGATAGAATGCATCGTAGATAGTGGAATTCATTGGGATTCTTTTGTTTATTTTTTATTGGTTCATGAAATTCCAGGTTTAGAAGTCCTTTCGGGAATCCCAGGAAAAATTGGATCCACTCCAATCCAAAATGTTGGTGCATACGGAGAAGAAATCAAAAACTTCTTAATAAAAGTAGAGACTTTTGATCTAAAAACTTTAAAAAAAAAAACATTTTATAATGATGAATGCGAATTTGGTTATCGTAAGAGTTTCTTTAAAAGACACTTAAATCAATACTATATTTATAAAGTTCACCTAAGGTTAAATAAAGCAAAAAAAGAAATTCATTACAAGGAAGTAAAAGAATATTTTAATAAACTTCTAAAAGATACTCAAAAACTCAAAGAAATTCAAAAAAAGATTCAAAACACATTACAAGGAACCATTTCGAAAACTCTTTTCCATTTTCTAATTTTAAGGTATTGCATATACCAAATTCGAAGAAATAAAGGAATGATTTTAGAAAAAAATGATGAACACTCTAAAAATTTAGGTTCTTTTTTTATCAATCCTATTCTTACAGAAGAAGAATTTTTGAAATTCAAAGAAAAAATCGATTCTGATAACTCTGAATTAAAAATCCCTTTTTTTAAAGAAAACAAACATTATAAAATTTCTGCTGCTTGGCTTTTAGAATTCTCTGGATTTCCCAAAGGACATTACGAGAACGGATTTTTAATTTCTCCGAAACATAACTTGTGTATTATCAATATAGATGGCAACCTAAAAAATTTAAAAGAATTTATAAAAAAAATACAAAAAACGGTTTACAAAAAAACAAATATACTTTTAGAACCAGAACCAATTTTCATAGATGAATTTATTTAAGAAAAAAAACCATTAGTCTTCTATAACAGGAAGACTTGCTAAAATAGTTTTATATTCTTTTACAATGTCTTGTATAATTTCTTTAGCAGGTTTTATAGTTTTAATCTGAGTGATTCCTTGCCCTGCTGACCAAATATCTTTCCATCTTTTGTATTCTCTTTCTATTTGGGTATCGTTCATAATATCAGAAATCTTCGCTGGTTTAGAAATTTTAGCTCTTTCTAAACTTTTTTTAAGCCAATTTGCGGGAATACCACTTACTTCTGCAGTATAAACTAAATCTTCAGCTGTAGACTCCAAAATCATTTGTTTGTACTCATTGCTTGCTTTGGATTCGGGAGTTGCAATTAGCCTAGTACCAATGTAAACTCCATCGGCACCCAAAGCAAAAGATGCTACCATTTGTTTGGCAGATGTAATAGCACCAGCTGCAATCACAGGTAGTCCTGTTTCTTCTTTTAGCTGTGGTATCAAAACATAAGGGGAAATGGTCCCCGCATGCCCTCCCGCTCCATGGCATACAGCAATCAAAGCATCTGCACCAGCCTTCGCAACCAATTGTGCATGACGCAAAGTAGTCACATCACAAAATACTTTTGCTCCTGTTGATTTTGCTTCGCTTATAATGCTCCTAGGGGATCCTAAACTCGTTATAATCAATTCTACTTTAAATTCCAAACAGACTTCAAATTGTTCTGCCCAATTGGGATTATGTTCTTTATGTAAGATTAAATTTACACCTATTGGTTTTTTGGTTCGACTTCGAATTTCTGTTAATCCTTGTTTCAATTGTTCGATATTTCTATAATTCAAAGCAGGGAAGCACCCTATCCCACCCGCTTCACTTACTGCAATTACTAAGTCGGGGTAAGAGATTAAAAACATCGGAGCACCTAAGATTGGAAAATCGATTCCTAACATTTCTGTAATTTTTGTTTGAATTTTCATAGTTAAATCAATCCATTAAAAAAAAATGTCCCTATCCAGACTTTTAAAATTGATTTTTAGGTCAATATGAATTTGATAAATCTATCAATAAACATAGAAAAAAAACAACAATTTTTGTATTTTATTTTATATCTAACCACTTATATGGGATTAGGTGCTTATTTTGTTTCTTTAAGTCCTTATATATTACATAGATTTCAAGAAGACTCTCATTATATTTTCTTAAGTGGCCAATTGGCTTATCCCCTCGGATACTTTTTAAGTGGATGGATTTCGGACAAAACCAAAAAATTAAGAATCTATGGAATTCTATTGAGTTTTTTTTTATTTCCTCTTCAGAATCTTTTGTTTGATTATCATCAACCTTTTTGGGTTATTTTAATTGTTTCTGGGCTAGTTCGTTTTTTATTTGCTGCTTTAATCCAAATTTTACAAATAGCAGCTTTGGAAAAGATTCATTATCTTGGCTTTTCTATAAGTCGCTCAGCAGGCACCTTAGGTTTTTTGATGATTCAAATTTTTATGTTTCTTTTAGAAACCTTTTACTTTACCCAAACACCACCATTAGAAATCATTACCAGTAGAGGAGGAAAATTAAGTTCTTACGCACATTTATTTACTTTACTTTTATGTATTGCAATTCTACCAGAAAAAAGGCAATCGGAATCCCAATATTTTTTTAAAGAAGTACTAGGAATTATAAAAGAACAAAAGATCTATACATTTTTTGTTATTTCTTTTTTTTATTATTTTGCTTACCAGATTATTGATTTTTACTTAGGAAGATATTTCCAATTACTGGGAGGAATGCCTTTTGTATATTTAGGATGGATTTTAGCTGTTTTACTTGAAATTCCATTTTTTTTTTATAGCCAAAAATTCATATTCCGTTATGGACTGAAAACAATCTTTCTTTTATCTTTATTTTCTGGTTTTTTGAGATTTTTTTTGATGTACTTTAATTCTTTATACTTCGATTCTCAGTGGATACTTTTAACTCAATTTCTCCACGGAATTCATTTTACGGGATATATGGCAGGAAGTATATATTTCTTTCATAAAAAATTTCCAGAAAAATATTTTGGAACTGCTTTTGGTTTATTTATGGTTGTTTCTTTATCTTTAGGTTCTATCTTAGGGAATTTCGTTTATGGACATGTTTTACATTTGTTTTCTTATAAAGAGGGATACAAAATTCTTTTTTTAATTTCTTTTATAACTTTTTTTATTTTATTTTTAATAAAATTGGTTAATAAAAAAATTGACTATCTTTTCCAAAAGCTTTAAGTTGGCACTGTGTTTTTAAAAGATACACGCAAACTCTCGAAAAGAAAAATTTTTTTTTTAACATTTCTTGGATTTGTTATTTTATTCTATCAAATTTTAATGTCTCCTCTTTTTCTGAATTTTTGGATTTCAAATTTCTTAAAGAACTGTGAGAATTTAGATATACAGTTAAATATAAAAAAAAGTAGCGTTCTTTCTGGTTTTGAAATAGAAAATATAAAGATCATCGACAAAATTTCTGAGGAACCCATTTTCTTAGCGAAAAAATTCAAATTGGATTATTTTCTATTTGGTTTTTTTTTAGGTCATATAGGTATTCGTGAAATTTCTTTAGAAGAACCTAAAATTTTTTTAATAGAAAAAAATGGAAAATGGAATTTCGAAAGTTTGATCCCCAAAAGTGAAAAACAAGAAGAAAAAAAAGAAGAACCAGTAGGCGATGCTATAGAAACTTTTTTGCCACTTAAATTTTATTTTTATCTCAACATAAAAAACTTGGAATTTACCTACAAAAAAGAACAAATTTTGAATCAAAAAAAAATAGAATTGGAATTTTTAGAAATTAAAGATTTATCCTTTTATACTGGTTTTGTAACAAAAACTCTATCAAAAATTCCCCTAAATACAGAAATTGGAAACATCTTTGAAGATTTTTTATTTTATATCAATCCAAAAAAAAATTTTTTTATAACCTATAGAAAAAATGAAATGATTTCCGGAACCCCTATTCTCTTTATAAAATTTTATAAAGCTGCCGAAGAAAATTCAAAATTCATTTCAGAAATCATACTCAATTCAAACCAATTAACTTTTTCTAAAAATAACCAAACCTACTCTCTAATTACAGAATTTGTATGGAAAATAGACTATAAGAGTGAACAAAACGAATACTTAATTCAGGAGATTTCTTTAAAAAACAATTTCGGATATCTATGGAACTTAAAGGGAAAAATAAAAAAACTTGAAGACGATTACTACTTAGAACTTGAACAGCAAAAAGAAAAGAATCTAAATTTTTCTTTGGAAGATTATGGGAAAATCCTGAATCTCCTTACAGAAAATCCAATCTTTTTAACGGGAAATTTATCTTTTAGAGAATTCAGTTTTAAAGGAAAGTTGTCGGAGTTAAAGGGTAGAATCCTTTTAGGGTCTGATTTTTTACAATATGATAAGCATAGAATCAGTAATCTAAATTTGAACTTAGAAGGAATTTTTAATTTTAAAAAAACTTTTTCTTTTTTGTACGATAACGATACGGAAAATCCAAATATAGAAAAAAATTTAGCCTTTGGTTTTATAGAGAATCTGAATCTGGAAAATCTATCTTTTAATTACAATAATTCTTTGATTCGCCTGAAGGGTGTGATTGATAAAGCCATTTTTTTGGATCTCAATATAAATCAATTGGATTTAGGCATGTTTTTAGAACCAGACTTAAAAGGAAGTTTCAATGGAAATGCCTCTATGATCGCAAATTTAGATTTAACAGATATTCAATTCCAAGTAGAAACTTCTATTTCCAATACTCAGTTTTCTTTGGATAATTATTTTTCGAAACCCTTTACCACATTTTTAAAAACCAAATTGCATTTGCAATTTGTTGAAGAATCTTTATCTGGAGCTAATGGAAAAGTATCCTTAAACAATTCTACAAATTTAGAAATTCAAATCCAAAACTTTTCTTTAAAAAAGAAAAATACAAATTTTTCTTTTTTGGAAATTATCGGGAACACAAATTTACACTTCGAAAAGAATTTGAGTCGTTATTCAATTAGTGTTCAGAATTTATTGATTGATTATAACAATCTTTACGAACATATACCCAATAATCTAAAAGAAACCCTTTATCCCTACAAAAATATTTTAGAAAAGGGAATTTCTTTAAAGGGAAATTCAGAACTGACATTGGGAAATAAAAATTTTTATTTTGTAGATTTAAATCTACTCCTTCCTTCTCTTTATCAAGATCCCATAAAAATCAAAGCCAAACTACAACAAAGTACCTCTTCCTTAGAAATTGATCAGATAGCAATTCAAGGACTTCATAATTCCCTATTAGTAAACTTAAAAGGAAATTTAGAGAAGAAATCAAAATGGATACCTAACTTAAAACTTTTTTTCCAATACCAAAATCCACAATATTTAGAAATTTATAAGAATCTATATTTAAAAGGAAAAACTTTTTTAGAGGTTTCTATCAATGAAAAATCCATAAATGGAAATTTACATTTACAAAATTTAAGCACAAAATATAAATTAGATTGCGACAAAGAAGATCAAAACTTGTGCACTTATTATGAAATTTTAAATGCAAATTTGAATTTGCCTTTTACATTTTTTTTATCCCAAAAAACTTTTGTAACTTATCAATCTAAAGAAATTCTATCTTTACCTAAACCAAATTTTTTGATTCAAGGTGTGCTCTCAAATTATAGTTTAGATAATTTATATTTTTCTAAGGGGTTCTATCTGTTGGGAAGTAAAGATAAAAATGCAATAGAAGGTGTAGTTGAATTTAAAAATAATATTTTATGGATTCCTTATATGGAACTATTTTCTTATTTGGACAATAGAAAAAATGGAGAGATTATTCTTAAAAACTTTTATTTTAATTTAAGTGACTTAGATTTAAAAAATTTTGAATTAGAAGGCAAATTTTATTTAATCAATTTTGACTTAAATTCTTTATTTCCCAAATCAGAAGGTATGTATAAGGGCATTGTTAGTTCTTTGATTACCATTCAAGCTGTTAATTTTTCAGATCCAATTCGAAATATGAATGTAAAACTTTCGATTTATCAAATAAGCAAAGATTTCGCAGGGTTTATTGTAAGAATTATTGCTCCTTCTTTAATTGCTATGACAGTAAACAATACCTTATCCATAAAAAATATAAATTTAGAGTTGAAAAGTGGTTTGGTTTATTCCAACTTAAGAGTACAAGACCGAGGTTTTTTTTCGTTATCTAAACTCATTAAGCCAGAAAGCGAAGAAATACGAGAAGAAAGAATACCCTTAGCTGAATTTTTAAAAAGAAGCCAAGAAGAAATCAAAACGACGAGGTAAAGATAATATGAACAAAAGCTGTAAATTATTTTTCATCATTATTTTTACAATCCTTTTTGAGCAATGTGCCACCGTTAGACAAACAATTAACCCTCTCGAAAATCCCTTGCTTAGTTGGATATTTGATAAAAGTTGTATTTCTGTAGATATACCCCCTATTACCCTTACAACAGAAAAAACTGTATTAGAAAGACAAATTTTAGGAGAAAAAACAGAGTTGGTTCCTGATGGTTGGATTGTTTTGTCTCCAAGTTATTCCTTTCCTTTTAGTTCTGAACTCCTCAAAAACGAAGAAGCAATCCGATTCGAATGGGAAACAATCTTACTTTATAAAAGTACTCTTGAATTTTATATAAAAAAAAATTATATAGGAATCCATAAAAATGGTGATTTTTTAATCCTTCCTGAGAAATATAGGATTTCTACAGAAAAGAAACATTTAGAAATTGTAAATCCTTTAATAGAAATAGTAAATAATTCTAAAAACAAAATTTATGAATACCTTAAATCCAAAGAAGAAGCTTTAGCCAATCAATTTTTAGATGAATATAACAATACTTTCCAATATATGGGCTGGAGATATGATGAAAAACAAGGTTGGTATAAATAATTTATATTTTTTAGAAATTTCAATACTTTTTGTTTTAATTTTAAATTGCTATACCCCTCCCATAAAGAAAATTCCAGAATTCCATTACGAAAAAATCTTTGAAAATTATAGCAAGACAAAATCTTTAGACTCATTCCCAATAATTGTACAGCCCGGAGAAGAAAGGGATTTTTCTTTAACAGACGATGGATTTTTAGTATATTCTTCAAATTCGGATGGTAATTTTGATATTTATTTAAGGGATTTAAAAACAGTTCTAAAATTAAAAATTATTGAACACCCAACTGAACAGACCAATCCAATTCTAAAAAAAATCAATAAAACTGAATATCTTTTAGCTTACGAATCCAACGAGCAGGACCTAAGAAAAGATATTTATATAGTTTCTTTAAAGCCAAAAGAAATTTTTGATCTTTATATAAACAAAAGAGAAACTTATAATTATTGGAATTTTTCTCTAAATATATCTTCCTATATCGAATCTTATTTTGAAAAATCAAATCTTTTTGAATGTAAAGGAAAGTTTCCAGAATTATTCCCTTTAATTTCCGATGATGGAAAATTTTTATTTTATATTTCCAATCGATGTACAAACAAATTCTTTCTTTGGAAAGTACCACTCAAAAATGGTAAACCTCAAGGAAAACCCGAAATTCTATTTAATCAAGAAATTTTTTATCCTTATTTAAATAAAAATTTTTTAATTTTTAATTTGATTGAAAATCAAAACATAACTTCACAAATAGGAATTCTCAATTTCAATAACAATGAATTTAAAATTCTTAAACCAAAAGCCAAATTTTGGGAACTAAAAGGAATTGTAATCAAACCAAAATTGAATTTCAACTTGACGAAAATCTTTGCTATCCATATTACCAAAGATACAAACAGAAATTCTATTTTAGATGAATTCGATCAAGGGAACCTAATATCTTTAGACTTAGAAGGAAATCTAATTTCACAAATCACAAACGATAATAAAATGGTTTATCATTACGATACCTCCTTGTTTTTTAAAGACAATATTGTTTACATATCGGATATTTACCAAGAAAAAGATATCTTTTTAACTACTTACGAGGGTAACATTCCAAAAAAAGAAAATCCTTTTGAACAATTAGAATATTCTAAAAATTTAGAAAATACACCTTTATATTTTCTATCCCTACAAAAGATCTTTGAATACTTTTCTGAGGATAAAAATTTCTTGTATATTGAAGGAGAAGTTTTTTATGAACTTCTTTCTTTTTTGAAAAAGAATCAAGATGAAAGTAAATTATTGTATTTTAAAGAATTCTATGAACTAAGAAAAAAAGAAAATCCTTTTATAGAGATAGGTTTCTTCCTTAGAAAAATAGAAAAGGAAAAAGAAATTTCTTTTACAAAAATTCAGAATTACGAAAAGCTTCTTTCCAAAGAAGATCCTTACCAAAAGGATTATTTTTACTATCGGTTAGGACAGATTTTTTGGAATATTGATAAAAATATCTCCATCAACTATTTGAATCAAGTCTCTAAGGATTTTCTATTATTTAGCAAAGTATCTTCTTATATTTTTTTATACCATTTACAAAAAGAAAGAGAAGATAGAAAGAAATGGCAAGAAAAGTATCTTTATACAGCAATTGAAGGTAATTCCAAAAATCTTTTCATTTTGATTAAAGAAATCGAGAAAGAATTTGAAAAAAAAAGCATCGATGAATTGGAAGTGTTATCCAAAAATTTGCAATTCGACTTTTTAAAATATTATTCGTTATACATAAAAGCAGAAAAATATTATCTGGCAGGAGAACTTAATTTATCATTACAACAAATCAATTCTATAGAAGATTCTATCCGCAATCATTTTAAAGAATACTTAAGATTATTAAAGCTAAAAACATTAAAATTAAAAATTGATATATTAAAAAAATTAAATTTAGAAAGAGAATTGCTTTCCGCAAGAAATGAATTCATAAATTCTTACAAACGAAATTTGGGCATCGAACTAGACAAAGAAGAGATACAAAGCATCATCGAAGCCTCCAATCAATTTGTAAGGAAGTACAGAAAAGCAGCGATAAGTATTTACGAAAACTTAAAAGAAAGATTTTCTTTATTAGACAGAACCCCAATCTTAGACTTAAATTTAGTGGAAATTACTTCAATTGATGCGGACAATCTTAAAGATTTTTGTTCTCCAAACTCATTAGCAGGAAAACTAATAGATGATTACAACTATCTGGAATACGAGATTCGATACGAAAACTTATGTAAAAGTGTAACTCCTTATTTAGCCAATAATGAAAAAAAAATTCCTCCAGAATTGGTCTTTGAGGCAAATCAATTAATGTATCTTTCTAGTTATGCTTATGCAAATTTAATCAATATATTGTTTATTAACGTAAATCTTGCTGGGATTTTTTTAGATTTTCATCAAAAGTGGTCTAACTATTATCATAGACTAAAAGTAGATCTTGCAGTAGAGAGATTCAATTATTCTATAGATTGGCAAGAGAGAAAAGCTCTTTTAATCACAAAAGAAGAATTAACCAATTTATTAGTCGAGAAAGATCCATTTGACGGAGTCATATTTAATGATCTTTTATACGGATATAGAGAAGTTGCAGGGAAATTGGCTCAAGAGAACTTAGAATTTTCTGTACTCTATGGACATGCTTATACATTAATACAAAAATCAATCGAAAGAGAAAAATTTTATGATAATTTATTTCTTAAAGGTTTTTCTATTTCTAATGACGAACTAATAAGAAGAAAAAAAAATATTTTATTAGATTTAAAAGAAGCCGAAAACCAATTGCTCTATATATTGTCTATAGACCCAACCTACGAAGATGCAATTTTACTTTTAACTTATTTGTATAGTTATATCGACACAAGAAGAGAAAAAAGTATATTAAACCCTCCTGGTTATTTAGATAGACTTTTAAGATTTTTAACCAAAAGAAAACCAAAGAAACTAACCGATGGAATATTTTTTAGAGTTCTATACAATCAGTTTTTCCCCAAAAGATTATACGAAACCAATCTCTTGTTGTTAGAAAGCACTTTAAAGATAAAAAAGTCATTTCATCAAAAAATCTCAAAAGAAATGTATCTTAGTTTAGCTTTAAATTATTATAAAATTTTTAATTATAAAAAAACCATTGAATATTTGAATCAAATAGAACCTAGTTTAGAATCCAATGGCAACTATTTAGAAAAAACCTTGTTTTACTACTACTACGCAAAATCAAACTATTACGAAGGAAATTATGGCGAAGCTATAAAACTCTTAGATAAAGTGCAGAACAAAATCTTTGAACATTACGAAAAAGAAAAAAGAAAAATAAACATTGCCCTTTCTAAAAACGCAAGGGAAAACCAAAGTAGGACTTTAAAAGACGAATTATCAAAATATGAAACTCAAATTGTAAGTATTTTAATTTTAAAATCTCTTTGCAGATTTTATCAAAAAGAATTTTATTTGGCAAGCTTGGATTTAAAAGAAGCATTGCAATATTTAGAATCGAATCATGAAATCAAAAAATACAATGTTTATAATTTTTTATCCTTAAGCTTCTTAAACAATAAAGATTACCAACTAGCTTTTTACTATGCCAATTTGGCATTAAAAGAAATAGAATCAATTGGATTATCGCGCAATGATGATGAATTTTTACCCCAAACCGTAGGAGGCAGACTATTAGGATTATTTATAAATTTTAATGAAGATTTTGCAGTTATAGGAGAAAGCAAAATTCCAAGAGAAATTTCTTCTTTAAGAAGTTATTCCCTTTCTTTGGGTATCTTGCAAAAAACATTCAAAAATCAAAACGATTATCTTAGCACATTAGAAATGATAGAACGAAAAAAAGAAGTCATCAAAAAAAAAGATTTAGATGTTATATTAGGGAAGGAATCTTACGTTAGTTTATTGAATCAAGAAGGAGTGATTTATTTTAACTTAAAGAACTACAAGAAATCATTAGAAGCATTTTATAATGCCTACCAATTTTCTTTAAAAAACAATTTAATCGATGATTATTCTATTAATTTAAAAAATATGTTTTCTGTAGTATTTTACGAAATAGAAGAAAAATTAAAAAATCTTAAAAAAGAAGAGAATCAAAATTTAATAGAAAACATCGATAAACTTAATAAAGAACTTATTAAATTTAAAGAAAACTATTTTAAACTTAAAAAAGAACAATATATAAAAATCAAAACTACAGAAAATCCCAATTATAAGTTTAAAGAATTGGACTTGCAAATTCTCTTAGAGCAAGTGGAAAGGGAACTGAGAGAGTTTTACTTATTAGATTCTCTTGTAAGCTTTTACAGATTGCTTATTGATCCAAAAAATCCAACTCACCCAAAAGAAATTCAGGCTAAATTTAAAAAATTTATTGAAAATTTTAGTAATGAAAGTTCAAAAAATCTTATCTATTTTAGAGGTTATATCAACTATTTAAAAACCCTTTTAATTTTAAGTCCCACATCCTACCTTGATAGTTTCTTAAAAGAATGGGAACTTGTACATTTAGAGATCCAAGATTTTGCTTTGCCATTAGAAACTATTGAACTATACCAAATCAAAGGAGATTATTTTTATCTAAAGAAAAATTGCAACGAAGCTAAAAAATTTTATAAATTCGCACTGGATGCATTAGAATCTTCTATATATTTTTTAGAAGTTCCTCTACAATACGAAAGTTTAGTAGAAAAATATATATATTGTTTGATTAACGAAAAAGATTATAAAATGATCTTAGATACCAAAGAAAAGTATAGATTTTTAGTTCTACAGAATTTATTTTTTTCTCTTCCTATAGGATTTGAAAATAAAACCATAGATATTTTATTCTCAGAAATCCAATCCAAAATTCGATTACTTAAAGAAACCAAAGAAAAGGAAACCAAAAAACAATTTGAAAAAAAGAGCTCCCGACAAGAGAGGGAAGAACTAAAAAAACTAATCTTCGAAATTGAACAGTATAAAAAAGAATTCACTAAAGAACTTCCAGAATTTAAAGATTATTTGATCTTCGACTCTTTCTATTTTAATCAAATCAACCCTAACCTACAATATTTATATTTATTTTTATACGATAACCAAATCCATTGTATATCTGTATATAAAAAACAAATACGGTATTTTTTAGCAAAAGATAATCATTTGGATCCATGTATCCAAAATAAAGAATTTGTAGTAATTCCCGATAGAAATATCTATATCTATAAATTGAATGAAATTTTTTCTCAGTGGAAAGATTACCACTTCGCTTTACGAAACAGTATTTTAGATAACTCTCCCGTTGTTATCGACTCCCCTGAAAAGATCAATTTTATCAAAAATAAAAATTATTTTAATCAGCACATGGATTTTCTTTCTGAAGACTGGACTTTAAAAAAACAAGAAATTTTGCCATTGGTTTTACTTTTATCAAATCGAGAGGAAGGAATTGTAAAATATTTTCTAAAAAAACCAAACTTTTCAAAAGTAAAATTAATAAAATCAGAAAATAACAAAAACAATTTGTACAATGCAAGCAATATTGATATTTTTTCTATTAATTGGATTCTTTATGATTTTTATAGCCATTTTGGTGTAGCAAGTTTTGAGGATAACAATCATTTTCTATGGGGGTCAATTCTAATCCAAAGGGAAAATTTAAAAAGTTATATTTCAGAACTCTCCAATAAATACTTTAACGAAGGATTGACAATGTATTCAAAAGATCCCAAAAAAGCATTAGAGATGTTTCTAAACTCTTATTCTATTTTTCCAGAAACCAAAAAAGCAATTTATATAATTAGTACTTTAATCGAAACTTCCCATCCTAAGAGTGAATATTATTTGAATCTTTTATGGAAGCATCTAAAAGAAAAAAATAATAAAACAGATCTATTGTTTTTTTATACAAAAATCATTCTCGCATATTCTAAAATCCATTTAGTAAAAGCAAAAGAATTTTTCAATGTATTATTAAAAGAATTCCCCAACTATCCCTCAACGAAAATTCAAAATACATTGTACTTACTTGAAGAACTACAAAAAACCAATCCCAATTGGATATCCATAGAATCCATTCTTAGTAGCAATCTATACGAAACCAGCTTAATGAAGACTATTCTTGAGTTTTTATACAACCACAGTTCTTACAGACTGGTTTTGGATTTATCTAAAAAACACAACTGGGAAGATCTAAAATTTAAAAGCAACTTAAGCCTTTATTTATTAGAAAAAACAAATACAGTCCCAGATTTCGAAAGCAATTCTGATATAATGGTTTCTCGTATCTTTTCGAAAAAATTTGAATCTATTTTCCATATCTTACAAAATCAGGAAGAAAAACAAACTATGCGCTTTTTATTCTATTCTACTTTAAAAGAAAAATTCAATAGTTTCTATTTTCCTTTAGAAAACATAGTTTGCAAAAAAAACGACTGTTCTTCTTTAGAGGATTTAGAAAAGAAACTATTGTTTAAATTTCTCTTGGATTCTCTACCTTACGATACAAACCAAATTGCAAAAAATAATTTATTATATTTATTAGAAAATTTTTATACAACCTCTTGCTTAAAAGGAAATCTATATCTTTCCAAAGTAATAGAAAAATATGTTCAAAATAACGATTACAATCTTGCTTTTGAATTTTATCAATATTTTTCCAAAAACTATCATTGCATAAAAAATATACAAGAAATCCAAAGAGATATACAAGACATCCTATACCCCTTAATTTTTCTAAAAGGAATGAATTATAAAATTCAAGACACTTTACTTTTAGAATTTTCAAAAGATAAAAGAAATTTAATAGATTTAATAGACCTTATAATCAAAATAATCAACGAACCTAAAGAAAACTTGTATGCAATTTTTAAAGACATATCTTGGAATAAAATCCCTGAAAAATACCATAGAAACCTCTATGACATATTTTTAATGAGATTTTTAAAAGAAAAAGATTACGAAAACTTTCAAAATTTTGCCTTTTTAAGAGAGCAAAAAAGTAAACAATATAAAAATAAAATTCAAGAAATCCAATCGAATCTAAATCCAAAAGAAGAATGGATTAATATAATTGAATGGAATTCTAATTTCTATATATGTAAACTTAGGGAATGTATGAAAGATGATCTACCTGCAGATTCTCTTAGAAAAACTTTATATAGGTTTTTCTACGAATCCACCTATTTTACTAAACAAACTATTGATTTAGAAGAATTGCTTGAAAATTATACTAAGTTATATACAAAGATTCAAAATAAAGATAAATTCACTTACTATTGGTTCGATGGAATCCATAAGTACCATCCCTTTTTTTATAGAGAAAATAGTATTTTTGTTATCAATCCTTTAGAATTTAAAACAAGTAGAAAGGAATTTTATTATCACCAAAATTACAAGTTAGAATCCAAAATTTCAAAAGACAATTTCTATTCCAGTGTTTTCAATTCTCACTTACCCCTATTGTTAAAATACAAAAATTATTTATCCAACCCGAATAAAACAATTTGGATAACCCAGGATGATTCTCTAAGTGGTTTGTTTATTAAGACCATAAAGAAAAAAAAATTTCATAATCCTTTCTTAGAACCAGAAGAAATTCATATAGAAACCAATTTTACAGATAATGCAGGTATAATGTATATCCAAATAGATTCTCCCTACATTCTTCTTAATTTTATTGAAAAATTTTATGACAACCAAAATTTCCCATTAGAAAATAAACTAAGTAGAATTTATAAATATTTTTTTCTATTATACCCCACAGAAAAAGAATATTGGTTTATAAGACCTTTTACGCAAAACCTTATAAGGTAAAAAAACCCCCAGGGGGGATGCTGGGGGAAAGGAAGAGTGTTCATGCGAAAACATTTGTACCGAACTTGTGGCACGAAATGTTGATAATTCCAAAAAATAGCAATTCCTTTTCTCGTCAAATTAATAACAAATCGTTAAGCAAAAAAAGTGAAATTTTTTGATTAAATTACAAATTTTGTAAAGAGAAACACTTCAATGAAACAATAATTGCATAATTTTTGTGCGTTAGTATTTTTTGGATAAATTCCATAAAAAATTAAGGATTCCTTTGATTGTAATCCCAGTTGCTTTTTCTTCTTTTGTCATATCTCCACCTGCTATATCTAAATGCAAAACCGGCTTATCCAAAGAACTCAAACCACTAAACACAAAAGCTGCAGCAGTCTGAGCACCTCTATATTTTTCTGAACCTATATTTGTAATATCAGCTCCATCCAACTTGCTTTTTATATCTTCGAAATCATCCTCTTCTACTTCCAAAGATTGATAAGGTTCGTTGATTTCTAAACAACTTTTTTCGAATTCTTGTCTAATCGAATTAATTGTAGACATAAGGGCAATTCTTGGACCAACAGCTCTTGCAGCAGCACCAGTTAAAGTAGCTATTACAATAAATAAATCATTTTTATCTTTTTCTGCAAGAGTTAGAGCATCTATTAAAGTCAATCTTCCTTCTGCATCCGTATGACGAATTTCTATTTTTTTTCCAGAAGCAGATTCTACGATTGAATCAGGAAGCATTGCATCTGAATCAATTTTATTTGGAGTAGCAGGACAATAAGCAGTAATTTGCAAATAAGGTAAATTTAACTTTTTGATTTCTTCAACTATTGATAAAATTGTTGCTCCACCCGTCATATCTGCTTTCATAGTATTCATAAAATCATCAGGTTTAATTTGATATCCACCAGTATCAAAAATAACACTTTTACCAATTAAAGCTATCTTTTGTTTAATTTCTGTACTGGGTAAATATTCTACCTTTATCCATTTGGGTGGATCCGAACTCAAAGAACCTTTAGATACAATATAAAAGCAGGGCATATTTTTTCTTATCCATTCTATATCTTCTATTACTGTAACTTTTAACCCTAAATTTTCTAAAAGTTTTGCCTTGTTAACTAAAGTATTTGTGGTTTTGGTATTTGCAGGAATATTTACCAAGTCCATTGTAGAACTTCTTGCAGTGATAACAGATTTGCTAAACCGAACTATTTCTTCTGGAATTTCTTGTTCTGATAGAATATATAAGTTTTCAATTTCTTTATTCACTTCTTTCGCTTCTAAGCTATGGTATGTATAATCAGAAAAAGAAATCAAAAGGTTTGTTAGTAGAGATTTCATATTCAATTTCTTATGGTGAACTTCGTAAAGTTCTAATAAACTAAAAATTTCTAATCCTATATTTTTTATACTTTTTTTTGTAATTGTTTTTAAAGTAGAATACAAACTTTTAGAAAGAGAAAGCTCTAAGTTTTTTTCTTTATCCAAAGCTCCTACACCAAAAAATACGAAAGTAGAAATTTTTAAATTTGGTAAAAGGAATTTAGTATCTTTTTCTGCAGTAAAACTTTCTTTTGTAAACAAATCAAAAATAGAAAACTGTTCATTTAAAGTTTGTAATATTTTAGTAGGATAAATTTCTTTTTTGCTTTCTTTTTCTACAACACCTACTGGAACCAAAAAGTAATCTAAAGAATTCAAACCAAAGGAAATCATCTCTTTATAATTGTTAAACTGAAAATTTATATTTTGGATTTTAAAAGGCATAAATTCTTTGTTTTTTTTTACATGGTAGTAATCAAGTATTTTTGTCATAAAAGAAAATCCATTTTTTTAAATCTTAAATATTTTAAGAGATTAATAAAAACTTGATAAAAACTAGCAAAATAAAAAACATTAATTTGTGAAACTTAAAAAAACGAAAGTCTCGAAAGGTTCTGCCATAATTTTACTAATATTTGCAATGGGAATTTCTTCTTTAACAGTTGCCTTAAAATTTTGGAACAATGTCCAAGAAGAATATGCAGCTTCTCGAACCACAACAGAAGGTTATAGAGCTCACCTATTGGCACTTTCCGGATTTCAGGCAGGACTTGCTGCAATACAGATGGTGCCAGAAGAATATTTGTTTCAGACTGGTTTGGCATTAAATCCTCCCGATATAGAAGTTGGCGAAGAGTGTAAACCTAAATGTTTGATTCGATATAGTATTCAACCAGAAGATGGAAAATTAAATCTAAATTATCTTGTAAGAAAAATTGATGATAAACCAGACGAAACTTATAGAAATATTTTTTTAAGACTTTTTACTTCTTTTAAAATACCTTTAGACAATATCGATACTCTAATCGATTGGATCGATCAAAATGATTCAATTGAAAGTAGAGGTGCAGAAAAAAGTTATTATGATGCTTTAAGACCTCCTCAAAAAATCAAAAATTATTTTTTATTTTCTCTTCCGGAGATATTGTATGTAAAAGGATTTACTCCCGATATGATTTATCAATCCAGAGCACCCGAAGGATGGGAGGAACAACAAAAAGAACTAGCATTTTTAACAGAAGACGAAAAAACATTGTTAACTAAAGATGATTGGATTCTAGCAAATCATGTTACTGCATATGTACCTTCCGATGCAGATTCTATGAAAATCAATATCAATGCTGCCAGATATCATGTTCTAATGAGTTTATCTGATTCTATGTCAAAACAAGCTGTTTTAGAAATTTTTAAATTACGAAATAAAGAAGGCGGATATATCAAAGATTTAAAAATGTTAGAAACTTTACCTTCTTTACAAATCCAAACACCCTCTGGTATCACATTATACGAAGAATTGGTAGGTAAAGGAGGAAGTTTTACTGGTATGTTAAAGACAGAAGGGGAAATCTATAGAATCACAGGTATTGGAACTATTGTTCCTGCAAATGGAGATTTAAATCAAGCTATAATTCGAAAGATAGAAGCACTGTACGACAAAAGATTAAGAAAAATTCTATTTTATAAAGAAGATTAGAATCTCCAATTATGAATGTGCTTATGTCGATGAAAAAGATTCTTATGTTTATGAGAATGGATATGGTAGAGTTCAGATTTCTTTATTAAATCTTCCCGAGAAAAGAATTGATTTATATTTCCAAAAAAAATTACTTGGTGTTTAGGATGTAAAATTAAAAATTCCTCGGTTATCTCAGAAGATAGTTCAAAATTATGAGAAGTAAATAAGATCGTTTTATTTATGGAATTAAAAATTTCTATCAAATGTCCTGTATAAACGGGATCTAAATGATTAAAAGGCTCATCCAAAAGAATCAATTCAGGATCTTGTATTAAAATCATAGCAAGAGCAATTTTTTTTCTTTCACCTCCACTTAAATAAATAGGATTTTTCTTTAATAGATTTGTAATTCGAAATAAATCTGACCAATAAAAGATTTTCTCTTGAATCAAATTTTCATTTATAGAACACATTCTTAGAGAAAAAGCTAAGTCATCGTATACTACGGGATGAAAAAACATAAAGTCAGAATTTTGAAATAAAAGAGCATTGTTTTTTCTAAACCATAAGTGGAATTCTTTGTTTTTTAGTTTTTGTTTCGTAATTTCTTGTTCTAAAAAAATATATTTACCTTTTTTTAAAAATAACAATCCATTTAAAATTTTTAAAAGAGTAGTTTTTCCAGAACCATTGATTCCCATAATACTAATTTTCTTATTTTTTTTTATAGATAAATTCAAATGCTCAAAAATAAGATGATTCCTATAACCAAAAGTAACATCTTTCAAGATTACCAAATCATTCTTCATAAAAATAATAACCTCTAGAATCCATTATACAACTGATTTCTTTCCAATCTTCTTCTAACTTTAGAAAAAATAAAAAGATTAGATAACTCAATAAATTTAATTTTTGTTTAAATGATAAAACAAAAAACCCTTTACTTTTTAAAATATCTAAGTATTCTTTATAAAATCTTTGGTAAGAGTGAATTATATTTAAAACAAGAGTTAAAAAAATTACGATTTTTTCAGAAAATGCAAAAACTCGAAAAATGGAAACATTCTCAAAAACCAAAATAGTTATTAAATAAATAGAAAGTATTCTAAGATTAAATAAAAAAAAATAATGAATTTCTAAAGTGTTTGTAATAAGAAAAGTATAAAACACATAAGAAGAACTTAGAAATAAAGCAAAAAGAAAAACATTAAAAATACGTAATTTTAACCAAACTTTTTTTAAATAAAAAATATAAAAAAATAAAATAAATAAACATAATAAAAAAAATATAATATTATGTAAATAAGTAAAACCAACCAGTACAACTAAATAAAAAAGAAAAAGAGCTTGATCTTTATTTATATTTATAATATTTTTCATAAAATTCAAAAAAAAGGATAGATACGATAGATTCTATCACCATAACAGGGAGGTGTCCTAAAAACATTGCTAAAAAAACCACATCCCAAGGGTAAGGAAAGAAAAGTGGTTTACCATTTTGGTTTGCAATCAAAGGCTGTAAGCCCAAAACAAAACTAATTACAAAAATAGAAGAAAAAATTCCAACAGAGTTTAAAAAGATCATTTTAATTCTAAAATTTATGTTTACTATACGATCTAAATTCAGAATTATAAAAGGACTTATCCATCCCATACTTATACTAAGTAATGGTATGCTGGTAATGCCACCTAAGCCCAATAATAAAGATTGAATGAAAAATAGAATAGAATAGATGAGATAAGTCTTCCATAATCCTAAAAACTTAGTCAAAATTACCAGTCCCGTTAAATGTATAGAAGTACCTCCTGCAATGGGAATTTGTATACTTGTGATTAAATAGGCAAAACCTGATAAAGTTGTCATAAGTGGTAAATCTTTTTTTTGAATTTTGAGTTTTCCAAAAGAATACACCAATAAAGGTGTATGGATAGCATAGAGGGTCAAATAAGTTTCAGGAGAAAGAAATCCATCAGGTATATGCATAAAATTTAAAATAAAAAGGATAGGCTAAGAATGATTCTGTATTTCTCTTTACCTTCTGAACCTTGGTATAAATGTTCTTCTAAAACTTTATAGTTCCAGTAAACATTAGCATAATTGGGTTCAGTTTCTTCTATAATAGATTTCGCTGTTTCCAGAATATATTGTGTATTTAAATCCACTTTATTGGGAACAAAATGTATAGGAAGTTTTAAACCCATAGCAAAACTCATATTTTTATAATAAATTCGAAAACCCGGTAACACATAATAGATATCCCCTCCACTTGGGTTTGTTGCGATTCCATTAAAAGAAGCCAAAATATCTACCTCATTAGAAGAAGGTACTGAACTGTTAGTTATTAGATTTTCTATAGTAGCTTCGTATTCCCAAGGTGGAACAGTAGAAAATACCAATTTTTGTTTAAAAAGATCATTATTGAATGAAAAATTATTTTGAGATGCTAAATATATAATTTTTTGTTTATTCGTAATCCCTTTCTCTTTATCCGGTAATATCTTTAAAAAATTTAACTCTAAAAAGATATCCAAGCGGATTTGCGCTTGTACATCATAATACAAGCGATAAATCATAGAAATATTGCTTCTAAACTCATCACCAAATTTCGCATTTTTTCCATCTGCATAGGTATAATCTTGGAATTTTAAATATGACAATTCATAATTCCAAGTAAATGCTTCGTAAAATTTGGAGATAGTTCCTCCCAAAATAAGAACTGGCTTCCCAAATCCTAAAGCCATTGCTGGTTCTATATCCCCTTCTGGTGTTTTTATATTTGGATTGCCTGTAGATAAAGAATTTCCTAAATAAATAGAAAAATGATAATCTTGTAAATCATCTAAATTCTCTTGCCTTGGATTTAATAAAAATTCTTTATCATATTTAAAACCCAATACCAAATATAAAAAAGGATCTGCAAAGCCACTAATATTATAACTATTATTTTCTAATGTTTTTTGGTTATAGGGAACAAATACGTACATACTTAAAAAAGAATAAAAGCCATATCCTATGCCATACAAATAAAATTGATTTTGAAGCATTTCCTCATCTTTTTCAGTTGTAAATGTTCTAAATTGAGTTGAATCGATTTTCATAAGATAAAGCCATTGGTTTTCTGGCAATATACCTTGTGTAGAGGTTTCTATAGCAGCACCTGGTCCACGAATTCCAATATTCCCTAAAGATGCAATCCCATGATGACTATACAATGGAAATATAAAAAAAATAAGAATTGATGCTATAAAAAAATTTTCTTTTTTTTTGAAGTTTTTTAATAAAAAAAACAAAAAAAGAATAATAAAAAAACCTATTAGATACTTTAAATAATAATTCCAATCTAAAACACTTTGATGATTTATATATTTTACATCTGTAATTTCAATTTCTTGGTAAACACCGTGTCCATCAGCTCGGTAACATTGGATTTTATACTTTCCAGATTTTTTTGGAAGAAATACAAATTCCCCATAAGAATTTGTATTGACTATTTGAAAAGCTTTAAACTCGCCATTTTCAAAGTAAGCAATCTCACACTTTTCATTAGCGAAATAAGAGCCATCTCCAAAATAAATTTGAACTAATTTTGCTTCTACATTTGAAATCTTTACTTGAACCTCGTGATTAAAAAGCAAAGTAGGTAAAAAGAAAAAAAATCCAAAGGTAAAAAACTTCATAACCAACCTCCTTTTGTTTATAAACTAAAAATTAAAGTGCTTGTAATTATCTTTTTGATTCTTGGTCCCATAGCTTCTTTAGTTAAGGTAGTTCGTATAATTTGATAACCTTTTTTTTGTAATCGAATACTGAATTTTCCTTCTCTATCTGTTACTCCTCTTATATCTTCTCCATAAGCGATAGGGATATTAGAAATAGGTTCTTTTTGATAAAGTACTTGTACTTTTATTTTATCTCCTACTTTTTTTAAGAAAGGATTTTCTAATGGAGTGATTTCTAAAGGATTCCCTTGGAGCTGATGATAATTCTCTTCCCAATTATAGATTTGCTTAAGATATTCTATAGATTCCCAAGCATCTAAAACTTTTAATGGAATTTTTTCGGGAGGTTCATTTTTTAAACCTTCTAAAGTTTGTGTCCAAAAACCTGTAGTAAATTCTACAAAGAAAATATCACATTCGGGAAGATAAATAGGAACTTTAGAAATCGTAATTTTTTGTATTTGGTAATTTTTTAGGCATTGAATTTCCCTTACATTTTCTTTTTTATATTCTAAAAACTTAGGGTTAAAATCAGAATTTGAATGTGACAAGATATGACCATATTGTAATATAAATTGATGATTCTTTTTTTCTATCCACAAATCATGACAAAAAAGAATCGGAAAACCACTAATAAAAAAACAACCAATTAGTAAAAAAAACTTATAGTAATACTTTTTCATAAAAAGTATTACCGATTTTACAGTATTAAAATTTTTTTCAATTCTTTTTTAGTTTTTATGAATTTTTTTTAAGGAGGTGGTATAAGGAATCTTGTATTTCCAATTTTGTAAGAAAGGATTTCCTATTTCTTTTATAAAGTTTCGAAAATCTTGATAAAGAAAATGTCCACCAGTAGAAGGTGGTTGAATGTATTCGTAGATTTTTTCCTTGTATTCAAATCGGATGCCATAAGCATGTAAATATGCTCTATCTTCTAATCTCGCCAAACTGGGCCGCGTATATAGAGGATCTCCTATGACTGGGGATCCCAAACTCTTCATTGCAACTCGAATTTGATGGGTTTTTCCAGTAACTGGTTTTAATAAAAAAATGCGAAAATATTTTGCATCTTCGGTTATTAAAGGAAAAGACTTAAATAGAGTGATTGCTGGATTTTCCATAGAAAAAGTCAATCGCCATTTACTATTTCTATCTTTTACCATTTCTCCAATGACTACACCTTGCTTTTTTTTTGGCTTTTTATAGGATAAAGCTAAATAAATTTTTTGGATTCTCTGAAATCGAAAAGAATTCCCTAAGAAATTGGCAGCCTTTCTTCCTCTCGCAAAAAGTAAAATCCCAGATGTGATTTTATCCAATCTGTGCACTGGGAAAATTCTCTCTCCTTCGGGTAGTAACTTTTCTTGTTCCATAAATCGTATTATTTTTAGAAGATCTACTTGGGTATTGTCTTCGTAAAAAGCCAAACCCTCTGGTTTATAGATAACTAAAAAATCCTGCTGCCCATCTAAAATTTTGATTTTTTGTATCCATTCTTCAAATTCTCTTTTCATTAAATCTTGCCTTCTTTCAATCTTTCTTTATAGAATTTCACTTCGTATTTTTTAAAAAGTTCGGTTTTAACCTCCGCTAATTTTTTTTGTCTTTTTTCTGCCAAAAGGGTTTCTTTGATTTTTTCACTCACCTCTTTTAAAGAAAGTACTCTACTACCTGATTTAAATTCATTATTCTTTCGCAATTCGTAATATTTGTGAATCTCTTCTTCTGTTACAGAAATTTGCCCAAACTGATTTTTAATGTATTGATTCGTAAATACTTGTTTTTGTATTAAATCCAAAAATACTTGTTTGGTTTCTTCTGCTTCTTTTGCATAGGGCGAAAGTTTTAAAATTTCGTAATTTATAAATACTTGGGTTAATAAATTCAGAGCTTCATTGAAACCAAGTTCTTCCCATGCTGTATCTTCTTTCTTAATTTCTGCAAAAAAATCAGATAGCAAATATTTTTTTTGATTATATTCAAAAACCACCCATTCAGGATTCCATTCGTTAATTCTTTTTTCGTTTAAAAAATTGATTGTTTGTGAATTTATAGAAAATTGAAATTTTTCTTGTAACTCTTGCAAATGAAGATTGATATTTATTTTTTTTAACATTTTAATTTGATGATTTGCTTGTTCCTTAGCCAATTCTCGTATTTTACCTTCTTCTAAAAGGATTTGTTGTTTTATGGAATTCAGTTCATTTTCGGTAAAATCTTTGGTTAAGTTTTGGTTATTTAAGAATTTTCTTGCTACAAATTGAGTTTTTCTATAATAGTCTTCGTATATATGGAATATTTGAGATTCCTTGATTTCTTTTAGATCAACTTTTTTTACAATCCAATAACCATTCGAATCTGTGACTAAAATAAATTTATTTTCTTTTTCGTTTAGTAAAGGCTCGATCAAATGGGGAATCGGATTTTGCCCACAATTGTAACAAAGAGGATCAATAAAGCCACCTAAAATTTTATACCTAATGTTTTCGCTTTTTTCAAAAATCAATTTTTCGATTTCTTCTTCTTTTGTTAAGGAATTGAGTTCTTTTAGAATATGATTGGCTTCTTCGCTTCGATCCATATTGGGATCTTTTTTTAAAAACAAAAGTCTCATTAGAATATATTTATATTTAAAATCAGAAGCTTTGTTCTGAATTACAAAGTTCATTGCATTCAAAAAAGCTTTTTTTTCAGAAAACAATAAAGCTTTTTTAATTTCTTTTTCGTCAATGGGACTGGGTCGAGATTCTTGTTCCAACTTCCCTACAGTTAAAAAAGCCAGTTCTTCTAAAATTTGATTTTGTATAGCAACAGAAACTTCTTTTTTTTCGAATTGATTCAATTTAGTAACAAATTCTAAATCTTTTCTTTTAATAGATTCGATTTTATCTTTCGTTTTGATTTCTACCAATACTTCGTTCTTTTGTGAACAAAATGCAAACAAAAAAAATAAAAACGGATATACGGTTTTAAAAAACTTTATCATAAGATTCTCCGAAATTTACTGAAATCTAAATAAAAAGGGTGAATGTTTTGGTTTTGCATTGATTTCTTTACTATCTTTTTTTTGTGGAATTTCTTTACTATGATTTTTTTCTGATTCTTGATATTTTTTCTTTTCTGTTACCTCCTTTGACTGAATAGATCCAACAAAAGGAGAAAGAGAGGTATTGGAATGAATTTCTATAGAATTGGGAATGATTTCTGTATCTGAAAATTCGGGTAGCAATTTTTCTATATAGTTTAAAGATTCGGGTGGAACATAAATTTTTTGTTTTAAAATTTCGCTTTTTAGATTTTTTAATCTATGGTATTCTTCTAATAAAGAATCTTTTAGTTTTCCTGAATACTCCCGATCCATCTGTAGATTTTGTAGCAAATTGTGAATTTCTTCTATATCTCTTTCGATTCGCTCTAATTTTCTAATTAAATGGATTGCCTTTAAAGTCAAAGGAAAACTCCTTAAAGAGAATAGAATTTTAAAACCCAAAAAAGTCAATTCTTTTTTTATAGACTATAGAAAAATTTAAATTTCTTATTGTTGGATGCAAAGAAGTCTCTTAGAGGTATCGCAAGTCTCTGGAAAAGTAGAATCAATACTATAGCTTGTATTGGATCCTCCTACCCCTCCTTGACCCTGGACTAGAGAAGTACCATTACTCCATCCTAAACAATTGTTCGGATTTGTTAACCAAGTTGTTCCCACCAGTCCCGTCCAATAACCACTAGAAGAGGGAGGTCCT
>JBKBRY010000011.1:64841-78222 GCA_046291925.1 Leptonema sp. (in: bacteria) | reverse complement strand
GGAAGCGATTCTATAAACGATGCTATGAGATTGGAATACAATGCCTGCAGAAGTTTAGGATTGGGTTGTAATTAGAATCGAGCTTCCTAACGGTAGTATTTTTCTATCGTTAGGATTTCTATATTTAAAAAAAAACGAATATTTTAGGGAAAGCCAATCCTCATAGAATCTTAAGGCAAAGTTCTGAAAATTTAATTTTAAAAAACTAAACAATGCCTTTTTGGTATTTTCAAAGATGAAAAATTCAAAAAAATTGATCTTATAACCTTCCAATTTGTTACAATTTATACTATTGATTCTTAATAAATTTCAACAAAAACACAAAATTTTGTAAACTTAATAAAAAATTCTGAAAAACCCCAATATAAAATAGCAATTGAATTTCTCTAATAACCAACATGCTACAGTTTCTTATGAATTACAAACTTCCTTTACAATAAATAAGTACATAAAAAATCGTTTTTTGAATAACTATCAAAAAAAATTTGCCAATAAAAAACACAATGGAAACACTAATACAAAAGTACTCTTCTTATGGTCTTCTTCGAACTCTAAAAGATTTAATTGATTTTTTTGGATTAGAAAATTTAAAAAATAGTCCTTTTTTCTATATAACTACTGAAGAATATAAAAAACATTTTACTGAAATCCACCAACAATTTAGGTTTCAGGTTACCAAATATTACTTAGGCTTAGCAAATATCCAAAATCCAAATTGCCCCATATTATTACAAATTTTACCTTCTGTTCAAGAAATCATAGATCCTTTTTTTAAAGAAACGGATCCTCAAAAAGAAGAAGAAAACTCTCCTATCGAAGGTTTGATTCATAGTTATCCAGATCGAGTATTATGGTATGTTACCCATAACTGTGCTGTATACTGTAGATTTTGTTTTAGAAAACGTAAAGTTTCACGATCGGAATCAAATTTTTTTTCTTTAAATTATAAAAAAATCATTCATTATATCAAAAATACCAGAAATATTAAAGAAGTGATTCTTTCTGGTGGAGATCCTTTGAGCCTGCCCGATCAAACAATAGAAAAAATTTTAAAAGATTTAAAATCAATCAACCATTTATGTAGCATTCGAATCCATACAAGAATGATTACCACATATCCGTACAGAATAACAAAAAAATTATGTCGTATATTGAAACAATTTTATCCGTTAACAGTTATCACACACTTTAACCATCCTATTGAATTAACAGAAATAGTCTATAAAAAAGTAAAAATGTTAAAAAGCGCTGGGATAACTATTCTAAATCAAAGTGTGCTATTAAAAAATATCAATGATTCAATCCAAACCATAGAAGAACTTAATTTAAAACTATTGAAGAATGGAATCATTCCTTATTACTTGCACCATTCCGATGAAGTAAAAGGAACTTCACATTTTAGAACTTCATTAGAAACAGGTCTAAATATTATGAAAGCATTACAAGGAAGAAATCCCGGAATCTCGCTACCTAAATATGTAGTAGACTTGCCAAAAGGTGGAGGTAAAGTTCCTGTACAAAATTCTTATTTGATCAAATATCAAAAAGAAAAAAAACAGTATTCATTTTACAATTATGAATGGGATTCTAATAAGATATTTTATTTAAAAGAAATCTATGATTAATCTTTATTTTATTCTTCTTGCAGGTGGTATAGGAAGTAGAGCCAAAACCAAACTTCCAAAGCAATTTGTTAAAATCCAAGAGAAAACCTTGGGAGAATATAGCTTAGAAACAATTCTTTCTTGGTATAAATCCTTAAAAAAAAATAAAAAAATCCAATATGGAAAAATTGTCTTTGTTTCCCATCCTTTGTACATAAAAAAAGCGAAAAAAATTTATAAAGATTATAATCTTATTTTTACTGAGGGAGGAGACAGCAGACATGACTCAACAAAAAAAGGAATGTTACTTATAAAAGAAGATTCAAAAGAAAAACAAAAAAGGATTCAAGATTCCTTGATTTTTATCCATGACATTGCAAGGCCTATTTTTTTTATTAATGATTTAGAAAATATGCTCAATGTATTTTTAAAAGAAAGCGAGATTGACTGTATCTCCCTTGTTACGAAAACTACAGAAACTGTAATAGAAAAATACCAAGAAAAGATAAAAACCTTAGATAGGGAAAAAATTTTTTCAGTAAAGACTCCACAAGCCCTTCGAGGTAAATATCTTGAACTTTTCTTGACTCGTCCCACTAAAAATGATTATACAGATTTAATCACTTGGGCATTAGAACAAAATTTAAACATCAAACTTGTAGATACGATTCCTTATAACCTTAAAGTTACTTATCCAATAGATTTTAAATTAATTGAATTTCTGTTGCTACATAGAAAACAACTACAAAGTTTTCCTTTAAAATGAAAAAAAGAACATTTTTAGCTATAACAATCCCAGAACCAATTCTGGATGAGTTAGAAGTTTGCCAAAGAGGAATTCCCAATGCCAAATGGATCCAAAGAAATAATTTGCATATTACTTTACATTTTTTTGGCGAAATCCAATTAACAGAATTCAACGAAATTCGAGAAATTTTAAAAAATGTCAAGCAAAAAAAATTTTCCATTCAGTTAAAAAACCCTAAAGTATTTAATAAAAAGTACCAAAAAATTTTATGGCTGAGTATAGAACCTATTAAGCCCATTCAAACCTTACGAAGCTCTATCTTAAAAGAAATACAAAAAAGGAATTTTTTAATAAAAAAAGAAGAATTTATTCCTCATTTGACTCTTGCCAGATTCAATCGTATCCACCAAAAAGTATTGAATGAATATTTACTAACATTCGAAAATTTCTTTACCGCTAAATTCGAAATTGATTCTTTTACTCTATTTTCCAGTATTTTATATCCCGAAGGTCCTAAATATACACCAGAAGAAATCTACTTTCTAAATACATAACAAAAAAACCCTATCTACAGAAAACCAATAGAAATGATTTACAATTTTTATTTTTTATAGTTTTTTCCGAAACACTTTAAGTTAAACAAAATTGATTTTACATGTTATTATCAAAAAAAATTCTATTCATAAATATGCTTAAATTAAACGAAAAGGTTCAAAATTTTGAATTATTAGATGAAGAAGGAAAAACATTTAAATTATATGAACAAAAAAAACCATTGCTTTTAGTTTTCTATCCCGGAGACGATACTCCCGTATGTACAGCACAACTTTGTGACTATAGGGATGGAATTCAAGAATTTCGAGATTTGGAAATCCAAGTAATTGGCATAAGCAAAGATTCCATTGTATCTCATCAAAATTTTAAAAAAAAATACAATTTACCATTTCCCTTATTAAGTGATCCTGATGGGAAAGTAGCTGACTCCTTTGGATGTAAGACGTTATTGGGAACAATCAACAGAGCAGTATTTTTATTAAATGCAAACCAAGAGCTTTTATGGTATCATAAAGAAACACTATCTATGTTTCATAGAACTAAAAAAGAACTTATAGAAATCATCCAAAAATTTAAAAAAGAAAATAAAATTTAAATGCTTATTGTTCATAACATACATAAATTCATACCCGATTGGGAACATTCAAGTTTGACATTGGGTGTTTTTGATGGAATTCATTTGGGGCATCAAGAATTATTAAAAAAAATTCAAAAGCAAAAAGATTCCTTAAAAAGAGTTTTGGTAACTTATCATCCTCACCCTGATTTAGTTTTAAAAAAAAGAAATGAGGAATATGGAACAGAGCTATTTACCTACGAAGAAAAATTGAGTTTACTGCAAGAATATGACATTGATGTAGTCGTTTTTATAGAATTCAATAACGAACTGGCAAATACAACAGCTGAAACTTATTTAAAAGAATTTCTAATTAACAAGCTAAAAGCCAAGTATATTGTAATTGGATATGATCAATGCTTTGGAAAAAATCGAGAAGGAAATTACAATTTTCTGCTTCAAAAATCAAAAATTTACGGCTACGAAGTAGAACAAATTGAGCCAGTACGATTGGATGGGCAAGTTGTATCGAGTTCCAAAATACGTGCTTTAATCAAAATAGGAGATATAGAAACTGCCAACCGTATGCTGGGAAAAAGCTTTTTTCTTACGGGTACGGTTGTAAAAGGGTTTCAGAGAGGTAAATGGATTGGTTTCCCTACAGCCAATCTGGATATACCTTTAACAAAAGTAATTCCAAAAATAGGTGTATATCGTGGCTTTTGTGAATATGCAGGATCCCTTTTTAGAGCAATGATTAATATCGGTTATAACCCCACTTTCCAAAATCAACTACTGAGCGTAGAAGCACATATATTGGATTTTGAAAAAAATATTTATGGAGAACAAATCAGAATCTATTTTTTTGATAGAATTAGAGACGAAAAACAATTTTCCAACGTGGAAGAATTAAAAGAGCAATTAAAAAAAGATAAAACCAAAACCCAAGAATTAGAATTTGATCAATGCAAAAAGAGATAGAGTCTATTGCCCTGTAAATTTATCAAAATAAATATCATTCGCAGAAAGACCATGCTGTAAGAGAACTTCTATACATTTATCTATCATGATCGGGGGACCACACATATAAACCTGATATTCATTTAAGTTTTGTATTTTTGGCAAATATTCATGAAGAAAGCCCCGTTCTCCTTCCCAAGTAGGATCCTCTTGTTGATCAGATAAAATAGGAACAATTAGAAACTCATTTTTCCAAAATTTTCGCAAATCATTTAGTTCGTTTAATTTATATAAATCCTTTTGGGTTCGTACACCAAAAAGTAAAATTCCCTTTCTTCGTATATGATTTTGGTTTTCTTGAATTTCTTGATTATAGACAACATCTTGCAATATAGAATATATAGGAGCCAATCCAGAACCTCCTGCTATAAATAGAATCGGTTGAGAGGAATTTCGTAAATAAAAATTTCCTTCTGGGGAGGAAACCAAAAATTCTTTGTTTTCTATATTATTAGAAAATAACCAAGTTGTAAAACTTCCCTTCGGAACATATCTTATAAAAAATTTTAAAAGAGAATTGCCTTTTGCATCAGGTTTATTCGCCATTGAGTAACTTCTTGGTTTATCCAACCAATCCAAATAGAAATTGATGTATTGTCCAGCTTTAAAATATACATTTTGTTCCAATAAGATACTCACTTCTAAGATATCTTCTGTAAGTAGTTGTTTTTCTAAAAATGTGGCTTTGAGCTTTTGGTTATGATTCCATTTTGTATTTTCGATTACTAAGTCTGACTGAGGAATCGACTGACAAACCAAAATATAATTTTCTTGTATTTCTTCTTTTTCTAATACAAAGGCTTTATCTGTCAATTCTTTTACTTTCCCATTTAGAAGTTTTGATTTACAAGTTGTACAACTACCAACTCTACAATTATGGGGAAACAAAATTCCTTTTTCTAACAAAGACTGTAGGACAGTTTTTTTTGAATCTATAGAAACTTTAATATTAGCTGGTAATATTTCCAACTCATATGTAGCAGGAAGTTTTTTAAAAAATTTGGTTAAAAATTTCATAATCCAAAAAAGGCGGCTTAAGCAGCCATTTTATATTTTTTGGTTTTATAGTATGTTTCCAATAGCTTTCTTTCTTCTGGGTTAGCGTATTTTTCGTCCCACACCTTCAATCGTGGATTGATCACTTTATACCATAATGGTGGGATCATACAAATATAGATCGTAGTTAAATAACCATAAGGCATTTCTGGTGCTTCTTTATAAGGATCCAATACCCAAAATGGTAAGTCCCCCTTTTCGTGATGAGCTGAATGTCTAGTTAAAGAAAATAAAATTAAAGATGATATTCTTCGGTTCGTATTCCAAGAATGCTTTGGTTCAACAGGAGCCCCCGGAATACGCACTAAGCCATAATGTTCCATATAATTGACAATTTCCAATAAAGTTCTTGCCCAGAAAGCCTGTAAAAAATACAATCCCAAACCTACCCAACCACCAAAATAAAAGAAAATAGCTACAAAAACAATACTCATCAAATGCCCGCGTATTACTTGGTTATGATGACTAAAAATAGGTTTATTTAATTTTCGCAAACGGTTTGTTTCGAGTTTCCAAGAATTTTTTATGCTACCCAACCATGATCTTAAAATAAATTTATACACATTCTCTCCTCTTCTCGCTGTTGCGGGATCCTCCAAGGTTCCAACTGTTTCGTGATGTCCATATACATGCTCCACAGAAAAATCTGTTGAGTTAGACACAGCCAAAATCCATCTTCCCCATATAACTGCAAATTGATCCCAAGTTCTGTGAGTTAATTCATGTGCTACATTGATCCCATAACCACCTGTTACAAACCCCACAGTTAAACCTGCACCAATCAAATGGTACCATTTTGTTTCTTCTCTTAAAGCAAAAACATTTCTATCCATAAGGTTACTCATTAAGTATCCTAAATTCAGAAAATCTTGATTCCCTGTCTGGCTATACCAAAGTAAAATAGAAAGAGCCAACAAACAAACTGGTAAAGTTAAATACAAAGGAAGGTTCAATAAAAAAGTATATTTATATTCGGGCTTGCTATAATCATTCCCGGTTATGGCATCCCCCACAATCATCACTAAAGAAATCACAAGTACAGGAAACCATAACCACCAACCTCCATAAAAGACAGTTGGCAACAGCAACAAAAATAAAGCTGGTGTTATATAAAATCTCAAATATTTAAACATACACTCCTCCTATGATTTTAAATTTTGATTTAGTAATACTGAAGTTATAATTTTTAGAAATGTGTCAAATCGTTCTCTTATATCTTCGTTTTTTAAATCTATAGTTGTTTGGACAGCAAGTCCAATCACCAAAGTTTGAAAAATTTTAGCTAACTGTCGAAGATTGAATACCAATTTGTGTTCTACGGAATGTAAACATTGATAAATTACCTCCTCTATCAGGTTTTCTTCTAATTGGTGATACTTTTGCAACTTTCTTTTAAATTTTTTATTATGAATTGCTGTAGAATACATTTCAATAAAGAAGAATGCTCTTTTTTTATTTGCAATCAAGGAATTGTACAATTCTTTAGCAGCAATGACTGTTGTTTTCACAGAAGGTCGGTAATCTCGAATTTTTAATTTTATTTCTTCTGAAATTTCATTTGCAAAATAATTTAGAGATTTGATCAATAAATCTTCTTTGGTTTTAAAATGATAGTGGATCAACGATTTAGAGACATTTGCTAAATTAGCAATTTTTTCCGTAGAAGCTCCCTCATACCCATACTTAGATACACAATCAATGGATGCAAGGATAATTCTTTCTATAGATTCTGATGGTATGGGTTTCTGTTTGCTTTTTGGATTCATAATTTCTCTATATTTACACTGACTGTCTATCCAGTCAATCATAAAAATCAAATTTTATAATATTATATAAAAAAAGTTTAATTTTAGGTTTTAATAGTATTTAATTTTTATAAAATTTTTATGCTAAATTTTTATGAGCTTCTTCTACAATAGAATCGATTTCTTCTTTAGTTATACTTTTTAATCTTGCGTTTATTACAAGCATTAAAAATTCAATATTTCCTTTAGGCCCTTTAATAGGAGAATAGTCAAGACCCAAAATAGAAAAATTTGACTTTAAAAGGGAATCATACACAAAAGAAATTGCTTTTATATGCAAATGGGGATCTCTAACTACACCATTTTTAATTTCTTGTTTGGATAATTCGAATTGAGGTTTGATCAAAAGTATGCCTTTTGAATTTTCGCCTAATATGGAATGTAGATTGGGTATAATTTTTGTCTGAGAAATAAAAGAAACATCAGAGGCAAAAAAATCAATTTTTTCAGGTATGATTGTATTGTTTATATATCTGGCATTAAACTTTTCTATGGAAATTACTTTTGGATGATTTCGTAAACTTTCATGAAGTTGATTTTTCCCTACATCGATTGCATACACTTTTTTAGCTCCAAATTGCAACATACAATCTGTAAAACCACCTGTAGAAGATCCAATATCTAAACAAATTCGATCTTCTAAAACTATCTGAAATTTTTTTAAACCTTTTTCTATTTTATAACCGCCACGAGAAACATATTTTTCCTTTTGTTTGATTTCTACTGTCGCATCTATGGGAATTTTTATGTTAGATTTTTCTACTTTTTGCTGATTTACAAAAACAACACCACTTAAAATCAAACTTTGTGCTTTTTCTCTAGATTCCACTATATTTTTTAGAACCATTAGTTTATCGATTCTTTCTTTTTTTGATCGAATCATATTGTATTTTATGTTCTTTACTAGCCAAAATGGCAAACAAACTTACAACTAAAAAAATATCAAGAACAATGAAAGCAGACTGGAAAGCACTAAAATCATAAATTCTTATGGAATCTTTCATTTCTCCTTTCCAATATAAATCCAAAACATAACCAAACAAAGGCTGAAGCACAGCTGCACCTAAAAAACCACCCATGTTGGCGATTCCTGTAGCCACACCCGCCAATTCTGATGGATGAATATTTTTTGCAAGTGTCCAAGTAAAAATAAAACTACTACCCGTTAAACCAATAAGAAAAAAAATATAAGGAATAATTGATAAATTAATTTTATAATTACCGATAATCAAAAAACATATTAAAAAAATTAGTATATTAAAAAAATAGATACTTTTTAAAAAAAACCTTTTTGCTAAATAGCCTTGAAGAGGACTTCCTACCATTAGACCAAAAGCTATATACATCAAATATTGAGAAGCTGAAAATTTATCAATATTGTACAAATCAATTAAATAAGGTATACCCCAAGTTCCCTGCAATGTCATCAAACTACCATAAACTCCAAAAAAAGATATAAATGGAAACCAAGAATATGGATTTTTTATCACCGAAAGCAAACCTTTTAAAATTTCTCTAAAACTTAAAAAAGTTTTAGACACTCCTTCAGGTGGTGGTAACCCTTTTTCTTCTGGATAATTATAAATGATACTATAAGAAAGAATTCCAAAAAATATACCTAAAATCCCCATAAATACAAAAGTAAATTGCCAACCCCACAGATTCGATGCATAAGCAAGTGGTGTTGTCGCAATCAAGGCTCCTAAATTTCCCAAAAAAATGGTTATACCTGATAAGAAAGAAAATTGTTTTATATCAAACCAATTTTGATTTAATTTTAATATAGAAATAAAAATTACAGAAACCCCGAGTCCTACAAAAAAACGTCCCATTAAAGCAAAAGAATACGAATTCGAAAAACCAAATACAATAGAACCAATCCCAGAAATTAAAGAACCAAATAAAATTACTTTTTTGGGTCCTACAAAATCAGCAAAAATACCAGCAGGAATTTGCATCACTGTATAAATATAAAAGTACATTGCAGATAGATTTCCAAGTTCTGCTCCCGTAATTTTGTAATAAGACATTAATTGTTGAGAAACTACAGCAGGTGCCACTCTATGAAAATACACTAAAATATAAGGAACAACCAAAGATAAAAAAATTAATATGGCTAATTGTTTTCTTTTTTTTATCAATTCCAATTCCACAGATACCCTCTTATGTTTTTTTTATTGATTCATAAACTCCTTGCAAAACATGTGTAAAAGGATAACCCGTTCTTGATAAACCAAACTCACAAGTTGTGTTCGAAGAAAAAAATCTATCTATTTTCTCCTTCTTAACAGAAGTTTCAAGGCGTTCTTTTATAGTCTGTATAGAACTTAGATTCACTTCTGGATAAAAAAAGCCTCTATCTCCTGCGAATCCACAACATTCAGGGAATGGATTATATTCCACTTCTTTACTTAAAATTTTTCCTACTTCAAGAAAAATTGATTCTAACTTTAATTTTTGTATAGAACATATATTTTGTATATAAATTTTATTATAAATTTTTTTAAACTTCTCAGGTTGTTTTTGGTACAAAATCTTAATGAACTCTAAAGAATCGAAAAACTTAAAATTGCGAAAAATATGATTTTTTTTAAAAGAATAATTACAAGAAGAATTATCAACGATTATAGGAATGTTAGGATCAATTTGTTTTAAGAAATCATAAGTAATATGCTCCATCTTCGTTTTCGCTTTATACAATGCTTTACTTTCGAAGGGTTGAGAACAGCAATACCCTTTAGAATCCAAAATACAGATACCAATATTGAATTCTCTGCTGATCTCTTGCATAATTTCAAAAATTTCTATTTGCGAAGAACTTAAAACCCTGCTTGTACAAGTAGGAAAATAATAAAAATCAATTTCTTTAGGTTTTGAATATTTTTTAATAAACTTAGAAAAATTCGAAATTTTTAAATTTGTATCTACAAAAAAAGGAATCCGCAATTTTTGATTCAACCAAAACAGTAATTTTTTAAATTTGTTTTCCAGAGAGAATTTTTTTAATATTTTAAATGCGAATAATATAAAGTAAAAACCAACTTTAATCAATTTTTCTAAAATAGAAAACTGAGAAACTAAGAATTCTGAAATTTTTTGAAATAAAAAACTTCTTTTTTTTGAATGATTCAATTTTACAAGTTCTCCAGTATTGATGCTAATTGGGCATACGGTTTCACACAATCCACATCGAATGCAAGTTTGATAAAAATAATAATCCCAATATTTAGAATTGGCTATTTTTGTATTTCTTTCCATTTCTCTTCTAAGAAGGATCCTTTTTCTTGGTGTGGAAGTGATATTCTTACTAGGGCATACAGATTCACAAAATCCACATTCAAGACACATGTTGGCAATATCTTCAATTTCTGGAATTTTCTTTAAATTTTCTAAATGAATTTTAGGATGATTACTTATGATCACATCAGGATTTAATATAAAATTAGGATCGAATAATTTTTTTATATCTTGCATAATCTTGTATAATGTACTGCCCCATTCCAATTCTACAAAAGGAGCCATATTTCTTCCCGTACCATGCTCAGCTTTTAAAGAACCATTAAATTTTTTTACAACCATTTCCACTACATCTACTATAAATGAGTCGTATCGTTGTATATCTTTAGAATCATGAAAAGATTGAGTAATGACAAAATGTAGATTCCCATCCTTTGCATGTCCAAAAATAATGGCATCTGTATAATTATGTTTTTGGAAAAGTTTTTGGAGTTCCAAAGTAGCATAAGGTAAATTTTCCAAGGGGAAAGCTATGTCTTCTATGATTACTGTAGTTTTGGATTTTCTTATAGCACTGACAGATGGGAATAACCCCTTCCGAACTTTCCAAAGTTTTTCTCTTTCTTTCTGATTCGTAGTAAAAAACGGTGGCAAAAGTAAGGGAATTTTTTGAAAATCTTCCTGAATTTTTATTTTTATATTGACAATTTCTTCTTCTGAATCTGCTTCAAATTCTATTAGTAGTACAGTTGCTTCTTTTGGTAATTCTTTTAAAAAACTAGGTACCTCTTCTTTATGTTCTATAGAACGAATAGCACTTCTATCCATCAATTCGACAGAGGAAGCATTCCTTTCTCTTAAATAAGGTATGATCTCACATGCAGAAAAAACATCTTGAAAACATAGCAATCCCGTAAGCTTGAATTTTTTATCGGGTATAGTTCTTAACTGTGCTTTTGTTATAAAACCCAAAGTACCTTCCGAGCCAATCATAAGATGGGACACTATATCTGCTGGATCAGAAAAATCAATAAAAGCGTTCAAAGAATAACCCGTGGTATTTTTGATTTTATATTTGGTTTGTATTTTATTTACTAAATCAGAATTCTCCAAAATAAAATTTCGTATTCTCAAAATTTCGTTATATAAAATAGGTTGCTCCTCTTTAAATTTTTCTCTATATTTTTCCTGAAAGGTATCTAAAACATATCCATTTGTTAGAACAACTTTTATCTTTTCTAAAGTATGATAGGAATTGTCTGCAACTCCACAGCACATACCACTAGCATTGTTTGCTAAAATACCACCGATCATACAAGAATTGATCGAAGCAGGATCGGGACCAATTTTTCGGCTAAAAGGTTTTAGAACTTCGTTTGCATAGCTTCCTATAATTCCTGGTTCTAAAATAATGCTTTCCCCCTTCCCTAATACTGTATATGATTTCCAATAATACCCAACATCTACAAGAATTCCATTCGTTATGGATTGACCAGAAAGACTTGTTCCAGCAGCTCGAAAAGTCAAAGCAATAAATAACTTCTGCGAAATATTAAATAAAAATTGTATATCATCTATATTTTTTGGCCTTACCACTACTAAAGGTTTTAAAGTATAAAAACTAGCATCAGAAGAATAAGAAATCAGATCTACTTCTTTGAACAAAACATTTTCTTTGGGGAAGTGACTAAATAAAATTTTGAGAATCTTATTTTGATCATACGCCACTCTTCCATTTTTAAAAATTCAGAAAAAAAATCAATATAAAAATTTCAGGAAAATTTAAATAAATGAATCTTATTTTTTTATAAATTAACATACATATACTATGTATTACTATAAAAAAGAGTTTACAAAAAAACATTTTATAGATTTTATACCTATTAAGGTAGGAGCATATGAAGATAGCAATTACAACAAAAGAATACAAAAGCATTGTTGGGCATGCTGGTAGATGTTCAAAATTTTTAATTTACGAAATCCAAAACAACGAAATTTCAAATGTATTTAAAAAAGAATTACCAGAAGAATATGTGTTTCATAATTTTTTTCATAATCAGAAAGCAAGTACAAATACCCCCCATCCATTAGACGATATAGATATATTTATCACCGCTTCTTCTGGACAAGGTTTTGTGAATCGAATGGCATTGAGAGGGAAAAGAGTAATGATCACAAATGAAAAAGATCCCGAAACAGCAGTAAAAAAATTCTTAAAAAATGAATTGGAAGAATTAGAACCTCTTGATCATCATTAAAAAATCACAAAAAAACCTTAACATAAAAGTATTAGCATTATATAAATTAAAGTTTTTTTAAGTAACACTTTATTTATCATCGAAGTCAGAAAAAATTGGTTTTTCTTTCCAATGGGGGTTTAATTGAGGTTCTTCTAAAGGATCATAAATGAAATTATCGTCGTACATTTTCTTAATATCTTCTAACATTTTTTCTTTTACTGGCCTTGGTCTTCCTTCTTTTTCTAAAAATTCTGCGATGATTTCTAATTTAGTTTCGATTCGATTTAAATGCCTTTTGATGATTCTTTCGAAATCCAACTTGTGAGTTACTATCAAAAAACGATGAGATTCAATATTTCCCAAATCTAAAGTAAAAGGATACATGCTTGCTTCTTTTGCATACTTTTTTGTTAAATCCCAATATTTCAATGACTCGTTATAATAGGTTCTTGCAATCAAAAAAGAAACTTCTAAATCGTCACTTACATCTAAATCATGAAAATACAAATGCCTTTTATCGTATAGAGAACCAAGTCTTAAGTACATTCTTGTCAATAGTA
>JBKBRY010000011.1:0-64742 GCA_046291925.1 Leptonema sp. (in: bacteria) | reverse complement strand
AATGGATTTCCATAAACATGAGCAATCTATATTTATGGTATTCCTCTTCCGTTTCTATTTTACAAAGAGATTGCGAAGGATGCCTAAATTTAGAAATTAATGATAAATATAAAAAATATATATTTTCTTTTACTTCTGGAATGTTATAGCCAATTTTTAAACCATAAAGCAAATAGAAATCTTCTAAAAACATTGGTTTGAATTTTTTTTGTTTAAAAGGAATCCAATCAGAAAACTTTACCCATTTCCCTGTACGATCGTAATAATAATTCAATCTTAATTCTCCCGAAGGATGTTGGGGATAATAAGGATCTGGTAAAGTTTTACTCTCTGATAGCAAAATGCTAGGCACCAAGACCATCAACCAAAAAATACGATCCACTTTCTATAAAATCGACAATTTAAAGAATTTTCTAAAAAATTTAATCTCTTCTTGTCTTATCATGATTTATGTAATTATAAAACCACAAAAAAATAAAAGAACCTAAAAAAGCTGTAATCAAATTAACTCGAACAATAAAATTTTCTCCAAATTTGGGTGTCATCAACCAATTTGTAAAAGATATGAACCATGGTCCAGAAATAAGGGATAGTATAATAGCACCAATAAAAGCGATCAAAAGGGAACCTAAGAATCTACCAGGCAAAGCTTTTTTTTTATAATTATAGAAATACCATGCATTGCCATAAGCAATCATCAAATAAAAGAAGAGTTCTATAATAAATCTTATAACTTCTAAAAATGAATCCATGATATACCAAGGTTTAAATGATTGTTTTTTAAGACAATTCATTTTTTTTGCCATTCATAAAATTATGAAGATCTCAGGTACTACCTTAGTCTATGGTATTATTGGAAACCCTATTGAACATACCTTAAGTCCATTGCTCCATAATTACTATTTCTCTGAAATCGGTTATAACGCTGTGTATGTACCATTCAAATTAGATTTTGAATTCTCTAAAAAAAATTGCTTTAAAAATACAATAAAATCTTTATCCATTCAAGGTTTATCCATTACAATTCCCTACAAAAAATTAGGATACTTGATCTCTGATCAAAGAGATTCTCTTACTGAACTAACTTTATCTTGCAATACAATTCGAATAAAAAATCAATTCTATGGATATAATACAGATGGAATAGGTGCCATAAAAGCAATTTTAACCAAATCTAACATAGACAATAAAAACATTTTGATCTTAGGTTACGGGGGGGCTGCAAGTGCAATCTCTGGAGCAATTTTAATCCATCACAAACCTAAAGGAATTTTTATAACTGGAAGAGACAAAAACAAAGGAAAACAACTGGTAAAACTATTAAATAAAAAAATCCAGCACCAAAGCAAAATAAAGTTTATCGAAAAGGAACATAAAGAATTTGTACCAGAAAACTTTGATATAATCATCAACACAACTCCTTTGGGAATGAAAGGATATCCATACAAGGAATTCCCCTTACCTGAAAATTTTATTTTGAAAAATCATATTATAATGGATATCATTTATAATCCTATCGAAACACCTTTACTCCAATTCGCCAAAAGAAAAAAAGCAACTGTGATAGAAGGGTATTGGATGTTTTTGTTTCAAGCTATTGAACAAATGAAGATTTTTACAGACAACTATCCAGATCATAGAATTATCGAAAAATTAAAAAAATTGTTATTAAAAAATTTAAAATGATTTTATTCGAAAAGGAATTGGAAAAAAGGGCAAATCCAGAAAAGTCTAGAAATTTTGATACAAAACATTGGATCGAGAATCTATATTATTTAAAAAAAATTTACTCAAGAATCCAATCTTACTTTAATTGTAACCCCCTTAAAATTGGAATTATTGGAACTAATGGAAAAGGGACAACAGCCTATTTTTTATCTCAATTGTTTTTTTCCCAAGAAAATAGTGTTGGATTGTATACAAGCCCTCATTTAATCACTTATAGGGAAAGAATTTCTGTAAACATGCAAATCTTCAGCGAAGAAGCTCTATCCAAAGAATATAATCTTTTTTTAGAGTTTTTAAATAAAGAAGTTCCCGAATATCCAAAATTTTTTTATAATTTTTCTTATTTTGAGCTTTTGACCATATTTACAATTTTTATATTTTATAAAGAGAATTTAAAAATACACATCTACGAAGCAGGATTAGGGGGAAGGTTAGATGCCACTAAAATTGTACAAGCTCAAATTGTGATTCTTACTTACATTCGACTGGATCATACAAAAATTTTGGGAGGAAACTACCATAAAATTCTTCACGAAAAGCTTGGAATCCTTTCAAAAAAAACCAAAAAGCTTTTTGTATTAGAGAATCAATTTCAAAATAGAATAGAAAAATATACCAAAGAAAAACAATATAAGATTGATTTATACTTTTTTAACAATACCAAAAGTTCTAACTATGATTACTTAGAATATTTAAAGAGTTTTGCAATTTTTTGTTACGAAAATATAAACTTAAAAAAATCAAACTTGGAACTGTTATTGTATCCAAAAGGCAGAAGAGAAATCCAATTCATAGAAAATCAATACTACTGCTTTGACATTGCCCATAATCCCTCGGGAGTTTATTATTTTTTATTATCCTTAAAAGAAAAATTTAAGGACTTAAATCCAAACAACACAAATATTTTTTTGGGAATCCTAAAGGATAGAAACTATAAACATTTCTTTTGGCTATTCCGCATGACAAAACTTAAAAATATCTTTTCTAAACCATTGATTTTAAATTTTCCAGAATTTGTACATCATAACTTAGAAGAAAACCAAATTTATACTTTTAGCACAAAAAAAGATTTCAAAAAATTTAATCAAAATAAAAAATATATTATCATTTGTGGAAGTTCTCGTCTTTATGAATTTTATTTAAAACTAATAGAAAACTAAGGCATCAGATATGAAAAATTCAAAATTTAAAATAAATCTAAAAAGAGAAATGGAATTTACAGTTCCAAAAGAAATATTAAATTCAAGAATAAAAAATATTCAAAAACGAATTGGCAGAACTGAAATTGTAATTCTATTTTCAAATGTCATTTTAGATAAACCCAATTCTATTTATTTTGAGTTTCGTCAGAATAGTGACTTTTTTTATTTAACGGGAATGGAAATTAGACCTGCTGTTTTGTTAATCCTAAAAGAAGAAGTTCTATTATTTTATGATAACCCCAATCCAAAAGAAGAAATATGGACAGGGATACAACCCGACCATCAAGAAATCAAAAAATATTTAGACTATCTTAGTGTCATCTTTTCTTATGACGAATTTAAAAATAAACTACTAGAATATTTAAAAAACAAAACCAAAATTTATTATCCATTTGGATTAAATTCTCATTTTGATGTATGGTTATTAGAAATTTTAGAATCTAAAATGCGAAAAGGAAGAACAGGTATATTTTATCCTTATTCTATTGAACATTCAAATACTTTAATGTTTGAGTTAAGAATCATCAAATCAGATTATGAAATCAGAACTATTAAAGAAATTATGGAAATAACAAAAGAAGCCCATTTAAATGTATGGAAATATGCTAAACCTAACCTTAAAGAATACGAATTGGATTCTCTTATATGGAAAACCTTTAAAAAATACAATGCAAAACCAGCCTATCCAAATATTGTAGCTAGCGGACCCAATGCATGCATCTTACATTATACGAAGAATTCAAGAACCATAAAAGAAAATGATTTGGTTTTGATTGATGCAGGTGCCAGTAAATTTTATCTCAATACAGATATCACCAGAACCTTTCCTGCTAATGGAACATTCAATCCGATACAAAAATTTCTTTATGAAGTAGTTCTCACTGCTCAAACAAAAGCAATCGAAAAAGTAACAATAGGAAATTGTATGGAAGATGCCCATTATGCAGCCCTTAGTGTTATCATTGATTTTTTAAAACAAGAGAAAATATTAGAAGGTTCTATAGAAGAGATCATAGAAAAAGAAACTTATCATCAATTTTACCCTCATAGAACAGGACACTGGCTTGGATATGATGTACACGACAGCGGATTTTATTTATGTTATACAAATTCTAAAAAAAATCTATATTGCAAAAATGAACTTCATTCCCAATTGCAAAAAGAATCAAGAAGCATAGATTATAGAAAATTTGAATCCAATATGATTTGCACTGTAGAACCGGGATTGTACTTTCCCTATGCATCCAAAAAAGTTCCAAAAGAATGGTTAGGGATTGGAATCCGCATCGAAGATGATGTTTTAGTAACTAAAACAAAGCCAATTGTTTTATCGAAGGACATTCCAAAAGAAACTTCTGATATCGAAACTATAATGCAACTACCATCTTAAAAGTATTTAAGATTGATTGTTTTGGAATCCAAAAGAATTCAATCAGAACCATGGGATAAGTTTTTGAATCAATCTATCTATTTAGGAAATAGAATTTCTGTAAAAAATCCAAAATCGAAAAAAATTTTATTATTTTATCCCAATTTTGGTATTCTATATATTATAAAATAAAAATTTCGAAAATTGATTTCTTTTAAATTGATTTATAGATGCATTTTTCTTATTGGATTTGCCTTCCCCAAACCACTCCGACTATAAAAATAAATTGAATCATCCAAAAGATTATAGTAATTTTTAGGTTAGGATTTATCTTTATTTAAAAGAATTCTTTTATAATTTTTATTTTCGTTGGTACTACTAAAAGAATTTTATAGTTGGATCGCACTTTAATCATACACCAATCGATTTTTGTAAGCCTAATTTATGTTTTTTAAGAAGGCAGAAGAAGAATCTCTCGCCTCTTAGAAATAAATAAAGCTTAAATCAAAGATAAACAAAAAAAGGGAGAATTTTATTCATAGCATAAGAACCCGTTTCTATTTTTGTTTTAACTTAAAAAAATCAAAAAACCAAAAAAACAATTCAATATAAGTTTTGGATTTTTATGCCAAGAGATTGATTTCTTTAGCGATCCCTTCTGCTTGTAAATCCTGCAATTTTTGTTCCACTGAGAAATGAATCATTTTATTATTGAGATTTTGATTTGCATCTACTATCTTTTGGTTTATTTGGTTGACTGCTTCTGCGCTTTTAATCGTCATTTCCAAATTGTTTTGTGTAACACTTGTTATTGCATCCATACCTAAAATATCGAATTTTTAATTCTCAATATTAACATCCCCATTAATTTTTTTCTAAGCTAGCAATGGCTCCTGCAAGTCTAGAAATGGGTACTCTATAGGGAGATGCACTTACATAGTCTAACCCAATTTTAGTAAAAAAATAAACACTTTGTGTATCCCCACCATGTTCTCCACAAACACCACATTTTAGATTTGGGTTGGTAGATTTTCCTTTTTGCAAAGCCATTTTAACCAATTCCCCTACACCTTCTACGTCTATTGTGCCAAAGGGATTTTGGTCATAAATTCCAATTCTAAGATATTCTCTTAAAAAACTTTCAGCATCATCTCTAGAAAAACCTAATGTCATTTGGGTCAAATCATTGGTTCCAAAACTAAAAAAATCTGCAACCTTTGCAATCTTATCAGCAGTAATAGCTGCTCGAGGTACCTCAATCATTGTTCCAACTTTAAATTCTATAGAATCTTGGTGTTTCTTAAACACCTCTTGAGCTGTTTGTTGAATAACTTCCTTTTGTTGAAGAAGCTCTTTTTTGTCTCCAACCAATGGAATCATAATTTCTGGAAAAACTTCTATTCCTTTCTTTTTACATAACAAAGCAGCTTCTAAAATAGCCGCAGTCTGCATTTCTGTAATCTCAGGGTAGGTAATTCCTAGGCGGCAGCCTCTATGACCTAACATTGGATTCATTTCTTTTAGTGATTCTGACCTACTCATTATTTCTTCAACACTATATCCTATTTTTTTTGAAAGAATTCTTGCGTCTTCTATAGTATGAGGTAAAAATTCATGAAGTGGTGGATCAAGCAATCGAATGGTTACGGGGTATCCTTGCATTTCTGTAAAAATTTCAATAAAGTCTTGGATCTGAAATACTTTTAACTGTTCTAAAACTTCTTTTCTCTCAACTAAAGTCATAGATAAAATCATCTTTTGCATTAAAGGAAGCCTTTCTTCCCCAAAAAACATGTGTTCAGTTCTGCACAGACCAATGCCTTTCGCACCGAATAATCTAGCCATTTTCGCATCTAGAGGAGTATCAGCATTGGCTCGTATACCTATTCTTCTATAAGTATCTGCCCAATTCATAATTTTTAAAAAATTTCTTGCTACTTCGGATTCCTCTTCTTTTAAACTGCTTTCTAATACCCTTAAAATTTCTGAGGGAATCGTTTTTAAACTACCTAAAATAACCTCTCCTGTTGTACCATCAATAGAAAGTTCATTCCCTTCTCGAATGCACAATCTTCTTCCATCATGAGTGATGACTTCAATGTGATTCTCATATACTTTAATATCGGAACAACCCACAACACAAGGTTTATTCATAGCTCTAGCCACAACCGCCGCATGAGAAGTCATTCCCCCTTTTGCTGTTAAGATACCTTCTGAAAATTGCATCCCTTTAATATCATCTGGACTCGTTTCTAACCTTACCAAAAGTACTTTGTTTCCCTTTTCTTTAAGTTCAATTGCCTTTTCACTAGTCAAAGCAATTTTTCCAGAAGCTGCCCCAGGCCCTGCATTCAAACCTTTTGTTAAATAAGATCCATTTTCTTTAGCATTTTTTAACTCAACAGGATCAAAAACAGGTGCCATAAGGGATGCTAAAGATTCGGGATCAATCTTAGTGATTGCCTCCTTAGGAGTTATAACACCTTCCTCTACCAAATCACATGCAATTTTTAAAGCAGCTTTTGCTGTTCTTTTGCCATTTCTGGTCTGAAGGATATACAACTTTTTTTGTTCTACTGTAAATTCAATATCTTGCATATCCTTAAAATGATTTTCCAAACTCTGAGTTATATGTAATAATTCTTTGTAAACTTCTGGCATAATATTTTGTAAGTTATGAATGTTCTCCGGAGTTCGAATTCCAGCTACCACATCTTCGCCTTGTGCATTAAGCAAAAATTCACCATAAAAAACTTTCTCACCTGTTGAAGGATTCCTAGTAAAACATACACCTGTTGCAGAATCTGATCCTAAATTTCCAAAAACCATAGATTGAATATTTACTGCTGTTCCATAACTATCAGGTATATTATGAATTTTTCTATAAATGATAGCTCTTTCGTTATTCCAGGAACGAAAAACAGCATCGATTGCCATTTTTAATTGAATTTTCGGATCTTCTGGAAAATCAAAATTCTTTTCTCGTTTTATAAGCTTTTTATACTCTTGGATAATTTCTAATAAAACCTCAGCATTCAAATCTATATCCGTAGTAACTCCAGCTTTATGTTTATAATAATCTAAGATTTCTTCGAATTTATTGTGTTTTACTTCCAAAACTACATTTCCAAACATCTGGATTAGTCTTCTATAAGAATCATAGACAAATCTCTCGTTCTTAGTTTCTTTTATTAAACCAATTGCAGTTTTCTCATTCAAACCTAAATTCAAAATTGTATCCATCATCCCAGGCATGCTTACGGGAGCACCAGAACGAACCGAAACCAACAAGGGTCTTTCTTCCCCACCAAACACACGATTGGTTTCTTCTTCGACAAGTTTTAATTTTTGTAGAACTTGATGTAAAAACTCGTCAGGCAACTTACCCCATTTTAAGTATTCTAAGCAATACTTAGTTGGAATTACTATGCCCGGTGGAACTGGAATTCCAAATTTTGCCATTTGGCATAAATTAGCACCTTTGCCTCCTTGGATCATTTTATCTATTTTTAAAGCATCTGTTTTCCCTTTACCAAAAAAATAAATTTCTATGTCCATCATTGCCCTCCTATCCAAATCAAAATGTATTTAAATTGTATATATTTAATTTATCTTGGATTTATATACAAGATTTTTTTTAGGCTTTTTAAAAGAATAACAAAATACTTCATATAAAAGTATAACCTTTTAAGAATTTATCAAAGATCCTTAAAAAAAATGGGAAAAAGAATCTATCAAATATTAAACAATTAGTAGTTGTAGTTATTTTAAAATCCTTTTAAGCATTTTAAAAACCATTATCTATATAGATTTTAATCCCTAAAATATGCAAGTAAGTTTTTGCTTTTTTAGATTGACATATTTTTCTAAAGAAAATCATCATTAAAAAGAATCAGATTTATGGAAAGAAAAATTCCACCTATAAAAAATTTATATGCTAAGATAGATAGTTTATTAGAGAAACTTCCGCCAAATATAAAAAAAGGCGTTGTTCTATTTGCAATTAGCATTTGGTTTGTAAGTGCAATTTTTGTAGTTTTGTATACTTACCAAAAGGGAAAAGAAAAAGCACCATATTTGGGAGAAGATTATTTTTTAGAAGAAGTAAAAGAAAAAATTCAAAAAAACCAAAATCTTAAAAAAAAATCAGCAATTATACTACCCGACTTAAATGATCTTATAAAGCAAGAAATACCCCTAAAAATGGAAACAATCCAAGACATCCCAAAAAAAGAAGATTTAGATTTAGACACTAAAAAGAAATTAGAAATTTTGACCGAAAAAGATGAAATAAAATTTTATAAAGATTCCGAAAAAAAACATACTCTTTTTGAGGAAAGCCCCAAGGAAAAAAGACTTGAAGAAAATAAAGAAAATAAAATTAATAAAAAAAACAAATTAGAACCTTTAAACATAGAAAATTAAGGAGTTACTATGAATTCAATAAAATTTGAAATACTTCCCGAATATGAGATTCTAAACTCAAAAGAAAATCAATTGATGCATACTTTAATTAGCATAGAAACTCCACCTATTGCAGAAGAAAAAGAAAGATTGCCCATTGCATTAGTAATTGTAATTGATAAAAGTAAATCCATGCATGGGGAAAAGCTAAATTCCGTTATTGAGGCATCTTCTTCTATGGTAAATTGGTTAACTCGAAGAGATTCTGTGGGTGTAGTAGCATATGATACAAATGTAGAATTAGTCCAACCATTAACCCCCCTAACAGATAAATTTTCTATCACAAAAAAAATTCAAAGCATTACAGCTGGATCTTCCACAAATCTTAGTGGGGGATGGTTGCAGGCACTCAAAATGCTAAGGGATCACGAAGAAAAATCTGTAAAAAGAGTTATCCTATTAACTGATGGAATTGCAAATGCAGGTATTGTAAATCCTTCTGAACTAAAAAAAATTGCAAAGGAACATAGCGATCTTGGAATTACAACTACAACTATAGGCGTGGGAAAAGATTTTTCTGAATCCTTACTAAAAGATATTGCAATTTCTGGTTTAGGTAGATTTTATTTTATAGAAGGTCCAGAGCAATCTAATGAAATTTTTTTTAAAGAATTTGGAAATCTTACATCCCTCTATGGTCAGGGTTTAGAAATCAAAATAAAATTTAATGAAGGCATTCTCTTTAAAGAACTCCTTTCCGAAGTTCCTTACACCTATAAGGATAATTTACTCATTTTAAGGCCAGGAGATTTAAGAACAGATGATACAAAAAATTTTATATTGGTTACAGAAATTAATGGAGCACTAGCCTCCAAGCAAAATACGCTTATAGAAGGAGAGGTTTCTTTTTATAATATCCAAAAAAACACAGAATATGAAACTTTTAAAATGGAATTAAAGCCAAAATTTGACTCCAATGTAGATCCCGAAAAACATATAAATAAAAAAGTAAGATTAGAATCCTTAATTGCAATTACAAGCAAAGCTATGATAGAGGCTTCGCGTCTATCTGCAGAAAACGATTTATCATCTGCAAAAGATTTGATAATCAGAATAGAAAAAAGAATAGAAGAAAATTTCAATTTAGAACCCGAATTACTAAAACTCTTATTGGAAAGACTTAAAGATATACAGAAAAACTTGGAAGAAAATATAGCCACAGCAAGTAAAAAAATTTTGGCTGGCGCTTTTGAAATTTCCGACACTTTCTCTTATAGAGAAAATATATCTAGAAGTAAATCCTCAGATAAGATTTACGAAATCTCCTTAGAAGGTCAGTTGGATCTTTACAAGTGCCCTGAGCTAAAATCTAAAATTAAATCTGCCATTGAAGAAGGTTTTAAATTTTTTATTTGTGATATGACAAACTTAAACTATATAGATTCTTCTGGTATTGGTACTTTAATCCAAATCTCTAATTGGGTAAAAAATAGAAATGGTTTAATAGTATTTACAAATGTTCAAGGTAATGTAGAAAAAATTTTTGAATTAACAAAATTGGATGATTTTTTTATGATTAAAGACAGCTTAGCTTTAGGAAGAATTGTAATACAAGAATTTTTAGAAAAAAAAGAAAAAAATTGATTTTTTCTCGTCTAATATTATATGAATAGATTTAAGCAATGGATTTCAATTCTAATGCTTTTATTAGGTGGTAATTTATATGCAGAAATTTACAAACCCCCTGGGTATGGGTATGGTTCCAGTTTGGAAGGGAATGCCTTCAGCTTCGATATAGGGTACAAATCCCTTAATGAGGATTATTATTTAACCTTAAATCCTACATTAGAACTTCCCTTTTTTGGACTTCGAATCGGTCTACAGATCCCCTTAGAAGTATTGATTTATGATAAAGAGCCTTTATCTGCACAAAAAACGCCTTCGTTAAGAAAAGGTATGTACGAAAGCCAAGAAGACTATTTTAGAATCTTTAGATACATTACTTACGGAACCCATTTATATTTTGATCCTGATGACAGTTTTAATTGGTCTTTACACTATGGCATAATGAATGATGGATATATTGGTCATAGGACTATTGTAAATCGATATGTTTCTAGCTACGATCCAACAGTTTGGAGTCCGGGACTGATGGCAGATATCAATAACAATTGGGGAGGGGTAGAAGTGTTCGCAAACAATGTACTAAGAAAAGAAGTTCGGGGCTACAGAATATTTATCAGACCTGTAGGAATCTTTAATTCGATTTCAAATCTTTCTTATAACGACGATATCAATACCCAAGAAATAGTCCATTCTACAATAGAAAATCAAAATCCTATGTTAAATAGAAATTATTTGTTTCAAACTATAGTGCCCAATATGGGAAAAGGAGGAGCCTTAAAACACCATTTATTAAAGCCCTTAAAAGAAGATTTGAAGGAAGAAAAAATCGAATTTAAAGAAGTGTATGATCCAAATACAGGAGAAGTGAAAATTGTTCCCGTCCCTAAGGAAGAAATACCTTTAATAGAACAAGAAAAAAAAGTACAAGAAGCAGAACAACAAGTACAACCAAAATCAGAGAAGGAAGTCCCAAAAAAAATAAAACGTGAACATGGATTTTGGAACCGATGGGCTATTGGTTTTACATCCATTACAGATTATGGTGCTCCCTTATCCTTAGAATTGGATGGCTCTTCCAATCTTGTGATTGATCCCGAAACCCGCTTACCAAGAGCAGACAAAGTAGAAAATCTTACCATAACAGGAATGGATATGGAACTTAGGCTTTCTCCTTTTCGATGGTTAGATATAACACCCTATATTGATATTAACAAAATAAAAAACTTATCAAAAAGTAAAGGAACCCATATAGGAATTAATATCGAAATGAATTTAAGTAAATTGTTTAAATTCACATTACGACCCGAATATAGAGAAATCACTTCTAACTACATTGCAGAATATTTTGATTCTACTTATGCAATAGAAAGAACAAAATACTTACAAGGAAATTCTACTTCTGTCACTCCTAAACTGGCTTATTTAAAGTCTTTACCTACAGATGGTGCCATTTATAAAGGGTATTTTATCAATGCTCTAATGGAGTTTATCTCTTTGTTGGTTATAGAAATTTCTTATACAGATTATAAAGGACCAAATAATTCTGAAATTTTTACAGGTTTTTACATACCCAATCTGGGTGGTTTTTTCGTTAATGGATATTATATAAAAAAATATTTTGACAAATTCAGTGATGCTTTTAAAACAAAAAGCGAAAACTCTTTACTTGCTGCAGAAGCTGGATTGTCTTTTTTTGGTGGTTTTTATATAAAATATATGATTCAGAGAACCTGGATATACAATTCCGAAACTGGAGAGTACCAACCAAAAGACGAAAGCTCCATTGGTTTTGGATATGGAAGTAATTTTTAAATTATATCGTATAATCTAACATTTGCAAAATAGTACCCCCAGCAACAGTGTGATTCTCTTCATCGATTAGTATAAAACATCCTGTAGAGCGATTCATTGTATATGGATCGTAAAAAATTTCTTCTGATAATTTAAGATGGATTTTTCCCACATCATTGAGTTTTAGAACATCAGTAGATTCCTCTTCATACTTCTCTATATTAACTCTGGAAATAATTTTTTTTACTATGGCTTTTACTTCCCGAGTTGTATGTCTTAATAATAATTTTTGATTTTCTTTCAAAGGTTTTGTACTCATCCAACAAATTTGTGCTTCTAATTCTTTATTTATATAGGGTAGCCTTGTACCAACAAACATATAGCCTCGAGAAATATCGATATCGTCTTCAATTTCTAAAACTACTGAAGATCCATTCGCTGCATATTCAATTTCTTTAGGATACCGCCATATTTTTTTTATTTTTGTTTTGATCTTGTCTGGAAGAACCAAAATTTCTGAATTTGTTCGAATTTCTCCACATAAAATTTTACCTGCATATCCTCTAAAATCTTGGTATTCATCTGAATCAGCTCGTATTACATATTGAACAGGAAAACGAAAATCTTGGATTCGATTGTCATAAGAAATTTGAATGTTTTCCAAAAATTCAAATAAGGTTGGTCCACTATACCAAGGCATTGTATCCCCTCTATGTACGACATGATCCCCTTTTAAAGCACATAAGGGGATGAATTCTACAACATCAAAATCCAAATTGAGATTATTAAAATCTTGTTTTATTTTTTGGTAAATTTCGAAAGAATAATTTACTAAATCCATTTTATTAATAGCAACAACAATATATCGAATTCCCATAAAAAAACATATGTATGCATGTCTTCTTGTTTGTTCTGTTACACCATTTCTTGCATCAATTAGAATTACTGCCACATCAGAATTCGAAGCAGCTGTTACCATATTTCTTGTATACTGTATGTGTCCGGGAGAATCTGCAATGATATATTTTCGATTGTTTGTTGTAAAATATTTATAAGCAACATCTATAGTGATCCCTTGTTCTCTTTCTGCTTTTAGACCATCCGTTAAAAGAGACAGGTGGATTGTTCCATCTGAATTTTTTCTTGCTTCTAAAATCTCTTTTAAATCCGAAGCTAAGGCATTAGAATCATACAACAGTCTACCAATAAGAGTACTTTTGCCATCATCTACATTACCACAAGTTAAAAATCGTATAATATCCATCTAAAAATAACCTCCTCTTTTTCTGTCTTCCATTGCTGTTTCTGACCGTTTATCGTCTAGCCTTGCTCCTCTTTCTGTAGTATTGGATTCCAAGATTTCCTGTATGATTTCTTCAACTGTAGATGCATTAGACTCAATCGCTGCTGTACAAGTCATATCCCCTACAGTTCGAAAACGTACTCTTTTTCTATAAACCACTTCGTCCGTTAATTTCACAAAAGGAGATACCGGAAATAATAAATTTTTTCTGTAAACGCACTCTCGTTCATGAGAAAAATAAATTTTAGGTATTTCTAAATTCTCTTGACGTATATAGTGCCATACATCCAACTCTGTCCAATTGCTTATGGGAAATGCCCTTATGTTTTCTCTGTAAAATATTTTTCCGTTGTATAAGTTCCACAATTCTGGTCTTTGATTTCTTGGATCCCATTCCCCAAATTCATTCCTAAAGGAAAAGATTCTCTCTTTTGCTCTTGCTTTTTCTTCGTCTCTTCTCCCACCACCAATGCAACAATCAAATTCATATCTTTCGATAGTTTCAAGCAGTGTAATACTTTGGATTGCATTTCTGGAAGCCCACTTCCCTTGTTCTTCTTTCGCTGTACCTCTTTTTATAGAATCTTCAACGCTACCGATAATCAGCCTTTCCTTAATTTTTTTGACTAAATGATCCCGAAATTCAATTACTTCTGGGAAATTATGCCCTGTATCGATATGTACTAAGGGATAGGGAAATTTCGCTGGACGAAAAGCTTTGATACTTAAATGCACAAGAGTGATAGAATCTTTCCCCCCAGAAAAAAGAAGGCAAGGTTTCTGAAACTGACCCGCCACTTCTCTAAGAATATATATGGATTCGTCTTCTAATTCTTCTAAATGAGATTTTAAAGAAACTCCTTTGTGATGTTCAAAATAAAAAGTTCTAAGTAAATTGTGTTCCATAACTTATTCCAAATTTAAGTTTTTCTGATCACTTTTATAATTTTTAGAAATGGGTTGAATAATCCAAAAAAAGTTAAACATTTCGTTTACAAAATCTCCCAAATATTGATCTTTACCTAACTTTGACCAATAGAAAAACAATTTATCAATAAAATCTTCAAATTGAGGTATAGTAATTGTGTCTGTAATTTCTTTTGCTATTCTTGAACCATTTCGACTTCCACCCAAATACAATGCATATACATCTTTACTTCGACCCACTAAAGCAATTTCTGCAACATAAGGATTTGCACATCCATTGGGGCAACCTGTCATCCTAAAGATAGGGGCTTTGTCTTCTAATTGATATTTTTTTAATTTTTCTCTTAGTATTCCTAAAACTAAAGGGAAAACTCTTTCTGATTCTGTAATAGCCAATCCACAAGTAGGAAGTGCTGGACATGCTATAGCTTTATGATATATTTTATCTTCTGGCAAATATCTATAATTATAAATCTGAAATATCTTTTCGATTTCTTTTTTATCTTCGTTTTTTATATTTTGTATAATTATATTTTGATCCACAGTCGTTTGAAAGGATACATCGTATTTCTCGGCAATCGTTTTTAAAAGTAATTTTAGAGAACCTTCTATTCTTCCTGCCATTACAAAAACTCCTAAAGACCACTTACCATCATAAGTTTTGTGCCAACCTAAATAATCTACATCTTTCCACTCTGGTGTTTCTCGAATAAAAAATTTGACTCCAGAATACTCTTCTACCTTATCTCTAAACCATTGAATACCACGCTCACTAATTAGATATTTTAATCGAGCATGTCTTCTATCTTTTCGATTTCCATAATCCCTTTGAACAGCAACAATAGCTTCTGCAACAGGAATTAAATTTTCTTTAGATACCCATCCCAAGTATTGTGAAACCATAGGGAAGGTAGTATCATCTCTATGAGTTTTGCCCATTCCACCTCCAGCATAGAAGTAATACCCAGCAACATCTGTACCATGAAAATCAACAGCAATCCCCATATCATTTGTAAAAAAATGATTGGAATTCAAACCTACTTCTGCAATTGCTATTTTAAACTTTCTCGGTAAATACTGACTACCGTAAATAGGTTCTTCATTTTCTATTGTTTGTACTGGGGCATCATCCATCCAGATTTCAGCATATGCTTTTGACTTAGATTTAAAATGTTCTGCAATTTGATTTACAATATCTAAAATCTTTTTTGTTCTTGCGTCATTATATAAATTTAATGGACCTGTTACATTTCTTACTATATCTCCACAAGTTCCCGTAGTGGTTAAATAGATTTGGTTTATTTTTTGGATTACTTGTTTTATATCTCTTTTTAAAACTCCATGGAATTGAATAGAATGTCTTGTAGTAATTCTTAAGGTTTTGTTTCCAAAAAGACTTGCAATTTCATCTAAAGCCAAATATTGTTCTCTACTTAAACTTCCAGCAGAAATTCTTACACGAACCATTAACTGATAAAATTTTTGTAATCCATTTTTCGTACGATTTCTTCGATCCCTATCGTCTTGCTGATACATACCATGAAATTTAATCAAATTGGTTGTTCCTTCTTCGAAATACTCTAAATTATTTTGCAATTCTTCTTTTATGGTTCCTCTTAAGAAATTAGAAAATGCTTTTAACATTTCTACTTGGGAAAGATCCTCTAAAGAAATATTAAGATTTTTTAAATAATAAATATTTTCTTTTTGAATTTTTCTCAAATTGTTTTGAATCGAGTTCACGGGTTACTCCTTAAATTATATTTTTCATATATTAATAGTATGAAAACACGCAAAAAAAAGGCAGAAGCCTTTCTATAAACCATAATATTTTTTATTTTTTTCTATATAAGATTTCCATTTTTCTGGAACTTCATCCTCTGGAAAAATTGCTTGAACGGGGCAAGCTGGTTCACAAGCACCGCAATCAATACATTCTTCCGGATTAATATACAATTGCTTTCCTGCTAAATTATTCGGATCGTAGCCTTTTTCTGGCCATTCTTCTTTAGTAGGATGAATACAATCTACAGGACAGACATCTACACAAGCAGTATCACACACTCCTTCGCATGGTTGAGTTATTACGAATGCCATAAAACCTCCTCGATTTATAACAACATTTTTTTTTTAACATTTACATTGTATATTACTTTTTCAAACTTCTTATAAAATATTTTAAAAACCAAATAAATACTAATTTTCTTAATGTCTACTATTTTTATACTTTTCCTATAGAAAATATATGAAAAAATCATATCTTTCCTATAGTATTAGTATTAATTTAATTGACTGTTGCAATAGATTTATTTTTTTTATATAAATATTTTTAAGGATTGGCTATGTTTATACAAAAAACCACAAAAAAAAAAGAAAAAAAATTATCATTGAATACGAAACCAATCATTTATAAAGATAGTCACTATAGAAGCCTAATCAAAGGAATTTCTTGGAGAATCACAGGAACAATAGACACAATTTTACTTTCTTGGATCATTACAGGTCAAATCAAGTTTGCATTAACCATTGGACTTGCTGAGACCATTACTAAAATAATATTATATTATTTACACGAAAGAATTTGGGAAAAAATCAAATTGGGAAAGACTAAAGAACCCCCAATAGATTATGAAATCTAAAGGAGTATCCTATGGAACTAGCAACAAAAAATGATTTTTTTATTAACAAACCTAAAAAAACTTTAAACCTCAAAGAAATCATAGAACTAAATAAAAAATTTTCAGAAGAAAGGTTCCATTTAATGAATCATTCTTTAAAAATAATGAATTTTGCATACCAAAATTTTGAGGTAAGCATTGCCAGTAGTTTTGGATTAGAAGATGTTGTTTTAATTCATTTAGCAACCATGATCTATCCAAAACCTAAAGTTTTTTTTCTTGATACGGGAAGACTTCATCCAGAGACCTACCAAACTGTTGAGAAAATTCAAAAAAAATACTCCATTGATTTACAAATTTATTTTCCAGATTCCCATGAAGTAGAAAAATTAGTAAGAGAAAAGGGATTTTTTTCTTTTTATGAATCTATAGACAATAGAAAAGAATGTTGTTTTATACGAAAAGTAAAACCTTTACAAAGAGCTTTACAAAATCTTGACGGTTGGATTACGGGTTTAAGAAAAAACCAAGGAATAACAAGAAAAAATGTCATGCCTTTTGAACTGGATTTAGACAACGGAAATATTCTAAAAATCAATCCATTATTCAATTGGGGTTGGGAATGCATAAAGACCTTTGTAAAATTATACAAAATTCCATATAATCCTTTACACGATAAAAACTATCTTAGTATTGGTTGTGAGCCTTGCACTAGGGCAGTTAGACCTGGAGAGGATATTCGAGCCGGAAGGTGGTGGTGGGAATCTCCAGAACATAAGGAATGTGGTTTGCACAAGAGATGAAATTATATCCATTGGTAGCAAAACTAGAAAACAAAATATGCAGTTTTATAGGAGGAGGGAATTTAATTTCTAAAAAAATTCAAGATTTATTGAATTACAATATAAAAGCTTTTCTGTTTGCAAAGGAAGTATGTGAGGAATTAGAAAATTTCGTCAAAAACAATTCCAACCAAATTATCTGGAAAAAAAACGTTAATTATGAAATTTTACTAAAATCGTATTTGATTTTTATTTCTGATGAAACCATTCAAAAAGAAGAAAAAAAAATCCATCCCAACAGTTTAAGTGAAATTCAATCTATAATTAAATTTTCAGAAAAATATTCAAAATTTGTATGTTTTATCGATGTACCTCAATACTGTTCTTTTTACAATACCCATATTTACGAAAAAGGACCCATACTAATAAGCATCTCTACGAGTGGTACCGCTCCTGTAATTGGAAATTTTATAAAACAAAAGTTAGACTCCATTGTAACAGACGATCTGATTTTACTAACTGAATTCCTCGCCAAGTTTCGCACTAAAATCACATCGCAAATAAGAAATCCCGAAAAAAGAAAAGAATTATACCAAAGATTATTAAGCACAGATTTCATTTCCACTTTAAAAAGAAACGAAGAAGAGGGAATTTCGATTCTCTTTAAGTATATAGTCGAAGCATACACAGAAACAAAAGAATAATTTTTATGTTCCTTGCCACAAATTTCTAAGATATAAAGAACTTTTGAATAAATTGCATTTTTATAAGAAGCAAAAATGATTTCATAAAATTTGGATTTTCTATATTTCTATTGACATCAATATCTTCTTTTTTTTTGGATATTTTTAAAACTAAAGAGGATATATGGTTCATCCTGATACAGAAATTAGATTTATAAACTCAACGATTGGATACGGACTTTTTGCAACAAAAAAAATTTTAGAAGGCACAATTGTTTATGTTAAAGATGAATTAGAAATTATGATTTCTCCAGAAGATTATAAAAAGTATAGTGAGCATCTAAAAAAATATATAGATCGATATTCTTATATTGATCCTGAGGGATATAGAATCTTAAGCTGGGATCTCGCAAAATACACAAATCATTGTTGCGATCCCAATACTATAAGTACAGGTTATGGATTTGAATTCGCAATAAAAGATATAGAACCAGGAGAACAAATCACTGATGAATATGGTATTTTTAATTTAGATAGAATATTAGAAGTTAGTTGTGACAAGCAAAACTGCCGTAAATTTATAAAACCTGACGATTTCGAAACTTATTATGAAGAATGGGATGAGAAAATCAAGGAATCTTTACCAAAAATCTTTATTGTTGAACAACCATTATATGTATTTTTAGATAATGAGACCAAAAGAGAATTGGAAGAATTCAGAAAAGATCCAAAAAAATATAAAACAGTTTATAACTTAAGATATAAGAAAAAATTAGATATAAAAAGAATCCAAGGATTCTAATTTTATCGAATTTCTCTAATAAGACAAACTAATGAATATTTTTTTAATATTTCGTTTTTAAAAATTCGAGACCTATCAAGGTCTCGAATCAAAAAAATTAGTAAATGTCTTTACTAGTATTCGTTACATTAAATTTCCCTGTGGGTGTTTTAATCCAATCTCCTTCAATTACTTTTATTAATTTCAAAGTTTTATCATCATATACATAAATTTTATTATCCAACCATCCAGAAATCCAAACTTCCTTTCCCTCTTGATCATATTCAAAATGCACTACTCTTTTTGGGCTAACTTGAATATACCGAACTTCTCCAGTTTCGATATTAATAACACCTACTTGACCATTAACAAATTTTCCCTCTTCTTCTTTAGAACTTAGAGGCATATCAAACCAAATATTTTTGGAATTGGGATGGGTTTTTACAAAAAGATTTCCAGCAGATTTAGTCTTAATAGTTTTTACTACTTTCCATGCATATTGCTTATGCCCTTCGGGATCAGAACCAATAAAATCGATTCTGTCATCTCCAATATGTCCTGTAACATAAACAGGCCCAAAATTTGGATCTACAATATTTGCACCTCGTCCTGGATGTGGAATTTTACCAACATCTATACATCCTAAGGATTTTTTTTCTTTAGTATCTACAATACACATTTTATTTTTTCCATTAGCTGCCACTAAGAAATATCTTTTTTCTGTTTTATTGGGAAGTTTAACCCACCCACCATCATGTAAAAAATTATCTGCTTTTAATTTAGTTTCTTTCGGATTTTTTGGATTGGTATAATCCACCAAAACGATCCAACCTGATTCTTTTAGATTTATAACCCAAAAAGGTGCCTCTTCTGATGCCACGATAGAAGCCACGCGAATTTCTGGCAATTTATTTCCTGTATTTACATCTCTTGAATCACTAACAGATCGTACAAAGATCGGTTCTAAGGTTTGTCCATCTAAAATCCAATATTGATTTGGAGTATAACAACCCACAATGGCATACTTATCTTCAAATTTAGGTGCCTTTGAAGAATCTACAGAACGAGCATCCCAACACACTCTACTTTTAGCTACTAATTTGGGTTCTTTATACCATAAATCTATAAGACCTACTCTACCATCTCTACCAATTGTATAAAAATACCTTCCTGTAGAAGAAGATCGTAAAATATGTGTAGCAAATCCAGATTCCACAATACTTAAAAGTTTTTTTGTAGTTCCATCAAGAATAGCCACTTTCCCAGCGTCTCTTAAAATTACTCCAAAGTAATTTTTAAAAGCGCCTTTACTTTGATCTTCTTTAGGCCTATCTTCAGGTTTTACCAACAATTGCCACATCTCTCGAGCTTGCTTTATATCCAATTTAGGAATTTCTGGGGGATTCATTTGAACATACCGAGCCATCAAATCTACTTCTTCTTTGCTTAACATTCCTTCTTTACCCCAAGGAGGCATACCTGCAGGTGTTCCATTCCATATGATCGTTCTTAAAGCATCTGTACCTTTATCTCTTGTTCCACCACCTTTGATTTCTTTCCCACCTTGGATATGAGAAGTAGGCAATAAAGAAGGACCCGTTGCACCCCATCGTTTAGCACCGTGACATCCTGAGCATCTATCAAAATAAATTTGTTTTGCTTTTTCGAATTCATCTTTACTTAAAGGTTTAAACTCAGAAACCACTGTTCCTTGTGTATCCATCCATTTTAAATAGGCAATAATCTCTCGAATTTCTTGATCAGAAAGATTAAAATTCAACATATTAGAAGTCGGAAATTTTTTATCCAAATTCTGGGCATAGGGATCCGTTTTTTTGAGTGCATCGGGATCTTTTAACCATTTTCCAAGCCAATCTTCTTTTACTCTTCTTGTTACATTTTTGAGAGATGGGCCTGTTGGTTTATCTGTACCACTAAAATCATGACAAGCTAAGCAGCCCTTATTTTCGAAAACTTGCTTTCCTTTCGGTTCTTGAGCCACCACCAAACCAGTGAATAGGAACGAACCTATCCACAAAAATAAAATTTTTTTACACATACTCGCATCTCCTTTGCAGAAAAAGGATTTAGTACTATATTATCATAATTGTTAAGCTTGTAAATCACTTTTTATAATTAGCAGTATAAAAACCATATTTTGTTATAAATTTTCCCCATTCTTGAGTAAAGTACCGTAGTCTAGTTTTTTTGTATTCCACTGGAGAATACAATACCAAATAATTTCGTATTTTTAAATCCCTTGCTATTTTTTTGATTAACTGCATACCCGACACTTCATCAGCACTGTGGATCATAGAATAAAGGTTATAAGGGAATCGTTCTAAATAAGTGCGTGCATAACAATGACTAACTTCTGGATACTGGGATAGTTGATTTCCCATTTCTTCCATCTGAGTTTCTGGAACCTGCCAAACAACCATTGCATTATAAGAAACCCCTAAATTTCGATGTTGAAAAGTAGCTACATACTTCCTTACACTTCCATAAGGGGATGTTTGGATAAATTTGATAATTTCTTCCTCTTTTATATCAAAATCTTTAGCGAGCTTTTTAAAAGGTTGATCCTCTATGGGGAGAGGAGTTTGGATTGCTCTAATGATTTGTTTGATTTTTTCTGTTAATTCTTCTTTTGGAAATTTCTGAACTTTTTTTAAATCTTTTTTTTCTGTTTGATTTTTTTTAGAAATGAGATCAAAATTTACACCAATTTTAAATGTTTGGGTTCTTCGAAACGTATAAAATGGATATTTTAGAAGAGAACTGATTTCTTCTAAATGTCTTTCTAATCCTATTTCTTTTTCTATAGCAATTGTAAACCATAAATTTATAGTATAATTCCTTAAATACAGATGAGTAACCATTGGATGTTCTTTTAAAAAACCAACCACTCTTTCCAAATCATAAAGTGGTATTTCGGCTCCTACCAAAGCAGATTCAAAATCAAATACCTCCCCTTCTACAACTGCAGAAATTTCTCTTAAATATTTTTGTTCTTTCCATTCTTTTATTTGATTCAGTACTTCTTCTTCTGTTATGGAAAATTCTTTTGCAAGATGCGCAAAAGGTTTTTCTATAACCGGGAATTGATTTTGTATCTTTTTTGCTAATGAATTTTGAATTTCTAAACTCAATTTGGTTAACATAATAAACTCCTTTATAAACCTATTTGGAATGCCCGCCAAACACCAAAGATCCCAGAAGGAGAATTCAAAGGAACTTTTTTTATCACTTGATAATCATAAGTTCTTATTATGATTAATTCATTAGTTCCATTAGAACTAACAAAAGCTCTGTCACCCTTTGGTGTAAATACCAAATGATAAATTCGCTTACCTACTTCTAAGATCTTTTTTGTTTTTTCTGTTTGTGTATCTATGATTTGGATTTTTCCATCTTGTTCTCCAGAGAAAGTAACCCAAACTTCTTTTTGAAAAGGATGTACTACTGTATAAACTCCATCTCCTATTAGGGGAATCGAATGGCTATACTTTAAAGTTTTCGCATTGATGATATGCAATAAAGCTTCGCCATTAGCAGAAATGAAAATTTTTTCTCCTGCATTTGCCCAAGCCTCCATATGGGGCATTTTTACAGGGATTTTTTTTGAGTGTTTCCCAAAATCAATTTTTTGTGCTTTTGTAGAAAGATTCCATAAATCTATGATACTCAATACATTTGATTGAAAATGAGCATTTACATAATACCTTCCATCTTGTGTAATCAAACCATCAAAGGGATACAAATCTACGGTCTGTATTCTTTTTGCAATTTTATATTTACTTTTAGGATCTATGGGTTGTTCTCTTTCTAAAACCCAAATTTCGTTAGAATCCATCAATGCACAAAGGAAAGAATTTTCTGGTCCATCAACCAAACCAGTAATCCTTGAATACTTTTCTTCAGAAACCTTTGCAGGAATCACTTGTATAATTTTAAAATCATCTGTACTGACAAATGTAATTCCTCCTGGTTCATACTCCGAAACAGCGATTGTTTTTCCATCTTGCGAAATTGCTAAACCAATTGAATTTTTAGAAGTTTCTAAATAACCCGCATATTTTTGGTTTAGTAAATCAATTCTATTCAATTTACCATTTCTTGTAGCTATGTATCCATACTGCAATTGTGGATCAAATACAAGAGTAGCATGCCTTAAATTTGCATCTTCTAAGGAAATCCTCTTTACCACTTCGTAATGCTTGATATCTACAACTGCTAAAGTGGAGTTTTCTCTTTCTACAACATATACATAAGAACCCACATTCCCAAAAAGATCTTTTAAAATCAATACAAAGAAAAAAGAAAGGAATAACAATCTCATACTTTTACCTCCTTTATATAATTTAAACTCCTTTCTTCGTTAGTTAAATAACAAGCGGGATCTTTCGCCCATAAATCGTTTTTTAAGAATAATGCTCTCTCTCGATGTGACCCCCTACAAATCTTAAGAAAAAAGCAATCTTTACATTCATACAGATACTCTTCTCTGCGTCTAAGTTTTTGAATCAGCTCATCTTGGAATATATCCTCTAAAGAATTCTGGAATAAATTCCCTAATGTATAATTTCTAAAGAACTGGTCGGGATGGACATTCCCTAAAGGATCAATATTAATAATTTTTTCTCCAGCAGAATTGCCACCTCGTTTTTCCAAGAATTCAAAAAGTGCATTCGCCTTACTTATGCCAAAACGATTATACACATATATATACAAGAACGCTCCATCTACATCATTCCCTCCAGTTACCAACTTTAAATTTGAATGATTCTTCAATAATTCAAATGCAAAATCAAATACTTTGATTAGAAGGTTTCGCACTTCCGAAAAAGATAGATCTTCCTTAAAAAAACTTGTACCCCTACCAGAATACATCAAATGGGAAATATAAAATCGATTGATTTGATTTTTTTCAGCATACTCTAAGAGAGGAAAGAGTTGACTCTGATTTCTTTTACTTATTGTAATGCGAATTCCTGTTGAAATATTGTATTCTTGTAAATACCGAATCCCTGTCGTTGCTTTAAAAAACCCATTTGGAAATCCTCGATATTTGTCATTAAATTCTGGCAATCCATCAATACTAACACCCACATAAGTAACCCCAAGTTCTTTTAATATTTTTGCTGTTTTTTTTGTAATTAATACTCCATTCGTAGATAAATGACATTGAAATCCTAATTTAATGGCAAATTGGATTAAAGAAAATATATCCTTTCGAATTAAAGGTTCCCCGCCAGAAAATATAATAACTCTAACTCCGTAATCCCATAACTTTTTTAATAGCCTTTTGCTTTCTTCTTCTGATAATTCTTTTGTATTTTTTTTATTTTTTTTAGCATTAGCATAACAATGAGGACAGCTCATGTTGCAAACTTCATTCACATTCCATACAACTATAGGCTTTGTTTCTTTTCCAAAACGAATTTGCTGGGTTAAAGGATTTCCAAAATCTGCAACAGATTCAAACAAAACTTTTTTTAATATATCCGTTAAAAAAAGCATGGCTTAGGAATGATTGTATTCAAATTGAGGCCAAAAAAGACAGCTGGCATCTTTTATTGATATTTTTTTTAACTTTTCTAATATCTCAAGCTTTGAATGATCCCAAATATCGTGCAAGGGACAAGGATTTTCGGCATTGCAGGGTTTCCAGCCCATAACACAATCGGATAGTAAATCCTTTTTTTCTAATAGTTGATAGATATGCAATAAAGTGATTTCTATGCTTTCTTCTGGCAAAGCAAACCCCCCTTCTGGTCCTGTAGTAGATGCTAAAACTCCTTCTTTTACCAAATCTTGTAAAATTTTTGTTAAATAGGAAGGACGGATCCCTAAATTTTCCGCTATCTCTTTGGACTTAAAATATTTCTTTTTTTCTCTAAATTTCAATAAAAACACCAAAGCTTGTATACCATAATTTGATTTTTTTGAAAAAAACATACAATACCTGCTCAATTTAAATCTTTTAGACTATTTTATCTTAATTTTAAAAAAAATCAAGCATAAAATTTTCAAAAAGACTACATTATAAAAATTTTGGAAAATTGATTTCATAACAATGGGAATCATAGCTAATAGCAATCCATCTTTAAATCTATACGTTTAAATTTGATTTAAGCTTTTTTAGTAATATCTAAAGCTAAGGGATTCTTACGAAGTCCTTTATTGTAAATAATAAAAAATTCATAAATTTTTACTTTCGAAATTTCGCATAATCGTATCCTTGTAGAAACTTTTAAGATTCTAAAATAAATTTGGTTGCATGTCCTTTGGAAGCTATGGTTTCATTTTTTGCTTATTATAATGCTTCTTTTCATACTTAGGAAAACTCTTAAAGCAAGATAATACCTTTTTTATTTTTCTTTTATTTAAAAATCAACCATCAATTTTTAATTTTAATTTTCTCTAAAAAATATTAATTTCTAAAAAAGTTATAGATAAGGATAGCATAAAACTATATTTTTTTTATTATAAGTTTTTTTATACAATTTCAATATTAGATAAAATAAGGCTTTTTTTCTGCAAGAAATCGCAAAAGATCTGTAGAAGTAATGATCCCAATATATTCTTCTGTTTCGCGAGACACTACAAGAATAGCATGAATTTTATTGTCAAGCATTGCTTTTGCTGCTTGATCAATACTTACATCTTCGTAATAGGCAAATACGGGTGTTGTCATAATTTCTCCCACTGTTAATGCATAATTTTCTGTTGAGAAAAGTTTCATTATATTCAAAAAATTTGTCACATCTTTATCTGAAACCATTCCAATAATTTCTTGAGTCTTTTTATCTTTTACTGGCAAATGGTGAACTTTAAATTTTTCAAAATAATCCATAATTTCTATTACTTTATCTTGAGGTTCTACAGTAATGATTGTTTTACTCATCAAATCAGAAATAGAAATTTGTTTTATAGAGCTCATAAGCAATTCTTCTCCACTAAATTTGACAAGGAAAATCTAAATATTTTTTTGTAAATGATTTTTGGATTTTATGAACCTGAAAGAAAAACCTTTTATTTTGGAAATTCAAAAAAATTTTATTTTTTTAACTACTTTGGATAAAGAAATTATTTTTTGTTCAAAAAGTAAAAACCTTACAAATTTTCTTGAAGATTTTTTAATTTTTTTGTATAATAATAAATATTATCTTAAGCTCCGCAGTACAGAACCTAAAGAAATAAATCCAAAAAATCACTATAAATTCCAAATTCTTCAAAACTATAAAAAAAATATTCTAAATGAAATCATTGCTTTTAAGAAAAACAAAATTTATAGTTTATATACATTATGTTTTGTAATGCAAAACAATAAAATTTTATTAGGTAAGAAAAAGAAGGGTTTGGGTCAAGGATATTTTAATGGTTTTGGTGGAAAAGTGGAAGTCAACGAAAAGATCGAAGAAGCAGCGGTTCGGGAACTTTACGAAGAATCAGGAATTACAGCTAAAAAGCTTATACCTGTTGGAAAACTTTTTTTTAATTTTTCGAACTCTCACAACTCAATCAAGGGGTATGTCTTTTTGGTAGAAGAATACGAAGGTACTCCGAAAGAAACAAAAGAAATGATTCCTGTATGGTTTAGTCTCCCCGAAAAAACCAGTATTTTTAATCTTTCTGAACTTTATCAAAGTTTGCCATTTAAAGAAATGTGGGAAGACGATCTATTTTGGTTTCCTTATTTCTTAAGAAAAGAATATTTTCTTTGTTTTTTTGAACTTAACGCTAAAAATGAAATAAGCTCAATGAAAATATTTCTAAAAGATAAAAAATAAAGAGATCCCTTTAAAGAAAAAATTTCGTCTATAGATTTCATATGCTTTCTTTAAATAAAAGAATCTTAGTAGTTGATGCTTCTTTATTGAATATAAAAATGATAAAGAAGTATTTGGATAATCGCTATATAGAAATTGTTGGCTGTACTGACCCAAATCAAGCTTTAGATTTTGTGAACCAATGCAATCCTGATTTAATTTTATTAGACCTATGTATGCCAGAAACGAATGGCTTTGAACTTATTAAAAAAATAAAGAAAGATTCCAGAAATTCTTTAATTCCCATTCTATTTATAACCCCATCAAAAAAAAGCAAACATGCAAGAAATTTTTATAAACTAGGGGCAGTGGATTCCATCCAGAAGCCTATTTTAAAAGAAGAATTGATCTCTAAGATAAATCATTATTTATTTCATATAGAAGAGAAACATATTTTAGAAAGATATATTAAAATCCTTGATAACTATATATTATCTATTTTAACAGATATGAATTTTATAGTACTATACATCAGTAAAGCATTTTGCGAAAAACTAATGTTCTCTAGTAAAGAAGAATTTTATGGTATTTCTCTAAAAGAATTAGTAAACAGAAAAAAACAAAAAAAAATCTGGAAAGATATTGAAGTTGCATTACAAAAATGCTATTGGAAAGGAGAATTGTTAATCAAAAATAATCAAAATCATTATTTTTGGGCAGAAACTATTATAGAAACGATCTTCGACAACTCAATGAATCCTATTGGATACCAAATGATTTGTTTCGACCTAACTGAAAAAAATGCATTACGAGAATTGAGTATTCGTGATCCATTAACAAAAATCTATAATAGAAATAAAATTATAGAACTTATAGATTACGAAATCCAATCTGCTAAAAGATATTCTACAACCTTTTCTCTAATTATGATAGATATTGACGATTTTAAAAATATAAACGATATTTTTGGACATAATTTTGGTGATATGCTTTTAATAAAGTTTACAAAAATTATAATTAAATCCATCAGAAATTTTGATATAGCAGGTCGATGGGGAGGAGAAGAATTCTTGATTGTGCTTCCTAATACAAATGTTATAAATTCTATATATGTTGCAGAGAGACTAAAAGAAAAAATTGGCGACTCTATAGTTACCTACAATGGGATTTCTGTTCCTTTAAATACTTGTAGTTTTGGTATTACCGAATTTAAAAAACATGATTCTTTAGTAACAATTTTAGAAAGAGCAGATCAAGCTTTATATAAATCAAAAAACCAAGGAAAAAATCAGATTGCTATTTTATAAAAAATTATAATAAATTTTCCAAATAAAATAAACCAATTCCACAAGAAACAGAAACATTTAAAGAATCTACAGAATGCTTCATAGGGATAGTAATGGGAATTACTTGTTTTAAATTTAAAATACTTTCTGGTAAACCTTGCCCTTCTTCTCCTAAAAGATAGCCATAAGCTTTTTCTTTTTTTGTTAATTTTCGTATATCCAAACCTTTCGTATGGAAAGCATAAATAGAATATACATTGGATTCAATAAAATGAACCAAGTCAGAAACCTCATAAAAATTACAATCCAACACATAACCAGAAGAACTTCTAATCGATTTCAATAAAAAAGGATGGCAGCTTTCTTTCGTTAAAATTATATCTGTAATCCCAAAAGCATAAGCAGAGCGAACACATGCACCAAAATTAGAAGGATCCTGAATGGGTAGTATAAGAAATTTTTTATTAAGTGATTCGATTTTTTTTATATTTGGAATTTGAATGATTAAATAAGGAGAAGGATAATCTCGTAATTCTAAATTATGGATCAATTCAGAAGAAAAAAAGAAATAATGGACTTTAGGATTTTTTAGTTTTAGAATATTATAAAATTCTTTTAATTTTTCTTCTTCTAAATCTTTTGTAAAAATAAAATGGGTAATTCTTTGTGGATATCTCTGAAGACATTCCAAAATAATTTTTTTCCCTGCTAAAACTGCAAATTGATATTTTTTTATACCATTAGATTGAAAAAGTTTTTTTACAAATTTATAAAATTCATTTTCCTTAGAATTAATCTCTTTAAAAGTTATTTTTTCTAAGATGGTAAAATATTTTCTAGTAGTACTCTTTAAGAGAGTCTCTGGCTTTACAAGTTTTTGCAGAATAATCATTTTTCTTTGATCCAAAAAACTTTTTTTCGGATTCAATTGGGGTAAATTATAATTTATTTCTAAGATTTTTTTAAAGAACAAAGAAGGAATTTCTAAAATTTCTTCTAAACAATTCGGTCCTTTATAAAAAATTAAATATCCATTCTGCTCTAAAGACGAAGCTGTCCGAATCGCTGTTTCTTTAATAGATTCCAATGCTCTTGTTAATACTGTATTTACACTCATTCTGTCCTTATAATTTAGTGTTTTGTGAATAATTTCTATATTCGATAGTCCCAGTTCTTTTTTAACCAATTTTAAATATTCTACGCGATTACTTCTACTTTCTACTAGAAGAATTTGGTATTCTTCTTTAGCTATAGCTAAAGGAATACCAGGAAAACCAGCTCCGGTACCTAAATCCATAATGGGATTTTTTAGAACTAGGCTATCCCTTTCTAAAATTGGTAACAAGTAAAGAGAATCTATATAGTGTTTTCGTATAATTTCTTCTAAATTATAAATTCTAGATAGGTTGAGTTCTTGGTTTTTCTTTATAAAAATTTTATGGAATTTGTAAAACAACTCTTTTTTTTCTTTAGTAAGGGAAATATTAATAGATTTCAAATATTCATCAAAAAGATAAAAAAAATCCATATTACAAAAAAAACTTTACACATAGTCTTTCAATTACAATTACAAACCCATGGCATTCGAATGGGTACATTTTCAGTTTCCAACGAAAATTCATATAGAAAAAGATTCCACACATAAAATGGGAAGGTATATTTCTGATTTTGGTAAAAGAGTATTTTTATTTACTATAAAAAGTGAATTAAAAAACGAAGATGAGTTTCATATTTTAAAAACAAGCTTAGAAAGAAACGATGTTTCTTGTATAGTACATGATGAATTGAACACAAAACCCACTCATGAACAAATTGAATCTATTGCCTATTTTCTTAAAAAAAGTGCTGTTGATATTATTGTAGCATATGGCGGTAAATTTACTTTTCATATTGCAAAGACTTTAAGTTTTTTAGCAACCAATGATTATTTGGTACAAATACCACAAGAAGACTCTTTAAAAAATTATTATAGATTTACAAAAGATTTGATTAATTCTAAAATAGAAATTAAAAGAGATCCCCTTCCTTTGATTTGTATACCTTGTACTTTTAGCATAGGAGAAGAGATATCACCCGAGATATTTAACTACGACGAAACAACCAAAACATTTTTCTTTCATCGGCATTATAAGTTTTTTCCACAAGCAGTGATGTTAGATCCCAATATCATTACAAATATTGCTAAGTTGGATTTAGCTAGGTCTGCAATGTCGATTATTTCTGCATCAGTAGAAGCAATTCTTTCAAAAAACTCAAACGAAATCATTACTGCTATGGCATTGAAAGCAATTGATCAAGCAGCAAGAAGTATTCGAGTTTTAATAAAAAATCCCGAAAACGAACTTGCAAGAACAAATTTAGCCATTGCAAATGCAGTTTGTGGAATCGCTCATTCAAATACAAGTTTGGGGCTTTGCTATAGCATTGCATTGGCTATACATTTACTTTCTGGAATAGATTTTTACCAAGCTTTTGCAATACTTCTACCTCATATTATGGAATACAATTTAACCACTTCTGCTAAGACTTATGTCCAGATTGCCCAATCTTTGAACGAGGATATATCCCAGATTACAATCATAGAAGCAGCCATAAAAGCCATCGAAGGAATAAGAAAACTTCATATCGAGCTGGAACTATCCTATAGACTTTCTGATTTTGGGATCCCGAAAGATTTACTCCCAGAAATCTCTTTACTCTCTTCTAAATTTCCTCTTGTAAATAATACTCCGAGAGAATTAGACAAAAACGAAATAGAAACCATACTTCTGGCAGCCTATTAAAACTCATAAAACTTAATTTTACAAAGCTTTTAGAATAGTTTGAATCAGAATTCTGATTTTCTTAAAGATAAACAGGTAGTTTTGCTTTAAAAACAAAAATTGAAAAATCTAAAAATACCAATCTTAAAAAAATAAAATTGACTTTTTTGGTTTTGAGTTTTTATTTAAAGAAATTATGCTATCCATTAAAGAAGGATTTTATTCGTTTTTTTTCCCAGAAAAAGCAATAGAAGACAATATAGAAAAAATATTTTTTTATTATGATATCTACACAAGTAATTTTTCCAGAATTTATTATGCAACTTTTGTACTAATTATAGGATTAAGTGGAATTCTTATATTCGATTTAATAAGGTACTTGGAAAATGAATTGGAAGGACCAGCTAAAGAATTGGCGATTACCCATATTGTTTTTTTCATAACCAACTTATTCTTTATTTTTCCTCTTTATGGATAAAGAAAAAAGTCCAAAATTTAAGCTTATATAGACTTTATATTTGGTTCGTAGTAGGTTTACTTTTTTTAAACTTTATTTGGGTTAATTTAATCGATCAAAAAATTAATGGACAAATAACAGTGATGATTATGGGTTTTTTTGGAATTTCCATTTTGCTATATATGATTCCCTTTGATGCAATCATTTTATATGTTTCTTCTACAATAATATTCTTATTTCTTTTGCCATATTATCAGAGTAACCCAAATATTATTGTTTCTCACAACATTAATATACCTATTTTAAGTTTATTATCTTTGTTTATTTCGAACTTTTTTTATAAATTAAAGGTAACAGATTTTATAAAAAATCAAAAAATACAAAAATCTACAGCAGAATTTGATGAATTAATAAAAAAAATTTTACCCGAAAGTATTTCTTTTAGATTACGAAAAGAAGGAAAAATTACCCCCATGATTCAAGAGGCAACTGTTGTTTTTGTAGATTTTGTTTCTTTTAGTAAAATCACGAAATCCACAAACATTCAAAAAGTTTTAGAAATATTAGATGAATTATTTGGAGAATTTGATAAAATCCTTATTCAATATAACTTAGAGAAAATCAAAACCATGGGAGATGGTTATATGTACGCTGGAGGATTGTTTTCTAACCAAACTCAACTTAGAGAAGCTATAGATTCCGCAATCGAAATTCAAAACTTATTAGAAAAAAAAAGAGAAGAGCTGATTTCTCTTACAAATTTTCCTTGGGAAGCTCGCATTGGTATAGATTGTGGCAATGTAATAAGCGGTGTTATCGGAAATTGGCGTTTCTCTTTTGATATATGGGGGGATACGGTAAATATTGCTTTTAGACTTGTAACAGAGTGTGAACCAGGAAAAATCAATATCTCTCGGAATGTTTTTGAGAGAATCTGGTTTTATAATGAATATCAATTAGAACCAAGAGGGGTGTTGCCTATAAAAAATTTAGGAACTATAGAAATGTTCTATCTACATCCTTCTAAAAAAAGTATTGAAAAATAAAACAAAAAAATAATTATGATAAGAAATTGAGTCAATCATTAGGAGGTTTTATAATGAATCCTAAAAAGAAAATAGGATTGCTTTTTTTAGTATTCTATCAGTCCCTCTATGCACAAACTTTCAATTCTTTTGAGTTAGAAAGTATCAATCATTGGAATCTTAAAATTTCCTCTGTTCGGTGGGAGTCTGCAACGATTCGAAATGCTTTGGAAATCCCTTATGTAACTTTTTCAAGTGATTTATTAAAAGGAAAATATAACCTTCTTATCAATGATTCTCCTAAAGCCATAAGAGGAATAGGAATTCAGTTATCAACACCTAAATGTTCCAAGGAAAAATGCTCAGATTTATATATCCAACTTATTACCTCCCCCTCAGATAATTTTCTTAGTACAAGACAATTTAGCGAATCTGCTAAAAGCACTTTTACAACAATAACCGATACCCAAACACTGACTAGTATATCAACCTCAGAAACTCTATTTAGCACTCAAAAGCAAATTTTAAGAAATCTTTCGATTGGATATTCTAATGATTATTATTTTTTACAAGAAAATACCTACACAAAAAATTTAGGAATTCGCTTTGGCTTTTCCTTGGATACTTATAATTATATTGCTAATACTTCGGGAATAGAGAATTTGAACTCAATTTTAATTTCTGAATTCACAAACAATCCTTCGAATAACAGTACAAATTCTGTATCTTCTACGATATGGAATCGCAATGAATTAAATTACTTCGAAGTCGCTTTAAAAATAAAGATAGGCATTAACTACATATATGAATTTTTAGAAAAAAACCTTATTTTTTTAAATGTAGACTATTTCTATGGTTATGGAGCCGTTAGTTATAAATTAAAAGAAAGTAAAATCAATCTGGATCTTTTCAATATACTGAATAGTACAACCAACAACCCCTTAGCTTTGTTAAATGCAATTCCTAAATCCAAGCTTACCGATGGACCTGCTTTCCTAGAAATTCCGGGATACGAAGTCTATATATCCTATGGATATAAGATAATGCCTAATCAAATATTAAGGATTGTATATAAGAAAAAAGAAGAATTTCATAATTTAAGGTCACCAAAAATTGAGCCAGATGAAAATATAAATTTAACTGCTTTGCAAACAGCAGATCTAACACCTTTGATTTTGTCTGAATTAAAACCAATGGGATTATTACCAAATAGCAAAGAAGTTATGAGAGAGCTCGGCATTGAATATATGTATAGATTCTAATGAAAAATAAAAAAGTTTTAATTCTTTGCACAGGAAATTCTTGTCGAAGCCAAATGGCAGAAGGTATTTTAAAGTTTCTAAATCCTAATTTAGAAGTTTATTCAGCGGGAACCAATATCTCAAAAGAAGTTCATCCAACCGCAATACAAGTAATGCAAGAAATAGGAATTGATATATCAAAAAACCGTACAAAAACTGTTTATGAATTTCTAAACCAGGATTTTGATTATGTCATCACTGTTTGTGACGAGGCAAAAGAAAGCTGCCCCGTATTTACAGGAAAAGTAAAAAAGAAACTTCATATCGGTTTTATAGATCCTGCAAAAGCAAAAGGAACACAAGAAGAAGTTTTAAAAATTTTTAGAGAAGTACGAGATGAAATTTACAAAAAATTTAGTGAATTTAACAAAACTTTTCTTAAAGAATCAAATAATAATTAAAAATTATATAATTTTTTTATTATTTTATTTTACATTATGTTTTCCAATTCAGAATTCCAATAAAGAATTTGTCCATTTAATTATTGATGCAGGTTCTTCTGGAACCAGATTTTGTCCCTATAAAATCAATTATAGTAAAGACCAATGCAGTTTAAAGGAATTACAAGAAAAATGTATAACACCACCATCTAAAGACGGTCTTGATAGTTTATCTAAACAAGAGATTTATGAAGTTCTGGATAAAGGTTTTGAATCTATTTTTCTACAATATAAAACAGTCCATTATGTTTCCCTTTTAGGTACCGGAGGTTTTAGGAAACTAAGTGCAGAACAAAAAAAAGAAAAATTAGAATCTATCAGCGAATATTTTTTTAAAATCCCTATCCACTCTAATATTAAATTCATATCTGGAGAAGAAGAATCCTATTTTGCTTGGAAAAGTATAGAAGTTCTTTATAACTCGAAATCCCATACAATTTTAGAAACAGGTGGTGCAACGATCCAAATTGCTATAGGAAAAAATCATTTTAAATACATCAGTTTGCCATATGGAATCAATTCTGTTTACCAACAATCAATTCAATTTAAAGAATTTGCAGAAAACTGTAGATATGGACTGAGATTAAATCCACAAAACTACAAATTCTGTAAAGATTTTATAAAAGAAAAATATTATCAAAGTAAAGAATTTATAGATTTTATCACTTTAAATAAAGAAGATCTAATAACTACGAAAATGTATTCTTCTGGAACTCCATGGTATGTGATTTTTAGTCAAACCAAATCCAAAAATCTAACTCCAACACAACTACAAGAGCAAGGAGAAAAAATATGTTCCTATTCTAAAGAAGATTTATTGAAAAAAGGTATCCAAGAAAAATATATACAATCTTTATGCTATTTATATTACTACCACTCTGCACAATTAGAATCTATAGGAACTCCTATGATTTATAAAGGAATCCAAAGTTGGACAATAGGTGCTTCTATTTCTCAAAAAGCAATTCCTTATTGTAAAGAAATTAATTAGATTCAAATGTTGAATCAAGTTTACTTAGATCTGATTTGTTTTTTTAATGCTATTTTTGATCTAACTTTTGAATAACAATTCATTGTTATATGAAATTATTTTAGGTTTTTGAATAATAAATTATTATTGACATTATTTTTTTAGTTAATATTTTAAAATTATTCATACCCAATGGATTATGGAAGTCAAACATCCAGTAGCAAAAGCTCGCAAAATTATTTCTGAGATTTCTATAGACTCGCTTAAAGGAATAGGAGATGCAAAGAAAAAAGCTTTAAATAAGTCAAAAATATATACAATAGAAGATCTTTTATATTTTTTTCCCCGCAAATACATAGATAGAAATATTCATCAAGAATTCTTTTTACAAGAAGGGTATATAACTTTACTTGTAAAAATTCAATCTTCGTATCTAATCCATGGTAAAAAATCTCGTTTGGTAGTCCATTGTAAAACTATACAAGGAAATCCATTAATATTATTATTCTTTAATGGTTTGCAATTTTATAGATATGCCATAAAAAAAGACAAAACTTATATTATTTCAGGAAAATTAGAGTCCTTCAAAGGTACACCCCAAATGATTCATCCCGAACTAGAACAAATAGAAGAAGAAGAGTTAGAGAATGCAATCCATTCAGGTGGAATTATCCCCATATATTCAACTACAGAAACTTTAAAAAAAGTGGGTTTAGATAGTCGTGGAATTCGGAGGCTTATCCACCAAATTTTACAAAAAATAGAAAGAGAATGGGAAGTACCTGATTTAATTCCAATTCAAATTCAAAAAAAGTATTCCTTTTACTCAAGGAAAGAAGCATTAAAACAAATTCATTACCCAAAAAGCGAAGATGCACTGAAACTTGCAAAAGACACTCTTAAATACGAAGAATTGTATTTATTTGCTTCTCTAATGCATAAAAAAAAAGAAATCAGAAAATCTTTTCCAAGAGAAGTTTATCCGCTACCCTTTGGAAAATCCAATTTGTATAAATTATTAGTCGAAAATTTACCATTTAATTTAACAGAAGGTCAAATAAATTCTATTAAAAAAATTCTTGAGGGTAGTTCGGGAAATTCTATGTCAGCATTTCTTTTACAAGGAGATGTAGGATCAGGAAAAACTTTAGTTGCTTTTGCATGTGCCCTACACTACATCGAAAAGGGGATCCAAGTTGCTTTAATGGCACCTACAGAAATCTTAGCACGACAACATTACAATACTTTAACTTCTCTACCAGGAATTTTGCCAAATGTATATTTGGATCTCCTTACCTCATCTGAGACAAAAAAAAATAAAGAAATTATATTAGATAGAATTCAGAGAGGAGATAGTAATTTTATCATTGGAACTCACAGTTTGATAGAAGAAAATGTAAAATTTAAAAACTTAGGATTGGTAATTATTGATGAACAACACCGATTTGGGGTTCAACAAAGAGAGCTCTTAAGACAAAAAGGAAAAAATCCTGATTTAATTACGATGACAGCAACTCCTATTCCGCGAACTTTATGCCTTACCATTTTTGGAGATTTGGACTTGGTTTATTTAAAAGAAAAACCAGCAGGAAGAAAACCTGTTAAAACATTATGGTTAAAAGAAAATCAAAGGGCAGGTCTTTATAAATCGATTCGAAAATATTTAAATATGGGTCGGCAATGTTATATTGTTTATCCTGTAATAGAAGAATCAGAAAAACTAGATCTAAAAGCAGCAACCGAAGGTTACGAAGAACTCAAGAAAATATTTCCCGAATTTCGAATAGAGTTAATCCATAGTAAAATTAAATCCGAAGAAAAAGAAAGAATTATGCAAAACTTTAGAACTGGTAAAGTTCACATTTTAGTTAGCACAACTGTAATCGAAGTAGGAGTCGATGTTCCCAATGCTACGATTATAGTAATTGAACATGCAGAAAGGTTTGGTATTTCTCAACTTCATCAATTGAGAGGAAGAGTGGGTAGAGGTTCAGAAGAATCCTTTTGCATTTTAATGTCCGAAGGTGATACAGAAAACGCTAAAGAAAGATTGGAAGCATTATTAAAAACACAAGATGGATTTGAACTTGCAGAAATAGATTTAAAAATAAGAGGTCCTGGTGAACTTTTAGGTCTAAAGCAACATGGATTGCCTGATTTTAAACTTTCCGATTTAGTAAAAGACAAAAAATTAGTAGAAATTGCATACCAAGATATACTATCCCATTCAGAATTGAATGAATATGCTATCGAATTTATAAAAAAAACTTTTGCAGAAGGTGTGGTACTATTTCCCAATTAAACTTCGACAGATGCATGATTGGATAATTCTGTATAATTTTTTTCTTTAGATAAAAACGGAGTTGTTTTTTGGTATAACCAATTAGGCAAAACTCTTTTTAAAGTCTCTCTAATTTCTTTTTTTGTATATCTTGTAGAAAAATGAATTAAATAAAGTTTTTGAATATCCTTAAAATATTCAGAATATTTAGCAATTTCGTAAAGATGGATATGACCCCATTTTCTTGCTCTATTTACTGGTCTTTGATCGCAAATATAGGTACATTCCAAAAATAGAACTTTGGTTTTTTGCACAATTGGGTTTTCTAACACAAATTCAATTAGAGTGTCTCCCGAAAAAATAATAACAGGTTCGTGAATTGTTTCTATAATCTCTGGATTTGTTTTTTTAAGATTTGCGATTTCTGATCCTGGCAAATGTTTGTATTCCTCTCTTAGCTTTTTTTTTATTTGGATAATTGCATAACCATTACTAGGGATTCGGTGAAACGAAGGTACAGCTTTAAAATAAAAATTATGCTCTAAAGGATATTGAGCATTGAAATTGATTGGAATCAAATTATAAAAAGATTCAAATTTTTCTATTTTACTCCAAAGTTTTAATATTTGATCCAGTGGTTCATAGATTTCCTCTGGCACATAAATCTCTGGAGGGGGTAATTTTCGCAAGCTTCTTTGAGATACCAAATAAGCTAAACCCGAAGCATGATCCAAATGCCCATGAGTGAGCAAAATTTTATTATTTTCTACCAATGCAGGAGAACCTATTCCAGTATCAAACATCAATTTGAATCTCGGAATGCTAATACAAGTAAATACTCCACCTTCCGAAGTTCCAATAAATCTAAAATCTTTATAAATATATTCTGTTAAATTCATTGAAGAGAATCGAAACTCGTTTCTGGATCAATCATTTTGATAGGTAAATGAAATTCTTTTAAACTTTCTTGAATTTCCTTTGGACCCACAATAAGAATCCATAAATTTTTTTGAAAAATATACTTTTTAAAACTGCTGATAGCTTTTTGTTTAGAAGTTTTTCCAATTTTCTCTGAAAAAACTTCCATAAAGTTTTCTGGTAAATCATTGATTCTATTTAAAATTTCCATATACAATACACGAGAAGGATTATTATATTCAAAAATAAATGAATTCGTAATCGAATCTTTAGCAATTTGTAATTCTTGATCGGACAATAAACTGGAAAAGTCATTAATCATTTGGAACATGATTTTTAATGTTTCTTTTGTTTGACTCGAGGTTGTTCCCGAAATTGCTAGAAAATGTCCTACATCAGAATAAAATTTAACTGATGAATACGAATAATATGCCAATCCTCTATTTACCCGAATTTCTCTCATCATTTTGGAAACAAAAGAACCACCACCTAAAATATAATTTCCTAACATTAAAGAATAAAATTCTTCCGAATTGTATGGAGGAAGCAATGTTCCTAATACAATCACAGATTGGGGTACATTTTTTTCTACTATAAGAATTTGATGCTTAAGCTTTTCGTACCCTTTTGGATTTCTTTTGATTTTTTTAACCATAAAAGGATTTTGTATAGGTCCAAAATTTTTAGAAATTTCTTTGAACAAATCAAAAATGGGTATACCTTCAATATCTCCATCTACAGCAATATGCATTCGTCTTTGTTTTAAAATTTCTTTATAATTTGTTAAAATTAATTCTCTACTAATTTTTTCAACATGATCCTTAGAAATACTTTCTACGGGAAGATTTGGATAAAATAATAATTCCATTATTTTTCTACTAGCGATTTTTTCTGGTTTATCGTTTCTTCTTTGTAAGGAATCTATAAATTTAAATTGAATCGTTTTTAATTTATCTTCAGAAAAATTTGGATACAAAAGCAATTCTTTAAAAATCTCAAAAGCAGGCTGAAAATTCTTTTTTAAACAAGAAAAACTTATCAAAATATGATCAGACTTTACACTAAAAGATACCTCGGCACCATAGTTGGCTAATTCTTCGGAAACTTTTTCTCCAGTTTTTTGATTAGTACCACCATTTTGCCATAATTCCAACAAAATAGGATACAATCCACGTAGTTCATTAGGTTCTTGTAAAAAGCCACCTTCGATTACTATAGAAATATTTACCAAAGGAAGTGTAGGAATTGGATACAGATACAAAGTTTCGTATTCCGAAAGATTTTCTATTGTAATTTTAGGTAGTGAGTAACTCAATTCAGGTATTTTAATACCTGATAAAATCCCATTTTTTCGAAATATAGCATCAAAATTCTGATTAATAATAGGGTTGGATTCTAACTTCATAAAAAAACCTGTTATTAAAAAAAATATTAAAAAATTCTTCATGATACTTACTTTAATTGGGAAATAATTCTGCCTTATAAACCAACTCTGGTCTTAGGTATTCTTTAGTCACTTTTTGAATATCCCCAGAAGTTACAGAATCTATAATAGTGTAATAGTCAAATACAATAGAATAGTCTCCATAAATCAATTCATAGTAGGTAAGGGCATCTGCTAAATAAGAATTAGAACGAATTTTTTTTATAAATTGGGTCAAAGCCATTTGCTTTACTCGATTTAGTTCTGCTTCTTGAATACCGTATTTTTGAATCTCTTCTAATTCTTCGAAAATGGATTCTTGAATCTTTTTATAAAGTTCACTTAATTCTTTTTTATCTTTTGGATCTTTTAATATAGATAGATTTGGGAAAATAACAAATAAAAATAAATTTTCGTATCTTTCTCCTGGTTCGGAAGTATATAAAACAACATTAGAAGCGTATTTCTGATTTTCTATCAACTTTCTATGTAAACGAGTGTCCATTCTACCCGTTAAAACATCAGATAAGATTTCCAAAACGAGATTTTCTTTTGCTGGAAAATTTGGTTTTTTCCAAGCAAGAAGTTGAATTGGTGAACCTTCTTTTTCTATTTTTAAATCTACCTTTCTATATTCTAGTTTAGAAACTTTTTTTCTCGGTATGGGGTGTTGGGGTTTTTCCCAATCAGAAAAATATTTTTTAATAATATTGAGAGCATAAATTTCATCAAAATTTCCAACAATCGCAATGACTGTATTATCAGGTCTGTAATAAGTTCTATAGAATTCTTCTGCTTGTTCTTTTCTAAAATATAAAATATTTCTCATCGGACCTATTGTAGGATATCCATAAGGATGATTTTTGTAAATTTCTTCTATAAACTTTTCGTATAAAAAGCCAAAAGGATTGTTTTCTACACGCATTTTTCTTTCTTCTGCAACTACATTTCTTTCAGTATAGAATTCTCTAAAAACTGAATTTCGGATCCTATCGGATTCCATCTTCGCCCATATTTCGATCCGATTGTATGGCAACTCAATTTGATAATTCGTTACATCTTCACTTGTATAAGCGTTATAACCTCTCTGACCATGAATAGAATAAATAATTGAATCTTCTTCGGAAATTTGGTATTTTTTTACTTCTTGTTCTAAAAGAGAAATTCTTTTTTTTAATATTTGGATTTTTTGTTCCCATTTTTCTTTTTCTTGGGGGTTTGTTTCTATATAAGTTTTATATTGATCCAATCTTGGATACCAGATATTCAAAATCTCTAAGTAATGTTTTTCTTTTTCATAGTCGAGAGTTCCTAAAATTTTTGTACCTTTAAATAACATATGCTCTAACATATGAGCAATCCCAGCATTTTGGGGATTTTCGTCAGAAGAACCTGCCAAAATCTTCCAATACAAAGCTACTGTAGGATTTGTTCCGTTTTGCATGAAAATAATTTTTAAACCATTATCCAAAGTATATTTTTTAATATTTTTTTTTAGAGGTGCAAAAATATCTTCTTTTTCTTTTGCTATAGTTAAATTTTTCATAAGGATAACCTGTAATAAAAATAAAACAACATAAAACACTAAATTTTTAAATTTCATTATTAGACAAAAAAATAAATGTTCTTTTTCGAGACAATGATTTTATTTATTAAAATGAAATTGGAAATAGCAACATTGGGTGGTGGATGTTTTTGGTGTTTAGAAGCAGTGTACAAACATATCGAAGGAATATCCAAAGTGGAATCGGGTTATTCAGGAGGTTATGTAGAAAATCCTACTTATGAACAAGTTTGCAGAGGAGATACTGGCCACGCCGAAGTTATACAAATAGAATATGATTCAAATCAAATTGATTATCACAAAATTTTAGAAATTTTTTGGAAAATTCATGATCCCACAACCCTAAATCGACAAGGTGCAGATGTGGGCCCTCAATATAGATCAATCATTTTATATCATGATGAAAAGCAAAAGGAAATTGCTTTACAGTCAAAAGAATTAGCCCAAAAATATTTTATAAATCCCATTGTAACAGAAATTATACCTTTTAAAAAGTTTTACAAAGCAGAAGAGTATCATCAAAATTTTTATTTTAAAAACCCTAACCATCCTTATTGTATATTTAATATAAAACCAAAAATTCAAAAAATCAGTAAAGAACTAAAATTTATAAATTAATATTCAATTCTCTAATTTGGTAGTTTAACTTCCCTCTCGAAATTCCTAGTAATTGGGCTGCTCTTGTTTTATTGTGTTCACTTCTTGTTAAAGCTTCTATTATAATTTTCCTAGAAATGTTTTTTATAATTTTTTCAAAATCAATTTGCATACCAGATGCTAAACCTAACAGTTCTTCTGTTGTATTCTCTATTTCCCGAATAAAATGATTCATTTTAAAAAGGTTCTCGTTGTTTATAATATCATTTAAAATTACATAATCTTTGTTAACATTAATAAACAATTGGATAACAAAATTTTCTAATTCTCTTATATTTCCTTTCCATAAATTCTGCCCAAAATCCAATATATAATTCATCAAAGACAGATCCAAAGTTAGGTTTCTATTAAACAATTGATTGTATTTATTAACGAAATAATCTAACAAAATAATCATATCTTCGATCCTTTCTCTTAAGGGTGGTAAATGTATATGAATAGTAGAAATTCTATAATAAAGATCTTCCCTAAACTGATTTTTTTGAATTTTATCTAATAAATTTTTATTGGTTGCAAAAATAAAATTGCATTCCAGTAAAATTTCTTTTGTGCCACCAATGGGTCTAAATTTCTTTTCTTGAATCAATCTTAAAAGCTTTGATTGTGTATCCAAAGAAATTTCCGCAATTTCATCAAAAAAAACTGTTCCTTTATTTGCTTCTTCTAAAAGTCCTTTTTTATCTACTTTAGCATCTGTAAAAGCTCCTTTTTTGTAACCAAAGAGTTCACTTTCCCATAAACTTTCTGGAATTGCACTACAATTAATTGCAACAAAAGGAGTATTCATTCTTGAAATAAAATGATAATACTTAGCTATAAATTCTTTTCCTGTTCCTGTTTCTCCCGTGATCAAAAGAGGAAACTGAATGTGTTTTAATTTTTCTAAATTTTCAAGTATCGTTTTCATTTGAGGAGAAGCAACCAAATATTCTTGGTCGTAGATTTGAATTTTTTTGACATCCAAATTTCTATCAAAAAAAATAGTTTCTTTTGAGTTGTTAGATTCCACAAGTGTTTTACTTCTTAGTTTTTTGTTTTCATTTCTTATTACTGAATTTCTGACTGCTAAAGCAAAGAGAACAGAAAGAATATCTAAAATATAAATATCCTCTTTCTTAAGGGAGGATTCTGACCTTCCAAAATAAAACCCAAAAATTTCATTTTGGAATATAATAGGATAAAATATATTAAATTCGCTTTTTAATTTTTCTAAAACCTCAATCATAGGGTTCAATGATTTTGATTTAGTGAAAGGAAACTTTTCTTTTGAAATATGATTGTATTCCATAGAAATTTTTCTTAAAGTTAAAATATCTTTCTCCGATTCTTTAATTTTTGTCTTAAACACCTTTTGATAAATCAGTGTAAACCAATCAGGAACATCACCATAAACCAAAGAATTCTTTGTTAATTCTGTTAAGATAAGAAAAGATTTTTCAATAGAATACAGTTTCTTTAATAAATCAAATGTCATTTCTAAAAATAAATCCATATTCTCGTAAGCATGGCCAATAGAATGTATAGCATTTCGAACCATTTCTATTTTATGTAAAATTTGATTCCTCTCTTTAAAAAACATAGATTCTATTATAAAAGTGACAAAAATTAGTCAACGATTAAAATTAAACAACTAAAGATATAGAATTGTTTTTAGAATCATTTTTATTTTAATTCTTTAAAAACTTTTTATGGCACCTAATTTGCTAATGACTTAGAGAAATGGATTATATTATTTTAGGAACTCTTATTTTTTTAGGTTTTTTTCTACAAACCTTAACTGGTTTTGGAAGTAATGTAATCATCTTATCCTTAGGAATTTTGTTCTTTGATTTTTATGAAATCTTACCAATTGCGTTACTTTTTAATATAGTTATGGGAATTTATTTTCTTTTTAATAAATTTACTCACTTTGAGTTTCCTTTTATTTTTAAAAAAATTTTATTTGTAATGGGAATCGGTTTTTTTATTGGAACTTTTATTTCAAATTATTTAAAAAGTATCAATTTAAATATTAATAAGATCCTTAGCTTGATTGTTTTATTTTTTTCTTTATATGATCTTTTTTTATTTTTTTTTAAGGGGTATCAGTTAAAAACTAATCCTATAATGTCCAATTTCTGGATTTTTATTTCAGGATTGGTTCAGGCTATCTTTGCAACAGGAGGTCCCTTTTTAGTATATGCCTTACAAAATCTAAAATTAACTAAAGAAAGTTTCAGAAATTCCTTAATTTTTATTTGGTTGATTTTTAATTTTGTATTGATTTTACAAAATCCAATTCATTGGGAACAGCTGAAAACCTCAGCCATCATTTCTTTATCCTTACCTTTGAGTATATATTTAGGAGAAAAAGTGCATTCCTATATTTCTGTAGAAAAATTCCATATTCTAACAAGAATCGTTTTAATTATTTCATCCATTTTAGTTTTGATCAAATAAAAAGGAGTTACTATGAAAAATAAAAGATTGGGTGGAGATATTGTAGCGGAAATGCTTTTTTTAGAAAGTGTTGATAAAGTTTTTGGTATTATTGACGGAACTTATTTTGGATTGTATTCTTCTTTTAAGAAGTACAAAATTGATTTTATAAGCCCAAGACACGAAACTTCAGCAGCTCACATGGCAGGAGCTTATGCTAGACTTTCGGGGAAGCTAGGAGTTTGTATTGCTAGCAATGGACCTGGAGTGGCTAATATAATTCCAGGGTTGATTGTAGAAGAGGCAGAAGGCAATCGGGTTTTATGCATAACTTCTTTCCGAAGAAAAGGAATTGTGAATCCTGTAAGGATAGGAAGCTATCAATATTTCCCACAATCAGAAACAATAAAACAATTTGCCAAAGCAAGTTATTTAATCACGGATCCAGAAAGAATCCCAGAGATCATTAGAATGGCTTTTCGTAAATGTTACGAGGGAAGACCAGGCGTTATTCACATTGATATCCCAGAAGATATTATAAATGGAGAATATGAAATTCCTTTTTCGCCTTTAAAACCAAACCAATATAGATTTTCAATTTACCCAACATCAAGCGAAGAAGCTATAAACAGTGTTTTAGAAATACTAAAAAAATCAAAATATCCTTCGATACATATGGGAAGTGGAATCATCCATTCAGGTGCTCAAGAAGAAATAAAAGAATTGATCCAAATTTTACCCATACCAATTACCTACAGTTGGGGAGCGAGAGGTATACTCTTGGAAAAAGATAATGTAATTCCAATGACCAATATTACACTAAATCATTATATTCACAGGACTTCGGATGCTATTTTAGTTTTAGGCTCACGCCTCGGAGAAACAGACTGGTGGGGAAAGACACCTTATTGGAATCAAAAAAATCAAAAAGTTATACAAGTGGATATCGATCCTTATGTAATTGGATCAAGTAGAAATATAGAAATAGGAATCATAAGCGATATAAAAAGTTTTCTTAAGCTTATCCTATCGCATTTAAAAAGCCAAAATCTATCTTTAAATCATAAATTTGAATGGAAGCACAAATTCAACAAAATCAATTCTTTACAAAATAAGTATAAAGCTAAGCTTACAAGAATTGGTAATCAAAAAACCAATTTAATTAATTCTGGAAAAGCAATAGAAACTTGTAATAGAATTTTACCAGAAAATACTACTTATGTAATTGATGGAGGGAATACTGCAGTTTGGACACATTTTTATTTAGAATTAAAAAAAGAAAACTCTATAATTTCTACGTATAAGTTTGGTATGTTAGGAGCAGGTATAAGTCAAGCAATAGGAGCTTCTTATGCAAAAAACAATGAAATTGTTGTTTGTTTTACAGGAGATGGTGCAATGGGTTTTCATCCTCAAGAAATCGAGACAGCAGTTAGGTATAAAAGAAAAATCATTTACATTGTATTTTGCGACAAACAGTGGGGTATGGTAAAGTTAAATCAGTCTTTCTCTTTAAAGCCTCTAAAAACAATTCTTTTTAAACATTTAAGTCCTAAAGAAAATATCAATACTGATTTTGAAGAAATAGACTTTGCAAAATTGGCAGAAAGTATGGGGGCAAAGGGAAAAAGAGTACAAAATATTCAAACTTTAGAAATTGCATTAAAAGAATGTTTAGATTTTCCTCATTGTTCTGTAATTCATTTAGATGTAGATCCCATCCAACATATGTGGGCTCCCGGCTTGGTTGAATTCAAAAAAATGCATTTAGAACCTAAAGAATAAAAATACGAAAGGAGTGTTTATGTTTACTGAAATTGATACCATTAAATTAAACTTTAATCCATCTTCTTTGTTCCTCTTGAATTTTGTATTGGGATTTATTATGTTTGGAATTGCCTTATCTTTAAAAGTACAAGATTTTCGTTATGTATTACAAATCAAAAAAGCTTTCTTTATAGGCATTTTTAGTCAGTTTTTCCTCTTTCCTTTTACTACATTTGTTTTAACTTTATTGCTTGAACCTATACCTAGTATGGCTTTGGGAATGATTTTAGTGGCTAGTTGCCCCGGTGGGAACATTTCTAATTTTATTACTTTTCTTGCTAAGGGAAATGTGGCCTTAAGTGTTAGTATGACAGCAATTTCTACAATTCTTGCTATTATTTTAACACCCCTAAACTTTAGTATCTGGAGCTCTCTGAATCCGAATACAACAAATCTTTTAAAAGCATTAAATTTAAATCCCTTTAGTATGATATTAGATATTTTTTTAATAATTGGAATTCCTTTATCATTGGGTTTAATCATTTCGCATAAATTCCCAAAATTTGCAAATCGATTCACAAACTTTATTAAATATTTTTCTATTGCTTTTTTTACCTTTTTTGTTTTAGCTGCTTTATATATTAACTTTGATTATTTTATAAAATATATAAAATATATATTCTTTTTAGTATTCCTTCAAAATTTTTTTGCATTTTTATCCGGTTATGTAAGCTCAAAAATCTTCCAAGTAGCAGAAAAAGATTTAAGAGCAATTACTATCGAAGTGGGGATTCAAAATTCTGGTTTAGGTTTAATTTTAATTTTTAATTTCTTTGATGGCTTAGGGGGTATGGCTTTAATAGCAGCTTGGTGGGGTATCTGGCATATTCTTGCAGGTTTGACTTTAGCTTTCTATTGGAGTTATCAGAAATAATATGAATGTGCTAATTACAGGGGCATCAGGTTATATTGGTTTACAACTAGTTAAGCAATTAGAAAAAAATCAGCAAATACATTCTATTATAGCGATTGATATAAAAAAAAATATAGAGGAAAGCAAAAAAACAAAATTTTATTTAATGGACATAAGAGATAAAAAAATTTTAGAACTACTACAAAAGCATAAAATTGATACAGTAATTCATCTTGCTGCCATCGTAAATCCAACAAAACATCTAACTAAAAAAGAACAGTACTCTATAGATGTAATAGGCACCACCTCCATTATGAAATATTGTGCTATTTCTATGGTAAAACGTTTCATCATTACATCTAGTGGAGCCGTTTATGGATACCATCCTGATAATCCTATTCCAATCCACGAGGGACAACCGTTACGCGGCAACAAAGAATTTGCTTATTCGTATCATAAAACAATCATAGAAAAAAGATTGGACTTTTTTAAGCAAAAATATCCTCATCTAAAACAATTTATATTTCGTGTAAGTACTATCTTGGGAGAAAAAACTTCAAATCAAATTAGTGATTTATTTAAAAAAAAATTTCTAATAGGAATTCAAGGTTCAGATTCTCCCTTTTGTTTTGTATGGGATCAAGATGTTATAAACTGCTTAGAAAAAGCAATTTTTTGCGATCTTAATAAATCAGGGATTTATAATTTAAGTGGAGATGGGTATTTAAAAATTCAAGAAATTTCAGAAATTTTAAATAAAAAAATTATCTATTTTCCTCCTAAACTTTTAAGTAAGATTCTCAAAATTCTATATAAATTAAAAATTTCTCAATACTCCTCTGAACAAATTCTTTTTTTACAGTATAGACCGGTTCTAGACAATTCCAAACTTAAAAATGAATTCGGATACATTCCTAAAAAAACTTCTAAAGAAGTATTTTTATATTTCGCTAAAAATCTTTAAGAAGCTCCAAATGATACTTATTTAAAAAAACTACCAAGAAAAAATTGATTATTTTATTTTTTCTTGGTAGTTTACAAGATTATTTATTATACTCTAAATAAGAGATCTAAGTAGTCTGGTAGAGGCCAGTAATTTTTGTCTACTTTAGTTTCCAATATGTCTGCAATTTCCCGTAATTCCTTCATAGCTTTATTGAGAATCTCATCCCTTAGATAACATGCATGCTCAAATGTATCCGAAAAAGATCTGCTCGATTCTTCGCTTACTTTATTTTTTAGATAATCTAATTTTTCTTTAAAAACTTTGAATTTTTGATTGATTTCCTCAAAGAAAGATTCTTGAATTTGAGAATCCTTTTGAATATCTTTAAGATTTTTTATGGTAATTGCAAGTTCGTTTAAATATCGGTTGATTGCTGGAAAGAGCAATCTTTCTGCAATATAGATCATAGTATCTGCTTCGATTTTAATTGTTTTAATATAAGATTCTAAAACAATTTCGTATCTTGCTTCTAATTCCTTTCTAGAAAATACCTTTAACCTCTCGTACATTTGTATATTTTTTTCTGAAATGATTGCCTTAGCAGCATCCACTGTATTGGAAATATTCGGCAATCCTCTTTTTTTAGCTTCTTCTTTCCATTCTTCTGAATAATTGTTGCCATTGAAAATAATTCTTTTATGATTTTTATAAAAATTTTTAATAATTTCTACTGCTTTATATTCTTTATTTTCCGCTTTTTCTAATTCTTCTGCAATAATTTTCAAAGTATCAGTAACAATAGAATTCAAAGTAAAATTTGCAGCAGAGATAGAGGCAGTAGAAGGAACCATACGAAATTCAAACTTATTTCCTGTAAAAGCAAAAGAAGAAGTTCGATTTCTATCGGAGGTATCTCTTGGAAGATTAGATAAAGTAGAAATTCCTAAATTCAACTCTTGATTGGTTATAGAAAAATTTTCTTTTTTTAAATCATTAGAATCAATTTTTTCTATTTGTTCTAAAATAGAAGTTAATGTGTCTCCTAAATAAATTGAAATAATCGCAGGTGGTGCTTCGTTGGATCCCAATCTTAGATCATTGCCAGGTGTTGCTGCAGAAATTCTTAATAAATCTGCATAATCATCCACTGCCTTTATGATCGCTACTAAAAAAATTAAAAATTGTAAATTTTGATGAGGAGTAGTACCAGGATCTAACAAATTGATTCCATCGTCTGTTTGTATAGACCAGTTGTTATGTTTTCCCGAACCATTGATATATGCAAAAGGTTTCTCGTGCAACAAACATACAAGATTATGGCGAACAGCTACCTTTTTTAGGGTTTCCATCACAATTTGATTATGATCAACTGCAATATTCGCGTTTTCGAATATAGGGGCAATTTCATGCTGTGCTGGTGCTACTTCGTTATGTCTTGTCTTTGCAGAAACTCCCATTCTCCATAATTCAAAATCCAACTCTGCCATAAAAGAAGTAATTCTTTCCTTGATACTTCCAAAATAATGATCTTCCATCTCTTGACCCTTTGGTGGTTTAGCACCAAAAAGTGTCCTACCTGTAATAATTAAATCGGGCCTTTTTTCGTAGTACTTACGATCGATTAAAAAATATTCCTGCTCTGGTCCAACTGTGGCAAATGCTCTTTTGGAGTTTGTATTCCCTAAAAGCCTCAAAACGCGAATAACTTGTTGAGACAAAGCTTCCATACTCCTAAGGAGTGGTGTTTTTTTATCTAAGGCTTCTCCGTTATAGGAACAAAAAGCAGTAGGGATACATAGTACTTTTGTGTTTTGTTCTTCTTTAATAAATGCCGGAGAGCTTATATCCCAAATGGTGTAACCTCTCGCTTCAAAGGTACTTCTTAATCCACCTGAGGGAAAGGAAGAAGCGTCCGGCTCCCCTTTGATCAATTGCTTACCTGATAATTTTGTAATTGCAATACCAGTTTGGATAGGCTCCAAAAAGGAATCATGCTTCTCTGCAGTAAAACCAGTCATGGGTTGGAACCAATGAGTAAAATGGGTGGCTCCTTTTTTTAAAGCCCAATTTTTCATTGCTTCCGCAATTTCGTTAGCATGTTCTAACGATAAAGGAATTCCTTGCTCTAAAGCAGTAAGATAAGCTTTAAATGTACTCTTTTTTAGATATTTTTTCATTTTTTTTATATGAAAAACATTAGAGCCAAAAATTTTTTCAAGTTTGCTATTTTTTAACCGTGCTTTTATTTTTTGCATAAATCAATTTTTTTTCACTCTATATACAGAAAAGTATAATTTTAAAAAAAGATTGCTATGAAAACTTATAAAATAAATTAAGTAAATTTAACTATGAATGAATTGATCTACTATGTTGCAGAAGAAGAGAAAATTCCTATTGTTCTAAATAAATTGCTAAAGGCAAAATCAGAACAATTTGTTATTTTTTCTAAAGATAAAAAACAGCTTATGAATTTTTTTAATTATTTTAAGAAATATAAAATCCCATATACACATCTATATTCTTCCCAACAATTTTCTATTGCTTTTAAAAAGTATAATGAAAAAAAAAGCAAAGTTTTTTTAATTAGTGACGATCTTATAGAAAAAAAATCTTTTTTTATCAATTCAACAAACCACATCATCCATTATGACATACCTACACATCCTTTAATATACCAAAAAAGAAATGATATAATAAAAAACCAAGACCATATTAAGTCCATCCATCTATTGTGTAACGAAAAAGAAACTCAGGAACTAAAAGCAATAGAAGTATATTACGAAAAGAAATTACAAAAAGGGATCATTAATGAAAGCGACATAAAATTCCCAAAAGTTATCAAAGCAACCAAACAAATTCCAAGCAAAAAATCACTCAAAAAACATAAAAAAGAAGAAGCAAAGAAACCTTTAGAAAAAAGACGCAATTTAATAGAAAAAATTAAAGAATGGCTATGGAATCTATTCAGAAAGTCCAAATAAAAAATCCAATGGGGAAACTATCTTAAAAAAATATTTTTTTTTATCTTTTATAATTTTTTCTGTATAAACATATATTTTGAATAAAACCTTTCCATCAGTTTCGATAAAGGCTATTTTGTATGGTTCACGATTTTTATTATAAATCACTAGTGGGGTTTGTTTTTGATTTCGTTCCATATAAATAAAAAAATAGCTCTTTCTTTCTGGCAAAAAATAAAAAAGGGAAATGGTCTCGAAAAAATTACTATTTTCTAATAATTTTGAATCAATTTGAGTAGATTTTGAATTGCAGCGAAATTTAGGTTTAAGAATATACAAAATGGGATTTTGGATTTCACATAAATAGATCAAATCACCAGATTGTATTTTAAAATGGATTTGCTCTGGAAACTCCTGATTAAAATCCATTCTCCAAAACATTTTTCTTTCTGGATCTTTTTGGTTGAGTTGTTCTTCCTTAATTCTCTTTTCGTTTTCTAATTTTATCCAATATTCTCTTTTATAACTTTCGTATGAAATTTCTGAATTTTTTTGATTTGTTTTATAAGTTATAATCTTATTTTTTTCTATTTGAAAATTTTTATAATCCAACCAATATTGATCTTCTTTTTGTTTACTTTGATTTTTATAATACGCAATCTTTTTATAAACCTCATCTGAAATCGTATTTTCGAATTGATGGTTTTCTTTTACTTCTTCTATAGTAGAATCCATTTCTTTTTTTTCCTCTTGTTCTATGGATGGAATATGGGAAATATTTTGATTATCTTTTGAAGGATCTTGTGCTTGTTCCTCTTTTTTAGAAGAAGTTGTAGTTTCCATGGTTTCTTTTTTCGTTTCAATTTCTGGATGAGAATTCATTTCTAGGTTCTGCTCCTGGGCGGTTTTACAAAACAAAAAAAAAGCAATTACACCTATATAGAGTTTATTCATGATTGTGATAAAAATGGACAAGCTTCTCTGCTCTTTCTTTTAAAAAATTATTTTCTTTGATTTGTAAAAGAATTTTTTGCAATTCCTTAATATTTTCCCTGTTGGGATTTTTTTCTGCTCTTACTAAATAAATAAATAATTTTTGCATCAAATCTCTAGGTTCTAAATAAATATAATCAATCAATTCATATGCAACTTCTTCGAATCCCCCTTTATATAAACTAAACATAGCAAGAGCAATGTTTTTTTCGTATTCTTCTTCAGAAAGCGAATAGTTTGCAGCATACAAGAAGTATAAAGAAGAATCTAAAATTTCTCTTTCTCTATATATTTTTCCCATAAGATATAGGATTGTAGATTTATTTTTATCATTTAAAGAATCCTTTTGCTCTTTACTTATGAACTTTAAAATTTCTTCTGCCTTTTCGTATTTATTATTTTCTAAATAATAGTTTATAAGAAATACTTTGGATTCTATCAAATCGCTTGAAGAATCAATCAGCAAAAGTTCAGAAATGAATTGATCCTTATTTTGCTCTAAATAATAATCCAGAATATTTCTTTTTAGAAGCGGACTTGCTTTTTCATAATACTTTTTTACATTTGCATAATCATCAGTTTTTAAAAAATTGAATAATTTCAAAAATTGATCTTTATTTATTTTATCAAAATACTCCAGATCTTCAAAAAATTTATTTTCTATATTTTGTTTTCTATTTAATTTAGACAAGATTTCCCAAGCTTGAATGTATTTTTTTTCCTCTTTTAAAAGGAAATAAATTCGCCATAAAGCAGTTTTTCTTAAATCTGGTTCTAACCCCAACTTTAGAGCTTCTTTATAATATTTAAGGGCTTCCTTAGGATTTTCTTTTTCAATAGAATACGCTTTTTCAAAATAATGTATCGATATCCGATCTGAATAGATCCCTTTAAAAGGTTCCATTATTAAAAATAAAGATACGAAAAGCATCAAATTTCTTTTTTTCATTTTCTGTAATCCTTCCATTGACAAAATTTTTAGTCAATAACTTTTAGACATTCATGTAAATCTAAAATAAAAAAAAAATTTCCTAAGTAAATAAAATAATAATTTCTTTTAAAATCTCTTTAGTAAAAACTTAAAATGTTTAAAAAAATTTTATTTAATATAGAACTTTTCTGTTTTTTACAAAAAAATCAAAATAGTTTAAAAAAAATTTAACGCAATTTTTAACTCGTTTGAATTTTGGTTACTGTTCAAATATGTTTTTATCTTTGGTTTTCTTTGGTTAAAGAAAAAAAGTCAAAGAAAATCAAAAAAGATCGAAAAAAATTCCTTATTCCTTTTATCCCACCACTGGCAATGTATATAGTTATACAAAGGAAGAGAAAATTCAGAAAAAAAATACTCTGGCAGTGGAGTATCTCCTCGTTGTAGTAGAGGATTGATTGCTAAACCCTGCTCTTGCATTTCCCATTCTAAAAGAATCCGCAATATACAACTTATTGAATATCCTGTTAGGGTTTTGAATTCTTTGATTTTTTTCCATAGTTCAGGATCGATTTTATTTAGAACAAATCTTTTATAATCTTTGGTTTTGGGTTGGTATTGTTGAGTTGCAATTTTTAGAGTATTCAAATTTTTTTTGGATACCAACCAAGACTCATATTTTTGGATTAGATATTCTAAATATAGGTTCTCATTTCCGTTGCTATTCATTTTAAAGAAATGGTAATGATGGGGCTTAAGATAAACACAATATCTATGGGTAGGTTTAAATTTAAAATGGGTTGTTGTATACATATCAATCTTGTATACAAAAAAAAGATTTCATTTTCAAAATAAAATTCTTGACAATTACATCTATTTTATTCGTTAAAATTTGTTTGCAATTTGAATCTCTTAGTTTTGTTTTTTCTTATGCAGGCAAATCACAAATATTTTGATTTTGTAATGTCCGCTTTTGTAACAATCCTACTTTTATCTAATATTATTGGAGCTGCAAAAGTAGCAGTAATTTTTGGAATTGAGTTTGGTGCGGGTGTATTTTTTTTCCCTTTTAGTTATATTTTTGGTGATATCTTAACAGAAGTCTATGGATATGCGAAAACGAGAAGGGCAGTATGGGCAGGTTTTATTGCTCTACTTTTTGCTTCTTTTATGAGTTATATCATCCTAAAACTTCCCCCTTCGCCTAACTGGAATCACCAATCAGCATACGAAATTGTATTTGGAATTACCCCAAGAATAGCCATTGCTTCCTTGATCGCATATTGGGCAGGCGAATTTTCGAATTCTTATGTTTTGGCAAAAATGAAAATTTGGACAAAAGGGAAAATTTTGTGGTCTCGTACTATTGGTTCTACAATTGTAGGTCAAGCAGTAGATTCCTTGATTTTTTATCCTTTTGCATTTTATGGTTTCTGGGAAATAACAAGTATCTGGAATGTAATGATTAGTAATTATTTTTTAAAAGTCAGTTGGGAAGCTTTAATGACTCCTTTTACTTATTATTTTGTTAATTTATTAAAAAAATTAGAAAACATAGATGTTTACGATTATAATACAAATTTTACACCTTTTTCTTTAAAAGATTGATATTATACTCATCTGAAAATAACTCTTTTAAAAATTTGTTCTGTTTGTTTTTTAATTTGCTTTTTTTTGATTGATATTTCATGATATTGATTTTGTTATGTTGTAATGCCAATTCCCAATACTCTGAACTTTTCATAATTATATGTAATATCTACGCTTTGTATGGATAAATTTCAATACCTCCTTTTGATTCAGTTAGCAAAGAAAAAGTCTGAATTTTCGTTTTCCTTCGTAAAACACAGTTAGCTGTGAACATACTTTCCATCTTCAATTTTTGCCTCGTCAAGAACTACTGAATAGATGCCAATCATTACCGCTTTTCCTACTATACAACTGTATAAGATTGCAAAATGCCCAATCAAAACAAAATCACCTATAACCAGAGAACGTAAATTTATAGGAATTGTTCTAAAAAAATATCTCTTAAAACCTCTTTTAAATTTCTTAAGTTTGCTTTTATGAATCGAGAAAATAATTTTTTAAGATTTCTTAGATTAAAATGATATTTTTTGTAATCTTTTGCACCAATTTGTTTTTCTCGTACCCATTTTTTTAATAACAAGTAAATTTCCACAATGGTTTCTACCATTTCCAATGGAGCAATAGAAAACAAAATAGAAAGAATTCCCACAAATTCTTTTTTTTTGAATAGGGTTTTATCCAAACGGAAAATTCTTTTGAACTTCCCTTAGTAGAATTCTTCTATCTTCATAGCCTTCTACGAAATTTTTGTGTAAAGCGAACTACAAATCATTCTTTGCTCTGATAACCTCTCCATTATCTTTCAAGAATTCCAATTCTCTTGTTATAAAAAAAGACTGAAATCTTTTTAAATCATCATTTTTGGTTAGATTGATTTCGTCAGCAACAAAAGTTAAGCTTTGCTTCATTGCGTATACGTGAGGGCTCCCATTCCAAACAAAATTTTAAATAAGATCCAACTTATAAGAACCCATGAGATCTTCTGGAAGTAGATCCTCATTAAAGCTAAATCAATTAGTAGTTTGTTTTTTTTTAATAGTTTATATAAAGAATCATTGCACTTTTTCCTATTCCTTTACAAGAAGTAAATTTTTTTGAATTTCAGGTAAAATTTTTTGAAAATTTCTTTTATTTTTAGAAATAAGAATCAAATATTTTTTTAGAATCTATTCTGAATTCCTTTATTTTTAATTTCAAAATTTTTGTTAATTATTTTATTTTGCATAATCCCAAATAAGGAAAATTGATGATTTTGTCAATTTTTGTTTCTATATACTTTATAACATTCAATTCTTACAACTTTAATGAGTTCAAATTTCTTATAATTAAAAATACTGATTTTAGATCCATTACAAAAACGGTCGTAAACTATAAAAAATGGCTTCTAAATAACAAAAAAACAAATTGATTTTACAAGAAGAAAAATTTCTGTGAAATCTGTGCTTGGAAATACTTTAAGACCAAAAGCATTAAGTGAATTTATAGGGCAGAAAGAAATTATTTATCGCTTAAAAGTGATGATTGAATCTGCAAAAATTCGTTCAGAACCAGTAGATCATATTTTATTTTCTGGTCCACCAGGATTAGGGAAAACTACTCTGGGCAGTCTAATTGCTAAAGAAATAGGTTCTAATTTTTATCCTCTTAGTGCACCTACTATAACAAAAACAGGGGATTTAGCTAAAATTTTAACTCTTTTAAAAAAAACTGATGTTTTATTTATAGATGAAATTCACAGACTCAATAGAAGTTGTGAAGAAATCTTATATTCTGCTATGGAAGACCATTACATAGATATTCTTTTAGGAGAAGGTGTTACAGCAAAATCTATACGAATTCCTCTTGAACCTTTTACTTTGATTGGTGCTACTACTCGATCTGGTTATCTATCCCCTCCCCTAAAAAGTCGATTTGGAGTTGAATTAAAGCTTTCTTTTTATAGTATAGAAGATTTATCTATGATTATTAAAAAAAATGCAAAATTATTAGAACTTGATTTAGAGGAAGGAGTAGAAACTTTAATCGCAGAAAACAGTAGAATGACTCCTCGAGAGGCTATCCGATTATTAAAAAGAATTCAAGAATTTGCCATAATTAAAAGAATCCAAAAGATTGACATTCAATTTATAAAGACATGCTTTCGATCTTTAGGAATTTTTCGTTATGGAATAAACGAAATTGATAAAAAAATACTTTCCCTTTTATACGAACGATACAATGGCAATCCGGTAGGAATAAAAACTTTATCTTCTTTATTAGATGAAGAAGAAAGAACTTTATTAGAAGTTCACGAACCTTTTTTATTGAAAATGGGTCTAATAGAAAAAACAAGTAAAGGAAGGCAAATTACAGCAAAAGGAATTGAGTTTTTAAAAGAATATGAAGTTTATTCCCTATAAAAATTTTTATAAGTTTCCTAAAGAACAAACTTTGGATAAAGTAGAATTTGAACGACTACAAAAAGCAACTTTTTTTGTAATTATACCAATTTTTTTATATATTCAATTTTTATTTATGCCCAAAACATCTTTTATTTTAAAAGAATGGCTTTTAAAGAATAGCCCTATAATCCAAAAATTGGTCACGGTATACCCAGTAATTGTAGAACATAACACTTACACAGAACCCAAACCTAATCAAATCCCAGTACTTTCTTCCATAAACTCGGGAGGAAAAGGAGGTATTACAAAAAATTTTGGTTTCCACACTTTAACCAACTCAGATACCTTTTTGATTTCATATACAATAGAAGCATCTGAGGAAAGCAAAGAACAACAAGAAAGTAAAAATCCAATCATTAAAAGAAAAAATACCAAATCTGATATACAAGAAGGAGAACCAAACATAACCAACAATCCAAATACAATTCATAATAAAAATTCTAAAGAATCTAAATTGCCAACCAAAATTCCAGCAAACTATCATTTTAGAAATGACTTTGCATTAAGGTGGGATCATTCTCCAGATGTTTCTATAGCAAGTGTAGAATTAAAAAGTTATAAATATTTTAGAGATATGCTTAGACAAATACGAGAAAATTTTTCTCCCCCTGGATTAAATCTTGTTTGGAGAGATAGTGCTGGTCTTGTGATAAGCCAAACCATTAAACCACAAATAGTACGAGTTCTTTTTTTGTTAGACGAAGAAGGTACAGTTCAAGATGCAAAAGTTGTTTCTAGTATGGGACAAAAACCTGTAGATGATTCTTGTATTCGTGTATTGTTGCATCAAAATTTCGGCAAACCACCCAAAGAAATTTTTGAACATGGCAACATATTCGGAATCAATTTTATTTTTCCTCCTATTTATTGATTCTTAAAGGTATTCACCTATTGCGCAATTAATTAATGAGAAAAAATTAACCAATCATGAATCTATGTACTACCAAAGTGATTGATTCTCTAAATAAACGATTTTTCTTATAAAGTCACCTTCAATGACTAAGGCAATATTATAACCCGATTGTAAGAAATTATCTATTTTTTTAGCTTCTTTTATACATTCTTGAGAACTTTTACATTCATACATTAAACGGTAAGATGAACTCTTATAAGCCCAATAATTGGGTCCATGAGTTAAAATCAATGTGATAAACTTTTTATTTTCAATGGATTCAAAAAGCAAATGGGAAATAAATCTGCGATTTACAACTCTTAAATTATAACTAGAAGATAAGGGGGGATAAACAGGTTCGCATAAAATTGGATAAGACAATAAAAATAAAAAAAATTTATGAATTTTTTTAAATATTTTCTTTTTTGAATATAGTTTCAACTTTCTTTAGGGAATCAATGGATAAGGTTTTTGTTGCTTGCTTATTTTGTTCTTGAATTTCTTTATAAACCTCAGAACGATGTACAGAAATATTTTTGGGAGCCTTTATACCAATCTTAACTTGATCTCCTCGAACTTCTACAATAACGATTTCGATTTGATCCCCAATCATTATGGACTGATTTATTTTTCTAGTAAGAATTAACACTTCAAATTCCTTTTTTATAAATTTTGTTTTTTCATCAATTCCAAAACATTCATCCTTACACCATGCTCTTCGTCTAAAGAAATTACTTGTTTCGCTAATTTTTTTGTAGTGTTAATCAAAATAGGTCCTTGTAAATTGATTGTCATTTCTTCTGGTTTATTTTCGGGTATAGTCAAAATTGCGAAGACTTTACATTCTTCAAAATAATTGACACCTAAAAATTCTAATTCAGTATGTAAGATTTTAGGTTTGTAATTTTTTACTATTTGATTAGGATTAATAATAATAAAAGCTAAATCTTGATTTTTTATAGATTGGAGCCACAAAAAGGGAGATTCTTCTTTTTCCTTAAAAATAAAAAATTGTTTTTCTTCGGGAAATCCATAAATCCCTTCTGGGAAAAAAATAATCTCTTCTTCAGAAATTTCTTTAACTCCAAAGAATTTTGTAGAAAGTTGCAACATGTTTCTTTTCCTTAATTTATCTTAAAAAATCTAATAAAGTAGGACGAATAATTCTTGCTCCTACATTCAAAGAATAATTAAAAACATTTTCCATCCATTTTAAATTCATTATAGTTTCGGAATAATCAATACCTTCGTTTTTTGAAAGTATTTCTGTTGTAAATAACTTATCCCAGCTAATTTTTTTTATTTGCTCTTCCAATCGATTCTGTCTTGCTCCTGCCTCTGAACGATATCTTAAAATATTTTCCAATGCAAGATCTAAATTTCCAATATCCATACCAGATATTTCCAATTGATCTCCTTTCAGCAAATCGTTTCTGAATTTAAGGATTACATCAAACAAAGAAAATCCATCTATTTTCGCATTAGGATTATAGTTATTAGGAGGACTGCTTTGTTCAGGATTGATAAGACCTAAATCTTGTAATACAGTACCTCCTTCTATATCTTCTAACCAAATTTGGTGTGGTGTAAGAGTATGTAAAGAAAGATTATCCTGACCAACTTTAGAAGCTCTTACTTCAATTCCTGCTTTATTAATTTTGTCTATAATATCGTCAATTGTATCACCAACTTGCACTTGTATTTCTACTCCATCTATTTTGAATTTTTGATTTGATGTAGCAAGATAACCAGAAGTATCCACAGAACCTGTAATCGTAAAATTTGTTCCCCAAAATACCTTATTGCCCGGTAGGTTTACATCTATATATTGATCTTTTTCTATTTCGATTAGTCTCTTACCTATATCTCCTCTATATTCTACACCTACAATTTGATTTTCTAATTTTATTCCTTCTGGTGTTTCTATATCAGCAACAATTGGTTCGAAAGGCTTTCTTTCCACGGTAAACCCACCAAATAGTGGTCTACCAATTGCGTCAAATGAATTCCCAATATCAATTAAAGCTCTCAGATGTTGATCAATTTCTGATGCAATTGCTTCTTTTAGTTCAAAAGCATTATCACCTTGATAAATCCCATTTGATGCTTGGATTGCCAAAACTCTTACTCTTTGTAAGATATCGGTTACTTTAGAAAGTTGGCCATCAATCAAATTCCACCTATCTAAGGATTCCATTGCATTTTTTTCAAATTGGTTTATTTCATTGAGTCTTGTTCTTAGAAACATTTGATTTGCCGCGTTAGAAGGAGAATCTGCTGGGCGAAGGATCCTTTGTCCAGTTGCCAATTGATTTTGAAACTGATCCATGTTGATTTTTTGATTTTGTATATATTGAATCAAATTCTGATTTTGCATAATCCCTGTTATTCGATTCATAAAACTCTCCTTACTATGCTTTTAGTCTGTTGATGATTACCTCAAGCATCTCGTCCATAGTTCTTAAAGTACGTGCAGATGCATTGTAAGCGTGTTGAAATTGGATTAGAGAAGCCATCTCTTCGTCTAAGTTTACTCCCATAATACTCTGTCTTTGATTCTTTAATGCCAGCAAGTATTCTTGGTTATGCTTGAATAAATCTTCGGATTTTCTTGATTCAGTTCCCAATTTAGAAATCAAAGTAGTATAGTATTCAATTATATTTTCAGAATATCCAAATTTATAATTACCTTGTTTTAAAGCTTTCGCAATCAACAAAGCATTTTCTCCATCAGCTAAACCATTGGGTGAATTATAATCTCCTGTCCCTCCTTCATCTTTTCCTCGTGACACAGCAATCATAGAAATATCATTTTTAATGACTGGATTTATTTTTATATGTCCGGCTGGATGAAACAGGGGCGATATGGTGATATTTTCCAATGTATTTTGGAACTTCGAAATTTCTCCAGTCCTCCTAAAATCAAAGGCACCAAAACTACCAGAAGCTTTTAAAATTCCCGTATAACTTACTAAAAGTTCACCTGAATCTTCTAAGTGTTTTATAAAAAAGTCATACTTTGTGTTATCGGAACTTTGGGCTGCTTTTAGAACCAATTGACTATCATGATTTATATAAGCTACAACACCTACTTTAGCATCATTAATTTTTTTTATTACTTCTTCTAAGGTTTCATCTTCCTTATATTCTACTTGTTTAGGAGTATAATTCTTTGAATTTTCGTTCCACTGATAAAAAGTCAAAATTCCATTGATTCCTATTTTTCTTTTAGGATCTATTTTTTGAATGCCAGAAACTCTAAAAACTGCTGTAATTTCAGGTGTTCCATCCAAATTATAATCATAATCACCATAATGATCTTGAGGTCTAAAAATTGCGTTTGCATCGTCTGTAATATTTCTAAATTCAAAAAAAGAATTGTTAGTGCTCCCATCTAAACCAAAACCATCTTTGTGAATTTCGTTAACTATATCAGCTAAATTTAAGGCAAATTCATCTAAAGAATAAATTCTCGACAGAATATCTTTATCTCGCAATTCTACAAGAGAATGCAATCTACCACCACTAAGGATAACTTTGCTATCATTATGTTCCCAAACAATCTCCGACATCCCTTCTTTTTTTGGATCGGGCAGTAACTTTAATTTTCTCAAAATTTGACCTTGGACTAAAGCTTGCTCTCCTATAAAAACAAATACTTCGTCTTTATCTCCCCGACCAACGCGAATATTTACTAAATTAGAAAGTTTCTCTATAATCTCGTCTCTTCTGTCCAATAAATCGTTAGGATTATCCCCTAAAGCTTGCAATTTAGTAATTTTTATGTTCAAATCTTGAATTTCTTTAGCATAGGTATTGATTAGTTGAACCGTATCCATCACCTCTATTTCTGCTTTTTCTCTAAGATCTCTAAGTTTTTTATATATATCATGTATTCTACTAACCAAAGCCTCCCCCTTTTCAAGAACCACAGCTCTATGGGACAATTCAGAAGGATAATTGGCTAAATCTTGCCAAGCACTCCAAAAATCATCAGACAAAGTTCTTAAAGTAGAATTGGATGGTTCGTTAAATATTTTTTCTAATTGATAAAAATATTTTTGTTTTGATTCCCAATAGCTCTTTTCTTGAGTAGTTGCTACAATTTGATCATCATAAAAAAAATCGCGAATCCTTTCTATACTAAGGATTTTAGGACCTTGTCCTATTTGTCCGGGAACATTAGAACGTGTTAAACTCGGTTCATAAAGAGGTTCCATAGTCCCCAAATTGACTTTTTGCCTTGCATAATTTTCATTAGAAGCATTAGAAATATTATGTCCTGTTGTTTGTATTGCAGTTTGATGGATAACGATTCCTCGTTTAGTTAACTCTAAACCACCAAAAGTTGAGCCCATAAATGCCTCCTAAATTTCTTAAATGCTTTGGTTCACCAAAATGGCCTGGGAACTTATTTTTTTATTCTTGTTACCTCCATAAGTTTTATCTTTTTGCTCAATTTTATCTACCAAATTTGCAATAATATTTTTTGTTCTATTTAGCAATTTTTGATTGATTTCTACTTCTTGTTTTAATTCATTTACAGAAAGTTTAAAATTTTCTAGTATAATAATTAAATCATCTATTATATTCTTATTCCCTTCTATGTCAGAAGTAGACCTTTGAATTTCTTGCAATACCATAATAAAATTTGAGATAGTTATCCCATTAGATTTATAAGGAATACGATTTCTATATGTTTCAATCAAATTGGAAACTAAAGCAAATCTTTCTTGTTCTAATTGAATCAAAGAATTTAACAATTCATCAGATTTTTTTGTTAATTCTTGTAATTTATGTGTTTTTGCTTCCAAAATTGCTTTACTTTTTTCTTTTTCGATTTCAATTGCTGAATTCATAATATTGGTTTCTTTTAAGAAAATATTAGATAACTTACTTATAGGATTTGGGTTAGTTTTTTGATCTTTCATAACATAAATAACCATCGGAAGATATTAGAAAAACTAAAATTCTTTTTAAATACTTGACAAAACATCCATTAAAAATATAAGTAATTAATGTAATAAAATTCAGTTTGGAGGTTTTTATGCTGAAAAAGTTAATCTTTATAATTGCTATTGTGGTTTATCTTAGTTGTGCACCAACACAAAAAAAAGATGAATCTACAATTCGAGGAAACTACCATGCAGAATGTCTAAGAGGGGAAATTACAGTTTACGGAGAAGCTCCAATTTTTACAAGTGTTTCTGCTGCAAAAAATAAAGCTAAAGAAGATGCTTGTAGAAAGGCAGTAGAAAAATGTATTGGCAACCAAGTAGCTAGTTTCAGTCATGTTGCTGACGGTCAATCGATTACTAATGAGATTTTTTCCCAAGCACAAGGGATTTGTAAAAATGATCAAGTCGTTGATGAACAACAATACAACTTAGATACAATTAAAATGATTAAACTTTTTGTCAGATTCAAAGTAGATAAAGCAGAAATACAAAATCAAATCAACACAATGCAAAAATTGGTAGGAAATCCAAAAGTAATGGTACTAATTCGAGAAGAGTATATAATGCCTGGAAATCCCAAAAAGGTATTTGACTTTAATTCGCGAGATGGAGTGGCTGCGTCTCAAATTCGGAATGTTTTGATCAGCAAAGGTTACGAAATATTAGATCCTGGAACCATTGCAAAACAAATCAATAATTCTGAAATTGTTGCAGAAGATCCCTCAAAACTTTCAGAAAATATAAAAGATTTAGCATTAAAAGCTGGAGCAGATATTTTAATCCTTGGAAACATAGAAACGAAACAGCAAACATCGCCAGCACCACAGTTCAAAAGTTATCAAGCAACGGGCACTATTAACATAATTTCTTTATGGGGTCAGGGTGAATTAGTAGGAACTTATAGTGGACAATCGGTTGGTGGAATTGGCGTTACAGATATTCAAGCCGCTCAAGAATCTGTGAAAAGATATGCAGTAGGGACAGACGCAAATCCTGAAAAAAAATTAGGTGGTTTTGTAAAATTTGCACATGAAAAATTACAAGCTAGATGGTCAGAAATCACAAAAAATAATAAAATTATTATGAAGATTACTGGATTGGATCCTGCTAAAGCGGGAGTCTTCCGAGATGATTTAATTGAAAGAACCTCAGTAAAAAATGTAAATGAAATTAGTACATCTCAGCAAGAAATCATTTGGGAAATCATCTATCCGGGTAGAGAATTTGCTCTTAGAGATACTCTTGCATTTTATGGGGAAGATCCAAGAATGTTTATAGTAGTCAAAGATACAGGGAAAAAAATTCAAATTGTTGATGTTAAAAAAGGAGAAATCAAAATCAATTTTCGATAATATAAGCGCATAATTCAAAAAGAAAATTATGTAATAACAGTATAAAAAAACTTTGGATAACTATGACAAACGTATTCTAAAAGCTGGAATTTAACGATTGAATCATCCCAAAAAAATATAGAAATATTTAGAATTTTCTCAATAAAGTACATTGGGATATTGAATTGCTCTACCAGGTAATTAACTATAAATTTTAAAATTTTGAACATATAGAGAGGTAATTAATAAATTACCAATAAAAAACTCATAAAAAATAATTTGGTGAAATATTGTAATTTCTTTTTTGTGTTTTATAATTTTTTAAGATTAGTAGATAGCACCAAAAAAGGAATGATTCAAGCATCATCCCAGTAATAAAGAAATAAACTCCTATCCTGACCGTTCAACTCACGCCTCACTATATAACGATGCCCTACCCTATACCCATCTGGATACCTATACCCCAATCTCTCATCGTCTATCCTAACCGCCGGCAATATCGTCCTTATATCCTCACCTCTCCCCAATA
>JBKBRY010000010.1:59120-81293 GCA_046291925.1 Leptonema sp. (in: bacteria) | reverse complement strand
GTAGGGCATCGTTATATAGTGAGGCGTGAGTTGAACGGTCAGGATAGGAGTTTATTTCTTTATTACTGGGATGATGCGTAACGATTTACAAATGTAATATGTTAATATTGAATGATTTGAATGAATCCTTAAAATGGTTTAAGAAGGTAAACTCGAAAACTATGAAAATAAATTAAGCATCTTTGATAATTGATTTTTTTATCATTTAGATAATTTTTTTTAGGTCTTAAATAGTATGAATGATCCTAATTTTCAGAGATGTTCAGAGAATTTAGCAAAAATTATAATTTATCATTGATTGAATTTGTGAAATTTTATTTGACTTAAAAATTATAGTAATTTAACATAATTTTATGTTAAAGAAAAAAGTTATTTTTAGTGCTTCAGAGGATCGATTGGAAAGACTTATTAGTGAAAGATTAATGCAAAATTCTAATAAAGAAGAAATAGATGAAAGAATCTGGAATTTGTTTGGAGAAGAGTGGTGTATAATGTTTACAGATTTATCTGGTTTTTCTCGTAATGTAGAGAAATTTGGGATCATTCATTTTTTGCAAATTATTTATGAATCCCATCGTATTTTAATTCCTGTTATAGAAGACTTCAATGGTTTTTTGTTGAAAACAGAAGGGGATAGTTTTTTTGTAATTTTTCGTAATCCCATAGATGCATTACGGTGTTCAATTGAAATGAATCAAATCCTAGAACAATATAATCGCTTAATGCCTGATGAAGAAAAGATTCTTTTGTGTACGGGATTGGGTTATGGAAAGGTTTTAAAGATTGGAGATACAGATATGTTTGGAGCAGAGGTAAATGCTGCTAGTAAGTTGGGAGAAGATACAGCAAAAGCAAAAGAGATTTTAGTTACAGAAAATTTTAAAAATGCTGTAAATGCAAAATTTCCGGAATATAGATTTGATAGGATTGATTTTAAACCACCAGGTGCCAATGCCGCTTATAAGGTTGTGTATTAGGTTCAGATAAAAACTTTTGAAAAATGCTTGCAATGTCAATAAATTAATTTTGTGTGAATTCATGGAAGATCTATTAAAAAAAAGAATCTTAGATTGGTGTAGTCCTTCCTTCCCCTTACATATTCGCGAGGAAGCTGCAAAAATATTCAATCGTTATATCAATGGAGATAAATCTGATGATGTATTTGCTTATATTACTGAATTAAAATTTGGAACAGGTGGATTGAGAGGAGTACTTGGGAATGGGCCTGGAAGAATGAATGAATTCACAGTAGGGAAAACCACATTGGGATTTGCAAATTATTTATTAAAAAAATTTTCGAATCCTTCTGTTGTAATTGCATATGATTCTCGCAGAAGAAGTCATGATTTTGCTTTCATTTCAGCTGGTATCTTTGTTTCTAAAAATATAAAAGTGTATTTGTTTGATCAAGTAGCACCTACTCCTATATTGTCTTATGCTATTAGGAAATTAAAATGTTCAGGAGGTATTATCATTACTGCTTCTCACAACCCACCTGAATATAATGGATATAAAGTATACCAAGAAGATGGTTCTCAAATTGTAGAAGATGTGCAAATGGAATTGGAAAAAGAAATAGAATCGATAATAGATTGGAACATTCCTTTTCTTCCAAGTGAAGATCCTAAGTTCAAAAAGAACATAACTTTTATAGGTCAAGATATAAAGGAATCTTATTACAAAGAATTTGATAAGGTTTTTTTTGCAAAAAAAATAAAGAAACCTTTAAAAGTTGTTTTTTCTCCTTTGCATGGTACAGCTGGCAGTTGGTTACCAGGTTTACTTGAAAAATTTGGAATTCAAGTAATTCCCGTGAAGGAGCAATTAGAACCAAATGGAGAATTCCCTACTGTCAAATTCCCCAATCCAGAAGAAATCGAAGCCTTAGAATTATGTAAGAAAACAGCAGAAATTCATAAAGCAGATTTATTTGTTGCAACTGATCCTGATGCGGATCGAATGGGGACTGGAATAAGAGATAAGAATGGAGTTTATATATATTTAAATGGAAACCAAATAGGAAGTATACTTGCTGCATATTTGTGTGAAAAAGTAAATTCCTTAGAAAAAAACAAAAGATATCATATGATCAAAACTATTGTAACAACAGAATTGCAAACAGAAATTGCAAAAAAAAATAAAGTAAATATTAGAAATGTCTTAACTGGTTTTAAATATATAGCTGAACAAATAAGGTGGATGGAACAAGGTAAAGATATTTATGATGCTTCGAAAGATATATTTTTATTTGGAGGGGAGGAATCTTATGGTTATTTGCCTATATCTTTTGTTAGAGATAAAGACTCCTTATCTTCTACTTTATTGCTGTGTATGATTGCAGAAGAAAAAGGTAATTTATTGGATTATCTCAATGAGATTTATTTAAAATATGGATTATATTTAGAAGATTTAAAATCTATAACAATGAAAGGCTTAGATGGCATAAAAAGAATGAATGAGATTATTGCAAATCTTCGAAATGCAAATTTGATCAATAAAGAAATAGGGAAAAGAAGAATAGTCAAAATTTATGATTATAAAAATAAAACCATCAACCAAAAAGAAGAGAAGGAATATTTTAAAATTCTTCCTTCTTCGGATGTTTTACAATTTGAACTGGAACCAAAAGGCGTTTTGACCATCAGACCTTCTGGTACAGAACCTAAAGTAAAAATTTATATAAGTTTAGGTGCTCAAGAAATTCCTCAAAGTTTAGAAGAATTAGAAGCTAAAAAAAAAGACTTAGAGAATGAATTAAATAGTATAATGGGGATTTTCTTAACCATAAGCGGTTTAGCAGGTTAGAAATCTATTTATGAAATGCTCCAAATTAAGTTGTTTTAACTTAATTTGGAGTTATGTCTGTGGAGACAATTTTTTTATAATACTGATTGCTCTAAAAGCTCTGTTTTTCTTTTTCTTATCATAACCCTCATATACATGAAACAAGAACTCATATCCCTCCATTGCATCGTATGTCATTACCTGACCGGGAATAAATACCTGTTCTTGGTTTTTATTTTCTGCAATGTAATATTTTTTATCGGGATCAATGTATTTAATCTTGGCTTCCATTTGTATTATGATCTCAGATTCTTTTTCTTTCATTATTTGAGGTAGAAAATACAATTCTTTGTTTTTCCACTTTCTTTTTTCGAAGGATCTATAAGTAAAAAGATGAGTTCCTATCACTACATCGTTTAGATTGTCTGTTAAATTTAAAATATCCTTTGCTAAAATGGGAATTCTTTTGTAGTTTGCAGAATAAAAGAAACCTCTTTCTTTATTTTGCTGATCTCTTGTCCATACTCCTACAATCAAAGGAAATTCCTTAGGATTGAATTCATACCTTTTTTCTATCTTTTTTAGTATTCCAAAATAATTTTTTCTCTTTAAAGCCCTAAAATCAACTTTTTGACCTTTTTCAAGTTTTTGCAACTCTTGGAATTGATTCCAATCACCCAAATAAATAATTCCATTTTCTACAAAAGCAGTTTTTCTTTTCTCAGAATTTACATCCACAACCACTCCATGAACCAAATCTAAGTGGCTATAATCAGGTTGGATTTGATTTGCGTATTCTTCATAAAAAGATTGTGGTAATTTTTCGGGAGCATCTTTAACAAATTTTGGATCTACCTTAAAATTTTCAATTTCTTCTTTTGGTGGAATGTTTCTTATTTCTAGCAGTTTGGAAATATATTTTACTTCGCTAGATGCATTTTCATTTTTATTTAATTGAAATAAAATTCGAACAAGATTGATTCGAAACTTGATGGTTAAATAAGGATCTTTTTGCAAAACCAATGCTTTGCATAGGCATTGAGCTGATTTTTGGGGATCTATTTTTTCGTAAGCCTGTCCTAAGTACCCCCACAAATGCCAGTCATCTCTAATAGCTACCAATTTATGCAAAACAGGAATTGCTTTATCATATTGTTCTAATTGTAATAAAATTCTTGCTCTATAATAGGGCAGATTTATGTTATCAGGAAATCTTGATTCAACCTGTTCGATCCAATTTAAGGAAAATTCCAAAGATTCGGGCTCCTTCAGATTTAGGGAATGTCTAGCTAAGGCTACAGCAACAGATTCTACTAATGAATTTCTTTGTGCTCTTCCCTCTTTACTTCTAAGAAAGTCTTCTGGTTTAAAAAAGTTTTCGCTAGGAAAGGTTTTGATGATCAAATATATTTGGTATAGTGCAGAATGATCTCCTTTTCTATAAAATCTAAGTAAAATTTTTAAGATATTAGCGTACAATATATCTGGTGTAGGTATACCAAGATTTAAAAATTCCCTGATGCTCATTTTATTGAATTTATTTAGCTTTCTTTGTTTTCTTAAAGCATTTTTTAATTTATCAAATAATATCCATCCATAGGCTTTTTTGTTCCACTCATTATTTGGATCTTTTTCCAAATACTCTTTAGCTACTTTTTCTGCTTCTTTTAATTTACCTTCTTTTCTTAGCTTGAATGCTGGATTCACTGTTGTCATTCTGAACCTCTTTTCTTTAAAGATTTTTTTCAATTTGTAAATAGATTTTAATTTGCAGTATAAAAAAAATTATTGTGTTTTTGTGTAAACTATTTTAGTTATTAAATTTGTAAAAATTTAAATTTTGATGCTAAAGAGACCTTCATCTAAACATTTTTTGCAGTTTTTTCAAGAGAATCTTTAAATCTTCAAATTAAACTTTACTAAATAAAAATAGCTTAAAAAATAAGTTTTGATTAGGAGAGATTATGAGACCAAATTTCCTTTCGATTTTTTATCATAAAAATAAGATGATAAAAATTTCCGAAAAAGATTTCGAAGAAATGCTATATAAATCTATCCCAGAACCATGGTTAACACCCGAAAAAATTTTGACCTATACTGTGTACACCCATAAGAATTTACAAAATATAGAGCATTTGGATTTTATAGCTGGAAAACCTCCTTTTTTGCGGGGTCCCTATGCTACTATGTATACTTTACAACCATGGACGATTAGACAATATGCAGGTTTTTCTACAGCTGAGGAGTCCAATGCCTTTTACAGAAGAAATTTAGCGGCTGGGCAAAAGGGTCTTTCTGTAGCATTTGATTTGGCTACCCATAGAGGCTATGATTCTGATCATCCCAGGGTTATGGGAGATGTAGGTATGGCTGGAGTTGCTATCGATACAGTAGAAGATATGAAAATTTTATTTGATCAAATTCCTCTCGATGTAGTATCTGTTTCTATGACTATGAATGGTGCTGTAATCCCTACTATGGCTTTTTATATTGTAGCTGCAGAAGAACAAGGGGTTTCTCAGGAAAAGTTATCAGGTACGATTCAAAACGATATTTTAAAAGAATTTATGGTTCGAAATACCTATATTTATCCACCAGAAGCTTCTATGAGAATCATAGCAGATATTTTTGAATATACTTCTCGACATATGCCCAAATTCAATTCTATAAGTATTAGTGGTTATCATATGCAAGAAGCTGGTGCAACTGCTGATTTGGAATTAGCTTATACTCTTGCTGATGGTTGGGAATACATTAGAACTGGAATCAAGGCAGGATTGAGTATTGATGATTTTGCACCGCGGCTTTCTTTTTTTTGGGCAATTGGAATGAATCACTTTATGGAAATAGCTAAGATGAGAGCTGCTAGATTGCTTTGGGCTAAAATTGTAAAAACTTTTAATCCAAAAGACGAAAAATCTATGGCATTAAGAACACATTGCCAAACTTCCGGTTGGAGTTTAACTGAACAAGATCCCTATAATAATGTAATACGAACATGTGTAGAAGCTTTAGCAGCAGTTTTAGGACATACACAATCCTTGCATACGAATGCTCTTGACGAAGCAATTGCACTACCAACAGATTTTTCTGCACGAATTGCAAGAAATACTCAAATTTATTTGCAAGAAGAGACAGGGATAACAAAAGCAATCGATCCTTGGGCTGGTTCCTTTTATGTGGAATCTTTAACCCACCATTTAGCAAGAAGAGCTTGGAAGCTCATTACAGAAGTAGAAGAATTGGGTGGGATGGCAAAAGCAATTGAACAAGGTTTGCCTAAGATGAAGATAGAAGAAGCCTCAGCAAGAAAACAAGCAAGAATTGATTCAGGCCAAGACATCATAGTGGGTGTTAATCGATTTAGAGCAGATAAAGAAGTTCCTATAGAAATATTATCTATTGACAATACAGAAGTTCGAGAAAAACAAATTGAAAAAATTAAAAAAGTAAAAAGTTCGAGAAACGAATCAGAAGTTCAAGAAGCCCTAAATGCAATAACAGAATGTGCTAAAACAAAAAAAGGAAATTTATTAGAATTGGCTATTCAAGCAGCAAGAAAAAGAGCAACCTTAGGGGAAATTTCTTATGCTATGGAAAAAGTATTTGGCAGATACAATGCACCTATTCGTTTAATTAGTGGTGTATATTCATCCGAAATTAAAAATGATCCCTATTTTATTAACGCAAGAAATCTTATAGAGAAATTCTATCAAATAGAAGGTAGGAGACCAAGAATTTTGATTGCAAAGATGGGGCAAGATGGTCATGATCGGGGAGCGAAAGTAGTAGCAACAGGCTATGCAGACTTGGGTTTTGATGTAGATGTGGGAGCTTTATTCCAAACTCCAGAAGAAGTGGCAAGACAAGCTGTGGAAAATGATGTTCATATTTTGGCTGTCTCGAGTCTTGCTGGGGGTCATAAAACTCTTATACCAGAAGTCATAAATAAATTAAAAAAGTATAAAAGAGAGGATATTTTAGTTGTTGCCGGTGGTGTAATTCCTCATCAAGACTACGATCTTTTATATAAATCAGGAGTTGCTGCTATTTTTGGTCCAGGAACTGTAATCTCCAAAAGTGCAATCCAGCTATTAGAACTATTGCTTCAGTTAAAAAATCAACCTGTAAAAACATGACTTTTTTAGAACACCAAATACCACCTTCTATAAATCCCTATTTGGATATCAAAAAGTTTCAAAAACCGAAATTGGGGTTTGATGAATACATAGAAGGAATCTTAAATGGGGATAGAGTAATTCTTAGTAGAGCAATTACCTTGATTGAAAGTGATAAAGAGGAAGATAAAAAATTATCTTCAAGAATCATTCAATATTTTCTAAAAAAACAAATGGAGTCATTTCGTATAGGTATAACGGGTGTTCCTGGTGTTGGTAAAAGTACCTTTATAGAAGCCTTTGGATTGGATCTGATTTCTAAAGGTCATAAAGTAGCTGTTTTGGCAGTAGATCCTTCTAGCGAAAGATCAGGAGGAAGTATTTTGGGTGATAAAACTCGGATGGAAAATTTATCTAAACATCCCCATGCTTTTATAAGACCATCTCCATCAAGGGGAACTTTAGGTGGAGTAGCAAAGCGAACAAGAGAGGTTATGCTTTTATGCGAAGCTGCTGGTTTCAATAGAATTATAATAGAGACGGTGGGAGTAGGACAGAGCGAAACTTTAGTTCATTCTATGGTGGATTTTTTTCTTTTATTAATTTTACCCGGCTCTGGTGATGAATTGCAAGGTATAAAACGAGGTATTATGGAAATGGCAGATGGAATTCTCGTAACAAAAACAGATGGAGATAATATCCAAAAATCAAAAATTGCAAAAGCAGATATACAAAGAGTTGTACAATATTTTTCTGATTCAGAAATCAATTGGAAACCTTTTGTGATATGTGTCTCTTCTCTTACAAAAGAAGGATTCCCAGAGTTTTACGAGAAATTAGAATTGTTTCTTACTTATGTTCAATCGAATCAAGATCCATTCACAAAAAAAACTTTTTTTGAAATGCGAAGAGAAATTCAATCTCTATATTGGTTTGAACAAGTTTTTTTTGAAGATCTAAAAGGTCTTATAAAAGAAAAAATTCAAAATGATTATATTCAATTAAAAGAAAAAATTTTAAAAAAAGAATTGTCTCCTTTCGAAGCTTCGCAAATTCTTATCCAAAAAGTAAAGGAATTTTTAATATGAAAGATATACATTCAAATCTCGATTTAAAAGAAGATGCAGCAACCAAAGCACTCGATTTTGTACAAGATCATATGAAGATTGGATTAGGTACAGGAAGCACCACGGCAATTTTTATTAAACGATTAGGGGAAAAAATTAAAAAAGAAAACATCAATCTTTTATGTTGCACTACTTCTTACCAATCATTTTTATTAGCAAAAGAATACAATATACGAGTATTACCTATACAGTTTTTTTCGGAACTAGATATTTCTGTAGATGGAGCTGACGAAGTGGATCCCCAGTTGAATCTAATCAAAGGTGGAGGAGCTGCCCATACTCTGGAAAAAATAGTTCATTCTATGAGTAAGAATTTTATATGTATTGTGGATCCTTCCAAAAAAGTCAAACAATTAGGAGAAAAGTTTTTTGTTCCCATAGAAGTGATTCCTGAGGCTGTAGAAGTTGTAAAAAAACAACTATACCAATTGAATGCAAAAGAAGTACAAATTAGAATGGCACAGAAAAAAGATGGACCTGTAATTACCGATAAGGGAAATCTTGTGATTGATGCTAAATTTGAGAATTTTGATCCTATGGAATTAGAAAAAAAGTTAAATTTAATTCCAGGAGTTGTAGAAAATGGTATTTTTTCTATCTATAAACCACACATTTTAATTGTAGGTGGAGAGGAAATTCAATACAGAAGTTAAAAATACTTAAGTTCAAAAAAGTATAAGACTATTCTAATGTAAGCTCTAATCCCGAAAATTGATTTTGTCTTAAAACTTCGTACACTACAATGGAAACAGCGTTTGCTAAATTAAGGGATCTGCATCGCTTAGAGACTGGGATTCTTAATAGATTTTCTGGACATTCTTTATTAATTTTTTCTAAAAGAAATTTGGATAATCCTGTTGTTTCACTTCCAAAAACCAATATACTTGATAATTTGTATTTTTGGTCTGTGTAGATTTTTTTAGAGAATCGCGAAAAGAAAAATACATCTTGAATGGTTTTGTTTGAATTGAATAAATAGTTTTCGTATTCTAACCAGTCCTGAAATTGCTGGATTTCTATTTCTTTGTAATAATCCAACCCAGCTCTTCTCAAGGAACTATCATCCATAGAAAAGGCTGATTTCCCTACGATAGAAAGTCTAGCATTAATGCAAACTGCGAGTCTAATAATATTACCCGTATTTTGAGGTATTTTGGGCTCATAGAGAACAATTTCCATGAAAACGAATTTTTTTTATAATAAATAGTATCAAAATAATTTTTAAGGGGATTTTGGAATTTATTTAAATTTCCTGTTTGACAATATTTCTTTATTTAAAAATTTTATTATTTTAAAATATGTGTCGATAATTGGATTAAATTAAGGGTTTTATGAGTATTTCATTAAAAAACTTTTCTAAGGGGGCTTATATATATCTAGAAAATACTGAGCCTTCTCCCAGAAGCTTTTATATCATAGAAAAGGGTCAGGTGGATCTACTAAGAGAAGTCTTAACAATAGGGGTTGAACAAAAAAAATCCTTAGGTAAAGGTGATTTCTTTGGTGTAGAAACTGCTATGACAGGACACAAAAGAATGGAAAGTGCTATTTCTGTTATACCATCTACTTTAATAGAAGTCCCTCACACCCAATTTAGAACATTAATTACTAAAAGTACTCCTTTGGCGATGAAAATTATTCGTTCTTTTTCTATTAAGCTTAGAGAATTTGATACAGCTATCACAAATATTAGTGCCCAACAATTTAATATAGAGGAAGATCCTACCCATTTATTTGAGTTAGGAAAAGAATGGTATAATAACCAAAGATTTGAGCACGCTGCTTATGCATTTCAGAAATATTTGCAATATTGTCCAAAGGGAAATCAAGTAAGTCAAGCAAAAATGTTTTTACAAAAGATGAATAAACCTCTAATAGCTCCAAAAGTTTCTAAAATCGATATCAATCGAACATATAGAAAAGAACAGATTATTTTTTGCGAAAATGAACCGGGGGATGAATTGTATATAATCAAAAAAGGAAGTGTAAAGATATCCAAGCTCATTTCTGGCAAAGAAACCATTTTAGCTGTTTTGAAGCAAGGAGATATTTTTGGAGAAATGGCATTATTGGATAATCGTCCTAGAAGTGCAACAGCAATAGCAGCAGAAGACTGTGAATTGGCTGCAATCAACAGACAAAACTTCGATAAATTGGTATTAGAACAGTCTGTTATGGCAGAAAAGTTGATTACTTTACTTTCCGAAAGGATTTGGACTGCTTACAGACAATTAGCGAATCTAATGATAGGAGATCCCCTAGGAAGGCTTTTGGATATATTATTGATTCAGGTAGAGAAAGAAAAGGTACCAATAAAACCAAAAACTACTTATAATTTTGGAATTACTGGGAATGATTTATTAAAAATGGCTGGCATGGACCCTTTAAAGGATCAATATCATTTAATTGAAGTTTCGAAAAAAAAATATATAGATTTGGATCAAGCAACCATTCGCTGTCGAGATTTATCAGAGTTAGAAAAAGAAGTAAACGTATATAGAAAAAGATCTTCCAAAAAAATCAAAAAACAAATGGCATAAATATTGAATCAATTTTATATTTTTAGTCTGATAAATCAGGTTCAATGAAAGACCATTTGATCTCTGGAATTTCTGCTTTGATTCTTTTTTCTAAGGTATTGATATTTTCTATTGCTTGTTCTAAAGAAAGATCTTGCCTTATTTTAACTTTTAAAGATATCATTATATCAGGACCAAGTTGTACTGTAATGATTCTAAATACATAAATCACATTGGGAAATTCTTTAATGATTTCTTGAATTTTTTCTTTTATTTCTAAATTGGCAGATTCTCCTATAATCATAGACTTAATTCTTATAGATATCATAAAAGAAACAGTTATTAATAAAACCCCAATCGTAATGGATCCTATTGCATCATAAAAAGGATCAGAAAAGACTGAACTAAGAAATACGAATACAAACGCAATTATAAGTCCTAAAAGAGCTGCCACATCCTCACCGAAAACTACAACCAATTCTACATTTTTGGAATGGTTTAACCAATACAATAAAGATTTTTCTTCTTTGATTTCGTTGATTTCCTTTAGAGCTCCTATTAAACTAAATGTTTCTAATATAATAGAGATTCCTAGAACTGTTAAAGCAATCCATACAGATTCTATTTCTTTCGGATTTTGAATTTTATGCATACCTTCGTAAATAGATACAATACCTCCTATACTAAAGAGCATTATAGCAACTAAAAAACTCCAGAAGTAAATGGTTTTTCCATAACCTAAGGGGTGCTGTTCATCGGGAGGTCTTTTGGCTCTTTTTAAACCAATGAATAGTAGTACTTGATTCGAAGTGTCTGCAAAAGAGTGGATGGATTCTGCAAGCATACTTCCCGAACCAGTATATAAAGCTGCAAAAAGTTTTGTGATTCCGATCCCTAAATTTGCTAAAAAAGCATAAAATATTGCTTTTATAGAACCTTGCTCTTTGTGATTCATAAAATTGTGATTTTTTTTTCTTTTTGTTTATGACAAACTATTTTTTTAAAGACAGATTTCCGTGGTACTTTATAGGAAATTCAAATTCATTCAAATCTACATTCGAAAATTTAAAATTTAACTTACTTTCGAAATTATATTTTATTGGTTTAGAGGATAGAAAAGAATCTATCAAAAATCGTAAACTTTCTGTTACAGGCAATTCGGTAGATAAATCCAATAATTGTTTCTTTCCAATTTCGTTAATTTCTATAGTAGAAATACGTAGTAAGTCTTTTTCTTCTAACTTAAAACTTGTGTCTTTGGTAAGTAAATTAAAAGAAGAACCTCCTTTGTTTTCTATAAGCAGTTTTAAATTCAATTTTAATTTTGTATTACCAACTAAAAAGTCTTGAAATTTGGTATTTTCGATTTGAATATCCATATTTTGGATTTGAACTTCGGGCATAAAAGAGGGAATTCTTTTTTCTACTTTAAAAGGAACAGTAATTTTATTGGGAAACCCCGGAATATTTAAATCAAAATCTGCTCCTCCCATAAGATTTAATTTAAGAAATTCAGAATTAGAAAATTCCTTAAATAGTTTCCCTATATCTTGGTATTTGAATTTTAAATATATGGGTATAGGGACAGAAGATTCTGCTGCAATCTGAAATTCATTGGAAGAATATTTGGTCAATAAGTGATCGTTAATGTTTACATCAAAATTCAATTTAGACTTTGGTAAACCAAATTTATAGAAGTTCACTAGTTCAGTATCTAGAAAAATAGTAAAACCTTCAAGGTTGATATTTTGTAGCTTTATATTTTTTATGATGATTTCGGGATCTTTCTTCATAAAAATTTTTTGCAAAACTGAGCAATTGGACAAAAGTACAACTATAAGAATTAGCTTTAAGTTTTTCATAAAAAATCCTTACGATACAATTTTAATAAAATTCAATTTACGTAAATTATTTTTTATCAATCAAAGTCACCCAATAATGGGCAAACTGTATTTATCTCTTAAAATAATGAATTTAGAATTTTGCAATCTTTACAATTTATCAACAGATTAACAGACTCAAAGCTTTTTATTTTAGGAGTGTTTTATCGATCCCCTGTTGTACAATGTTTTGCAAGCACAATTCCTTTGATCCCTATTCTTTTGCAATTGGCTTCTTGTATTTCTTTTAGAATTGTTAATTTTATTCTTTGTGCTTTTTTTCGCTGTGAATTGATTATAGATAGCTTGTTTTACTTTCCTAAGCTAAAATTTGGTTGTGAAAGATTTCCCTTATAGTATAGTTTCTTCTTTCTCCTCGACCTTTTAAATTTTAAGCCATTTCTATAACTCTAAATGCAAATAAACTGAAAATAAAATCCAAATCACTATGTTCAAATTTACCAAATCTTAAAAAAATCTTAGTATCAAAATTTTTTTATTTTTTATGAATCTATAAACATTTTTTTTGTTTTATTTAATTGAATTGTAATAAATTTGTAATAATTAAGTCATAGAGTAATTTTATGAATCAAACGGAAAATAAAAACATAAACTTAAAAGAAAAAAGTTTTTCGGGGTATAGAATTTTGGTTGTAGAGGACGAAGAAGATATTCAAGAAATCATTTGCCACAATTTAATAGAAGAAGGGTTTATTGTAACCAAAACTGATAACGGTTTAGATGCTTGGAATAAGATTCAAAAAAGTTTACCCGATTTGATTATTTTAGATATTATGATTCTTGGGATTAATGGCCTAGACCTATGCAAAAAAATAAAATCACATTACGATGTTCCGGTGATCATCGTTACAGCAAAATCTCAGGATATTGATGCAATCCTTGGTTTGGAAATTGGCGCAGATGATTATGTTCGAAAGCCTTTTAGTCCAAGAGAGTTGGTTGCAAGAGTAAAAGTAGTTCTAAGAAGAAAACTTTCTGAAAAAGAAGATATTGGTAGTATTGCAGTTGGCAATATTGTAATGAACAAAACAGCTCATAAGGTTACTATTCGCGATCAAGAAATAGAACTTACTCTTATAGAATATAAATTATTAAAATTGTTTATGGAAAATCCTAATGTGGCTTTTACTAGGGATAAATTGTTAGATAGAGTTTGGGGAAGGGAGGTATATGTATCTGATAGAACTGTGGATGTAAACATCAAAAGACTCAGAGAAAAATTGGGCGAAGAAAAATTTCGCTTAGAAACAGTACGAGGTGTAGGGTATAGATTTAAAGGAGAAACTTAACATTGGATGAAGACGATTTTATATAGATTGATTTCTATCTTTTTTTTATTTTACTTTTTAAATCTTTTTATTTTTTATATATTCTTTATTGAAAATACCAGTGTCATTAACAAACAAAATGTAATTCAATATTTCTTATTCTTTATTGGTATTTCTCTTTTTATTATTTTTCTTCTTATAAGGACAAACAATTATATTGTAAAACCTATCGAAAATTTAATTCAATTTTTTATAAATTTTCCAAATATTGAATTTCAAGAAAAGGTCAATTCTAAAATTGTAGAAATTCAACAGTTAAGTGATTATACGATAGATTTTTTAAGAGAATATGCTCAATATTTAGAAGAATTAAATATAGAAAGGAATTTGTTAAATTCACTACTCAATAATCTAAAAGAAGGTGTCTTGTGTATCAATAGTTTAGGGAGGGTTATTTATATCAATGAATTTATAAAAAATAATTTTATATGGAGTAATAAAAATAAAGCATTATTCAATCAGAATTATTACGAAGTTTTAGAAGACCCTGGTTTGTTAGATATTATCTTTAAAGTGATCAATCATAAAAGTTTAGATTTTATATTTTTTGGTAGGCAAATCCAAAACCATACTTTTGAGTTTAGAAACCAAAGCAATTTTTATCAATTAAAGTTTTATTTAATCCCTAAAGAAACTGTTCCTGAAAAACAACCTCTACCTATAGAGAAAACTACAAATCGAGAAAACGAAAAATTATATTTATTTATAATAAACAATATAACAGAAGAATACAATATCAAAAGAATTAAAGAAGATTTTTTACAAAATGCAAGTCATGAACTAAAAACACCTATCACTAGTATCCGAGGTTATACGGAAACACTTTTAAGCAAAAACGAAATTCAGCAAAATCAATTATATAAAAATTTTTTAGAAGGGATTCTACGAAATACAAATCGAATGGAAAGAATCATAAACGATATGGTGTTGATTTCTTCTATTGAATCTAAATATTATCCTTTTAATCCTATCGAGTTTGATATAGTTCAGTTTCTGTTGGAATTGAGTTCTCTTGCAGAAGGAATTTTAAAACAAAAGAATATAAAAATTGAATTTGAATTTTGTAATGAAACTAAAAAAATTACTGCTGATCCTCTTCTTTTAGAGCATTTATTTTTGAATTTAATTCATAATGCTTTTCGATATTCGGAAGAAAATCAAAAAATAGAAATCCTTGTAAAAGAAGATAGCATGTATTTTATTTTTGATGTTGTTGATTATGGTCCTGGGATTCCAGATGAACATAAAGAAAAAATATTTGAGCGATTTTATAGAATAGACAAAGATAGATCTCGTAAAGAGGGCGGTACTGGATTAGGGCTATCCATTGTAAAACAAATCATCAATATTCACAAAGGAATCATAAAGGTTTTCGATAACCCAAAAGGGGGTAGTATATTTCGAATCTTTTTACCTAAAAAGTAAAAAAAGCCTAAAATTCATGGATTCGACTTCAATTTTTCGTAAAGGAGCGAAAGATCTAATTTTTGCAAATGCCCTTTCAGTTTTCTTGGTTTTGTTTTAGTTGTTCTTCGAATTCTAGAACATAATTTGTAGTATAAGCAATATATACTCCACAAGTATGTAAATCAAAATCTTGTTGGAAAGCTTCATCGCAATCATGTCCACTTAGTTCTTTACATATGTTAGAACCAAATTCATTGGAAAATTGATCATAAAATTTACTAGCAAATTGTCTTATTTCTTTTTTCGTATATCCCTTTTCTGTAGCGAATTTACTGATAAAACAAATCCCCGTCAATAAAGCACCACAAGTCATAGCCTTACCTGCAATTCCTTTCCCAAATCCACTAACATATTTTTTCAATTCCAATTCTGGTAGGTTTTCGTATTTTGCAATGGCTGTAGCTATTGCTTCTGAACAATTATCGGAACCAAATACAAAGCTGTCCGATGCACTTTTTACATAATTTCTATTAGTTTCTTTTGATTTTGTTATTATGTCCTTTACTTTTTCTTTTGGGTTTGTACTTAGAATCTTTTCTTCCATAAAGTACAAAAAAATATGTTCCATCTTTTTGTCAAGTACTCTATACAGGTATATTGTATATTACTTCTCTAAAAAATTCTTTAAATATATCCAATATTCTTGAGAATTGCTGATTGTGTTGTGATTGGAATCTTTTATAGTGTAAACATTTGTGTTTTTTTTATTTGCTATTGCTTTAAGTAGATTTTTGGTTGAGCTTTCTGGAATGATTTCGTCGTATTCTGCGATAAGGATGAATATGGGATTTTCAATTTTTTTAATGTAGTCTATTGTAGGGAATTTATGTTTAATTAAAAAAGAAAATGGGTAAAATGGAAAGAGACTTTTCCCTATATTCTTTATAGAATCAAAAGGGGTAATGAGAATTAGTTTTTTAGTTTTTTTTACAACACACAAATAAGATGCAACTGCAGTTCCTATGCTTCTTCCTATAACAATACTTTCTTTTATTCTATCTTTATAAAGATTGTTTAGAAAATCATAAATCTCTTCTGCCATAATATAAAAATTTTTTTCACTTGGTATTCCGGAACTTCCGTTATAGCCGGGATAATTTACTAATATCCATTTGTATGATAGAAGTTCAGGGTGTTCAGAAATTTCTATGGCTGTGTAGTTGGTGTTTTCTGCATTCCCGCCAAAATATAGTATCATTTTAAAAATATCTGACTTTGGTTCGCTTTCCCAATAGGTTATTCTGATTTCTTTATTTTTTGTATAGGTTTTGAATTGAAAATGTTGAATTTCTTTTTCTATTTTTTTTATTTCGTTTTGGTTATATTCCACTGGATAAAAGATCAATTTTTCTTGCCCGAAATATAATACCAATCCGTAAAACACATAAATTGATAGAATGATAATAATAAAAAATTGAATCAAATTTGAAATCAATTTTGTTTGGTCAGTTGTTGAATTTTTATGTACAATAAATCTATGTCTGGTGGATCAATTCCAGAAATTCGAGATGCTGATTCTAAATCCAAAGGTTTTAATTTTTTTAATTTTTCTATGGCTTCTTTTTTTAAACCGACAATAGAATCGTAGTCTATATCATTAGGTATTTTTAGCTTCTTGAATTTTTCTCTTTTTTCGATAAATTCCAATTCTTTTTGGATATAGCCTTCGTATTTGATTTCAAGTTCTATTACTTTTTTTAATTCTTCTTTGGATTCTTTTAATTCTGGAATAAAATCTTTTATATCTTCGATCGTTATATCTGTTCTTTTTAGAAATTCTCCAAAAGTTTTTCCGTAGTGTTGGGGGATATCTTCAATGTTTTTTTTTCTTAAGAATTCTTTAAATTCTTCTGTTGGTTTAATTCCTATGGAGAATAGTTTTTCTTTTAGATTGTGAATTTTTTTATATTTTTCTTGCATATTTTTATAATCATCTTCGGATAAAATTCCTAACTCGAAGGAATATTTCATTAAACGATAGTCTGCATTGTCCTGTCTTAAAATCAATCTATGTTCGGCTCTACTTGTAAACATTCTATATGGATCTTCTACACCTTTATAAACCAAGTCGTCGATTAAAACTCCAATGTATGCTTCTCTTCGAGATAGAATGATTGGTTCTCTTCCTAAAAAAGAACATAATATATTAATACCAGCCATAATACCTTGTGCTGCTGCTTCTTCGTATCCCGTTGTTCCATTGATTTGTCCTGCGAAATATAAATTTTTAATTTTTTTTGTTTCTAAGGTTGGTTTAAGTTCTCTTGGGTCTACAAAATCATATTCTATAGCGTAGCCCGGCTTCATGATTTCTGCTTCTTCTAAACCTGGTATAAGCTTTAAAATTCTCCATTGTACGTCTTCTGGTAAACTTGTGGAAATACCATTCAGATAGATTTCTCCTGTTTCTATTCCCTCGGGTTCTACAAAAATTCTATGTCTTGGTTTATCCGAGAATCGAACTACTTTATCTTCTATGCTAGGACAATATCTAGGACCAATGCTTTGGATTTGTCCTGAATACATGGGTGCTCTATCTAAGTTGGAAAGTATGATTTTATGGACTTCTTCATTCGTATAAGTAATATAACAATTCATTTGCTTTTGGGTTATTTTTTGTGTAGAATAAGAAAAAGGTTCTGGGTTTTCGTCGGGAGGTTGTACTTCCATTTTAGAAAAGTCTATAGTTTTTCGTAAAACTCGAGGGGGAGTTCCTGTTTTTAGTCTACCCAACTTGAATCCATAATGCTTAAGGCATTCGGATAATCCTATAGTTGTCAATTCAGAAATTCTCCCTCCTTTTGTTTTAAATTCTCCAATATGAATTAGCCCATTTAAAAAAGTACCTGTTGTTAGAATTACAAATTTTGACAAGATTTGGTGTCCTCTACCTGTAATTACACCTATTACTGTATCATTTTCTATGATAAGGGATTCTACTATATCTTGTCTTAAAAATAAATTGGGAGTAGCTTCCAGTTGCCATTTTACATGATTTTGATAGGCTTTTTTTTCTGCTTGGGCTCTTGGTGCCCAAACTGCAGGACCTTTGGAACGATTTAACATTTTAAAATGGATTCCAGTCTTATCAATAATTTTTGCCATTAAACCGCCCAATGCATCAATTTCTCTAACTATTTGGCCTTTGGCAATGCCGCCGATTGCAGGGTTGCAAGACATTTGTCCTATAGTATCTAAATTCATTGTGATTAATAAAGTTTTTAAACCACCTTTTGCAGCAACATAGGCTGCTTCGCTTCCTGCATGACCACCACCTACAATAATAACATCAAACTGATTGGGAATGGGATTGGGCATCATAGCAATTTGAAAATATTTTAATATTACAAAAAAAATGAATTTCTTTTATTGGCAATAGAAAAAGTATTCATATCCAAATCTTAAAATTTTTAAAATAAAATATTTATGGAATTTTGCCTCTTTTTTTAAGTTTTTCTTTTTGTAGCCGCTCCATAATTTCTGGTGTAGTTTTCCACCTTTGGTGTGCCCAAAAATATTGTTCTGGAAATTTCTTAACATATTTTTCTAAAGTAGAAACCCATTTTTGGGTCCATTCTTGTATAATTGCTTCTTTATTTGTGCTTGAATTTTGGATTTTTCCTAAGTATTCATAGATTATTTTAAGTTTGGTATTTTTTTGATAAATCATGGTAACAAAGTATATATGGGCTTTTGTAGAATATCCAAACAATGCAGGGCCTTTATAAGTGGATGCAGGTCGATTTAAGAAGTTTATGAATAAACCAGAACCTCCGGCATTTTGATCAGGTGCAATAGCCAATAGATTTCCTTTTTCTAATAATTTTAGTATGGTAAAAGTTTCTTCCATAGAATATAGTTTTGCACCTGTTGTAGAGCGAAGTTTCAGTAACCATTGATCCAAATAGGAATTTTTAATTTTTTTGTAAATGATTAGAGTTCGATTCGGAAACCGATAACCTAAATATTGAGCAAGAGTTTCCCAACTTCCTAAATGACCTGTGATAACTATTACAGGTTCTTGTTTTTCCAAAAGTTTATCAATTTCTTTTTCTATAGAAGAGGTATTTTCGTCTAAAATCAAATACTTTTGGAACCATTTTTTTTTCATTCTTGCTTTTAAGAAGGAATCAGCTAAAAGTCTTCCCATATGTTTGAGATTTGCTTTATAAATCCTATGATAAAATTCATGATTTTTTTCTGGAAAGGCATGTTGAAGATTTGAATATATAATTTTTTTGTATTTTTTGATCAACAAGAAAAAAAGGACAATAATGATATAACCTAATTTTTGTGCTAAAAAATAGGGAAGGATTCTAAAAAACAGTCCTATAAAGTAGGTTATCAAAAAGATAAAAAAGTTAGCAAGTTTCATAGTTCCTATTTTTTGTTTCCGATTTTATCGTCATTTTATTTAAATGCCCAACCATGCTGCACCAATTACTCCAGAAGAATCTCCCAATTGATTTTTTAACAGAGGTGTTGTAATATTATGATGAAAGGCATATTTTTTGACCTTTTCGTATCCTACAGTATATAATTCTTCTATATTGGATAATCCACCACCTAAGACAATAGCATCAGGATCAAGAATCGAAATCAATCCACCTACTGCTTTACCAAAATTTTCTAAAAATTGTTCAAAAATTTCTTTTGCGATTGAGTCTCCCTTATGAACTAGGTTTAGGATTTCTGGAACTTTTGCTTTCGTTTTGGTTATTTGGTAGTATTGATTTTCTATACCACTACCAGAAAGGTACAGCTCAATGCATCCGTGATTCCCACACCAACATTTGAATCCTTTAGGATCAATAGAAAAATGCCCCCATTCTCCAGCAATTCCATGTCTACCTTTATAAATTTTTTTGTCTAAAATCAATCCACCACCACATCCCGTTCCCATAATGATTCCAAAAACAGTTTGGTAATCTCTGGCTGCTCCCATTTTCGCTTCTGCCAAAGCAAAACAATTAGCATCGTTTTCTATATGAACTTCATGTTGGATTTTTTCCTCTAAATCTTTTTTTAGATTTCTTCCAATTAAAATGGTTGTATTTGCATTGATAACTTTTTCTGTAATGGGATCTAAAATTCCTGGAATCCCCATGCCTATGGTAATCTTAGCATTAGATGGAATTTCTTTCTTAGCAATGTTCAATACTTCTTCTATGGTTTCTAAAATTGAGTCATAGCTTTCTTTTCTTGTAGGAATTCTTTCTCTTAATTTAATTTCTTCTTTGTGAATCACAATGACTTCTGTTTTTGTTCCTCCTAAATCGATTCCAATTTGGTAATTCATAGAAGAGAATAACTTTTTCTTTAGATTTTAGTTACAACTAATTAATGATTAAAAAAAATCATATTTGAATTTTAAAAACTTTACGATAAAAAGAATATGAAAACTCTGCTTATCTCCTATTCCAACAAAAATAAAGATTTTGATTCTATTGAAGAAAAAGAATGGATCCATGCTCCTATAGAATGGGTTTTCGAAGCCATCACCAATTCTGAATGGATAGACTCTTGGGGAGGTGGACCGTCCAAATTCCATTCTAAAAAGGGAGGGAAATTTTTTTTATGGGATGGAGAAATCTATGGAACTGTAATAGATTTGGTAAAGCCAAATAAAATTTCTTTTAGTTTAAGAGAAAAATTTTGGCCCAATGATTGGAAAGATTCTTATGTTGTTATCCATCTTTTTGTGGAAAGAAGTGGTACAAGAATGATTTTACAACATTCTCAATTTCCCGAAAAGAAAGTTAAAAAAAAACACGAAGAAGGATGGGGGGAATATTACATAGGTCCTCTAAAAGCATATTTAGAAAATTTGTATTATTTAAAGAATCAGAATAAAAATAAAAACAAATAAATTCCAAACTAACGATTTTTTATAAATAGAATTCAAAAAATTTATTTCAGAAAATCTTCTCAAAACCTCCTATTATTATGACTTGACTTTAATTAAAAAAAAATTTTCTTGGAATTAAAGCTAATGAAATTGAAGCAAATTTTGAGCTTTTTTAAAAATTATGACAGAAGGTTTATTAAAAATATCAAAAGAAGTCAAAAATTCCTTTATAGGGGTAGAAATATACGATATCAAGCTATCGAAAATTCGAGGTGATTATTATATAAAAATAGAATTGGATGATTTGAATAACAAAAATGGCTCAGTAAGTCTTGCTACTTGCGAAGCATTTAGTAAATCTTTTATTGTGACTCTTGATCAAAAAATATTGGAAAACAATAGTTTAGAAACTCAATTACCTACAGACTTGACAGTAGATAATTACACTTTGGAAGTTTCTTCTGCTGGTGCAGAAAGAGAAATTAGGTTTCCGGAAGAATTGGAAAGATTTAAAGAATCCCCCTTAAAAGTAGTATATTTAGAAAACAATAAAAAAAGATCAAAAATACTGAACTATATTTCTAAGCAAAATCAATCAGAATTTGTTTTTTTAGAATATTATACAAAAAAAGAAAAAAAAAATCAAAAAGAAAAAAAATACATAAGCATTAACGAAAAAGACATTATAAGAATTAATTTATATTTAGATTTTTAATTTAGTATAAGGTAACGGCTATGATAGCAAAAGATGTAAAAGATTTACAAAAAAAGAATAGCAAAACCAAAAAGCCTTCGAAAGAAGAAGGGCCTGATTTTGTTACGTTCTTTGAAGAATTAAAAAATTTAGCAACCAACAAAAATATGACCTATGAACAAATTTCCGAAGTTTTTAAAAATACCTTGCTGACTTTCTATAAAAAAAAGTATGGACCCAACTCTAATATAGATATCGAAATGAATCCACAAAATAAGCAAATCAGCATCAAAGTACATTTTAATGTAGTTCAAGAAGTACAAAGCCCAGATTATGAAAAGTCTTTGGAAGAGGCAAGAAAAATTGACGAAAATGCTAAAATTGGTA
>JBKBRY010000010.1:54960-59021 GCA_046291925.1 Leptonema sp. (in: bacteria) | reverse complement strand
AAACAATAACCATTTATGAATCTTTTGAAAATATTAATCGAATTGATGCAAGCACTATAAATAGAATTTTTAAACAAAAACTTAAAGATCTGGAATTTGAAATGACATACGAAGAATTTAAAGATAAAAAAGGTGAAATTTTAACAGCTCAGTATTCGTTCAGTAAGGGCAAAGACGTAATCGTATCCTTTGATAAAGGGGAGGGGATTTTACCAAAATCTGAACAAATGCCAAAAGATAAGTACGGACCTGGAAAACACTTTAAAGTTGTAATCAAAGATATCCTATTACATAAAGGAGAGAAAGATTCTAAACCGTTAATTTTAGTTTCGCGAGCTTCAGCTGAATTTGTAAAAGCTCTTCTTAAACAAGAAGTTGTAGAAATTCAAGATAGATTGATAGAAATTATTAATGCAGTTAGAGAGCCCGGTTTTAGAACGAAAATGATTATAAAAAGCAATAGATTCGATATAGATCCTTTAGGAGCTTGTGTTGGTCCTAGAGGCACTAGAATTCAGTCTATTATTCGTGAATTGCATAGCGAAAAGGTAGATCTTGTAGTTTATTCTGATAATCCAGCCAATATGATTTCGCAAGCTTTGAGTCCAGCAAAAGTTTCGGAAGTTCATGTGGATACAGAACTCAAAGAAGCATTGGTTGTTGTTCCAGATTATGAATTCAATAAAGCAATAGGACCTAATGGAAAAAATGTAAAATTGGCATCTCTATTAGTGGGGTATAAGATCAATATCAAATCAGAAAAAGAATTTAGAGAAGCTATGAGCTCTCCAGAGATCAGAAAAAAATTGGAAGAACTCTTTAGAGTAGGGGGAGAAGAACAGGAAGACACAATCTCAGAAGAGACTTCTCTTAAAGAATTACCAGGATTGACCAAGAGAGTTAGAGGTCTATTAGAAGCGGAAGGAATTAATTCTATAGAAAAACTAATTGGTAAAACCAAAGAAGATTTACTAAAGATCCCTGGTATAAATAAAACAACTGCAGAGCATATATTGAAAATATTACAAGAAAATGTTGAGATAGAAGAAGAAGGAGAAGAATAGTACATGCAAAACCCCCAAAATAAAAAAAAGATAGTAGTAAAAGTAAAAAAAACTAAAAAACAGCTACCTACAGATATTTCTGATATTTATAGAGAGAGAGAATTTTACAAGAAAAAGACAGAAATTTCTACTCCTGAAATTGAAATTAAAACAGAAACAGAAAAAAAAGAACAAAAACAAATTCAAGAGAATCAGAAAGAGACAAAAGTATCGGAAAGTTTCCATAAAAAACTCTCAGAAAAAGTGGTGTCAAACCAACCTCAAAATGAAAAATTAGAAGTAGATGAGATAGAAGTAAAAAAAAATATCCAATCCGTATCAGAAGAATCAGTGAATTTTGGGAAAGCTTTCGATAAGGAGAAAGAAGCTTTATCTACTATACAAAAACCAAAAGAAAGTGCTACGATAGAAGAGAAGATAGAAAAAAAGGAACCATTAAAAAAATTCTTTCATCATAAATCTCAAAAAGATGTAGAATTAAAAAAGCAACATAAAGATAAAGAAAAAGAAAATGAAAGAATCTTTGATAAAAAAGAAAATCAAAAGAAAAAAGAAACACCCAAACCTGTTGTCCAAAGTATTCCTAAAGAAATTACTATAACAGAGAATATACAGGTTTCCGAATTAGCAAAAAAGCTAAATGTTAAAGCTACAGATGTAATTGCAAAATTGATGAAGTTAGGAGAGATGGTAACTATCAATCAAGTTATTGATTCGGATACTGCCATATTGGTTGCTTCTGAATTTGGTTGTGATGTTAAGGTTGTTTCTTTATATGAAGAAACTTTAATCAAAGAAGAGGAAGATAAACCAGAAGATAGAATAGTAAGACCACCAGTTGTAACGATAATGGGTCATGTAGATCATGGAAAAACTAAATTATTAGATACTATTCGAAAATCTAATGTAGTAGAAAAAGAGGCTGGTGCAATTACGCAACATATAGGTGCTTATCAAGTAACAACGAGTAAAGGGAAAATTACTTTTTTAGATACTCCTGGCCACGAAGCTTTTACTGCAATGAGGGCAAGAGGTGCTTCTATCACTGATATTGTAGTTTTAGTTGTTGCTGCTGATGATGGCGTTAAAGAGCAAACTGTAGAAGCAATTAGACATGCACAAGCTGCGAATGTTCCTATTATTGTTGCTATTAATAAAATAGATCTTCCTACTGCAAATCCAGAAAGAGTAAAACAAGAGTTGGTTCAATATGGATTGCAACCAGAAGAATGGGGAGGGGATACAATTTTTTGTGAAATTTCAGCAAAAAATAATATAGGAATTGATCACTTGTTAGAGATGATCTTAATCCAAGCAGAGCTTTTAGAGTTAAAAGCAAACCCAAAAGTAAAGCCTGTTGGTACAGTAATCGAATCAAAAAAAGATCCGGGTAAAGGTCCCGTAGCTACAATTTTAATACAAAAAGGTACATTAAAAGAAGGAATGAATTTTGTTGTAGGAATTTATCCTGGTAAAGTTCGTGCAATGTTCGATGATTTTTCTAGAAGGCTCTACGAAGCCCCACCTTCTACACCAGTGGAAATCATTGGACTGGAAAATGTTCCAGAACCTGGTGATCCATTTCAGGTAGTAGATTCAGAAAAAGAAGCAAGAGAAATTGCTTCTAAAAGGCAATATTACAAACAAATATCACAGTCTAAGAAAAAACATCCAACTTGGGGCGATTTAGAATCTTGGACAAAAGAAAATAAAGAATTAAGAATTATTGTAAAAGCAGATGTCCATGGTTCAGTAGAAGCTATACGAGATGGATTGTTAAAATTGTCAAACGACGAAGTGAAAGTCAATGTCATTTATGCAGCAGCTGGTCCCATAACAGAATCGGATGTGAATTTAGCTATTGCATCAAATGCCTTAATTGTTGCCTTTCAGATAAGAGCAACTACAGGGGCTCAAGAATTGGCGGAAAAAAATAATATTGATATTCGTTATTATAGTATAATTTATAATCTATTAGAAGATATGGAGAAGGCTCTAAAAGGAATGTTAGAGCCACAATATAAAGAAGAGATTACTGGAGAGGCAGAAGTAAGACAAGTATTTAAAATATCCAAAGTTGGTAATGTGGCTGGTTGTATGGTAATAAAAGGAAGAATCAATAGAAATGATAAACTTCGTTTAATTCGCAATGGTGTAGTAGTTTACGAAGGAGTAGTGGATCAACTTAAAAGATTTAAAGATGATGTAGTAGAAGTAGCTGAAGGTTACGAATGTGGTATTTCCATTAAAGGATATAATGATATTAAAGAAAGGGATATTCTAGAGTTTTATAAAATTGTAGAATATCAAAAAGTCTAAAATGGATCCCCTTCGAAAGAAGAGGCTTGAATCTTTAATAAGAAGAGAAGTTTCTGAATACATTTTAAAAGAAATTCGAAAAAAAGAGGATGGAATTGGTCTTGTTTCTGTAACCAATGTTTATATCAGTCAGGATCTTAGTACAGCAAAAATCTTTTTTTCCCTTTTTTCTTATGAGGAAAAGGAAAATATCCTGACATGGAATATTCTTAATAAATATCGAAAAAAAATTCAAAGTGATGTATCCAAAAAAATTCGATTAAGAAGAACACCTCAATTTATATTTGTTTTGGATAACTCTATAAAAGAAGGAGATAGAATTTTAGAAATTATTGAAAGAACTAAAAAAGAAAATGATTGATTCATTTTTTTCTGTATAGATTTTTTTCCTAATAATTTGCTCATTAAGTAGATTCCTGATTAATCTAGTAAATTTTTTTTAAAAAGTGCTTGCATTTTAAATGAAAAAATTTTTTTTAATAAGAATGAAATTACCAGAAATTTCTAAAAAAATTAAAGAAGTTTTTCCTGAGCACCAAGCCATTGTCTTAAAAGAAATGATAGAAATGATGAATAGTTTAGTAAAAGCTGATGACTTTAATGAACTAAAGAATATAGTAAGGGAAATCGCGGAAGAGCAAAAAAAATTAGTAGTAGCACAGAGTAGGACGGAGAAGA
>JBKBRY010000010.1:0-54860 GCA_046291925.1 Leptonema sp. (in: bacteria) | reverse complement strand
GGTTAGAGGAGTTAGCAGAGGCACAGAGTAGGACGGAGAAGAGGTTAGAGGAGTTAGCAGAGGCACAGAGTAGGACGGAGAAGAGGTTAGAGGAGTTAGCAGAGGCACAGAGTAGGACGCAAGAAGAACTTAGGAGCTTGATTCAAGAACATAAAAAAACAAGAGAACAATTGGGTGGCCTTTCTCATACAATTGGTTATCTTCTCGAGAATAAAGCATATTATAGTTTGCCTTTATTGTTAGAGAGAGATTTTGGTATACGTGTGACAGAAACTTTAACAAGAAAAAATTTTCTTTATAAAAATAGGGAAATTGAAATTAATATTATTGGAAAAGGTATAGATAAAAATCATAAAGAGTTATGGATCTTGGGGGAGGCAAAAACTCAGTTAAAGAAAAAGGATATAGATATTTTTTTAGGGAAATCTTTTATTTATGAGGAATTGTTTCGCGGAGAAAAGTTATACTTGATGGTTACTCATATGACAAGAGAACAAGTAAAAGAATATGCAACATCTAAAAATATAAAGATCTATTTCTCTTATGAATTTCCTCCTTAGCCTTAAGATTTTCTTAAAATTAAGAACCAACAGAATCGGAAAACAAATGTGGTTCTATTTTTTTAGTTTATCCAGGTATAATTCTAAATTCTTTTTGTTTTCCAATACATTGCGTACTCATTCCCATTTAGAATTGCAGTAATTGCTTTCTTTAGGTTTTTTTGAAATAGAATCCTTTGCATAAATGAATTTTTGAGATTTTTTAATAATAAGTTTGCAAATGTTTTGCAAAGACCAAATTTAACCTGCTCATCAATAAAGTAGTAATTCTTTGCTAAAAATATCTTATCTCGAGTTCTACAGACAGATGTAGGAACTTTCATATTGAAATTCTTTGGATAGGGAGTAAATTGAAATTTGGTAAAACTCGTAGAATTGTTAAAAAAAATAAAGTTTTTTCTTCGTATCCTTTTTTTCTGAGTTTGGAATTCATGAATAAATTTTTCTAAAATTGCTTATTTTTGTATAATATTAAATTTCACTTCCTTGTTTTTGTAATGATAAAATAAAATTTCTATAGCCTCGTAAAGTGTAGGAATTATAATTAAAGTTAAAATTGTAGATGTAAATAATCCTCCAATCATAGGGACAGCTAGTCGCTTCATAAATTCAGAGCCAGATTCTTCTGACCACATAATAGGAAGCAATCCAATTATTGTAGTAGAAACTGTCATCATTTTTGGGCGAACTCTCATGACGGCACCTTCTATTACAGCAAGGCGAATCTGTTCTAAACTTAACGAAGCCGAAGTTTTCCGTAATTTATTTTTTGCATGATCCAAATATGCTAACATTATGATTCCAGTCTCTGCTGCAAGCCCACCTAATGCAATAAATCCTACATCGGTTGCAACGGAACGATTGTACCCAAGAAAAATCATCAACCAGATTCCTCCTGTTAGAGCAAATACAACAGAAAGTAAAATTAGAAATGTTTCTGTCCAATTACGAAAATGGAAATATAACAAAAATAAAATAGCTATCATTGTCAATAGGGATGCAAACGTAATTTGTTTTTTAACTTCTTCTAATTGTTCGTATTGTCCACTCCAAATTATAGACATACCATCGTAGAAAGGAATTTCCTTTTTTTGAATAGATTGATGGATATACTTTTTTGCTGCTTCTACATAGGATTTAATATCATATCCTGTTTGAAGGTCGATATAGATCCATAAAGTTTTTCTTGCATTTTCTGATTTAATTTCTGTTGGTCCGTCCTCTATATAAATATCTGCGATTTGGCTTAAAGGAATGTATTTTTTTGAATTCATTGAGCTATTCAAAATTTCTCTCATTCCATTCTCTGAGGGTATGCCAATCCATAGGTTTTTGATTTTATCATATGTATCCCTTAGTTCTCTAGGATATCGAATAACTATTGGATATCTCTCGTTTCCTTCAACTGTAATACTTACTGTCATTCCACCCAATAAAGCTTTAATATGATTTTGTAGTTCTTCTATACTAAGAAGGTAACGCTTTACTTCTTCCCGCTTAATTTTTATATTGATGTATTTACCTCCTGTTGCTCTTTCAGAAACCACAGATAATGTTCCAGGGAAATTTTTTAATTTTGCTTCTATATGGGAGGCAACCTGATTCAATTCCCATAAATCTTTTCCTAAAATTTTAATTCCAATAGGTGTTTTGATGCCTGTTGATAACATATTAATTCTTGTTCGAATGGGAAATGTCCAAGCATTTGCAATTCCCGGAATTTGAACTTTTTGATCCAATTCTTCTATAATTTTTTCAATAGTCATTCCTTTTCGCCATTGAGATTTTGGTTTTAATTGAATTGTTGTTTCTATCATTGTTAGTGGAGCTGGATCAGTTGCAGTTTCTGCTCTACCAATTTTACCTAAGGTTGTTTCTACTTCGGGAACTTCTTGGATCAATTGATCTGTTTTTTGGAGCAATTCTTTTGCGGCGGTTATAGAAATTCCGGGCAAAGTAGTAGGCATATATAATAAATCTCCTTCGTTTAAAGGCGGTAGAAATTCTCCACCAATGGGTTTTATAAGGTATCCTCCTTTAAAGTTAGGAATACCAAAAACAGGAATTAAAGAAATTACAGTAAAAATTATAGATAGTATAATGATTTTTCCTTTTTTTTCTAAAGAATATAATAATATTGGTTTATAAATATTGATTAGGAATTGAGAAATAGGATTGTCTTCTTCTTTGTGGATTTTTCCTTTAACAAAGCGATACATAAGTACTGGAATTACCGTAATTGCTAAAATAGATGCATATCCCATAGCAAGGGTTTTTGTTATAGCTAAAGGGCTAAACAACTTCCCAGATTCTCCTTTTAAGAGTAGTATAGGAAGAAACGAAAGGGTTACGATCACCAAAGAATAAAATAAAGAAGGTCCAATTTCTATAGAAGCTTGTCGTACTACATTGATAAAGTTTTTAGAATCATAAGGTGTATGTTCTAGATGTTTATGAAGATTCTCTACCAATACGACTGAAGCATCTACCATTACACCAATGGCAATGGCAATACCTCCTAAACTCATAATATTTGCATTAATTTTTAAAAAATACATAGTGATAAGGGACATGATAATTCCCAAGGGTAACGTAAAAACAGCAACAAGAGATGAGCGAACATGAAATAAAAAAACAATTGTTACAAGTGCAACAACAATCATCTCTTCGACAATTTTTTGAGATACATTCTCTATGGATCTTTTGATTAATTTAGCACGGTTATATGCAGGTATAATTTCGATACCCTTAGGTAGAAGAGGTTTTAATTCCTGTAGTTTTTTTTCGACCCTTTCGATAACTTCTAATGTATTTACCCCCATTCTGGCTATTACGATTCCTGCCACTATCTCTCCTTCGCCATTCCAATCTGCAATACCTCTTCGAGAAGATGGGCCAATATAAACATTAGCGATATCTCCAATGGTTAGTGGATTTCCTTCTTTCGGATCTCCTTTTAGAGGAATATTTTTAATATCCGATAAAGATTGAATGTATCCTCTCCCCCGAATCATGTATTCTGTCTCTGCCATTTCTAAAACTCCACCACCAGCATCTAGATTATTTCTTTCAATAGCCATTTGGATATCCTTTAATTGGATATCATTAAGTATCATTTTATATGGTATAGGCTCTACATAGTATTGTTTAATAAAACCACCTACGGGTGCCACTTCCGATACACCTTCTAATGCTATCAGTTCATATCTTAGAAACCAATCTTGTAAAGAACGAAGTTGCTGTAGATCATACTTTCCTGTTGTATCTTTAAGAATATACATATATACCCAACCTACTCCCGTTGCATCTGGACCAATTTGCGGTTTAACATCTTTTGGTAGATATTGCGAAGCATAATTTAAATATTCAAGAACTCTACTGCGAGCGTAATATAAGTCTGTACCTTCTTCAAAAATTACATACAACATAGAAAATCCAAACATAGAAAAACCGCGAACAGTTTTAGAGTAGGGAACAGCAAGCATTGCAGAAGCTAAAGGATAGGTAATTTGATCCTCTACAATTTGTGGAGATTGTCCCGGATATTCTGTGTATATAATCACTTGAACTTCTGACAAATCGGGAATAGCATCTATAGGTATTTTGGGTATTAAATAAATACCTAATACGAAAATCAATACAATGATAATAAAAATAAAAACTTGATTTTTTAAAGAAAATTCAATAATTTTTTTTATCATAAATGATTCCTTTAATGTTGGTGGGTTTTCAGCTTTTCCACTGTCTCTCGAATTCTAGTTTCAGAGTCTAAGAGAAATTGTGCCGAAACCACTACATTTTCGTTTTCTTCAATCCCCTGTTTTATTTCTATCCAGTTTTCTCCATCAGTTAAACCAATCTCTACTTCTTTAGGTTCTACAATACCATTTCCCTTAAAAACAAATAATAGATTTCTCTTTCCTGTTTGGATTACAGACGAATATGGAACTACCAATAGTGGTTGATTGAATTTATAAAATAATTCAATATTAGCATACATCCCTGGTTTTATTTCGAATTTTGGATTGGGAATTTCTATCCTTATTTTTAGAGTTCTTGTATCGGTTTCTACTGTTGGGTAAATATAGTTCACTTTTCCATAATATTCTTTGGTAGAGACTTGTGATATTTTTACTTTAGCTTTTTGACCTAAATAAACATAGAAAATTTCACTTTCTGGAATATGAGCAAAAACCCAAATTGGATTTAAATTAGCTATTTTAAACAAATCTGTACCTTGTTCTACCTTTTGTCCTTCGAAGACTTTCTTTTCTATTATGAATCCGTTATAAGGACTTGTTATGTAAAGTAGGCGACTCGATTTTTGGTTCCTTTCTATTTGTTGGATTTGATATTCAGAAATATTCCAAAGCTTTAGTCTTTCTCTGGAAGAAAGTAAGAGTTTAGAAATTTCCTTAGTAATAGAATTATCATTTCCTAATGTTTGTTTTGTTAGTGAATATTGTTTGTATAAGTTTAAGTATTCTTCTTGTGTAGATACCAACTCGGGGCTATAGATTGCAAGTAAAACTTCTCCAGCTTGGATATATTTTCCCTCATATTTTGCGTATAATTTTTCTACCCAACCACTAACTCTGGTATTGATAATATATATTTTACTTTCATCAAAATCAACATGACCTACAAAAGATAATTTTTTTTCTACTTCTTTTTTTAAGGCTTTTTCTGTTCGAAGATTCATTTTTTGAATAAACGCTGGCTCTAAATGGATGGATATTTGAGAATTTGACATGGAATCCCTATGGTTATTGGAGTCCTCCTTCTTATGATTTTTATGTTCCTCTTCTTTTGGTTTTTCTTTTAAGGGGACTAATTTCATATGGCAAATGGGGCAATCGCCTGGTTTATCCATAATGATTTGTGGGTGCATAGGGCAAGTCCAAAGTTGTGTATTTGGTTTTTCTGAGAGAATAGATGTCTTAGGGCCTAAGGAATGGAAGAATTCCCATCCAAGGTATAAAGCGCCAAGAATAATCAAAATATATAAAATATATTTAATTTTACTTGTTTTCATAGGGGACCTCCTTAGGGTTATTTAAAATTTGTATTTCTGGTAAGATTTGATTGGTTAATTCTAAATATTCTATGATTTGATTGTTCCATTGTCTCTTTTTTATAATCAAATCTTTTTGGATTTCGAAAAGGTCTTGCATAGAAAAGATAAGACTATCAAAATCTACTTTTCCAACAGTATAATTTTGTAATGTAGATTGATAAGATAGTTCCGCATAAGGTATTAAATGTTTTTCAGAAATTTCAATTTGTCTTTCTAAATTGAGAATCGAAATTTTGATTTCTTGTATTTTAAATTTAAGATTTAAATAAATTTCGCTTATATTTTCTTTTTCTTTTTGATAAGCCAACTCTATTGAATTTACTTTTTTTGGATTAGAAATTGCACTCCATAAAGGTATTCTAAACATAATACCAAAAGACATCAAATCTTCTCCCGAAGGAGAATTCAAAGAGGAAAGGAACTCTTCTTCGGAAGCAATTGTACTTTTAATTCTTTCCCTTTTTAGATAAGAAAAAAATATTTCAAAATCGGGATAATATTCAAATTTTTGAAGACTAACCTTTTCTTTTTCTATTTCGGGAAGGATTTTTGCAAAATTCAAATAAACTGAATTTTGTATTTCTTCCTCTAAATTTTTATTATTTTTGTATAAATAATTTATATATTCTTTTGTAGAATTGAATATTTTTTGATCTCTATAATCCAAAGAACTAGAATAATATTCCCATTTTTTTTCATTCGTTTGAATTAAATTTTCTAAATTGATCCTTTCTTGTTCTATTTTTTTTTCTAAAACAAGAGTTTTCGAATAATCTGAAAAATTCCCTGATCCTGTACTATAACGTATTTTACTTGTTTCCTTTAATGTTTCGAATTTTTTTTGGAAATCCTTAAGTAGATTTAGAATTTCTGAATCGTAGTGGTAATCCAATATAATTTTTATAATATCTTTTGCAAATTGGTTATACATCATAGCAAGGTTAAGGCGTTCCTGTTCTATCTCTTTTTGTTGAATTTTAGCCATTTGGTTTAGTTTACCCGGTGTGGGTATCGGTTGGATAAGAGAATATTCGATTCCGGACATTTCGTATCGATTCATATTCAATTTAAAATTTTTATTGTAAGGAGCATCTTTCCACATAATGCCAAACTTAGGATCAGGATAGGTTCTTTTTGCAAAATGATAGTTTTTTATTTCTAAGGAAAGTTTTAAAAATTGCGAATTGATTTTTGGATGATCTTCCAGTATTTTTTTTAGTTGTATCCAAAAAGTGTTTTCGTTTATTGTGTTGGAAAATAAATAATAATTATAAAAAAATACTAATAAAATTTTATAAAAAAGCTTCATAAAACCTCCAGATAATAGGATTCAGTTAATGAATGTTAAAAATTGATTTTCTAAATGAGTAAAATCAGGAATTTTAAATAAATAGGAGGGGAATGATTGCTATAGATAATACGATTTGTAGGAATTAGGAGTTTAAAGATGATTTTAAAATTTTGAGTATAATCATGATTTTTGTAAAAAGCAAGCTGAATAGGATTTCTCAAATCCTTTTTGAGGATATTGTCAAAAATGGAACAGCAATTTTTTCTACTGTCTTTTTCTGGTTTCTTGTCATTGTGGGTAGGTATGGGCTGATTATGGCAACTAGGATGGAAATTACTATTTGATGTAAATGTTTTAGGTAAATTGCAAATTTGATTACAAGAAATCGCAGATGCAAGCAAAAACACAATCAAAACAGTAAGTAAAGAATTGCACCTGCATTTCATCTTAATAAGTCAATTCGTAGTTTTTATAAAAAAGTTACATACTAATTTAAAAACAAAAATTTAGTCATTACCGTTTTTTAATATTTTTAGTTTTTGATTAGGGTAGACTAAATTGGGATTTTTAATTTGATCTTTGTTCGCTTCGTAGATTTTTTTCCATTTCTTAGGATCGTTATAGATGTGCTTGTAACCTGAAATCTTCCACAAATACTCTTTAGGTTTTACTACATGGATTAGCTTTATGTTATCATCTTTTTGTATTTCAGTAGTCTCTTCTATTGTTATTTTCTCGTTATTTTCTGTTGGTTGTTTTTCTTGTTCTTTAGAAAGCTCCCGCTTTGTGTAGGCTAACTGGGCATTGTCTACCAGATCCATGACAATTTTGGATAATTTCAATACTTCATTAGAATTGGCAATGGAAGATTCATAATTTTTGCTTACTAAATCTGATTTTGCGTTTTTATATGCTTCTTCTGCTGCTTGTAAAGTTTCTTGAATTTTTTCTTTTGTTTTGGGTTCTGTTAAAACTCCTGAGGATTCTTTAACTTTCTTTTCTGTATTTTTAAAAGATTTTTCTGCTTTAACAAACAAATCTTCTGAATATTTTGCAATTGCAATTAAAAATAATTCTTCTGAATCCTTATTTAATTTTTCTATATTTTGGTGTGCGAGCCTTAGTTGATTATTTTGAATGAGTTTTTGTGTATCTTCAATTTCTTTTTGTAGAAGGCTCGATTTTTCTGGTTCGTATTCCTGTATGTTGTATTTTTTTGCGCTGTTAAATTTATCCTTTATATTGTTTAATTGATTTGAATATTCTTGTTTATGAGATATTGAAGTTTCGTAAGATATTTTTGCTGCATTCAAGGCTTTTTCTAATTTTGATTCTACATGTGCTGAATTATTAACGAAATTTTGAAGTTTTTCTTCTGTTTGCTTTCGCTCACTATCCGATTTGAATGTACCTGTAGCTAACTGGTTTTTTTCGTCTTCCGTTAGTGCTAATTCTTTTAGTTTGTTCTCTTCTTCTGCTTGTTCATATAAAGATTTTGCAGATTCATAATCTGCCTTTGCCAAAATTTCTGCATTCGCTTCGTAAGCCTCTTGTATTTTTTTGTTGTAATTTTCTTTTTTCTTTTCTATATGTATAGGCAAGGAAATGCTTTCGGAAAGCTGGGATAAAATATAAGATTGTTGTGCTAATTTTTTGGATTCTTCGTAGTTTTCCTCCGGCAATTTACTATGGGCATTCTTTAATGTTTCAATAGCCTGATTCAAAAAATCTTCAGATTCTCCTTCTATTTTTTTTGATTTAGCAATCTCTATTTCTTCTCTGGCTTTTACCAGTTCTTCTGTTGGAACAGGTTTTCCACATTGTATATAGTAAATACCAATCATTATGGCAAATAAAAAATTAATTCTTTTTAAGATCATACTTACCTCCTTATTTTTTTATTTACTGAATGCTGCAATAGCTTCTTGCTCTGAGTCGTAAATTTCAAAAAAAGAAGTCAATTTAGTTAGCTCAAAAACTTTGCGCACAGAACCAGATACATTGCAAATTTTCAAACCTCCTTGGTATTTTTTTAAATTGGATAAGCTAGAAATTAAGGCACCTATCCCTGAGGAGTCTATATAAGAAACCTTATCCAAGTTTATAACAACATTGTATTTCTTTTCTTCTATAAGTTTATTAATGGTATCTTTGATTTCTGGGGCATTATACAGGTCAATCTCCCCATTTACATCCAATATCACTACATCACCGCTTTGTCTTCTGGATATTTCCATATTACCTTCCTTAGTTCATTAATTATATTTCGTAAATTCAAATCATTATGTTTAATAATACTTAATTTGATAAAATATTTTCTTAGTGAATTTTTTTCAACTTTTTTTTATCATTTTCTCAATTTTATTTGAATTTAATAAGTCAATTAAAAAAAATTTCAATAGAAACATAAATTCTATAGATTGTTTATTAAAATTGTGTAAAATTCTAAAGCAATTTTTAGAGATTCTAAAGATATTCTTTCGTTGTTTCCATGCATAGCTTTCATATCTTCTTCTGTTAAGTAAATAGGTAAAAATCTATATGTATTTTTTGTAATTTTTGTAAAATGTCTTGCATCTGTAGCACCCAAAACGAGATACGGAGCAATTACAAAATCAGAATTGATGGTTTTTATAGCTTCACTTATTTTTCTAAATCCAATTCCTTCCTCCCCTTCAGTTCCTGATACTGGTGAAGGTTCAGAACTAAAAGGTAATTCGCTAATTTCTATGTCTAACTCTTTTGTAATTTCTTGGATGTATTTCTTTATTTTTTCTTTTGAATCTCCAGGTAAGATTCTAAAGTTGATTACAGCTTCTGCTGTTGTAGGAATCACATTTTCTTTAACACCAGCATTAATAATTGTGGGAACCATAGTTGTATGTAAAGATGCTCTAGCAGAATCACTTTTTCTTAATTGGGAAAGAATCAGATTTTTAAAGATCCATAAATTTGCAAATGCAATTTTTTGTACAAAAGGAAAGTGGGGTCCCATATATTCAAACATTTTTTCTTGAACTGGTGTTAAATTATAGGGAAAGGGTTTCTGAGATAATCTATGTAATGCTTCTACTAAATTTCCGATTGCGGTTTTTTCAGAAGGTGTAGAGGAATGTCCACCTTTTCCTTTAGAAGTAAGTTTTAGACTTAAATATCCTTTTTCCGCTATACCTATTGTAGCAACTGGTTTTTGAATTCCGGGCACTATTCCTACTGTAATTGCTCCTCCTTCGTCTAAAACAAATTCTGGGAAAATCTGATTCTTTTCTAAGTACTCTACAACTGCTTTAGCCCCTTCAAATCCGTTGATTTCTTCGTCATGTCCAAAAGAGAAAAAGATAGTTCTTTCGGGTTTAAAACCAGTATTGAGTAAAAATTCAGTTGCTTGTAACAATCCAATCACCGTGATTTTATCATCTATAGCACCTCTTCCGTATAAATAATTATCTACGATTTTACCTTCAAAGGGAGGATAATTCCATTCAAGTTCGTTAGCAGGTACTACATCATAGTGTCCCATAAGAACTACTGGTTTTTTTTGAGGATCTTTTCCTTCCCATTTGAGCAGTATTGTATATTGGTTGATTTTTTTGAATTCTAAATTATTGAATGTTTTAGGAAAACTTTTTTGCACAAATAAAATAAAATTTTCAAATTCCCTTAGATTTCTTTTTTCTAACTCTTGAAAAGATATAGTTTTGAATGTAATTGCTTTAGAAAGATTATTGATAAAATTTTGTTGTGCTTTTTGGAATTCTTCTATTTCTAAAAAAGCTGGTTTAGATGCTTTTTGGATTGTAGGTTCCTTAAAAGTTATCGTTTTTATCAAAATAACCATAGCTAATATGCTAATGGAAACCAAAACCAAAATGAATATCCCCCTAAGTTTCATAAAAATAAATAACATAAATAAATGAGAATTTTGTCAATCTTTTTTGATAGTTGACATAGAACCAATAGTTAAAAACTGTAACTAAAATTACGATAATACAAGGGTGGATTTAATGAAATTGAGTAAAGCAATTTGTTTTATTAGTTTTGCTGTCTTAATATACAATGGAGTTTTATCTAATACAAGTAGATTAAGAGTTTTTTTAGATAACAAATATATTCAGACTTATCGAAATACAACAGGTAGATGGATCCTAAACGATGGAAAAAATTTAAAAGCTTTAGCAAAAGAATACGAAACGACAGAAAAAGAAATTTTAGAGATTAACGATAACAACATAAAAAAAAGATTTTTGTTTGTTCCTTTTGGAGAAAATTTTAAAAATAATTTATTAAAACAAGATCTTGGAAGAAGAATTTTGGAAGTTGAGGCTAATAAATTGCTTTGGCCTCTTGAAAATTTATTTTTAACTTCTCGTTATGGAAAGCGTTTTGATAAATTGCATACGGGGGTTGATTTTGCAACACCTATAGGAACACCTGTATTGGCAGTCCAAAATGGATTTGTAAAAAAATCGGGATGGATGGGGGAATATGGTTATGCTGTTATCATTCAACATCCTGATGGGAAAGATACTTGGTATGCTCATTTATCGGAAATTTTTCTTTTAGAAGGGGAAAATGTAGAAATCGGGCAGATTATTGGACTTAGTGGTTCTACAGGAAGATCCACGGGACCTCATTTACATTTCGAAGTACGATACGAAAATATCCCCTTAAATCCAGAAGATTTTCTTCCAGATGCATATTTTAGAAATGATATAATTATAAAAGAGGGAAGCGATGGAATTGTAATTTTTAATCATTTTCCTGAAACCAATAAAAAAATCCCTTTATTATGATTTTATCGAAACATTTCTGGAATGAGGAAGTTTACAATGCATTAATCCATGCCATAGAAGATCCAACTTTGCATAAGCAGGAAAAAACTGCTGTTTTCGATTTTGATAACACTCTTATTCTTGGTGATCAAGGTTTAAATTTGATGTATGATTTAATTTTAAATCAAAAAATTCATGCAGAACAGTCCTGGTTTTGGGATGAAAAAAATTGGCAAGGAATTTCAGAAGAAGAAAAGGATAAAGCATATTTCTTATACCAGTTATCTGTGAAAAATCCTTCCGTAGATTTGGGGATTCAATTATTGGATCAATTTTTGATTGTTTTTGAATATTTAGAAAAAAAAAACTTAGAGATGGCCTATCGATGGACAAAAATTTTTTATGCAGGTTTTACTGTAGAAGAATTAAAGCAATATTCAGAAGAATCTTTTAAGAGTGCCTTAAAGAAAGATTTTAAATTTATAGACCTTCCTTCGGGAAGACAAATACAACAGGGAATTCGAATTAATCAAGCATTTTATGAATTGATTCAAATTTTAACGGAAAGGGATTGGGATATCTACATAATTACTGCATCTCCAGAAGTAGCCATTCAGGCAATTTCAAAATATTGGAATCTTTCGGAAAGTCAAATAATAGGAATGAAGTTAAAACTAGAAAATCAAATATTACTACCCCAAATAGAAGAACCCTATACTTATGATCAAGGAAAGTATTTAGCCTTTAAAAATATAGTAAAAAAACCTATTTATATTGCTGGGGGAGATTCTTATCCAGATATTTATTTATTAGAAAATTCTAAGCTTCCTATTTTTTTAAATCATTCCTTTAAAGAACCGCTTTTAAAAATTGCAAAAGAAAAAAAATTTTATATTCAAAATCTACAGTAAATGCTACCAAAAATCCAAAAAATATTGTATTTAGTAGGAACTCCCATTGGCAACCTCGAAGATATAACCATAAGAGCTCTAAAAATCTTAAAGCAATCTGATTTAATTCTTGCAGAATCTTTTCGCTCCATTACTACTTTACTAAAATATCATAAAATCGACTACAATCAAGAAAACATTATAGAGTATGACCAAAAAAAGGTTACATTAGAAGAAATCAAAGATTTTATAATCAATTCTAATACTCTTTCATATGTATCTGATGCTGGTATGCCAGTCTTTATGGATCCCGGCGAAGAACTGATCTATTTTTGTCAACAACACCAATTCGAAATTAAAGTAATCCCGGGGGTTTCTTCTTTGACTACTGCTCTTGTTTATTCTGGATTGAATGGATCCTTTTATTTTGCAGGATTTCCCCCGAGAGAAACTTTCGAAAGAATTCAATTTATAAAAAAATTAAATCAAAAACCTATACCCGTTGTTCTTTTCGAGACTCCTTTTAGAACAAGAAAATTATTAGAGGAATGTAAAAAATTTTTAAACAATGAATTCTATATTTCTATATTGATGAACCTTACGACGGAAAAAGAGAAAATCATAAATACTAAAATTAAAGAAGTTCATAAATATTTTTCTATTATAGAAAAAGAACCAGTCGTGATCATCATTAAGAATGATAAATAAAGCCTTAATCAATATAAGGGAATATTGGGATCAATCTCTTTTGCCCATCGATGGATGCCACCGTTTAAATTCCAAATATTTCTAAATCCGTTCTTATAAAAGAAAAAAGCAGCTTGTAAAGAACGTACTCCTGTATGACAGTAAAATACCATTTTAGTATTTTTTTCCCAAGAAAATAAAATTTCTTTGGCTAAATCTTTTGTTAAGAGGAAAGAATTTTCAATTTTTGCAATTTCTCGCTCAAAATCTTCACGAACATCCAAAAGTAGAACAGATTCTTTTTCTAACAGTTCTTTTAATTCTTTTGGATTGATTTGAATTTTTTTTTCTAAATCTAAAATTTCTTGGATTTCTTTTAAAAAGTCTTCTATAAGATGAGTCATTTTGTTTTTTTTAAAAACTTCTTCTAAAGTATCAGTTAAGTAAAAATTAGAAGAAAATCCCAAACGATATTTCTGAAAAAGAATACTTTCTATTAGGGGAGAAGTAGAGAGGATATCTTTCATTTGGCTGTTTGGTGTGAACATAATGTTAAAAATATTTTTTTTTATATTCTAAGAAAAGCATTTTTAAATTTATTTCCAGCTTTATCTGAATGGGGTTTTCTTTTGGATTATGGCGTTTTCTTTAAGATTGCGTAGAAATCAAACCTTTAGATAACTCTTTGCTCACTGTAGTAGAAGTGGTGAGGATCATTTGGTTATCTTATTGAATAAAATTTTAAGCTTTTTAAATTTTTTTGAGTTTCTTTTTCAATTTTCCAAAAAAAACTTGTCAAAAAAATGTAAATTTTCAAAATATACTAAATTAGTGGAATAGTATGCCTCAGACCAATAAAAAGCAAAAAAAAAGTTTACCAAAAAAAATTAACAAGGAAATGGAGAAGCGAGAGAAAGCTAAAAAAAAACAAAATTCAACTGCAATTCATAAACAAAAATTTGATTATGAAATCAATGATTATGTAGTTTATCCATCCCAGGGAGTAGGTAAAATTGTAGATTTAGAAACTATAAAGTTTGGAAATCAAAAAAAATTATATTATGTAATTCAGTTTAGCAATAATGGGTTGAAAATCAAAGTTCAAACAGACAAGGTAGAAGAATCTAATATTCGACCAGTGATCAATAAAAATGATGTAAAAAAAGTTCTTAAAATTCTCCAAGAAGAGGAAGAGGAATTGGAAGAGGATTGGAAGATTCGATATCAAAACAATTTAGCAAAGATTAAATCGGGATCTATTTACGAAGTAGCAAAGGTTTGTAGAAATCTTTTTAAACGAGCAAAAAATAAAGAATTGTCCTTAATGGAGCGAAGGCTTTACGAAACTGCTTATTCTCTTTTAGCTAACGAGATTTCTGTTGCAAAACAAATGAATTTAGAAGATGCCAAAAACTTAGTTTCTGAACTGCTTTCTAAATAATAGTTTCGCCTGAGATATACTTTCCACTAATTTTTAGAGATTAAAAATTTTTTTAGGAGTTCGTTTATGATTTTACAATTACTATTGTCTGTTGGAATTTCTTTATTGAGCATTGGTTTGGTTTATTTTGTACAAAGAGCAACGCATGTTTCTTTAATCACGGGTGTTTTGGTATTTCTTATTAGCTATTTATCTTTATATATACAGTCCAAAAAATCAAAAGAGGCAAAGAAAAGAGTAGTGTTTTCTATAATAGGGTTAGGCATAGGGATTTTTTTTAGCTTTTTTTTAGCAATCGTTTATTTTTCTTATTTCACTTGGATATTATTTTTTAGAGATTGGATTTTGCCTTTAGGAATCCTAATTACTTTGGTTAGTACCTATGCCGGGTATATGTTTGGAGCTTTTTATACAGTTGGTTCTTATGGAGTTGCAGAATCTAAAGAAGAAACTACCACAGGAATCGAAAAGGTTTTGGATTCTTCTGTGATTATTGATGGAAGGATTTTGAAAATTGCTAAAACAAATTTTATAGAGGGTCCCTTTATTATACCAAATTTTGTTTTAAGAGAAATTCAATTAATAAGTGATTCTGCAGATCCTATAAAAAGAAATAGAGGTAGAAGAGGATTGGATTTATTGAATGAGCTACAGAGATTGAGCAATATAAAAGTAAAAATCAGTTATGTTGATTATGCAGATATACGGGATACAGATTCTAAATTAATACAATTAACAAGGGATATGAATGCAAAATTGATTACGAATGATTTTAATTTAGAGAAGGTTGCAGAAGTCCAAGGAGTTCAAGTTTTGAATCTGAATGCATTAACCGAAGCATTAAGACCAATAGTTTTGCCCGGAGAGGAATTGAAAATTCAAGTGGTTAGAGAAGGAAAAGATGAAAATCAAGGAATTGGATATTTAGATGATGGGACTATGGTGGTTATCGAAGATGGAAAAGAATTGATTGGTAAATTGGTTAGAGTAAATGTTACTTCTATTATCCAAACTGCAGCTGGTAAGATGATTTTTACAAAGGCAATTGGACCAGTTACAGAAGAAGAAATTGAAGAATCTCAACAAAGTAATTTAAATCATCAAGGTAGTTCTGATAAAGGTTCTAAGGGAAATAAAAAAACGAAAGAATTCTTTATTCCTAAGAAAAAAAGATAAAAGGTAAGAAAACCTTTTATCTTTTTTTATTTTGATTCGTTGTTCTCGTTGCTCAGTATAGCGATATCTTGAACTCTATCGCTTTCTTCTACTTCAATTAATTTAATCCCCGATGTGTTTCTTCCTTGAATTTTGATTTCTTCTACGGGAATACGAATGATATTTCCAGATTGTAAAATAATAAACAAATCACTTTGTTTATTTGTACATTTGATTGCAACAGGTTTACTTGTTTTTTCTGTTATTTTAAAATAAGTCATTCCTTTACCGCCTCTTCCTTTTGTTGGGAATTGTTTTTCCTCTATTAGTTTTCCAAACCCATTTTCTGATACCACAAGAATATAATTTCCTTTAGATATTACATCCATTCCAATTACATGATCTCCGTTTTCTAATTTGATCCCAATAATTCCAGAGGCATTCCTTCCTTGACTACGCATTTTACCTAAGTTTGTTCTTAATCCTAAGCCTTTTTTTGTTCCAATGAAAATATCATCTTTAGGATTTACTATGGCAACTTTAACCAATTCATCTTCTTTTCTTAGATTGATGGCGATGATTCCATTTTTTTTAGTGTTTTGAAAAATCTCTAAGTCTGATTTTTTTAGAATACCGTCTTTGCTTATCATCACGATAGATTTATTTTTATCGAATTTTTCTATGGGCACAACTGTAGTTATAAATTCATCTTGAGATAAATTTAATAAAGTTTTTAAAGATTTACCTCTTGCATCTTTTGAGGCTTCAGGTATTTCGTGTACTTTCAATCCAAAAATTTTTCCTTTATTCGAAAATAATAACAAAGTATCGTGGGTGGAGGCTTGACAAAGTATTTTGACCGTATCTTCTTTTTTTAAAGAAGTACTCTTAACACCTTTACCGCCTCTTCTTTGCCTTTTAAAAGAATCCACATTGGTTCTTTTGATAAATCCATCGTTAGAAATAGATAGAATTACATCCTCATTATGAATTAAATCAGTAATTTCAAAATCTGTTGTATCGATAGCAGAGAAATCGATTTCTGTTTGTCTTTTGATTCCTTTTTTTGATATCTTTTCTATGGCTTCATTTAATTCTTTTTTGATAATCTGATATTGCCTTTTTTCTTTTGCAAGAATATCTTTTAAATCTTCTATTTTCTTTTTTAATTCTTCTAGTTCTTCTAGAATTTTTTGACTTTCTAAAGAAGTTAATTTTTGTAGCCTCATATCTAAGATTGCATTGGCTTGGATTTCTGTTAACTTAAATCTTTGGATTAATTTTTCTCGTGCTTCTTCCACAGTTTTTGAACTTCTTATGATTTTGATCACTTCGTCTATAAAATCTAAAGCAATTTTTAAACCTTCTAAGATGTGCGCTCTTTTTTCTGCTTCTTCTAAATCGTATTTTGTTCTTCTATATATTATTTGTTTTCTATGAGAAATATATTCTGTTAAAATTTCTTTTAGGTTTAGTACTTTGGGTTGTCCGTCAACGAGAGCTAATAAATGAATACTATAACTTATTTGCAATTGAGTCATTTTGTACAATTGATTGAGAACGATTTGTGGATTTATATCTTTTTTTAATTCTATTTCTACGCGTATTCCATGTCTATCGGATAAATCCTTTATATCAGAAATACCTTCAATAACTCTGTTTTGTACCAATTCTCCAATTTTTTCTAAAATATTTTTTTTGTTTACTTGATAAGGGATTTCTTTAATCACCAAATTAACTTTTTTTTTCTTGGGATTCTCTTCCACTTCGATTCTTGCTCGAATTTTTATTGAACCTTTCCCCGTATTATATGCTTGTATTAAACTTTCCCCTCCGATAATGATCCCTCCCGTAGGAAAATCAGGTGCTGGGATATATTTCATTAAATCTTTAATCGTTAAATTTGGGTTGTCTATTAAAGCATTAATAGCCTGAATTACTTCTACTGGATTGTGAGGAGGGATACTAGTTGCCATCCCTACGGCAATGCCATTAGAACCATTGATTAGTAAATTTGGTAATGCAGAAGGAAGGACCTTTGGTTCTTCTCTTGTATCATCAAAATTTGGTAAAAAGTCTACAGTATTTTTGTCTATGTCTTTAAGAAGTTCTTCTGCTGCGATTGTCAATCGTGCTTCTGTATATCGATATGCTGCTGGATTGTCTCCGTCAATTGAACCAAAATTTCCTTGACCTTCTATTAAAGGTACATTCATTACAAAATCTTGGGCTAACCTTACAAGAGTATCGTATACAGCCATATCCCCATGGGGATGATAATTACCAATAACTTCTCCTACAATCTTTGCGCATTTTACAAATGGTTTATCGTGCCTCCAAGCCCTTTCGTGCATTGCATATAGAATCCTTCTGTGCACTGGCTTTAAGCCATCTCGTACATCGGGAAGGGCTCTGCCTACAATAACGCTCATTGCGTAATCTAAATAGGCAGATTTCATTTGATTATCAAGATCAACAGGTACAACTCGAATTCCTTTTTTCAAGGATTCAGAAATATCAATAATCTGTATTTGGCTTTGTTGGTTTTTACTCATCAGGGACATATTTTTTTAAAGTATCCAATTGAGAAATCAATTTCAGTTAGAAATAAAAAACTTTTCTTAAATATTTCCTTAGTTTTTTTTGTACTATGATTTTTTTGCATAACTATTTAAGATGGTTAATTTTCATTGGGATTGGGTATTTGATTTTTTTCTTATTTTATTCTTTATATAAATGGAAGGAAGAATCGGCAGAAAACCTTAAACAGAAAATAAAAAAAAATTTTTTATATATATTGATATTAACGGACTTTCAATATCTTTTGGGTATTTTTCTTTTGGTTTTCTATTTTTTAGATAATTCTATAAAAGAATTTTCATCTATCTTTAAAGTAAAGGAATTAAGATTTATTCTTATTGAACATCCTTTTCTGATGACCATTTTTATTTTTTGGATGCATTTTTTGAATTATAAAATCAAAAAATTAAAAACGATAAAAGAAGTCAAATGGATGATTTTTTTTCTATTTATAAGTGCCGTAATACTATCAATAGGTATCCCTTGGTTTAGACCTCTCCTACGATATTAAATATTTTTTTCTTGATTTAAATTTATAGCTATTTTTTATATTTAATACAAAAAAAAATGGAAGAAAAATATTTGTATTTTTTTATAATCCCTTTATCGGGATTTCTTACAGATCTTGCAATTTTAATTGTTATTTATTTTTCAAATAAAGCAAAGACTTCCCGATTTTCTTTGAGCATTTTTTATTTCTCAGTTGCCATATGGAATTTAATTTTATTTATAAGTTTTTTATCGGAAAATGCAGAAGTAGCAGTGAATGCATATTTTTATATGTATACAGCCCAACTTTTAATGGCAAATTCCATCTTGTTGTTTTGTATGGAGCAAACCAATCAATCCCTATCCAAAATAGAAACTTTTATTAAAATTTCTTTGGTATTAAGTTTTTTTTGTTTTGTGTTATTGCTGTACTCTTATTTTATCTCCTACGAAAATACTTTATTTATCAAAGGTGTAAAAAAGCATATTTGGGGTTACTATCCATTAGCAAGTTATGGTTCTTATATAACACATTTTTATTGGGGATTTATTTTTATAAGTTGTCTTTATTTCTTAATTCGTTATACTCTTCAGCATCCCGAAGATAAAAGGACTAGAATGATTACTTTTCTATTTGTTCTTATGATCTTAGCCTCAATTCCAAACTTTCTTGCAATATGGGATAAAAATTTGTTACCCCTTGGAAATGCAGCCGATGCAATACTATCTACAATTTTAGCTGCTATCTTTTATAGAGAACAGTTTTTGGAAAATCAATCGAAATTTTTTTTAAAAGTTGCGGGTATAATTTCCGCTATTAGTGTGTCTTTAGTTTTGATTTGGGTATTTTTAGATTTTGTGATTACTTTTCAGACTCATAAAATATTTTTTTTTATTTTATCTGTTGGGATTTCTTTTGTTTCTTTTTTGCTTTTTAATATACTTTTTTCTCCACCATCTATAAATAAATCTTTTGAAGAAATTTACCAAAAATTAAGAAAAGATTACAATTTAACACATCAAGAGGCAATGATATGTAAATATATAATCGAAAATAAAGAAAGAAAAGAAATTTTAAAGATTCTTAATATTTCTGGGAACACCTTAAAAGTTCAATTAAGTTCTATTTATAAAAAAACAATAGAAAGAGAAAATACAATAAATTCTAAAAGAAATAAATTTCCTATTCTTAAAGAGTTTCTTTTAGATATCTTATAAATAAATTTTTTAATTACTTGTTTTAATGTTTGAAAATCCAGAAAATCTAAATAAAATTCAAAAAAGAAATTATAATCAATGCAAAAATTTAAACTAAAATCGGACCGAATTGTTGTTTTCTTTGATTTTGTATAAACAGGTTCTGTAAATCAAGATTTTTCCATCAGATTTTAAGTTTATAGCAAGCAGAATTAAATTGAGGATTTTGTGTTGCAGAAAAGATCCAATTTTCTAATGGATCCGCTGTATTTAGTATTAGAGATATTTTTTTTCTTTGGGGATTTTTTGTATGGTAGGGATTTTCATTTTTTAAATTGGTTTAACTTTAGAAAAAGATAGCTTAAACTAAGAAGAAATTATTAGGATTCGAAATTTTATTGAATCAAATTTTAAGAGTATTTTGACCTTTTCCAAAAAAAATTGGTTTATTGTTATGAATTAATAATTTTTTTGCGAACTTTTTTTGTGATAAAATATTTTTTAGATTTTGTTTTTCCAACTTTTGAATTAAAAAGCATTTTCTTTAATAATTTGTATTTTTCTTGTTGACGAGAAAAAGGAAAAAAAATATATGAATCTTTAGGAGTAAAAATGGCAAATTTAAAATCTTCTAAAAAAGATATTCGTAGAATAGAAAGAAGAAGAGAAAGAAATAAAGCACAAAGAACAAGATTGAAAAATTTAAAAAAGAAAATTATAAAATTATTACAAGAAAACAAGATCGAAGAAGCAAAGGTTACTTATGGAGAATATGCAAAATTTTTAGATAGAGCTGGTAGAAAAAATTTGATTCATCATAGACAAGCAAGTAGAAGAAAAAGCAGAATGGCATTAGCAATCAATAAAAAAGAAAAAGAAATAAAACAAGTGTAATTATGTGGGCGATTAGCTCAGTTGGAAGAGCGCCTGCCTTACAAGCAGGAGGTCAGAAGTTCGAGCCTTCTATCGCCCACCATCATTCTCATCAAATTTGATGATAAAAAGCAAAATCATAACTTTAGCTCCCAAGCCATTTGGATTTCATTTGATCACAAAAGAAGTAAAAGATTTGATTCAGAAAGATATAAAGGAAGTAGAAAAAGGAATGATTTTTTTAAATTTAATGCATACTTCAGCTGGTATAACGATTAACGAAAATTCTGATCCTTCCGTAAGAAGTGACTTAAAAAAATTTTTTTTAAAATTAGTTCCCAGAGATTTTGATTTTGATCATAGTTTGGAAGGAGAAGACGATATGCCAGCCCATGTTTTAGCAAGTTTGATCGGAACTCAGATTTTTTTGCCTATACAATCAGGAGAGTTGGTATTGGGTACTTGGCAGGGGATTTATTTATGTGAATTTAGGGATTATAGCAGTGGTAGGAGCATATATATTACTATTATGGGAAGTTGATTATGCAAATTTATTATTATAAAGACCTAACTTCTGAACAAATTCAAAAATTATGTAAGAGACCTTCTTTTGAAGATCCCGAAGCGTTAGAAACAGTTAAAAAAATTTACTTAGAAATAAAAGAAGGCGGTAAGGAAGCTTTATTCAATATTACAAAACATTTAGATGGTTATCTTCCAGAACCTTTGGTAATCTCTAAAGAAGAGTTTTCAAAAGCCGAAAAACTATTAACAGAATCAGAAAAATTAGCATTTCAGAAAGCTTATCGTAACATAGAAGCATTCCATAAATTTCAATACCAAAATTTAAAACCAGCAAAAACGATAATTGAAGAAACTACGTTAGGATATTTTTATAGACCTATAGAAAGAGCTGGCATCTATGTGCCTGGTGGAAATGCTTTGTATCCTTCTTCGGTTTTGATGGGTGTAGTTCCCGCCAAAATTGCAGGAGTAGAATATGTTATCGTGATTACTCCAGCAAACAAAGAAGGCGAGATTCATCCCTCGGTATTGTATTGCGCAAATTTGGCAGGAGCAGATGGGATTTTAAAAGTCGGTGGTGCCCATGGAATTTTTGCTGGATTTTTGGGGATTGGTGTAAAACCTTTAGAAATTTTAGTTGGACCGGGAAATCGTTATGTTACTGCTGCAAAAACTTTACTAAGTGCTACAGGCAAGGTAAAAATTGATCAACCCGCGGGACCCTCTGAAGTTTTGATATTGGCAGATCTTTCAGCCAATCCTAAATTTATTGCAAGTGATTTACTATCCCAAGCAGAGCATGGTAGCGATAGCATTGGGGTTTTGTTAACAGATAGTTTAGTCTTAGCAGAAAATGTGATCAATGAAATCCAAACTGCTTTAAAGACAAGAACTAGGAGATTGGAATTTAAGCAAAAAAGTATTCTAGAAAATTCTTATATCCTTATTTTTGATTCCTTTACGAAAGAAGAGAATGGAAAACTCATAGAAACAAAAAGTCTTAGGGATGCTTTTCATTTTATTAATGAATTTGCTCCAGAACATTTAGAAATTTGTATGAATCTTTACGAAGATTTGGAAGATTATTTAAAATATATCCAATCTGCAGGTAGCATATTTATAGGAAGGTATGCGCCTGTAGCTTTGGGTGATTATTATAGTGGAGCAAATCATATTTTACCTACGGGTGGATCTGCAAAAATTTTTTCAGGTTTAGGTGTAGAAACCTTCTTAAAAAAAATTACTTGGCAGTACACTACTAAAGAAGGTTTAAGAAAAGCTTTAGAACCTATCAAAATTATGAGTAAAATAGAAGGTTTAGACGAAGAGCATGGGAATTCGGTAGAAGTACGATTCGAATAAAAGATTAAAATAACTCTTTACATATAGAGTTTTTTTGATATATTTATATTTATGAAGGAAGCAGATACCCAATTGTCAATTAGGAATACCTTGTTGTCCTTACTAAAAGAACAGTTAGAAAGAGACCCAAAACCGTTAAAAATCCATAATAAGCTATTTCATTCAAGATTGTTTATTGGAACAGGTAAATTTTCTTCTATTCAGTCTATGAAAGATGCTATAGAGATGTCTGCAACAGAAATGGTAACCGTCGCACTTCGCAGAGTAGATTTAACCAAAAAAATAGAAGAAGAAGATATTATCAGTGCTATTGATTTAGAAACAATTCAATTATTACCAAACACTTCGGGAGCAAGAGATGCAGAAGAAGCAGTAAAATTGGCAAGACTATCGCGAGAAATGGGGGGAGGAAATTGGATCAAGCTCGAAGTTACACCCGATCCATATTATCTTTTGCCAGATGGAAAAGAAACTTTAAAAGCAACAGAGATTTTAGTAAAAGAGGGTTTTGTTGTACTTCCTTACATCCAAGCCGATCCTATTTTAGCAAAACAACTCCAAGAAGCAGGAGCAGCAACAGTAATGCCCTTAGGATCTCCCATCGGATCCAACCAAGGAATTCGGACAAAAGAAAGTATAAAAATCATTATTGAACAATCCGAAGTTCCCGTAGTCATAGATGCAGGGTTAGGGCTGCCTTCCCATGTTTCAGAAGCAATGGAAATGGGTGCTGATGCAGTATTGGTGAATACAGCAATTGCAATTTCTTCTCATAGTGGATATTCTGCATATTCTTTTGCACTGGCATGTATAGCAGGTAGAGAAGCTTTTTTGAGTGGAATCTTAAATCATGGTATTTCAAGAATTTCTTACTATAATGATTTTTGGAAAAAAGCCAGTCCTTCTAGTCCTTTAACGGGTTTTTTAAACGAAGAAAATCGATAATGAAAGAAACCAATTTTTCTGATTTTATTCAAAATTTTCCTTTTGATTCTGTTTACAAAACCATACAAAATATAAATCTAGACAAAAGAAGCTATCGTGTAATCGAAAAGATTTTACAAAAATGGTATTCAGAAGAAAAAATAAATGAAAATGATTTTTTGTATTTGATTTCTATACCAGCATTAGAATATTTAGAAGAATTAGCACAAATAGCTTATACAATTACAAGAAAGCGATTTGGAAATGCAATTTTACTATATAGTCCTTTATACCTTTCTAATGAATGTAAATCTATATGCACTTATTGTGGGTTTAGGTATGATAACCAAATCATAAGAAAAACTTTAACTTACGAAGAAGCTTATAACGAAGCCATGGTATTATATAACCAAGGAATTCGACATATTTTATTACTTACAGGAGAAGATTATAGAAATGCATCCATAAAATATATAAGCGAAATTACAGATTCTTTAAGAAACTATTTTTCTTCTATTGGAATTGAAATTTATCCCTTGAAAGAAGAAGAATATAGATTTTTAAGAACTAAAGGAGTGGATAGTTTAACTGTTTATCAAGAAACTTATGACCCGATTGAGTATAAGAAGGTTCATCTACAAGGTGTTAAGAAAAGAATGGAATATAGATTGAATTGTCCCGATAGAGCTGGTAGAGCTGGACTAAGAAAAATTGGTATAGGAGCCCTTTTAGGACTTTCGGATCCGCAAACAGAAGTTGCAATGTTAGGACTCCATGCTCAGTATTTACAAAAAAAATATTGGAAAAGTCAAATTACGATTTCTTTGCCTAGATTAAGGTCAGCTGAAAATTTTTTGAATGTCCCAAAAATTTCGGATAAACTTTATACTCTATTTTTCGTTGCTTTAAGGATTTTCCTCCCAGATGTAGGTTTGGTTTTATCAACTCGAGAATCTGCTTATTTTAGGGATGGTATGATTCCTATTTGTATAACTCAGATTTCAGCCGGTTCAAAAACAGAACCGGGAGGATACACAGGCAAACACACAACAGAACAATTTAAAATTGAAGATACAAGAAGTGTTCAAGAAATTATTGAAATGTTAAGAAAAAAAAATTTAGATCCCGTATTTACAGATTGGGTATATGCAATGAAATAGTTTGAATAATATAAACAATTAAAAAACTGATAAAATTTAAATAGGGGATTTCCATTCGAAGATAAAAAATATTTTAAATTCTTCTTTAAGTGTCGATATTTATATAGATAATATGCTTTTGATAAAAAATAAAGAAATTTATAGTAAATTATTAGAAAAAAAAAATGATGAAAATCTTAAAAAAGAATTTGAAAATCTAATTTATTTGCTTTCTACTAAAGAAATTTTATGGGCAAGCCAATTTATTCATAATTATCCCAAAAAATTTATTTTTGAATTTAATACAAATAAATATATAATTTTTTTACTACATATCGAAGAAAAATTTGACTGGATTTATAAAAAAATACTTGCATTTATAGAAAACCAAATTGGGAAATATGAGCATCCTTATATTACTTATTATTATCTCCAAAAATTTTGGGAAGAAATCCATGAAAGTGATGTGGATAAAACATTATCTTTAGCAGCTAAGGAAATCTACAATGAAATTTCTAATAAATCGAGGTCTCGAAAAAAAACAAAAAAAGAAAATAAAGAAGATAAAGAAAAGGTTTTGTATAATTATTTAGAAATAGAGCAAAAGTTTGAAAAAATCAAAAAAAAATTAAAGATACCTAAGCAATGGAAAGAATTGAAATCTGATGGGTTACTATGGGAACTATTACAGTATTTTGAAGAACTTTCATTAGAAAAATACAATTTAGAGAAAGATAAAGTGAATTTAGAAATCGAATTGGAAAGACTAAAAAACCCTGAAATTCCCTTTTTAAATATTAAAAAAGATTACGAAGACTTAAAAAATAAATTCCAACAATTACAAAAGAATTATTTGGAAGAAAAATCAAAAAATGAAGTTTTAGAAAAAGAAATTAAAAGATTGACAGAATTAATTATAGAGAATCCTAAGCTAAATGAATTCCACGATGAACACGAAGTACTAAAAAAAGAATATCAATTATTGTCAGAAAAATATGATTTATTGGTTTCTAAAAACATTGAATTAAGAAACATTATAGAACAACAATCTCATGTAAAGACTCTACAAGAAGTATTAAACAAAATTCGAGATAGAATTAATAAAATTCTAAAAACGGGAGGCTTTTCAGAAGAAGTAATGATTATCAAAATCAAACAGGAAATAGAAGAATTGCAAAGAGCAAGAATTTATTTAGGTAAAGCCCTGTATGATATAGGACTTCTCTACTTTAGATTGGGAAGAAAAGAAGAAGCCATCCTTGAACTGAAAGCTGCTAAAGAATTGGGGGTAGAAGATCCCGAAGTAAATCGAATTATAAATCTTGAATGATTTAATTTACTATCTTTAAATGGTATTCTTTATTATAAGCTCCTTTGAAGTATAAATAATAATCACCAAAAGTAAGATTATCCAACAAAATCCAATCTTGGCCTTTTATATTAGTGAAGTGTTTTATATCAATGATAGCTCTGTCTTTCTTAAGTTTTAGTGTTAATGGACCCTGAAAGTTAGTTAAATTAATGCTTAATAAAAAAGAATTTTCTTGAGGTATTAAAGTGTATTCTATTTTTTTAGAATTGTCGATAGTTTCTTGCCAAATCATTTTTTCTTTTTTTAGAGTTTCATTACTTCGATTCATTTGTATAGCTTCTGTTGCAAACTGCAATTCCGGCAACGAATTTTGAATCAATTCAAATTGATTTTTGATAAATCTTATTACAACCTGAGGTAAGGATTTTCTGTTTTTTTCTTCGTCCCAAAGGATTTTTTGTTTATTGTAATAATCTTGAATCCTAAATATATAAAATTCAGGAACCTGCTTTTTTTCGGTAGATTCCTCGTATTCTTTAATAGAAGAATAAAGCTTAATAAATTCTAAGAATTCTTCATTTTCTAAAGAATTGATCCTATTTTTCAAGTCTTCAGGCAATTCTTTATTTTGCTTACTCTTGTTAAGGATTTCGTCCAGTAACTTTAAAATTTTGGTATTGCTTTTGTCATTCATAATGAACCACCTATTTCTGTTTAATAGACGATTCTTTTTTTCAGTTTATAAAAAATTTTTTTAATTCTTCTGAATTTCTTAAAATTTTTTCTGCTTTTTTATATAAATTGCTTACTGTTGGGGTAGTTAAATCTAAAAATTTTGCAATTTTATAAAAGGGAACTCTTAAAACATAGAAATGGTCTTGGGAATAGGATAGGATCTGATTTCTGTTTTTTATTTTTTTTATGATTTTATTTTCAATTTCTTTAGCATCAAAAAGATGAGTATTTTCTTGATTTTTAAGTCTTTTTTGTTGTTCTTTTAAATCTATTAATTTTAAATGCATTCTACTCAATCTATCTATTTTGTTTTCTAATTTTAGATTCTTGCCAACTAAATAATTTCTTGCATCTGATAGGAATTCAAATATTTCGTAATTGCTTTTATAAAAATTTTTTTTTAAAATTTGTAAATCGATTTCATCAATTTGCAAGTAAAAAATATAAGTTAATTTAAATACGATTCTTTGGTTGAACTCTAAAGAGTTTAGAATGTTGTAAAATTTTTCTTGAAGAAATTGTTCTTCTAATGTTTCTATTTTGGAGGTTTCATTTTTTAGTTTGGATTCTATTTCTGATAAGGATTCATAATTAAGAATTTTTAATGATTTGAATTTTTTATTCTGTCTAATAAAATCAATTACGAGATTTCTTAATACACTGTAAAACCAAGTTTTAAAAGTAGAATCTCCTTTGAATGTTTTGAGTCTTTTTCCATCTCTTAATCTTTCAAAAGCAAATATAAAAAAGTCTCCTGCATCTTCTTCTTTAAATTGAAATACTTTGATTGGGAAATTATAAATTTCTAAACTGTAAAGATTAAAAAATTTTTCTAAAGCATAAGGATTTTGTTCTTTACATTGGTTGATTAATTCAAAGATTTCTTCTTCTGATAAAACAGTACTATCTTTATCTGAATTCACCAAGCGATAAAATAATCTTTTGGATCCTTATGTCAACTTAGTTTCTATAGATATAGATTATAGAATAGGGCTCTGGCTTTCTACTTTGGGAAAAAATCTGCAAGGATACAATAGCAACTCCTTTTTTAGAAGGGAATCTTTAGGGATTAAGTAATCTACTTTTAAGGAATTCAAAAATAGGGGTGCCAAATTCAATGCTATGGAATAGTTAAATCCTGTACTTGCAATTATAATTTTACCATGGTATCCTTTTTTTCTTGCTCTTTTTAAAAAATTCAGTCCAGCCAATTGACTTTCCATTGTAATATCAGTAATGATTAAACTATAAAAATTAACACCATTTTTTTCTAAAAATTCAATAGCTTCTTTTCCATTTTTTGCTCTATGGATTTCGTATTTATCAGCAAATAATTCAATGATAATTTTTGCGTATTTATCATTGTCATCTACAAGGAGTAAAAAATTTTTTTTAGTCATCTGGATACCTTTTGGTTTTTTTTAATTTCTCGGCTAATTTTTTGAAGTTTTGCATAGTGACTATCTTTTTTCATTAAAGATTTATGATTTCCCATTTCTACAATTCTTCCCTTATGTAGTACTATGATCAAGTCTGCCTTTTCTATTGTGGATAATCTATGAGCAATCATAAATGTAGTTCTGTTTGAAAGCAATCTCTGTAATGCTTTTTGTAAGTAATATTCACTTTGTGTATCTAATGCAGCGGTTGCCTCGTCAAAAATCAATATTTCTGGGTTATAATACAAAGCTCTTGCGATGGCAATCCTTTGTTTTTGTCCACCAGATAAATTCACTCCTCTTTCTCCAATGATAGTATCATAACCGTCTGGCAATTTCATTATAAAATTGTGAGCATAGGATAAGCGGGCTACTTTTTCAATATCTTTCATTGAGTAATTGGGACTACCATAAGCTATATTGTCTTTTATGGTACCATAAAATAAAAAAGTTTCCTGTTGAACGATTCCAAATCTATTGCGATGTTCCTCATAGCTAAAATTTTTGATATCAATCCCATCAAATAAGATTTTTCCTTCTGTAGGATCAAAAAAGCGAATCAATAAATCCATTAAAGTAGATTTTCCACTTCCACTTTCTCCTACAATTGCTATTGTTTGTCCTACTTTAACTTCGAAAGAAATATTTTTTAAAACAAAATTTTCTGTATCGGGATAGCGAAAAGAAATATTATCAAAACAAATGGATTTTTTTAAAGTTTGAACTTTGATTGGATTTTTTGGATTTTTTACATCCGATTCAATCTTTAAAAATTCTTCTATTCTTTGAAAAGAAATGGTCGATTGTTTTATTTTTCCAAGCATACTGGAAAGCTGGATAATAGGTCTTATGATAAATAAAGTAGTTAATAAAAAAGTAAAAAATTCCCCTCCCGTAAAATTTGTATAGTCAATGTAATATACTCCTAAAACAATTAAAGCAAGTGTAAATAGGATTGATGTCAATTCGATCAAATTGGGTCCCATTCTTAAGTAGAAAATTTCTTTAAAATTTCTCCATATGAATCTTTGATTTTTTTCTTTTAGCCTTTCTAAGAATTCCCTTTCTAAAACAAATGTTTTAATGGTTTTAATCCCAGATAAATATTCAATAAAAATCGAGGAAAGCTCTGCCAGTAAATTTTGAGTTCTATTTGCAGATTTTCCAATTTTGTGAATCATAAATAGCATGGGAAGTAGAATCAAGGGTATCGTAACTATAGAAATTAAAAATAATTTATAATTTAAATATAATAATAATCCTACATGGGTAATTAAATAAAAGAAATTTGTTATAGAATCTCTCAGATTACTGGAAATCACAGGAGCTATGTTTTCCACATCATTGACCATTCTACTCATTACATAACCTGTCTTTTCTTTATAGAAATAATTGAGAGGTAAATCTTTTAATTTTTTATACAATTGACTTCTAAGATCGCGTATCGCTTTGTAGCCACTTCTTGCAATTAACTGAATGGAAATTAAATGTAAAAAAATTTTAAGAATATAAACTATGAAAATGATAATAGCTGAATAAAATACGATTCGCAAGGAGGGATATCCCAAAAGATTTATATTTAGTTTTAGTCTTATGATATATTGAATTTGTATTTTTTCTAAAATGTTAAAATCTTTTAATGAAGACTTATTTACATAGTATAAATATTTATTTGCAATCGTTTTGGTTATTTTTTTGGGTGCTTTGGGAACCAGAAAGGTTTCTGGATTTTTTTTGAATTTTTCTAATATATCAAATAGTTCATTGGGATTATAAGAACTTAAAAAGAAATTGAAAATTAATTTTTGTAAAAGCTCTCTTTCTTTTTCAGAAAATTGCATTACGAATTCTTCGTTTTTGTCTCCTAATGCATCAAATAATGGTATAAAAAAGGTTAAACTAAAACCGTTCAAGATGGCTACAAAAAAAGAAAAAAACAATCCCAATAAAAATTGGGATCGATAGCGTAATACATATTTAAGTAATTTTATAAAATTCCTATACATCCATTTTTATTCTCTACCCATATTTTCTTTTGGCGCTCCTACAAGAATTGCCATGTTTCCTGGTGGATGTTTATTTTCTTTCATAATTTGATGACATAGTCCTGTTTCTTCGAATTTAAATGTTTTGGATAAACAAGGATCCACCTTTTTTTGGATTACTAAGTCATTAAAGTTTTTACAATCTTCGTCATTTGCAAAATGAGATCCTTGCAATCTTTTCTGCCTCATCCATAGATACCTTAGATCTACAGTAGCGTTATAACCTGTAGTTCCTGCACAGATTACTACCATTCCGCCTGTTTCGCACACAAATATGGAAGTAGGCATAGTAGATTCTCCTGGATGTTCGAAAACAATTGTAGGGTTTCTCTTGTTGGTTATTTCCCAGATTGCTTTTCCAAACTCTCTTGCTTTTTTTACCCATTCAGCAAAAACTTCTGGTTTATTGATATCGCTTGTTAGAGGTCCCCAATGGTTAAACTTTTTTCTGTTAATAACTCCATCTGCCCCCAGTTTTTTGCAATATTCGATTTTAGAATCCTCAGAAACTACGGCAACTGCTGTTGCACCTGCTGCTTTGGTTATCTGGATTGCCATACTTCCAAGTCCTCCAGAACCTCCCCAAATCAGAACTACATCATCTTTTTTAACGGTGTTTGGTTCCCAATGGTGTAGCATTCTATATGCTGTAGCTCCCACTAACATATAGGCTGCTGCTTCTTCCCAGCTTAAATGAGGTGGTTTTGGTAAACATTGATGATCCTGTACTAACGTAAATTGTGCAAAAGAACCCCAATTGGATTCGTATCCCCATATTCTTTGAGAGGGTGCTAACATAGGATCTTTGCCAGACAAAACCCAAGGATCATCTGGATCCCATTGCCCGCAATGGATCACAACTTTATCCCCTACTTTTACATTTTTTACATCTTTTCCAATTTTGTATACGATCCCCGATGCATCGGAACCACCAATATGAAATCTTTCAGGTTCTCCTTTTTTGTTTCGTGCAGCAATCACATCGATTGGGTATCCCAAGGCTGCCCATACATTATTATAATTTACTCCAGCTGCCATTACAGCAACTAAGACTTCTCTTGGCCCTGGTTCGGGAACTTCTACCTCTTCTATTTGAAATGCTTTGATTGGATCTCCAAACCTTTCTGGTCGAATCAATTGTGCATACATTTTTTTAGGAACAACACCTAAAGGAGGTAATTGCCCGATAGGAACAATTTCTGGTCTATTTTCCATAAAAAAACCCAAAAATATATTTTTGTCTATTTAGACTATCTTTTTTTAAATATTTTCTTGCATGTTCTTTTTATTGTAAAAAATTGTTTTTCATATTTACTTTATAGGTGATTTTATTAATTTTAAAGAATAAATATTTATGGAAAATACAAATCAAAACTTTAAATTATTTTCTTTTACCCCAGAAATCATTCAGCAAATCATGGAAACAAGGGAAATTCCTGTTCATTTTTATAATAGGGAAGGTCAAATTATCATTTATAAGAAAAAAAATGTGACGGATCAAGAAATCGATCGACTGTTTCGATTTACGCAACAAGGAAAAGTTTATTATAATATACAAGATAGCGAAATTTTAGGAATTAAAGATCCTGTCAAATCGGATATCCCCGAAGGTTTTACCGATACAAAACTTTTAACGCAAAAAAATGCTAAAGATTTAGTACAAGAAAGCAAGATGATTTTTTCTACGCTGAGAAAGACAGCAATCACCTCTATACATGCAAGAAAAACTAGCGAGAAATTAAATCAGGTCTTTAAAGATTTTGAATCCAATCCCGATTCCTTATCAGGCTTAGTAAACATTATAGAACTTTTATCGGACCTTAGACAAAGTTACGAAATAGAGTTAGCTACTAAGAGAGTAGTAATATCTATGGCAATGAAAACTAGAGGTATTTCTTCTAAATCTTACAAAGAAGAAGGGACTTTTTATACGAAAGTAAATCATTTAATGATGAGTGCTTTATTTGTTGATATTAGTTATACAAAAATGCAGATTCCCAATACTTGGATAACAGACGAAAAACAAATGAACTATATAAGAAGTCATCCTTTAATTTCTTATTTTTTGATTGCTCATGAACCTTCTATTGATCCAAAAATTAAAAGAAATATTTTAGTACATCATCGTCCTATGAGGTATGATGCAAATACAAATAATTATCCTTCGAGAGACTTCTTGATAAAAAAGCTTAAAGAATTACAAGTAAAATTTTCTGAAGATCCGAAAAAACGAGAAATTGTAGAAGATATAACACAACAAATTAGTTTTTTAAATCAAGATATACCATACGACGAAGATGCGGCTATCTTATGCATTGCATCAGAATTTGCTTCTTTAACTTCTAAGGTCCCTTGGAGGGATGGATTTCCACCAACAAGGGCAGTCCAGATGATTATCAATAATTCCTATTTTACTTATCCGGAGCGAATCGTTAGAGAATTTTTGGATTATACTGCAATAAGTTTATGTGATAACAAAAAAGTATTGCGAGAAGGAGATTTTGTGATTATGGCATCTGTTACAACAACCGGAAAAACTTTTTTCGAAGCAGCTCAGATCACAAATACAAATCGGTTACAGAGTAAACCCGGTGTAGATAGGATCGCAACCGTTAGACCTGTAGTGAAAAAAATACCAAAACTTCAAATTTCTGGTATTGATTTAAATTCTTTAGAAATAGATCGACGATTTACTCATTATGAGCTTTTACAAGATAGTTCTCGCAGAATTATTTATGTTGTAAACCCCGATTATGACGAAGAACTCTATTCTGCTTTCTACAAAATTATGAAAGGGAGATATTCTAAAGGCAAAGTAATCCCCCTCAATAATATAGCATTATGAAGGAAGTTTTAAATGCAGTAGAAGAAGATAAGCTAGCAGGCGTTCATAAAAGAGAGGATGGACGGTTCTATTTTGTACAAAGAAAAGTAGAATTTAGTACCATTGATTTTAAACCAGAATATATTTTTTCTAATAGCTGGGGGATCTTTCCAAAACCACTGCAACCCATCAATTGGAATGTTCCTATCCAAGAGTTAGAAAGACAATTATTACAATTTTCAGCAGAATGTTCAGAAAGGTTCCATCATTTATGGTATTACTATATAGATATAATGATAGCAAGGAGTTTATCTTCTAACGATAAAAATATTTTTATAAAAGACTTTATTATACCATCCATCTTTTTGGATATAGGAATTCCAGAGAATACATTATGGACAAATGTACCTAAATCCATACACCAAAAGATTTTGAAGGAATACAATACTTCTTTAAAATTGAATTCCAATTACCAAATTTTTTATCTTTCCCAGTATTTATTAGATTTAACAAAAGATATAATCGAGTTTGTAAAGCCCTATCATGCTTTGTGGAATTTAGAAAAAGAAAAGCTAAATGCTTATACTAAAATAAAAAAACTTATGAATTCTATTTTTTCAAGAGGTTTGTTTGCTTTTATTAAAGAAAAGATAAACTTTTTTTTAAAAGAAAATTTGTTAGATAATCAGTTCAAGTTCTCGAATAAATTTTTGGAAAACATATATTTTAGATTTAAAAACGATCCGTTGAGTTGTGAGTTTAGTTTTATAGAAAGAAGAATTCTTTTAGAACATATTTTGCGATATTCTTCACTTAAGTATGCAGAAGATACTCAAGTAAAAAATCAGAATTTTCTAATTTTACTGAATGAATTTACAAATTTTCCGTATCAATTGGAAAAAATACTACGAAGAATTTTGTTCTTAGAAAATATAATATTTAAAGAGGAAATTGTTAAAATTAGACAAATCTATATAAGAACCTTAAAAAATAAAAATTTGGTTTATAATATATACGAAGCATTATTAAAAAATACTGAGAAGGTTTCTGATTCTATTCAAGAGAAATTCAACTTAATAGTAGAATTGACAGAATATTTAAATTTGGAACATTTTGTTTTTTGGGAATCTTTAGCAGATATTTACGAAGAAAAAAATATCCAAAATTTAAGGGATTTGGAAATTTCTTTTCATAAAATCATTAAGGGGGAAATCCCTTTAAAAGACAACATAAAAAAAGAAATTTTCTATCAAATAAAACAAATTCGAATTATCAATAAAGAAATTATAGATTATTACATAAAAAATTTTTCCTTCGAAGAAAAGCTCTTTTCTCCAAATCCCAAATACCTAGACAAAATAGAAGTAAAAAAATTTATACCGGGGAATCCCTTTCAAGAAAAAGAAATTATCTTTTTCTTAAAAGAATTGATCAAACAAAGACTAAAACCAATTCGCATGGCTTCCAATGATTATTCTCTTTTAGCTAAAGAAAAACATGGTATTTTAACATTAAACCCAGTTTTAAAATTATGGAAAAATCAAGTACATTTTCAGAAGGATTTACCTGAGATTGTACAGTTGGAATTGAATACACCTATCACAATAGAATGTTTACTGGAATTGCTATTTCTTGTAGATAAAAAAATAAAAGAGAGAGAGCTTTTACGGGGAAAAATCGTAAAACAAATTCGTGGTAAAGAAAATATAGAAAATATGAAGTTTTTATTATTACCGGGTTCTTGTTATCCAATAAAAGAAATTCCATCGCGGTATTTTCCTGAGTTTAAATATAAAATCATTGGGGAAAAAAGAACGTATAAGGAAGTAGGAGTGAGCGATACTCATTATATATTGACAGGATGTTGGTATAACAAAAAAAATCATACTCTCTACTACCCCATTGGAGGAGATAATGCCGAATTGTTAAAAAGAATTTATTTAGGGATCAAGTCAAATATTATACCGGCATTTTTTTTTGCAATAGGACAATTTGTATTTGAATGCCTTTCCGATACCATACTCTATTATAAAAATCAAAAGTTAACCTTCCGTGAAGTTTTGTATAAAATCAAAAAAAATCAAAACCGTGATGATTCTAAATTTCGCTTATATTCAAAAAGCGAAATCAAGTTTGAATTTGCTATATTGTATTCTCAGCTAATCATGGAGAATTTAACGGGAAGTTTACACATTCGCAATAAAGTTACAGATCTTTACAAATGGTTTTTCGAAAATTTAGGCATCCAAAGTTTTTTTACATTAAATAAAGAAGAAAGAAAAAATATTCGTATGCAATCCCAAAAGATTATCGAAAAATACAATTTTTTGTGGCTTAAACTTGTAAGCTAATTTTCTTAAAAAGAATCTTTATTTTTTAGAACCATGAATCTCTTTATATATTTAAAAAATTCTTATTAAATTTGCCAATCATTACGAAAAAAAAAATAACTAAATTCAATGTACGATTGAAAAAATAAAAATAAGGAATAAAATGGAATTAAGAAAAGGGATAATAGACATAATCTAATTATGTCTACTCAATGAGTGGTACTTCTATGTGGGAAGAAAAATTACAGAATACAAATCAAAATCATATAAATAAGGAATATCACTTAACACCTTTAAGTGACTGGCAGGAATGTCAGAAAGAAATAAAGAAATATATTCCTGAACCTTTTTATTCGCATTTTATTGAACCTTTAATGGGGTCTTACGATAAAGAAGGGATTATAGCAATATATACTTACAACGAAAAATTACAAAGTCATATTGAAATTCGTTATCAAAGTTTATTAAAGGATATTATATTTAATTTTTATAAAAATAAATTAAATATAAATTCTATAAAATTTATTGATATTAATAAAGCGAAATCTCAAGAATTCAAATTTCCTGTCCATTTAAAGCATGAGTCTTCTCTATACTTTAATAAAGAAGATAGTTCGATAGAACATAATTTTTGGAACTATGGATTGTTTTATCCATCAAAGAAAAATTATCAAGAGCTAACGAATCTGATTTGTTTAGAAAAATACTTTAGACCTATTTATATTTATGGTCCTTCTGGATGTGGGAAAACTTCTTTAGCAAAAATATGGAGAGAACTTCATAAAGAGAAAGCTTATTATATTTCGATTCCTGAATTTATTAATAGTTTTGTGAATTCTCTTAAAAAGAAACAAATGAACCAATGGGTAGAACATATAAAATCCTATTCCATTTTTCTTTTAGATGATTTTCAACTACTCAAACCAACTGCTAAGAAAACCCAAGAAGAAATCAGGAATTTGATTGATTATTTTTACGAAAAAAACAAAATATTTGTCCTTTTTTCTGATAGAGATTTTTTTTATATGAATCTTAGGGATGATTTAAAATCACGGTTAATGTCTTTTTATAAAATCCATTTGAGCCTTCCCGATTTGGAAACCAAAAAAGAAATTCTAAAATATTATTTAAATCATTATAAAATTGCTTTAGAAAACAAAGTGATTGAGAATATTGCGTTAAAATTAAATGGTGATGTTCGTTATATCAAATCCTCTATAGAAAAATTGTCTTTGTATTCTATAAATCCAGCAAATTTAAGATTAAATGAAATTGACTATATTTTAGAACCTTATTACGATAAATCCAACTTGTTAACAATAGATCAAATAATAGAAGTAGTCTGCGAACATTATAAAGTTTCTAAAGAAGAATTGTTTAGTAATACTAAAGAAAAAAGAATCGCTTTCCCTCGTCATATGGTAGCATATTTTTCTGTAAAATTTGCGAATTATACTTTGACTTTCGTTGCAAAATATTTGCATAAAAAAGACCACACTTCGATTTTATATGCGATAAAAAAAATCGAAGACCTTTTAACAAAAGATTTATTTTTGCAGAATGAAATCGAAAAATTAAAAGAAAAGCTTTATTTAAAAGCAACTACTTAAGCTTTTGGTCCTTAATGTGGTTTAGAACGATTTCTTTATCGGAAAAATAGATTTTTTCTTTTTCTATAATTTGGTAGTTTTCGTGCCCTTTCCCAGCAATTAGAATGGCTATGGATTTTGAACTTTCTTTGTATAATTCCTTACCTTTGTTTAAACAAGTTTTTATCGCTTCTTCTCTATTTTGAATATTAAAAGTAATATTTTTCTTTTCTTCAGGAATTCCCATAAGGATAGATTTTCGAATTTCTTCTGGTTTTTCTGTTCGCGGGTTATCATCCGTTATAAAAATGTAATCAGAGTATAGAGAAGAAATTTTACCCATAATGGGTCTTTTTTCGTGATCTCTATCTCCACCACAACCAAAAACTGTCAAAATTGTTTCGTAATTTTTTTTTAGTTGTTCTAGGACATTTTTTAATGCATCGGGGGTATGGGCATAATCAATAAAAATATCTAGGGCTTTCCCCCATGAAATTTTTTCCATTCTTCCAGCAACTCCCATAAAATCACTTAATGGTGAGTCATTTAACGAATATTTACAATCTTTTGTACGAGAACCAAAATATGCGCATAAAGCATTCCATTGATTAAATTCAAAATTTAAAGATATATTTTTAACAAAAGGGTACTTTAAATGTGATTTTAAAAGATACAAAATAGTAACATTCAAAAGTGTAGAAAAGCGATAAAAAATACGATAGGTCTTGTGGTTATAAACTACAATGAATGGAAAAATTTCTTTGGAATGACGATAGGTTAAAAAAAATAAATGAAGTTTGGCAAAAAAATAATGATTCATTGTTTTGTGAAAGTTTAAATGATCTTGAGAAAAATTTGTAAAAATTGCTTTCTGAACATAAAGTCCTTCTAATCGTTTTAAAGCCAAAGCTTCGGAAGAGGCTTCCATTACTATAAAAAAAATTTTTTTAGACCTTAAAAAATAAAGAATTCGTTGAAGTTCATATGCTCGAGGTGTTGTGAAACCTGTCGGTATTTGATTTTCTTCTTTGCCATCCCAGTAATAAACACCTAAGGTACCGATCACAGCTGAAGCTATTTGTTTCTTTTTCCATAAATGATAAATCATAAAACAAGTGGTAGTTTTTCCATTCGTTCCAGTAACAGCCACTATATGTTGATCTTTCGATGGTTCTTCGTAAAATAAAGAAGAACAATGTCCTAAGTAGAAATCAGGCTTTTTTTTCCCAACTAAGAAATACGTATTGGACTTTGGGATGGATATACTTTCGAGTTCTTTTTTTGTTAAAAATATTGCAATGGGATTTTTTTGGATTGCTTCTCTTAGATAGGGCTTTGAAAAATAAGTAGAAAAATAAAATGAATTTTCTCTTATTTGGCGCGAATCGTCTGTTAATTCAACTTCTATTTTAGGAAGCTCTTCTAAAGATATTTGTTTTACTTCATTTTCTTCGAATTTATAGATTTTGATATGTTGAGGAAATCTTAAATTCAATAAAGTTACTAAATTCAATAAATCCATCTAAGCCATTTTAAAAAGATGTAGGAATTTGAGAATATTATAAATTATTTTTCCTTTCCAGCCAAATTCTAGAATACTATATTTTGAAATTGTATTTAAATTGATTGGTTTTTTATTCAAAATCCAATTAGCTGCAGCAATACCACTTTCAATGGCTGGTCCAATACCTTCCCCTAAATCTAATGTAGCCAATCCTAAGGAATCTCCAACTATACAACTTTGGTGGTTTGTATAATTTCTTACATTTTCTCTTAAGTAATAAGTATGTCCTTTAGGTTCCCTTTCCAAGTTTTTTAAAAGATTTAATTTTTTTAATTTATTGGTAAAATAATCAAAATGCCAATGTAAATTTTTTTCTTTTAGATGATGACTAAAAGCACCTATACCAATATTCAAAAAGCCATTGGCTTTGGGAACATACCAAGCATATCCGGGTAAATCATTCTCGCAAAACCAAAGATAACAATTTTTATCTTGATATTCATAAGGAAATTCAATTTCTAATGCAGCAATCTGATACTCTTTTGATTTAGGATTTATGTCCCTGAAAAAGGTTTTATAAACAGGACAATAAGTTCCTCCCGCACCTACTAAGAATTTCGTTTTAAATATACCATCGATAATATAATACCCTTGTTCTTTTTGGATATTTTTTACTAAATGTTTTTTAAATTCGACTCCTGATTTTTGTAAAAGCCAATAATCAAATTCGTATCGTCGAATGGAATACTGTGTAGTATTAATACTAAATTTGATTTCTCTATTTTTTTTTGTATAATACGAAACAAAAATTTTATCAAATTTTAAAATTCCATAGGGATATGGATCCATTTTTAGTAAAGAATATACTTTTGGGGTTATCCATCCTGCGCATAATTTGACTCTTGGAAAGTTTTCTTTATCTAAAATTAAAATATCCAAATTGCTTTGTTTTAGATGTAAAGCACAACTGCTGCCAGCAGGACCACCCCCAACAATAATGACATCTTTTTCTATCATACTTTTGTTTTATTTTCTATTAAGAAATGAGACCTTGTTAGAGGATAGTTGGGATTTGTATTTTTTTGGAGAATAATTTGTAAAAGTGTTAATTCTCCTTCTCTAAAACCACTAGAAGAACCTCTCAAATACATTCGAAACATTCTTACAAATGATTCCCCATATTTTTTTCGAATGGTTTTAACATTCTTTTCGAATCTTTCTGACCATCGATCCAAAGTTAAAGCATAATGATATTTTAAATTTTCTATATCCATTATATAAAAATAATTAGGTGTTTTTGAGCTTTTTATATATTTTTCTAAAGGTACAATGATTTCTCCTAAAGAAGGAATATACCCTCCTGGGAAAATATACTTATTTACCCAAGGATCTTGCATTTTTGGATACGCTCTAGATATGGTATGGATTAATGCTAAGCCTTTTTGGTGAATTTTTTTATAAATAATATCAAATAAAGTTTCGTAGTTTTCCACTCCTAAATGTTCTAGCATTCCTACAGAAACAAATTTATCGTATGTATTAGCATCTTTTGCTATATTTCTAAAATCATCTAAAATAAACTCCAATTGAGATTCAGGAATTTTTTCTTTTTTCTGCCATTCTTTTGCATATTCAATTTGTTCTTTAGATATATTATAAGCTCGCATTTTTATTCCATAGTTTTTGACAGCGTAAATTGCAAAACCACCCCAACCACACCCCGCTTCTACTACAAAGTCATTTTTTTTGAATTGTAATTTTTTGCATATTAAATCCATTTTTTGGATTTGGGCTTCTTCTAATGTATCTTTTGGAGTTTTAAAATAAGCACAGGTATATTGCATATTTTTATCTAACCACAAACTATAAAAATCATTCCCTAAATCGTAATGATGGGAAATGTTCTTCTTTGAACCTTTTAATGTATTTTTATGAGTTAAAAAATGATAGAAAATTTTTAATTTCTCCCATAAATTCGGTTTCAGTCCTTGTTGTTCTATAAGTAGTCCCAGATATGCAATATAGTAAAAATCTCCTTCAATTTCTATATTTTGAGCTATATAATGTTCTGCGAAGGCCATATTTCCTCGTGATACAAAATCATTTAGAGATTCTTCGTTTTTAAAAAAAATTTTAAAATGAATTGGATGGTCTTCAAAAATGTACTTTGTACTATCTGGAAATTGGATTTCAAAACCAAAAGAAACTCTTGTATCATCAATTTTATTTAAAAATTTTATAAGAAAGTTTTTTGCTTTCATAATATCTCACCCCTCGCTTTCCATTTCATTAGGATTTAAAAGCAATTCAATTCTTTTTTTTAAAAATTCATTGAGAAAAGGGAAAAGTCAAGGAATTGTAATCAATTATAAGAATAAAGAACTTACAGATTCTTCGTTATGGATTCTACGAATTGCTTCTCCAATCAATTCTGCAATAGATAAAAATTTAATTTTTTCTATTTTTTTGGATTCAGGATGGTAGATGGTGTTTGTAAAGATAACTTCATCTAAAACAGATTCTTTTAATCTTTCAATGGCAGGACCTGATAATACAGCATGAGTTGCACAAGCAATTACAAGTTTTGCTCCATTTTCTTTTAGGGCTTTTGCTGCTTTGGTTATGGTTCCTGCTGTATCGATCATATCATCATAAAGAATGCATTCTTTTCCTTCTACGTCTCCAATAACATTCATAATTTCAGCAATATTGGGTTGAGGCCTTCTTTTGTCTATAATTGCTAGACCTGCATCAATATGCTTGGCTAAATATCGTGCTCTTTCTACACCTCCCGTATCAGGAGAAACTACTACAGGATTTTTGTAATGCTTTTCTTTTAAGTGGTTTATAAAAACGGGTGCTGCGTATAAATTATCTACAGGTATATGGAAGAATCCTTGGATTTGATCCGCATGAAGATCCACCGTTATAACTCGGTCCAGACTAGTAATTTGAATGATGTCAGCTATTAACCTGGCCGAAATTGGAACCCGAGGTTCTGACTTTCTGTCTTGCCTTCCATAACCATAATAAGGAATTACAGCAGTAATTCGCTTTGCACTAGCTCTTCGTACTGCATCCAATGTTAATAACAGTTCTATTATATGATCATTAGCAGGAGCGGAGGTAGGTTGAATGATAAAAACATCTTTACCTCGAATGTTTTCGTTAATCTTAACAGAGATTTCCCCATCAGAAAATTTTTTTATAGTAACATCAGCTAATTTTTGATTGAGATATTTTCCGATTTCTTCTGCAAGAGGTCTATTGGAATTTCCAGAAATCAATAATAATTCGTAACTCATATTCTTTAATCCTTTTTTATATAGTTTTTATAAATTTCATTTAATTTTTTTAGCTCTTCTTTCGTATTTGCTCCCATAGCCTCTCTTGAATCTTTTAATGTATAACAACTAAAGTGTTTTTTTTCTTGCTTATAAATTTCTATTACATCAGGTAAATAATATTCCCCCTGTTTATTGTTATTTTTTATTTTTTTTAGGATATCAAAAATTTCTGGTAAAGTAAAAACATAACAACCTGTATTGACTTCTTTTATTTTTTTTATCTCTTCTGTTGCATCTTTTTCTTCTACAATTTTATCTAACAACTGATTTTTGTCTCTCACAATTCTGCCATATCCGTAGGGATCCTCCATGTAAGAAGTCAATATAGCACCTACTGTATTTTCTTCTTGAATTTTACTAAAAAGGCTTTTAAAGGAATCTGTTGAAAGGAATGGCATATCCCCTGCAGTAACTAAGACATAACCCTTTACATTTTTTAACAAAGGTTCTGTCATCAAAAAAGCATGTCCTGTTCCCAATTGCTCTTTTTGTTCTGCGAATCGAATCAGAATAGAGAAATTGGTTTTTTGTATGTATTCGTTGATTTTTTCTATAAGATATTCTTTTTTATAGCCTACAACAATAACAATTTCTGTTAAATTTAGTGGTTTAAGATTTTCCAATACAAAAAAAATCATGGGTTTTCCATCCACTTCCATCAAAACTTTAGGAAGCTCAGAATTCATTCGGGTTCCTTTGCCAGCTGCAAGAACAACAGCATATAATTTATTATTTTCTTCCATTTTTTTGTCTTGGCTGGGCAGGGAGGATTCGAACCTCCGCATGTCAGAACCAAAATCTGATGCCTTACCGCTTGGCGACTGCCCAATCATACTACAAAGGGATAAAATTCAAAATTAGTATCTTCCAATATTTTTAGTTTTGGATAGGCTTCAAGCATTTTTTGTTGATTTTCGTATAAAGAAAAAATTCCAGAACCACTACCTGTTAATAAAACTTTTTTTGGATTTGTATGCATAAACATTTCTTGGATTTTTTTTAAATTGGGTTCTAATTGAAATGCAACTTCTTCAAAGTCATTTATCATATTTTTAAGAAAATTTTTTTTGAGTAATTTAAGATTAGTTTTGGAATTATGGGATTTATAGCTCTTTCCTAATTTTTGATAGGCTTCTTTAGTTGAAATCGAATAAGAATTCAAACAAAGAATACCGTAAAGCCTTTCTTTTAAAAAATTTTTTAGAGGGGTGATCTCTTCTCCTCTTCCCGTAACATAACATAGAGTATTATAGAGAAAGAAAGGTACATCAGAACCAATGGAGTTTGCGATATGTAGTCCAAGAGAGAAATCAATGAATTTTTGTTTTATCAAAAATCTTAATAAAAAACCAGCATTGGAAGAAGCACCACCAACACCCGAACCGGGAGGTATATGTTTTTCTAAAAAGATTTCCATTTTAGGAATTTGAATCCGACGATTTAATAAATTTTCTAATAATTGATAAATAAGATTTTTTTTTATATCACCTCGTTCCGAAACTTCTTCGAATGAATTTTTATTTTTTAATCGAATTACATTTTTTGTTTTTATTGTAAAATCATCTATAGATTGGGCAAAATTTTGGAAGTTTTCAATTTTGATTATTACTATATCATAAATAGGAATTGGTGCAAAAATACTTTCTATTTGGTGGTAGTTATCCTTTCGCTTATATAGTACCCTTAAATATAAATTAATTTTGGCATTAGAAAAAAGGGTAAAATACATTTATTTGCTGATTTTTTTCTCAGTAAATTTTACATGTTTTCTGATTATAGGATCATATTTTTTTAGTTCCAATTTTCCTGTTTGAGTTTTTTTGTTTTTTGTTGTTGTATAGTAATAACCCGTTTTTGCTGTGGATTCTAATTTTATAATTTCTCTCATAATGGGGCAAATTTTTAGAAATTTTTCTTTTGTCTATAAATTTTGGTTTAGAGATTTAGGAAAATCAATTTTTAAAATTTTTCATTTTATTATTTGGTTTTGGAAGTGGTCATAAAACTTTTCTAAGACTATTCAATAAATTTTGATAGAATTTTATTTTAGGTGAAAGTGATTCATTCTGAATATAAATTTCGAATTGTTAATAAAAATCACATTTATGGATTTCTTAATAAAATCCAATTAAAGGAAGTATTTTTTTAAGAAACTCTAGTACCTTGAATAAAAAAACCAATTCAACGAAACTTTATAAGAATTATGAAATACCCTAAATTTGAGTTAGAGAATATTTGATTCTTTAAAATAGATTTAGATTTTTTTTGTATTCTTCAAATACATCGTCTGTAAAACAAACAAAAATTACTTTTTCAGGAATCGAATGTTCCCTTAATTCTTCGATAACAGTTGTAACAGCAATAGGGACAGCTTTTTCTACAGGATAGCCATATGCTCCTGTGCTTATAGAAGGAAAAGCTATTGTTTTAATTTGGTAGTTTCTTGCAAATTCTAAGCTTTTTTTATAACAAGATTTTAATAGTTCTGGTTCCCCCTTGTTACCTCCGTACCAAATTGGACCTACAGTATGAATTACATATTTAGCAGGAAGGTTGTATCCTTTCGTAATTTTTGCATCTCCTGTATTGCAACCACCTAATGTTTTACATTCTTCTAACAGTTTTGGTCCTGCGGCTCTATGAATGGCTCCATCTACTCCACCTCCACCTAGTAAAGAATTGTTGGCAGCGTTTACAATGGCATCAACTTTTAATTTAGTAATGTCTCCTTTGGTTAGTTCAATTCTTTCTTTTGGATTCATGGGAAAAGTTTATACAGTTGGGTTAAAAATCAATCTTTATCTTATTCAAAAGGATAATTAAGGATAGATTTGTGAATTTCTCTAATACTTTTATCTTTGTGTATTATTTTGATCCAAAAAAGATAAAAAGGGATTCCTGCAAGAACAGCTATAATAGCAATTGTGCATTCGAATGGTCTACCGATAAAACTTACAATCATAGTAAAAATAGAAAAAAAAATAAAAACCAAAGGGAAAAAGGGATAAAAGGGGGTTTGGTATGGACTTTTAATATGGGGATGCTTGTATCTTAGATAGATGAGACCAATTACAGATAATACGGGAAAAATAGAAAGGGCAAAGCCCATATAAGTTAAAATTTGTTCGTAAGTTCCACTCCAGATGTAAATGATTGCTAAAACACCTTGAATTATAAACGAATAAATGGGTGTACCAAAATTTGGATGGATATATGCTACAAATTTAAAAAACAAATTATCTCTTGCCATTGCATAGTAAACTCTAGGTCCGATCATTATGGTTGCAGATATGGTAGAAAGAAGAATGATAAAAAAACCAAAATTAAAGAAAGTGGAAATTTGGTTTCCAAACAACTTGGATGCAGAAATAGCCGCTACAGCTTCTTTCCCTTCTAATTCAGATGCCGGAGTAGACCAGTAATAAAGTAGATTCAATAAAAAATATAGCAACATTACAAATAGAGTTCCACCTATTAGTGCTTTTGGAAGATTTTTCTCTGGATTTTTGATCTCTTCTGCTAAGTAAGAAGCCCCATTCCAACCACTGTAAGCAAACATAACAAAAAGTAGTCCTAAACCAATTCCACTCCAATTTACTGGAGTAGTTTTAAGATTATGAAAAAAACTAATTTCTGGTTTTTGTAAGGTGATCCAAAATCCGTAAATTAAAAAAACCAAAATCAATCCCACTTTTAAGATAGTTAAAACATTCTGTATAAAACTTCCTTTTTTAACTTCTAAGAGGTGCACTATTGTAAAAAAAATAATGATGATTGTTCCTATAATTTTTTTTCCAGATTCTGTAGATAAAAAAAGGGTAAAATGGTGCTCTGGGAAAATGGTTAAGAATGCTTTATGTAAATATTCTCCGGAAAGAAGCCCAGCAGATGCAGATGGTGCAGAAAAAGCAACGATAAAAGATACCCATCCAGTGAGAAAAGAAGGAAGAAGACCGAAAATGTTTTTTAAATATACATATTCACCACCTGCATGAGGCATTAAAGTAGAAAGTTCTGCATAGGATAAAGCACCTGCAATTGCTATAATTCCACCAATAATCCATAAAAGCAATACTGTATAAGAGTTTTGTACGGAAGATTGAATGATTCCAGTATTTCCGAAAATGCCAGAGCCAATCATGCTTGCCATAACTATTAACATGGCTGTCCAAAGTCCCAATTCTCTTTTTAGAATAGTAGAGGTTTCCTTATTTTTGCTATTTTGAGTTTTTATCATAGTCTAAAATACAAAAACCAAATCTTATTCCATTTCATTTTTGGCAATTTTTAATTGACTTTAAAGAGGTTGATTTTTTTAGAATCCAAATGATTCAAATTAGAAAGTTGTGTTATTTTTCTTTTTACTTTTTGTTAATTTTTTTTTATTATAATCCTTCTCCTATCCATACAGAAGAAAAAGATAAAATTCCAAACAAAATATTAGAAGACAAGAAATTAACTTTATTGGGCAAAATTTTAGCAGGGTTACAAAAGCCAGATTTTAATTCGGATGATGAAAAATTAAATCAAATCCTTCAAAGTTCTGTTTACAAAAATCATTATAAACAAATGCAAATTTCTTGGGAAAAAACAGAAGAAATTCGCTTACAAAAAATGCGCAAATGGGTAGAGTCTGAATTGTCTTTTTTATGCGAAAAAAAAAATGTTATATTTTATCCCTTTAGTGGTCCAGATGTTTTGAATGTTCAAATTTTATTTCCTTGTGCAAAAGAATATATTCTTTTTGGATTAGAACCACCGGGCGAAATTCGAGAAATAGAAAATTTTAACTATCGAGAACTACAGCTCTATTTATCTTATATTCAAAGTAGTTTATATAGTATTCTGAATTACTCGTTTTTTCGAACCAATGATATGAAGATAGATTTCTTTAAAAAATTAGATGGCATTGCACCTATTTTACTTACATTTTTAGCATACAATCAGAATAAAATCATAAGAATCACAAAAATAACCCTTACCAATGAAGATACTATTATAGAAAATAAATTTGATCACGGTATCCCGGGGGTAAGGATTTATTTCGTTGATCATAAAAACCATCAAAATATTATAAAAAGTATCCTATATTTCCAAATTGATGTTTCTAATGGAAATTTACAAAAAAATGGTTATTTTTTGGATCATATAACTAAACATTCTCCTTTTTTTACTTTTATAAAAGCAGCTTCTTACTTAATGCACAATAACCAATTTTCGAGAATTCGAGAATTCATTTTAAATCAAAGTGATTTCATTTTACAAGATGACTCCGGTATACCTTTAAAATACTTTTCTAATGAAAAATGGAACTTGGTATTTTATGGAAATTATACAACACCAATTCCTTTATTTCGCAATAAATTTCAAAAGGATTTAAGAGAAATCTATTTAAATAAAAAAAATATACAACCTCTTCCTTTTGGCACGGGTTATCATTTTTATCCAGGAACTTCCAATTTAATGATGGCTTTGGACAAAACTGCTTTTTGATTTTTTTTGTTTATCATTAAAATAAAAATTTTTTTCTTTTTAGAATAAAAAATATGTAAAATTCGTTTGACAAAAAATTTTTCTAATTTAACTGGTCTGATGTCTGACCAGTTATGGAAATTGAAAAGATTATAATTGAAAGAATCCTATCTAAGGTTTATGTAGAGAAATTGCCTTCAGAAAGAAGGTTATCAACCGAATTTCATATTTCTCGCCAAAAAATTCGAGAAATATTACAAAAATTAGAATTTGAAGGATGGATCCAAACTCATCATGGAAAGGCAACCACCATTAATCCTTATTGGGAAGAGGGTGGCTTAAATCTTCTGAATTCCTTGATCCAACACCAAATTTTGCATTTGCCCGGAATGGATCAGAATCAATTTTTAATTTATCTTCTTGAGGTTCGTTTTGGTTTAGCTCCTCTTTATACAAAAGATGCATTGGAAAGAAATTCTAATGCCATAGCTCTTTTTTTGGAAAAAGGCTTAAACAAAGAAAATTTAAAGATCTTGAGAAGTTCTTCTTCTGAGATAACTATTTTTGATTGGGAGTTTCATAAATTATTATGTAAAACTGCATTAAATAAAATGTTTTTGTTTATGTTAAATAGTTTTCGAGATATTTATCTAACTTATGGGAATTTGTACTTTTCTTTGGAATTCGCAAGAGAGCGATCTCTTTTATTTTATCATGAGTTTTATAAAAATCTAAAAAAGAATAAGATAAATAAAGCCATCTTAGAAATCAAAAAAGTTACAAAAGAAAGTATAGATATTTTGAAAATGGCATTCAATAAATATAATCCAACATAAAAAGGAAAGAAATATGAATTATAAAAACCAACAAAGAATATGGAATGGTTGGGGGATTCTTACAAATCCGTATTGGCAAAGTTTCGAGAATCAAAAATTACAAAAGGAGTTAGAAAATTTTTTAAATGTTTATTTACCCAGAAAATCTTTACCGATTTCAGTTAGTAGAAATGAAATTCTTTCGAAAATTGATGAATCTAAAATTTCGATTCAAGATTTAGAAAAATACCCTAAATTAAAAGATATAGTCAATTTAGAGAAAGAAGTTCGATTGGATTATTCTTTTGGGCAAAGCTTTCCTGATTGGGTTCGCTTCCGTACTGGATGGGATCTTAAGATTACCGATGCTGTTGCATTTCCTAAGTCCATAGAAGACCTCCAATCTATTTATGATTTTTGTAGAATTCATGATTATAGAATGATTCTTTATGGAGGTGGGACAAGTGTAGTGGGTCATATACTTCCTGAAAACGATAAACCAGTGATTACTGTTTCTATGGAAAAATTGAATCAATTAAAAGAAATAAATCAAAAGAATTCTTATGCTGTTTTTGAAGCAGGGATTTCTGGACCCGAAATAGAAGAGGAATTGCAAAAATATGGATATCGACTAGGACATTATCCACAATCTTTTGAACTTAGCACTTTAGGTGGGTGGATTGCAACAAGATCTAGTGGGCAACAAAGCTTGTACTATGGCAAAATAGAGGATTTATTTTTAGGAGGTAAACTATTCACAAAATCAGGAATTTTAGAAATATTTCCAATCCCGGCATCTTCTGCAGGTTTAGATCTTAAACATTTACTCTTAGGTTCGGAAGGTAGATTGGGCGTTATTTTCGAAGCGACAATGAAAATTAGGCAATTACCAGAAATAGAAGAATTCCATGGAATTTTTTTTAAAAACTCAGAAAAAGCCATTGATTTTATTAGAAGAATCCTTAGTATAAAAATGGCTATTTCCATGATTCGGTTGAGTTTTCCTGAAGAAACCAAGATCAATCTTGAAATGGCAAAAGCAACCGGTCATAGAAAGTGGGTTGAATATTTAGAATCTTTTTTGAAATTCAAAGGATTTAGAGATTCTTTTTTAATGATGATTGTAGGATTTACGGGAACAAAAAAAGAAGTTGGGTTTTCTAAAAAGCTGGTTTTTAAAATGATAAAAGATTTCGGAGGCTATACGAATTCTTTTTTCTTAAGTAAAAGATTAGGCGAGGGTTGGAAGCGAAATCGATTTTTTTCTCCTTATCTAAGAAATATTCTTTGGGATCTAGGATATGGTGTAGATACCTTAGAAACTTGCTTGCCATGGGAAAACATATTAATGGCGAAAACTAAAATAGAGGAAACAATTCGATCAGTGGTTAAAAGATTTGGAGAAGAGATCATTGTATATAGTCATTTATCCCATGTCTATTTGAATGGATCTTCTTTGTATACGACTATGGTATTCCCTTTAAAGACGCATCCGGAAGAAATATTTCTAATGTGGAAAGAAATCAAACTATCGGCAAGTAATGTTATCACAGAACTTAAGGGGACAATTAGTCATCAACATGGGGTAGGGAAAGATCATAAGCCTTTTTTAATCAAAGAAAAGGGTGTTATGGGTATGCAATGGATGGAGTTTTTCATAAAAAATTCAGATCCAGAAGGAATATGGAACAATAAAAATTTGGTATAAGAAGGTATCAAAAATGAATCGAAATCTAAATTTAGAAAAATTCAAGGATTATTGGAATAAAAAAGATGACTTTGATGTTATCATTATAGGAGGAGGAATCACAGGAGCGGGTATTTCTTTAGGAACTTCTAGAAATGGTTTAAAAACTTTACTTTTGGAAGCTAAGGATTTTGGTTATAGTGCTTCTGGAAATTCTTCGAAACTTGTTCATGGTGGGTTAAGGTATTTACAACATGGGCATTTCCATACTACCTTTGTAAGTGTCAAAGAAAGGGAAAGTTTATTAAAGGAGTTGCCAAACTTAATTTGGCCTTGCTATTTTCTATTACCCTACTATAATTTAAAGCAAAAATTATTGTATGCTTCTGGTTTATTTCTATATGATTTATTTGCTTTTAAAAAAACTCATAAAAATTTATCTTATAAAGAAATTCTTCGATCTATACCAGAAATAAAAACAAAATACAAATCAGACCAGATTGGTTTGTTAAAAGGTGGATATATTTATCAAGATGCCCAAACAGATGATGTTCGACTTGTTATGCGAACTCTCAAAGAGGCAGAAAAAGAAGCCATTATTTTGAACTACTTTTTAGTGAGAGATCTAATCATAAAAGATAATAAAGTGAGGGGAGTAATTGCTTATGATCTAATCGATAAAAAAGAATATACCATACATTCTAAAGTTGTTATCAATGCTTGTGGGTTTTCTTCTGATTCCTTTCGAGAGAAATTGGGTTTAAAGAAAATTATAAGACCTTTGCGTGGAAGTCATATTGCTTTTGAATCTACTAAGATTTCTGTTCCTTATGCAATTGGATTTCGTCATCCGAAAGATCGAAGAAATGTATTTGTATTACCCTGGTTTGGTTTAACTGTAGTAGGGACGACAGATGTGGATCATAACCAAATTATGGATCCTAAAAGTATTTTTGCTTCTACGATTACAGAGGAAGAGATTGAATATTTATTAGAAGGAATCAATGATTTGTTCCCACGAGTTCACTTAACTAAAAAAGATATATATGCTACTTGGTCTGGTGTTCGTCCTGTGGTCAGTTCAAATTTTAGTAAGGAACCTTCGAAAGAATCAAGAGAAATGTATATTGAATTTCATAAAAATCTTTTAACTGTTACAGGAGGTAAATTGACAACTTTTCGAATAGAAGCAAAAAAGACCTTATCTCTCTTAAAAAGGATTTTACCTATCAAAAATTCTAACTTACATTTTTACCATTTATCTTTAAAGGAACTTGCTAAAAACTTAAACCTTCCAGAAAAAAAGTTACTGGAGATACCGGATATAGAAAGAATATTAGCCTTTTATGGAAAAGATTCAGAGAATATCATTCAAAATATTTTGCAAAACCCTAAAATCATAACTGAATTTTATTTTTATAAACCTGACAATTGTCTTTACGAAGAAGAAATCCATTATTCCATTTTGAATGAGTGGGTCATGGATTTTCAAGACTTAGTGTACCACAGGTATAGAATAGGGCTTTGTAAAAAAGAGTTGCTTCCTTTGATGAAGAGGATCTATGATTCATATACAACTGGGGGGAAGAATGAATAAAGAGTTAATATTAACTTTAGATTGTGGAACGCAGAGTATTCGTGCACTCGTATTTGATATAAAAGGAAACCTAATAGAAAAAGCAAAAGTACCTTTGGATTATGAATACCCTTATCCAGGATGGGCAGAACAGAAGCCAGAATATTTTTGGCAAAAATTATGTGAAGCAACAAAAATGTTATGGGATCAAAACCTTAAAATAAGAGAACAAATATTGGCAGTTTCTTTGACAACACAAAGAGGAACAGTTATCAATGTAGATCAAAAAGGGAATTCCTTAAGACCTGCAATTACTTGGTTTGATCAGAGGCAATTAAAAGATATAGATCCTATCCCTTTTTGGGACTGGATTTTTAAAATAATTGGTATGAAAGAAGCTATTGAATATTTTCAGAAGCAAATTGAGGCTAGTTGGATATATAAAAATCAACCCGATGCATGGAATCAAACTTTTAAATATTTACTTTTGTCGGGATATTTAACTTTTAAATTAACAAATGAATTTGTGGATTCAGTGGCTTCTCAAGTTGCTTATATACCTTTTGATTATAAAAAACAAGCATGGGCTTCGAAACATAGTTGGAAGTGGAAACTGGCTCCTTTAAATCTAAATATGTTGCCAAAATTGATTGAACCAGGAAAACTTCTGGGAACTATTACCTACCAAGCTTCTAAAGAAACTGGAATCCCAGAAAAATTACCTTTAATCGCTTCTGGTGCAGATAAAGCTTGCGAAACCTTAGGATGTGGAGTAATGGATGCTTCTTCTTTCCATTTAAGTTTTGGTACAACTGCTACAGTGAATGTAATTTCTAAGAATTATAAAGAAGCAATTCCCTTTATTCCTCCTTATCCTTCTGTAATACCCAATCATTATTCTTTGGAAATTCAAATTTTTCGCGGGTTTTGGCTTATAAGCTGGTTTAAAGAACAATTTGCCCATTCCGAAATGGAAGAAGCGAAGAAAAAAGGTTGTAGTGTAGAAGAGGTTTTAGAAGAAAAAATCAAACAAATTCCAATAGGTTCTATGGGTTTGCTCTTACAGCCTTATTGGTCACCAGGAATTCGTATCCCTGGACCAGAAGCGAAAGGAGCTATCATTGGTTTTTCTGATTGGCACAATAAATATCATCTTTATCGTGCTATCTTAGAAGGGATTGCTTTTTCGTTGCGAGAAGGAGCAGAAAGGATTGAAAAGAAATTAAAAACAAATATCCCAAGAATTTCGGTAGGTGGAGGAGGTTCCAATAGTGATATAGCCTTACAGATCACAGCAGATATCTTTAATCGAATTGTAGAGAAACCAATGATCTCAGAAGCTTCTGGTTTGGGTTCTGCAATGATTACAGCTTATGGTATGGGTATTTATCCAACAATTCAAGAAACTGTTAAAAATATGTATAAAAAGGGTAAATGGATATATCCGAATCCCCACAATCATAAATTCTATGATACAATTTATAAAAAAATTTATTTAAAAATTTATTCAAAATTAAAACCTTTCTATAGAGAACTAAAAAAAATTACTTTTTAATTTTCTAAAAAAATTCTTGATAGAGTTTGTGTTTTCGTTATACTATTATTATGAAATTCTTTTATTTTGTGGTTTTGATTTATGTATTTTTAATCTATTTTTTCCCAATTCGCTCATATTTTAATGTTCAACAGATTTCCAGTTTTGATAAGAAAGTGGTTTATTCAACAAATTCTTTTTTTACAGATCAAGTAAAGATACCAAATTGTTTTGATAGAAATTTATATACTTCTTGTAAAGAGTTTTTTAAAACGAAATCTATAAATGATTCCCAAGAAAATTTAATTATACATCCAAAGGAAACTGCTTTTGTAATTGAACTTTCTCCAACACATAATTTATCGGAATTTCCCCCTAAAGAAAATCAGTTATTAGAATTCTGGATTTACTTTAATGAAGAAGATTTAAAGTTTCATATACCCAAAAAAGTTGTTTTGATTTTTTATGAGCAAAAGCTTTATCATATTAATAAAGACTATAGATTCCCAGACCAGCCAGTAAAGTCATTTGTGTTTACTGTTTTGATTGAAAAAAAGTTAGGATGGCAGAAATTTACACTTCCTAAAAGAAAAATTCTAAAATCTGGAGGTTTCCCTGAAAATATTTATCAAAGATGGGTAAAACTTATAATTGAGGAAATTCATAAAAATCATCCATCAGATACCATATCCATAGGTGAAATTTTTTTTCGAGATGAATTTTATTATGAAAAATTTTGAAAAAATCATTCCAATTTTAAAAGACAAATTAAATAAAGAACTTCCCAAAGAAAAAGCCTGGATGGAAATGAGCAGTAGATTTCGATACGAAGATTTATTCCCTAAAAAAAATAATTTCAAAAATGCCTCTGTTTTGTTATGTTTAATTTTGGATAAAAATGATATAGTGATTCCTTTTATCCAACGTCCAAAGGAAAAGGGTCCCCACTCCAAGCAAATTGGTTTGCCTGGAGGTCAATTTGATCAAACTAAAGATCTTGGATTTATGAATACTGCCTTACGAGAAGTGGAGGAAGAAATTGGATTAAAAGTAGAAGAATTTAATGTTTTGGGGAAACTTTCTTCTCTGTATATACCAGTTAGTAATTTTTTAGTGCACCCTTTTGTTGCAATTATGAATCAAACTCCAGAATTTCGTATTGATAAAAAAGAAGTGGAAGAAGTATTGGTATTTTCATTGAGAGATTTTTTAGATCCAAAAAATAAAAAAAAACAATTCGTTACAATTTATAATTCACTAATTCCTAAGAAAATTAATGTTCCAGCTTTTTATATACAGAATAAAATTATATGGGGTGCTACTGCAATGATCATGAATGAATTCTTGTTTATTTATAATGAAATTATCGATTCTATACCATAATGATGATTCATCTATCTGATGGATTTGGAAATGAATCAAGTAGATTTCTTTTTCTGAAAAACCAAATTTGAGGACTATAAAAATTTGCAAAACAAAATCAAAAATAAAGTTTTTAGGTTTCATTTTTATGTTTTGTATTTTTATTCATTTTTGTTTATAAATATTTATAAATAAATTGAATGAATTGATTATTAAAATTCAAATCACCTAACAATCATCCCAAAATAGAATCTTGATCTGATTTTTCTGCCTGCTCCATTGACTCCTCATTACATAGTTATGTGCAAGAGGACAATTCTGCTCAGA